>NZ_JAIUIC010000008.1:0-289299 GCF_020165455.1 Mesorhizobium sp. BR1-1-3
CCCCTCTGTCCTGCCGGACATCTCCCCCTCAAGGGGGGAGATTGGACGTCATCTCCGCTTTCGCCAATTTTCGACGCCCAACGAAAAGCGCCGATCGAGCGAACTGCCAATCTCCCCCCTTGCGGGGGGTGAGGAGTGGTCCGCGCAGCGGACGGAAAGCCAATTGCTTGGCTTTCCGAACGACGAACGCCCGGAGCGACGGCGAAGGGCCGGGTCCGGCAGGACAGAGGGGGGCGCCGCAGGGTGCCGTCATCTATCGTTGGCATTGTTGCTTACAGCCGTATCGCTCGTATTGCCCGCCCCCGCCTGCGCACACGCCTCCGACCGGGGCCACGTCCTGCTGTTGCCGACCGGCTACTATCTGGTTGGAGGCGCTTTCGCCGTGGCGATCAGCTTCCTCGTCCTGGCGCTGCTGCCGGCGGCTTCGCTTGACCGCTTCTGGCGCCGACGCCTGCCGCTGTTCACCTTCGGCGACAGCGCCCGCGCCGCCATCAGCCTGATATCCTTTGCCGGCTTTGCAATTCTCATCGCCGCCGGCCTTTTCGGCAGCCGCGACCCGCTTTCAAACCCGCTGCCTTTGGTGATCTGGACCCTTTTGTGGGCCGGCGTCACGCTGTTGCAAGGCCTCTTCGGCGATCTCTGGTCATGGCTGAACCCCTGGTATGGACCATGGCGTATCGCCTCGCGCCTGTTCGGGACCGGGACATGGCGCCTGCCCCGATGGGTCGGCTGCTGGCCTGCGGCCATCTTGTTCTTCGCCTTTGCCTGGTTCGAACTCATCGATCCGGCGCCCGACGATCCGGCGCGTCTGGCCGTGGCCGCCGGCCTCTACTGGCTGTTCTCTTTCCTCGCCATACTGGCGTTCGGCTATCGCGGCTGGAGCCGCAGCGGCGAATTCCTGACGGTCTTCTTCTCCATGGTGGCGCGTTTCGCAATTGTGGTACGGAACGAACATGGCCGGCTTGCCCTGTGCTGGCCGGGCGCCAAGCTGCTGGCCGCGGAGCCCTTGCCGGCCAGCGGCATGGCTTTCCTGCTGCTCGCCCTGTCGTCGGTGTCCTTCGACGGCCTGTCGAAAACCTTCTTCTGGCTCGGCCTGTTCGGCATCAACCCGCTCGAATTTCCCGGCCGCACGGCGCTGATCGGCAGCGGCACTTTCGGGCTGATCCTGACATTCGCGCTGCTGGCGGCGGTGTTCCTGCTTGCCGCCTGGCTCGGCCAACGTCTTGCCGGCAGCGATCACATTCTTAACCAGGCGGCCGGTCAGCTGGTGTGGTCGATCGTGCCGATCGCGCTTGCCTATCACATTGCGCATTATCTGACGGCGCTGCTCGTCGACGGCCAATATGCGCTTGCGGCACTTTCCGATCCGTTCGCGATGGGCTGGAACCTGTTCGGCACCGCCGATATGCAGATCGAGGCCGGCATCGTTGCGGGGGCGGACTCTGCGTGGTGGCTGTGGAATATCCAGGCCGGCGCCATCATCCTGGGCCATGTGCTCGCCGTCCTCGTCGCTCACGGCTTCGCCTGGCGCCTGCACCCACAGCCCTCCCGCGCGGCCCTCAGCCAGTTCCCGCTTACCTTGCTGATGATCGCCTACACCGTCTTCGGCCTCTGGTTGCTTGCCACGCCGACTGTCGGATGAGAAAAGGCGACCAGCATGCCTTCGGGGAAAGCCCGCTTGCCACGTCGGGGCTTTGGTGATTTAGTTTGTACACATGCGATTTCGGCCCTCCGATAAGGCGGCCTGCCGCGCTACAGCCATTGGTCAAAACTCAAAAAACAGGGGAACTGCCGTGACTGACAAGAATGGGTTTTTCGATCTCTCCAGATCCACGCTCACCCGCCGCACCGCACTGAAAGGTCTGGCCGCAGGCGCCGGCCTCGGCCTTGCCCCTGGCTTCGTCCGCTATTCCCAGGCGCAGAGTTCGGCGCCGATCAAGATCGGCTTCCAGTCGCACCGCACCGGCATCGGCGCTGCCTATGGCCGCTGGTACGAAAAGACCACGGCTGCCGCGGTCAAGGCGATCAATGCCGCCGGCGGCATCAATGCCCGTCAGGTCGAGGTGATCATCGAGGATGACGGCACCGATCCCGGCCGTGGCGCCGAGGTGGTCGGCAAGTTCGCCACCCAGCACAAAACCGACATCGTCTTCGGCACGCTGTTCTCGCATGTCGTCATCGGCTCGGCGCCCGCCGCCGGCGAAAACAAGATGCCCTATTTCGTCGTCAGCGAAGGCCATCACGTCGCCTCGACCAAGCTGAACCGCTATGTCTTCCAGCCCGGCATCACCGACGTGAAGAGTCAGATCCAGTCGATGGCGCCGTGGATCGCGGCTAACGCCGGCAAGAAGGTGACGCAGATCTTCCCGGATTTCGCCTTCGGCTACGACCACCGCGACTACCTGCCGCCGGCGCTGAAGGCGCAAGGCGGCGAGGTCATCGCGCAGATCGCCATCCCGCCGACGGAATCGTCCTTCACCAAGTATTTTCCGCAGATCCCGGCCGAGACCGAGGTGATCTACCACGTCATGGTCGGCCCGGCCGTGCTCACCTTCGTCAAGGAGCTTGGTGAGTTTTACGGCTCCAACCGGCCGCAATTGTTCGGCTTCATCGATTCGCTCGAAGCCACCGACATCAACAGCCCCGGCCTCGAATTCCTCGATGGCAGCCATTTCTGGGAAGGCTCGCCGCGCTATGCGCAGGCCGATGATTCCGAGGCGCAGAAGGCCTATCGCGCTGCTGTCGGCATCGACGACAATGGCGCCGCCGTCGGCGACCCCAAGGACGTCTCCACCGCAGCCCACATGTTCGGCTGCTGGGAAACGCTCTACGTCGTCAAGAAGGCGATGGAGGACGCCGGCTACAAGGGACCGGAAGACCGCGCCAAGCTGATCGAGGCGACCGAGGCGCTGACCGAATTCGCCGAAGGTCCGGAACATCCGCAGGGACCGAAGACCTTCAACGGCAAGATCCACCAGTGCTTTGGCATCCAGAACATCTCCAAGATCGAAGGCGGCAAGCTCAAGGTCGTGCACAAGACCAAGATCGAGGACGGACTTTACGAGGCCGAAGGGGATTACACGACGCAGGCGCTGTAGGTTTAGCTGCGCCAATCAGCGTGAGCGCCAAGCCGCCCCCCTCTGTCCTGCCGGACATCTCCCCCTCATGGGGGGAGATTGGCAGTTTTGACGTTTCGCCCGGTCTTGCTACGGCAGAGATTGGCGAAAACCGCGATGTCAGCCGATCTCCCCCCTTGAGGGGGAGATGCCCGGCAGGGCAGAGGGGGGTGCCTCGCGCATCCGCTGGTGTCTAGCCGATGCACTTCGGACCCCACCTCCTCCTCGCCGCCCTCGAAGGCCTCGTCACCTCAGCCGTGCTGGCGCTGACCGCGCTCGGCCTGTCCTTGGTGTTCGGCGTCATGCGGGTGGTCAATGTCGCGCATGGCGAGTTCTTCATGCTGGGCGCCGTGCTCGCCTGGGCGATCACCACAGCCATTGGCGGCCATCCCGCGCTCGGCTTCCTGGCCGCACTTGTGATTGCGCCGCTGATCGTCGGCGCCATTGCGCTGGTCGCCGAACGGCTGGTGCTGCGCCGGCTCAACTACAATCCGGAAGCCACCATCGTCGCCACCATCGGCATGCTCTACATCATCCAGCAGCTGGCGCTGACCTTCTACGGTCCGGAGGCGCGACCGGTGGAGCCGCCGTTCAGCTACCGCATCCTTTTGCCGTGGTTCGGCTACTCCGGCTACAAACTGTCTGTCATCGCCGCCTCCGCGCTGCTGCTCACCGCGACATGGCTGGTGCTGACGCGCACCAGGATCGGCCTCGTCATGCGCGCCACGCAGTATGACAGCGAGACGGCGCAGGCCTTCGGCATTCCCGTCGGCCGCGTCTATGGCGGCGTCTTCGCGCTTGGCGCCATGCTGGCGGCCATTGCCGCGGTGCTGATCGTGCCGATCAGCCAGGCGCATTACCTGATGGGGCAGGACCCGCTGCTGCTCTCCTTCATCGTCGTCATCATCGGCGGCCTCGGCTCGCTGCGCGGCACGGTCGTCGCCGCCGTGCTGATCGGTCTCTCCGACGGCATCATCTCGATGTTCTTCTCGCCGACGCTGGCCAAGATCATCGCCACGCTGCTGGTCGCCATGGTGCTGGTGTTCCGTCCGCAAGGCTTGTTCGGGACGAGGTCGCGATGAGCGAAGCTTCGCCGGTAAAAGCCTATGCCCTGCATCTCGGCGTCGTCGGGCTGCTTTTCGTGCTGAGCTTCCTTCTGCCGGAATACTATCACGGCCTGCTCGCCCGCATCATGGTGCTGGCGGTGTTCGCCATGGGCTACAACATGCTGTTCGGCTATGTCGGCCTGCTCAGCCTCGGCCATGCCATGTTCTTTGCCGCCGGGCTCTATGGCGCCGGCCTTGCCGTCATCCAGCTCGGCTGGAGCGTACCAGCGGCGTTCGCCGCCGGGCTTGCCTGTGGTGTTGTTGTGTCACTCGTGATCGGCCTGCTGGCGCTGCGCACCACGGGCGTCGCCTTCATGATCGTCACCATGATGTTCGCGCAAGTGTTCTACCTCCTCATCCTCTACTTCGCGACGTGGACCGGCGGCGACCAGGGCATGGTCGTGCCGCAGCCGGCCCGTGTGCTCAGCTTCGGCGCGACATCGCTCGAGCTCACCAATCCGACCGTTCGCTACATGACAGCGCTGGCGCTGTTTTCCATCGTGCTGCTCGTCACATTGGGCATCGTCCGCTCCCGCTATGGCCGCGTGCTGGTCGCCATCCGCGAAAATGAGGAGCGCACGAAGATGCTCGGATACGACACGTTTTCGAACAAGCTCGCCGCCGTCGTCATCTCCGGCATCATCTGCGCGGCCTCGGGTGCCGCCTATGCGCTGCTGTTCGGCTATGTCGGATCGAGCTTCGCGTCGGTGCAATATTCGATCCTGCCGCTGCTGTGGGTGCTGCTGGGCGGTGCTGCAACAACGCTCGGGCCGCTGATCGGCACGCTGTTCATGTACTATGTCATCGATATCACCAGCGGCTACACCTCCGCCTATCTGCTGATCGTCGGCATCGCGCTGATCCTGCTTGTGCTGTTCTTCCCCAAAGGCATTCTGGGCAGCATTAGGCAGCGCTGGCTCGGGTGGCTGCCATGATGCCGCTTTTGACCACCAAGGGCCTTTCTCGCGACTTCGGCGGCCTGCGTGCCGTCGACCGTGTGGATTTCTCCTTGATGCCGGGCGAAATCCGCGCCGTGATCGGCCCCAATGGAGCGGGAAAGACCACCTTCGTCAGCCTGGTCAGCGGCCGCATCCAGCCGTCTGCCGGCATGATCGTCTTCGACGGCGCCGACATCACCAATCTGCCTGCCTATGTCAGGGTCCGCAGGGGGATCGCCTACACCTTCCAGCTCACCAGCGTCTATGCCAACCTGTCCGTCTACGCCAACGTCGCGCTGCCCGCGCAACTGACGCTGCGGCATGGCAGCCATTCCAGGAGCGCGATACAGGCCGCTGTCATGACCGCACTCGAACGCACCGGCCTGGCCGATCGCGCCCACATGCCGGCCGGGCAGTTGTCCTACGGCCATCAGCGCCTGCTGGAAGTGGCGATGGGCCTGGCGCTGAAGCCGCGCCTGCTGATCCTCGACGAGCCGACGCAAGGGCTGGCCGACAGCGAGATCGACAATTTCGTCACCCTGGTGCGCGAGATCGCCAAGAACGCCACCGTGCTTCTGATCGAGCACAACATGCCGGTCGTCATGCAGCTGGCCGACCGCATCACGGTCTTCAATGCCGGCAAGATCCTCGCCGAAGGCACGCCCGAAGCGATCCGCGAAAACGCGGCGGTGCAGGAAGCCTATCTGGGGACCGCCCCATGACCGAGACAAACAAGGCCGAGCCGAAGTCTCAAGCGCTCACCATCTCGAGGCTCGACTGCTTCTATGGCGAGGTCCAGGTGCTCTATGGCCTCGACCTGGTGCTGAACAAAGGCGAGGTGCTGTGCCTGTTCGGCCGCAATGGCGCCGGCAAGACGACGACACTCAAGGCCATCATGGGGCTGGTCCCCTCGAGCGCCGGCTCGATCAGACTCGATGGCAAGGAGTTGACCGGCCTGCCGGCGCATGAGGTGCCCAAGGCCGGCGTCGCCTATGTGCCGCAGGGAAGGCGACTGTTCGCCGAAATGACGGTGGCGGAAAACATCGAGATCGGCCTGATGGCGCGCGGCAAAGGCAAGGCGACGCGTGAAAACGTGCTCGACCTCTTTCCATTGCTGCGCCAGCGGCTGCGGCAGCGTTCCGGCACACTGTCCGGCGGCGAACAGCAGATGCTGGCGATGGCGCGTGCACTCTGCCTCGAACCGCAGGTGCTATTGCTCGACGAGCCGACCGAAGGGCTGATGCCGTCGATGATCGCCAAGATCCGCGAGACGGTGTCGACGCTGCGTGACATGGGCGTGTCGACCATCCTGGTCGAACAACGGGTCGATGCAGTGCTTTCTGTCGCCGACCGCGTTGCCTTCGTCGAAAACGGCCGCAACCGCGAGACAGTCGATGTCCAAGAACTGCGCGCCGATCCGTCAGCGGTGCGCCGTTATGTCGGCGTGGGTTGATCAGCCGAAGAACAGAAAACCCGCTACCAAAAATGTCGGGATCAGCACCAGGCCCGACCATGCCATATAGCCGAAAAAGCCCGGCATCTTCACGCCGCGATGTCGGGCGATGGCGTAGACCATGAAATTCGGCGCATTGCCGATATAGGTGTTGGCGCCCATGAACACCGCGCCGGCCGAGATCGCGGCAAGCGTCGAAGCGAACTCCGTCATCAGGTGCCGGGGGTCACCGCCGGCAAGCTCGAAGAACACCAGATAAGTCGGCGCATTGTCGAGGAAGGATGACAGCGCCCCGGTCAGCCAGAAATAGGCGAGATCGTTGGGCTGGCCGGAGGAAGAACTCACAAGCGACACCAGCGGCGCCAGCGCACCCTCATGGCCTGCCCTGAGGATGGCGATGACCGGCACGATGCAGATGAAGATGCCGGCAAACAATTTGGCCACCTCTGCTATCGGACCCCAGTTGAAGCCATTGGCCTCGCGGTATTCCTTGCGCGAAATGACAAGCGAAACGAGGGCGAGCGCCAGGATCATGGCGTCGCGCACCAGATTCTGCAGTTCCAGGCTGACGCCGAACACGGAGAAGCTGACGCCCGGCTTCCAAGCCGCCGATAGCAGGATGGCGCCGATCACCCCCGCCAGCAGCGGAAGGTTGGCCAGGCCGCGCAGGCGCACCTTGGTATCCGGTGTCGGGTCCTTGATCTTCGGCGCGCCAGCCTCGCGCCGGTGCAGGATGATGTCGATCACCAGAAAAACGCCCAGCACGACACCGCCGACGAACAGCGTCTCGCGCCAGAGGTTCGTCGTCGTCCAGAAGAAGTCGACGCCGCGCAGGAAGCCGACGAACAGCGGCGGATCGCCAAGCGGCGTCAGCGAGCCGCCGATGTTGGACACCAGGAAGATGAAGAAGATGACGACATGGGCGTTGAACGGCCTGTTATCGTTGGCGCGGATGATCGGCCGGATCAGGATCATCGAGGCACCGGTCGTGCCGATCACCGAGGCCAGCAGCGCGCCGACCAGCAGCAGGCCGGCATTCACCAGCGGCGTACCGTGAATGTTGCCGGCAAGGAGGATGCCGCCGGAAATGGTGAACAGCGCAAACAGCAGGATGATGAACGACATGTATTCGGTGAGCAACGCATGCAGTACCGCTTCGGTCGCCGTGGGGACACCGAAGGCAACCGCCAGCGGCAGGATCACCAGAGCGCCCCAAAGGGCCGCGATCTTGCCGTAGTGATGCTCCCAGACATGAAGAAACAGCAGCGGACCAGTGGCGATCGACAACAGCAGCCCGGCAAAGGGCAGCGCCCACCACAGCGACATCGAAGCGCCGGGCAGGCCGTGTTCCTCCGCCCCGAAAGCCTGTGCCGGAAACAGCACGGCCACGACGATTGCCGCTTTCGTCGCGACCCACAAAAAGCCCCTCTTGTGCCTCACGATCCGTCAGTCCGACAAAGGGTCTTCGAGCCTCACGCCGGCGTCGCGCATGCGCTGCAGCATGGCATTGAGCGAACCGTTGAGATCGATGCCGCGGCAGGCATCCAGCCGCACTGTGGTTTTGAAGCCCTGGCTGACGGCATCCAGCGCCGAAAAGCCGACGCAGAAATCGGTCGCCAGCCCGACCAGGGTCAGCGTGTCGATGCCGCGCTCCCGGAGGTAGCCGGCAAGGCCGGTCTGGGTCGTGCGGTCGTTCTCGAAGAAGGCCGAGTAGCTGTCGATATCAGGCCGAAATCCCTTGCGAATGACGAGCTCGGCCTTGGTCCAGGCGAGGCCGGAATGGAAATCCGAGCCCAGGCTGCCCTGGATGCAGTGGTCCGGCCACAGCGTCTGCTGGCCGTACGGCATTTCGATCATGGTGAAGGGCTGCGCGCCCGGATGGCTGGAAGCAAAGCTGGAGTGACCGGCGGGATGCCAGTCCTGCGTCAGCACGACATGGTCGGTTCGCCGGATCAGGTCGTTGACCAGCGGCACGATCTCGTCGCCGCCGGCAACCGCCAGCGCGCCGCCGGGACAAAAATCGTTCTGCAGGTCGATGACGACAAGCGCTTCGTCGGCCATGGGCTTTCCTCTTCCGTATGCAGGCTCCAGTGGAAAATGCCGCTGACGCGACCGGACGCAGAAACTTGACCAGATGGCCGGCCGCGTCAACCTCTCAAGCCATAACAAATGCGTGCCGGCGGCGCCGCGGCAAACTCCGGCTTTGACAAATCCTGCCAGCTTGATATCATTTGCATACGAATGAATTTTCCGACCCCTGTGCTGGAAGGATCTTTCGAAGTACCAGCTCTGGAAGGCCTCTTTTCGGGAAGGCAAAGCGTGATCCGTTACGCGAAACCCACCTCGGTCGACGAAGCGCTCGCTTTGCTTGGCGAGGGCGCCTGGCGCATCCTTGCCGGCGGCACCGATTTCTATCCGGCACAGGGCAGCAAACCGATCCGCGACAATGTTCTCGACATTAACGGCCTGGCGGCGCTGTGCGGCATTGCCGAGACGAGCGACCATTTCGTCATCGGCGCGCGCACGACCTGGACCGACATCGTCCGCCATCCCTTGCCGCCGGCCTTCGAGGCTCTGAAGCAGGCGGCGCGAGAGGTCGGCTCGGCGCAGATCCAGAACGTCGCCTCGGTCGCCGGCAATCTCTGCAACGCCTCGCCTGCCGCCGACGGCGTGCCGGCCCTGCTCGTCCTCGATGCCGAGGTCGAGCTGCGCTCGGTGGCAGCGACGCGGCACCTGCCGTTGCAGGACTTCATTCTCGGCAACCGCCGCACGGCTCTGCTGCCCGGTGAGATGGTCACGGCGATCCGCGTGCCGAAGCCCAGCGGCACGTCGGCTTTCGTCAAGCTCGGCGCCCGGCGCTACCTCGTCATTTCCATCGCCATGGTGGCAGCACGTCTGGCCGTCGACAATGGCACCGTCCGGCAAGCGGCGGTCGCGGCCGGCTCCTGTTCGGTGGTGGCCAAGCGGCTGGCCGGCGTCGAAGCCGCGTTGTGCGGGCTGCCGGTGGATGGCGAGCTTGCCGATGCGGTCCTGTCCGCACCGATGAGCGAACTGTCGCCGATCGCCGATGTGCGCGGCAGCGCCGAATACCGGCTCGATGCAGTGCGCGAGATTGTTGCCCGCGCCGTGCTTGCGGCTGTGGGGCGGACGACTGGCGAAGAGGTGGCGGCATGAGCCAGGTTCAACCTGACGTGCGTGAAGCAGTGCCCGACCTGGGCGCCGTCCGGCCTGCTCGCGGCCCGGAGCGCGTTGACATCGCCTTCGAGGTCAATGGCAGCGCCGTATCGGTCAATGTGCCGCCGCTGCGCCGGCTGTCCCTGGTGCTGCGCGACGAACTGGGGCTGACCGGCACCAAGGTCGGCTGCGATGCCGGCGATTGCGGCGCCTGTACGGTGCTGGTCGACGGCGATCCCGTCTGCGCCTGCCTGATGTCGGCGGCGTCCGCTGCCGGCGCATCGGTGACGACCGTGGAAGGGCTTGCCAACGGCCGGCTGTCGGCGTTGCAGGCCTCTTTCCTCGCCCATGGCGCTGCGCAGTGCGGGATCTGCACGCCGGCGCTGCTGGTCGCGGCGACGGCGTTGCTGGAGAAGAAGGCGAGCCCCACCGAGGTCGAGGTACAGGACGCGCTCGGCGGAATTCTGTGCCGCTGCACCGGCTACCGGAAGATCATTGCCGCAGTGATGGATGCCTCCCTGCAGGCAGCAAGCCTGGATTTCCGCTTGCCCCGGTCAGGCCACGCGATCGGTTCCTCGCCCATCCGGCTCGACGGCGTGCCGAAGGTCACCGGGGCTGAGAAATTCGGCGGCGATTCTTTCCCCGCCGATGCGCTGGCCGTGCTGGTGGTCCGCTCTCCGCATTACCACGCCAGCTTCGCCTTCGGTGACCTCGATGGCTGGGCGAAGGCACATCCCGGTGTCGCCGGCGTCTTCACCGCCGCCGACATTCCGGGAAAAAACTGTTTCGGCGTCATCGGCCCCTTCGCCGACCAGCCGGCACTGGCCGAAGGGTTCGCCCGCCTTCGCGGTGAGGCGGTGGCGTTGGTCGCTGGCGAGCGCGAGGCGATGCTCGATATCGACCTCTCGGATTTTCCGATCCGCTGGACCGAATTGCCGCATGTTCTCCAATCCTGCGAAGCGCGCGCCGGCGGTGCCAAGCTCATCCATGAGAACAGACCGGCAAACCTGCTGACCTCCGGCTTCGTCGAACGCGGCGATCCGGAAGGGGCCCTTGCCGGTGCAGCCTTCACGGTTTCCGGCGTCATCGACACCTCCTATGTCGAGCACGCCTATATCGAACCGGAAGCCGGCTATGCCTATGTGGACGGCGACACGCTGGTCGTCGTCGCCTGCACCCAGGCGCCCTATATGGACCGCGACGAGACGGCGAAGGTGCTCGGCCTTGCCGTCGAAAAGGTGCGCATCGTGCCGACCGCGACCGGCGGCGGTTTCGGCTCGAAGCTCGACGTCTCGCTGCAGCCGCTGATCGGCCTTGTGGCGATGAAGACAGGGCGGCCGGCGGCACTTGCCTACACCCGCACCGAATCGATGATGTCGACCACCAAGCGCCATCCGGCCGAGATGAAGGCGACCATCGGCGCCGATGCCGACGGCCTTGTCACCGGCATGATTTTTGAAGGCGATTTCAACACCGGCGCCTATGCAAGCTGGGGCCCTACCGTGGCCAACCGCGTGCCGGTGCACGCCTCCGGACCCTACGCGACGCCGAACTACCGCGCCGAAGGCCGCGCCATCCATACGCATGGGCCGATCTCCGGCGCCTTCCGCGGCTTCGGCGTGCCGCAAGCGACGATCATGCAGGAGACCCTCTACGATGAGCTGGCCGGCAAGCTCGGCATGGACAGGCTCGATTTTCGCTTGAAGAACTGCCTTCGGAACGGCTCCGAAACGGTCACAGGACAGCTTCTGGACTCGGGCGTCGGCATTGCCGAATGCCTCGAATCGCTGCGGCCGCATTGGGCGCGCGCGGCGGCCGATGCGGAGGCATTCAACAGTGCCAACACAGATAGAAAGCGCGGCGTCGGCGTCGCGTCCTGCTGGTATGGCTGCGGCAACACCTCGCTGCCCAATCCGTCGACCATTCGGGCCGGCATCGCGGCCGACGGCACGGTCATCCTGCACCAGGGCGCGGTCGATATCGGCCAGGGTTCGAACACGGTCATCGCCCAGATCTGCGCCGACGCGCTCGGCCTGCCGCTGGAGAGATTCCAGCTGAAGAGCGCCGATACATCAATTACTCCCGATGCCGGCAAGACATCGGCCTCGCGCCAGACCTTCGTCACCGGCAAGGCGGCCGAGAAGGCCAGCCGCGCCTTGCGTGAAAAGATCCTGCGTTTCGCCAATGTTTCGGAAAAAGCCGCTCTCCAACTCGACGGCCCGGCGATCGTCATCCGCGAAGGCGAAGCCACCCGCCGCATTGATCTCACGACGTTGGATCTGGATGCCGAGGGCTTCGTCTTCCGCGCCGAGGAGAGCTACGACCCGCCGACGCTGCCCCTCGATGCCAAGGGCCAGGGCAAACCCTACGCCGTTTACGGCTATGGCGCGCAGATTGCCGAACTGGAGGTCGATCTCAAGCTCGGCACGGTGAAGCTGATCAAGATCACCGCCGCGCATGATGTGGGCAAGGCGATCAACCCGCTGCTGGCCGAAGGCCAGATCGAAGGCGGTATCGCGCAAGGCATCGGCATGGCGCTGATGGAAGAGTACATCCCCGGCCGCACCGAGAATCTGCACGATTATCTCATCCCGACCATTGGCGACGTGCCGCCGATCGAGACCATCCTGATAGAAGTTCCGGATCCGGAAGGACCCTTTGGGGCCAAGGGTTTGGGCGAGCATGTGCTGATCCCGACGGCGCCGGCAATCCTCAACGCCATCCGCCACGCCACCGGCGTTCTGATCACCAAGGTTCCGGCGACGCCGACGCGTATCCGCGCTGGCATCCGCGAAAAAGATGGCATCCGCGAAAAGGAGGCACGCCGATGAGCGAGCTTGCCGAACGCTTCGAGACCCATGATCCCGGCGAGAAGCTGGTTGCGGAGAAGATCCGCTGCGATGCCTGCCCGGTGATGTGCTACATATCAGATGGGCGCACCGGCGCCTGCGACCGCTACGGCAATGTCGGCGGCAGGATCGTGCGGATGGACCCGCTGACCATCCTCGACCATGCGGCCGAGACCGGCGCGGCAATCGTGCCGTTCGTCGCCGAGGGCGAACAATGGGACGGCGAACTGGTCAACACCGGCCGCCGCTTCGTTACCGCAATCGGCGCCGGCACCACCTATCCCGACTACAAGCCGGCGCCGTTCATCGTCAGCCAGGAAGTCGAAGGCGTCGATCTCGTCACCGTCGTCACGGAAGGCATTTTTTCGTACTGCGGCGTCAAGGTGAAGATCGACACCGACCGGCATATCGGACCCGAGACGGCTATTGTGCGATCGCAAGGCGAGGCAATCGGCCATGTCACGACGGGCGAGTATGGCTCGCAGATGCTGTCGCTGGGCGGCGTGCATCATCTGACCGGCGGCTCGAAGGCCGAAGGACGCGCCACCTGCGACGCGCTGCTCAATCTGTGCAACCGCAAGCCGGTGGAACTCGCCATCGACGGCGGCGCCGCCATAACAGTCGAAGCCGGCAAAGCGCCTGTCATCGACGGCAAGCAGGAACATCGCATGCGCGTCGGCTGCGGCTCGGCGACCATCGGCATGTTCGCCACGCAATGGCGCGGCCTTGTCGACGAGGTGGTGGTGGTCGACGACCACATCACCGGCGTCGTTTCCGAGCATCAGGCCGGCAAGGTGCTGGGCTGGCAGGACACAGGGATAAAGATCATCGGCCGCCGTTCGACGCCGGGCCGCTATTTCAAGGTGTCCGAGCCAGGCCTCGGCTGGGGCGGCACCAGCATTTCAGACCCGCTGTCGATCCTTGGCGAGTGGAACGCCAAGAAGGGTGCGCGGCCGGGCCTGTCGCTGCTGATGGTTTCGACCACCGGCGAGCAATTCGCCTATTACGAGCTCGACGACGAGTTGAAGCCGGTGCAAAAACCGTTTCCGGAACGGCTGCAAAAGTCGGTCGGCCTGATCGAGGACAATTGCGAGCCGGCTTTGTGCACGGTGCTGTTCATCGGCGGCGCCGGCGGTTCGCTGCGCGCCGGCGTCACCGAAAACCCGGTCAATCTCACCCGCTCGGTTCAGGGCCTGACCACCTATGTCACGGTCGGCGGCGCGCCGGTCTATGTCTGGCCGGGCGGCGGCATCACGCTGATGGTCGATGTCACACGGGTGCCGGAAGGCGCCTTCGGCTATGTGCCTACACCGGCGCTGGTGGCGCCGATCGAATTCACGCTGCGCCGCGACGACTATGTCAGGCTCGGCGGGTACGAGGCGGAGATCCGCAGCGTCGAGGATATTGTCGCAAAAGGCGGTGAGTACCTGAATCCGCGCCGCGGCACAGGCGCCGAAGCCAACAATCCATGGCCGCCACTCGCGCAGCTACGTCGTGCCGGCTCGAATGGAGCCGGGTGATGCAAGGCCCGCAAGCGCATTGGCTGCAGGAGGGCAAGCGGCTGCATCTCAACCACGGGCCGATCGACCTGATCGTCGAGGTTTTTGGTGAGGCGGATGAATGCCGCCGAGCCTATGAACAGGCCATAGCGCGCTTCCAGACGATCCTGGTGGAGCTGGTCGAGGAACTCCCCGAATTGCGGCTGCCGGCGTTTTTCCTGGCGCCGCGCACCTTCGCCGGCCCGACGGCGCGCCGCATGGAGGCAGCCGTCATGCCCCTGGCGGAATGCTTTATAACTCCGATGGCGGCCGTCGCGGGATCGGTAGCCGACGAAATGCTCGCCGCATTGCTTGCCGGTCGCAAGATCGAGCGCGCCTATGTCAACAATGGCGGCGACTGCGCGCTCCATATCGGCAAGGGCCAGTCGATGGGTCTGGCGGTAGCCGGTACCGGCAGCGGCATGGCCGACCGGATCACGATCCGCGCGGAAGATGGCGTTCGCGGCGTCGCCACCAGCGGTTGGCGTGGCCGCTCCTTCTCGCTTGGCATTGCCGACGCCGTCACCGTTCTGGCGCGGACCGGCGCCGAAGCCGATGCGGCGGCGACGCTCATCGCCAACGCGGTGGACCTGCCCGGCAATCCCGCCATCAAGCGCATTTCCGCACACGAACTGTCGCCCGACAGCGATCTCGGCTCGCGGCTGGTGACGCAAGGCGTCGGCACGCTTGCCTTTGGCGAAGTGGCGCGCGCGCTGGACAATGGCCTTGCCGTCGCCGAAGATTTTCGCCGGCGGGGGCTTATTGCCGGGTCGGCGCTGTTTCTCGGCGGCGAGATCCGCATCAGTGGCTCGGTTGCGCTTGCCGCGCCCAACGAAACTTCGAGGGAGGAAGTTGCCCATGCCTGAGTTTCCGATCCGCAAGATCGCGGTTCTGACCGAAGAGATCTTTCACGAGGGCGGGCCGGTGGCCAAGGTGCCGCGCCGCCGTGCCGCCGCCATGGCGCTGGTAAAGAACCCGTTCGCCGGGCGCTATGTCGAGGAGCTGCAGAGCGCCATGGACGATCTCAAGCCGCTCGGCCTGCTGCTCGCCGACCGGCTGATCGCGGCGCTCGGCGGCGACGTCAAGCAGATCGACGGCTACGGCAAGGGTGCCATTGTCGGCGCGGCGGGTGAGCTGGAACACGGCGCGCTCTGGCATGTGCCCGGCGGCTACGCCATGCGCGAGCGGCTCGGCGACGCCAAGGCGATCGTGCCGTCGGCCAAGAAGGTCGGCGCTTTCGGTTCGAAGCTCGACGTGCCGCTCGGCCACATCAACGCCGCCTATGTGCGCAGCCATTTCGACGCCATGGAAGTCGGCATGTCCGATGGTCCGCGCCCCGACGAGATCCTGTTCTGCCTCGCCATGACTTGTGGCCCGCGCATCCACGATCGCATGGGTGGCCTCGCGGCCGATGACATCAAAGCCTGGGATGGGCTGCGGTGAGCGGCGAGGACAATCTGCTCAAGCTGGTCGAGGTCGAGGCGCCGGACGACCAGGATTACCTCCTGCAGGAGCAGGTCGGCTTCATCCTGCGCAAGGCGCATCAGCGCCATGTCGCGATCTTTGCCGCGCATATCGGCGATCTGACGCCGCCGCAATTCGCGGCGTTGGCCAAGCTGCGTGACGTCGGCGAGACCTCGCAGAACCAGCTCGGCACGCTGATCGCGATGGATGCGGCGACGGTGAAGGGCGTCATCGACCGGCTGAAGGCGCGCGGCCTGGTCGAGCTTTCCAGGCACGAGGTCGACAAAAGACGGCTGCTGGTCAATCTGACCGCGGCAGGCCGCGATGCCATCGAGCGCCTGATCCCGCTGGCGCGCGAGATCACAAAGGAGACGCTGGCGCCGCTCTCGGCCAAGGAGATCGCCACCTTCATGAAGCTGCTGGTGAAGCTGGCTTAGACCCGCCGGGCGCCAAAGGAGGCACCCGGCAGGAAGTTTGCCTCAGAGGCCGTTGTCCTTCAGCACCTGGGCGGCGTTTTCCTTGGTGATCTTCTCGGTTGGTAGGGTAATGGTCTTTTCGACTTTCTCGCCGTTGAGGAACTTGATCGCCTGGCGCAGGCCTTCGGCACCGGGAGTGACATAGGTGAAGGTCGCCGTCAGCTCGCCCTTGTTCACCATCTGCACGCCTTCATTGGGCAGGCCGTCGATACCAATGAACTTGATGTCCTTCTCGCGGCCGACATCCTTGGCGGCGAGATAGGCGCCATAGGCCATCGGGTCGTTGTGCCCGTAGACGAGATCGATCTTCTCGTTGCTCTTCAGCGCGTTGGCCATCAGATTGTAGGCCTGGTCCTGCTTCCAGTCGCCCGATTGCTGGTCAAGCAGATATTTGATGCCCGGCTCCTTGTCGGTGAATTCGTGAAAGCCGTCATGGCGGTCATGCGCCGGCTGGGTGCCCATGCCGCCCCAGATCTCGACGACATTGCCTGCAGCCTTGCCCTTGCCGCCCAGCAGTTCGACGGCATATTCGCCGGCCGCGCGGCCGATCAGCGCGTTGTCGCCGCCGACGAACTGCGTGTAGTCCTTGGTGTCGACATTGCGGTCGAGCACGAAGACCGGGATCTTGGCGTCGATCGCCTGCTGCACGACGCCGGTCAGGCCGGCCGATTCCTTCGGTGACACCAACAGCGCATCGACCTCCTGGCGGATCAGGTTCTCGACATCGGCGACCTGCTTTTCGGTCTTGTCCTCGCCGTCGGTGATGATCAGCTCGACCTCGGGGTGCTTGGCGGCTTCGGCCAGGATGTCCTTGTTGAACTGCGCGCGCCAGGGCTCGATGGTCGTCACTTGGGAGAAGCCGATCTTCCACTTCTTGTCCTGAGCGTAAGCGTTGCCAGTGGTCAGCAGCGCGGTGGTGGTCAGCAGTGCCGCGGTCACGGCGGCAAGCTTCAGCATGTCACGTCGTTTCATTTTTTGTTTCCTCCGAGATTGAGAGACGGTGTCTCTTGCGACGGCCGCTTTGCCGCGGCCGTTTCCTTGTGCGCCGATTGCCCGCCGGGCAGGCGCAGATAGGCCAGGAGATCACCGGCATTGCGCTCCTGCACGAGCACGGTGCCGATGATGATCATCCCCTTCAGCACCAGCTGAAGGTTCGAATTGATGTTGTGGAGCTGCAGGATGTTGGAGAGCAGACCGAAGATCAGCACGCCGCAGAACGTGCCGATGAGGCTGCCGCGCCCGCCCATCAGGCTGGTGCCGCCTATGACCACAGCGGCAATGGCGTCGAGCTCCAGCCCGGCGCCGGCATCCGGCTTGCCTTGCCGGTACTGCGCAACATAGAGCACGGCGGCAATGCCGGCGAGCAGCCCGGAGACGGCATAGGTGGCGATCTTGACGCGGCCGGCGGCGATGCCGGAGAGGCGCGCCGCCTCCTCGTTGCCGCCGATGGCATAGACATAGCGGCCGAACGGCGTGAAGCGCAGCACCGCGCCGTAGATCACGATGGCGCCGAGGAAGAACAGGCCCGGCATCGGGATGATGCCGAACACCAGCGAGCGCAGGATCTCGAAATCGGCGGTGGCGTTGGAGCCGGTATAGACCGGCAGCACCGCATTGTTCTGGCCGGCGGTCAGCCGTGCGATGCCGAGCGCCGTCACCATCATCGCCAGGGTGACGATGAAGGGCTGCAGCCGTCCGGCAACGATGATGAAGCCGTTGAGCGCGCCGAACAGCAAACCAACGCACGGCGCCACCAGCAGCACGCCGACCACGCCGAATTTCGGCTCGATCTGCGGCAGCAGAAACCACAGCGACAGGCAGCACAAGACCACGCCGACGACGGCGGGCGTGATCAGGCCGCGAATCCCGTCCAGCCTGATCTCGCGGACGAGATCGGCGCCGGCACGGGACTTTGCCAGGTTCTGGAAGATGAAGCGGGTGACGACGAAACCGAGGCAAAGCGCCACCAGCGCGACGGTCGGCACGCCCAGCACGACGCCCGGCGTCACGCCTGGGACCGTCAGCAGCATGGCACAGACCACCGAGCAGATGGCCATCAGCGAGCCGACGGAGAGATCGATGCCGCCGGTGATGATGACAGCCGTCATGCCGGTGGCGATCAGCCCGGTGGTCGAGACCTGGCGCAGCACGTCGAGCAGGTTGCCGTAGGAGAGGAAGATGTTGTTGCCCTTCGAACTCATCGGCGAGCCCAGCACGCCGATGAGGAAGATGGCGATCAGGCCCCAATAGAGCTTGGTACGGGACAGGAGTTTCAGGGCAGTCATGCGGCTGGTCTCGATATGGTCCGGCGCGGAGCGGCAAGGCGCATGATGGCCTCCTCGCTTGCCGCGTCGCGGGAAAGAATGCCTGTCTGGCGGCCATCGGCCATCACCAGGATGCGGTCGGAGAGATGCAAAAGCTCAGGCAGTTCCGAACTGATCACGGCGATGGCAAGGCCGTCGTGCGCCAGCTTGAAGATCAGGTCGTAGATCTCGCGCTTGGCGCCGACATCGATGCCGCGCGTCGGCTCGTCCAGCAAAAGCACCCTCGGCCTGGTCGCCAGCCACTTTCCGATGACGACCTTCTGCTGGTTGCCGCCGGACAGCGTGCCGGCGGGCTGGTCGATGTCCCGGCAGCGGATGCCGAGCGCCTTGACCGCCTGCCGCGCCAGCCCCTGCTCGGAGGCCAGCGAGCGGATGCCGAAGCGGGACAGCGACCCGACCAGCGGCAGCGCGACATTGTCTGCGATCGAAGCCTGCAGATGCAGGCCTTGCGTCTTGCGGTCCTCGGTGACCAGTGCAATGCCCAGCCGCCTTGCGTCGCGGGGCGAACGGATATCCACAGGCCAGCCGTCGACCTGGATTTCGCCACCGGTGCGGCCATCGCTCGAGCCGAAGATCGCTTCCAGGATCTCGGTTCGGCCCGAACCCAGCAGCCCGCCAATGCCGAGGATCTCTCCGGCGGCAAGATCGAAGCCAACGCCGTCGATCACCGTGCGCCAGCCATGCGCATCGGGCTTCGACAGCGACAGGTTTTCGACCGAAAGCACAATGTTGCCGCCGGAGTGGCGCTCTTCCTGGGAGGAAGCGAGCAGGTTGCGTCCGACCATCGCCGAAATGATCGCATCTTCGTCCAGCCTGGCCATCGGCTCGGTCAGTACATGGCGCCCGTCGCGAAACACGGTGACGCGGCTGGCCAGATGCATGACCTCGTCGATGCGGTGCGAGATGTAGACGATGGCGACACCGCTCTCGGCAAGCTGGCGGATGATGCGGAACAGCCGCTGGCATTCGGCCGGCGACAGCGCCGAGGTCGGCTCGTCCATGATCAGGATGCGTGCCGACATCGACAGCGCCTTGGCGATCTCGACCAGCTGCTGCTCGCCGACACGCAGGGCACCGACGCGGGCTTGCGGATCGAGCTCGATGCCGAGCCGCTGCAACAAAGCGCCCGCCGCGCGGCTGCTTGCCTTGCGGTCGACAATCAGCCCGGCGATCAGCTTCTCGCGGCCAAGGAAGATGTTGTCGGCGACGCTGAGTTCGGGCACCAGGTTGAGCTCCTGATGAATGATGGCAATGCCGGCATCCTCGGCGTCGCGTACGCCAGCGAAATTGACAGGGTGGCCATCGACGCTGACCGTGCCTTCATAGCCGGTGTAGACGCCGGAGAGGATCTTCATCAGCGTCGACTTGCCGGCGCCGTTCTCGCCCATCAAGGCATGAACCTCGCCGCGCCGCAGCTCGAAGCCGACATCGACCAGGGCGGCGATGCCGCCGAAGCTCTTGGAAATATGCTCGGCGCTCAGAACGGTGTCCGACCGATCGGCAGCGCCGTGCTGCGGGGAAAGGGAACTGCTCTCTCGCATGACAATGGCGGCCTCCCTTCCGTCCTCGTCAACTTCCCGCAAACGCTAATCTAAACGTTTCGATCATGTCAAGCTGATATGAGGTGCCGCATGTTTACTGCATTTCGATTCTTGCAAAAAAGGACAGGATTCCGTACGTATTGGCCGGCAAGGGTGGCGAAACGTTTCGAAAATGACAGCATCAGGGCAAAAAAAGCACCGGAAATCCACCGCGCCCACCATGCTTCATGTGGCTGAAGCGGCACGTGTGTCTGTCGCCACCGTTTCGGCGCTGATCAATGGCACGGCGACGGTCAGTCCGGAGCTTAGCCAGCGCATCGAACAGGCGATCCGCGATATCGGCTACAAGCGCAACGCGATCGCCCGCAGCCTGAAGATGGGCACGACCCGCACGATCGGACTGACCGTGCCGCACATCACCAACCCATTCTTCACCGATGTCGTCTCGGTCATCCAGCAGGCCTTCGACCGGGCCGGCTATGCCGTCATGCTGTGCTGCACGGACGAGGATTTGAATACCCAGGACGATCAGATCAAGCTGCTGCTCGACCGCATGGTCGACGGGCTGATCGTGGCGCGCGTCGGCGACGGCGCGATCCTCAAGCGGATCGTCGACGACGCCAACGTGCCGGTGGTGCTGCTCGATCGTATCTGCAAAGGCGTCGACACCGATGCCGTGGTGCTGGACAACCAGCGCGCGGTGTTCGACGCCATCACCTATCTGATCAATCTCGGCCACCGGCGCATCGGTTACATCACCGGCACGTCGGACATTTCGCCGATGCATGACCGCATGGCGGGATATCGCGAGGCGCTTCACGCCGCCGGCTTGCCGATCGCGGAGGAGCTGATCCGCTTCGGCAATTTCCACGAGATCGACGGCTACAATGCGACCATGCAGATGCTGTCCTCGCACGATCGGCCAAGCGCGATCTTCTCGGCCAACAACCCGATGGTGATCGGCACCATGAAGGCGATCCGCGACATCGGCCTGTCCTGCCCGGAAGACATTTCAGTTGCCTGCTTCGACGACTTTCCATGGTCAGACGTGTTTCAGCCGCAGCTGACCACGGTGGCGCAGCCGGTGCAGGCGATCGGCGAACAAGCGGCCAATCTGCTTCTCGACCGTCTCGCCGGCAACAGGGACGCGCCGCCGCGCAAGCTTTTGCTCAAGGGTCGGCTGATGATCCGCAATTCCTGTCGCCCGCTGGGGGTGAAGGCGCAGAGCGTGAGCGCGTAGTCTTTCGCCCGTATAGTCCTATCAGGACTTGTCAGGCCGCCTGCGACAGCGATTTGTGCGCCTCGGCCAGGATCTCGAACGACCGTACCCGCGCCGCATGATCAAAAATCTGCGCGGTGACCATCAGCTCGTCGGCGCCGGTGCGGCGCACGAAGGCATCGATGCCTTGCCGCACCGTTTCCGGGGAGCCTACGACGGCGCAGGACAATGCCTGGCCCAGCATGGTCTTTGCCATCGGATCGAGATCGCGGTCATAGTTCTCGACAGGTGGCGGCAGCCGTCCGGCCCGGCCGGTGCGCAGATTGACGAAAGCCTGTTGCAGCGAGGTGAACAGCAAACGAGCCTCGGCATCGGTGGGCGCGGCAAAGACGTTGAGGCCAAGCATGACATGCGGTTTGTCGAGCTGCTCGGAGGGTTTGAAGCGCGAGCGGTAGACATCCAGCGCGTGATCCAGATCCGCCGGCGCGAAATGCGAGGCGAAGGCATAGGGCAGGCCGAGCATGGCGGCAAGCTGCGCGCCGTAGAGGCTGGAGCCGAGGATCCAGACCGGCACGCCCTGGCCTTCGCCGGGCACGGCACGGATGCGTTGGCCTTCCTCGGCCGGCTGGAAATAGCCCATCAGCTCGACGACATCCTGCGGGAAATTGTCGACCCCGGCCTCTAGATTGCGGCGCAAGGCGCGGGCGGTACCCATGTCGGTGCCGGGCGCCCGGCCGATGCCGAGATCGATGCGGCCCGGATGCAATGCGGCCAGCGTGCCGAACTGCTCGGCAATCACCAGCGGCGAATGGTTGGGCAGCATGATGCCGCCGGCGCCGACACGAATGGTCTTGGTGCCGCCCGCGACATGGGCAATGACGACGGCTGTGGCGGCACTGGCAATACCCGGCATGTTGTGATGCTCAGCCAGCCAGAAACGCTTGTAGCCCAGGCGCTCGGCATGGCGGGCAAGATCGAGCGAGTTGGCCAGCGACTGCGAGGCATCGCTGCCTTCGACGATCGGCGACAGGTCGAGAACGGAAAGAGCGGTCATGGGTGGGATCCTGTGTCAGGACCGCATGTAGGAAGCATCCGGCGACGCCGCAAATTCAAAAATATTGATCAGCCTTTGACAGCTTCGGAGTCGGCGATGTCGTCCTCCTCGACGACAACCGCGTGCTGCGCGGCGAGAAAATTGCCGACATGGCTGAGCCCATCGAAATGATCGCAGAACACCTTGATGACGACCAGCAGCGGCACCGCCATCAGGGCGCCGACGAAACCCCACAGCCATGACCAGAAGGCGATGGCGATGAAGATCGCCACGGCGTTGATCTCGAGGCGCCTGCCGACCACCATCGGCGTCACGAACTGGCCTTCGACGATGTCGCACAAGATCACGAAGGCGGGCGCCAGAAGCGCGTAGAAGATGGTATCGAAGCTGATCAACGCCATGACCGTGACAAGCACGATGGTGATCAGTGCTCCGACATAGGGCAGGAAATTGAGCAGGGCGGCAGCAACGCCCCAGACCAGCGGATTGGGCACGCCGAGCGCCCAAAGACCGAGAGCGATGACCGTGCCGAGGCCGGCATTGATGATCGTGACGGTGAGCAGATAGTGCGAGATTTCGCGTTCGACGTCATAGACGACGCGCAGCGCCCGCTTCTTTTCGCTGAGGCTGGCGAAGGACTGGATGATCTTTTCATAAAACATCGTGCCGGAGGCGAGCAGGAACAGCGACAGCACGAAGATGATAGTGAGGCCTGTTCCCGCCGACAGGATGTTGCTGGCGGCCGCCGACAGGATGCCGGACTGCGCTACCGCCACCTTCTGAATACCCGACTCCTGCGAGGTCTCGGTCAGTTGTTCGATCTGATGCGAAATCTGCATGATCTTCTCGAGCGGCTGTCGCAATTGCGCCAACCGTTCGGTGAGCTTCTGGCCGATCGACGAGGTGTTGTTGATAAGATCGATGATCGGGCCACTGAGCAGATAGCCGGCGGTGGCGAACACACAAAGGGACAACAGCACCAGAAGGGTTGCCGAGATCACTTCCGGGATACCGTGCTTGCGCAGCAGCCGGACGATCGGCGTCAGCGTCAGCGCCAGCAGGAAAGCCAGAAGCACTGGCATGAAAAAGGCGCGGGCGAAATAGAGCGCGTAGATGGCCATGAAGAGAAAGATGCCGATCAGCAACGAGCGCATCAGACGCGTGTCGGCGCGAGCCGCGACGCGCGAATCCGGTTCATCGGAAACGTCCTGACCCCAGGCTGTGGGTTCGGTTTTCATGGTCACCCCTCAAGCCGGTGCCCCTTCGCACGGCAATCGCCTCCATGAAACGCAGAGTTACGGGCGAGGGTTCCATGAGCCGGCTTCGGGATTGAGGCCGCTCGCGCCGGCTCCGGGTCAGGCTGCCGGCGACGTGACGGCTGTGGCGGGCTTGGCTGTTTCCTTGCGAACGATCGGCGCCACCCTGGTGCCGTAGAGTTCGATCGCCTTCATGATCTTGGCATGCGGCATGGTGCCGATCGCCATCTGCAGCAGGAAGCGGTCATTGCCGAAGATCTTATGCTGGGCGACGATCTTTTCAGCCACTTGCTCGGGACTGCCGACGAACAGGGCGCCTGTGGGGCCGCGCGACTGGTCGAAATGCGCCCGCGATGTCGGACCCCAGCCGCGCTCGCGGCCGATGCGGTTCATCACCTCCGCCTGCGGGCCGTAGAAATCGTCCGCCGCCTGCTCGGTCGTCTCGGCGATGAAGCCGTGCACGTTGATGCTGGTGGCGAGGCCCGCCGGATCACTGCCGGCGCGCTTGGCGGCTTCGCGGTAGAGATCGAACAGCGGCGCGAAACGCGCCGGCTCGCCGCCAATGATGGCGAGCGCCAGCGGCAGGCCGAGCGCGCCAGCGCGGGCGGCAGACTGCGGCGTGCCGCCAATGGCGATCCAGACCGGTAGCCTGTCCTGGAAGGGCCGGGGATAAACGCCGCGATCGTTGATCGGCGCACGCAGATTGCCCGACCAGGTGACCTTCACGCTGTCGCGGATGGCAAGCAGCAGATCCAGTTTTTCGGCGAACAGCTCGTCATAATCCTCGAGGTTGAAACCGAACAGCGGGAAGGATTCGATGAACGAGCCGCGCCCGGCCATGATCTCGGCGCGGCCGCCCGACAGAAGATCGAGCGTGGCAAATTGCTGGAAAACGCGCACCGGGTCATCGGAAGACAGAACGGTGACCGCGCTGGTCAGCTTGATGCGCTTCGAACGCTCGGCCGCCGCGGCCAGGGCCACGACCGGTGCGGAGGCGGCATAGTCGGGCCGGTGATGCTCGCCGAGGCCGAAGACGTCGAGGCCGACCTGGTCGGCCAGCTCGATCTCCTCGATCAGGTTGCGCAGCCGCTCATGCGGGCCGATGGCACCGGGGCCCGGCTGCGGGCTGACGTCGGCGAATGTGTAGAGACCGAGTTCCATTTGATATCATCCTGGTGTTGGTTTTTCGGGTTAGACGTAGCGACGCCTCAGCCGCGCCGCCAGTGGGGCGGCCGGTGAACAGTGCATGTCGGTTTCGGCTCTATCTCTTCGTCGCCATTCCGGACGGAAAACCGCTTCACACTTTTCCTGGAATTGCTCCAAAGGCGTCTCCCGAGTGCAACAGCCGACAATTTCATGGCTGCCATGCCGTTTTGGCGCTTGAACTCTCGGTTTTCGCGCGTATGTAAGCGTCGCGAATTGACTTCAGGGAAGTGGACTTGGCTATCTACAGGGAAAAAGACGTTTTCGAGCGGCGCAATGCCGCAAACGAGGCAAAGAAGGCGCTCCTCGAGCGCTTCAAGGCAAAGCCGGCGGCGGATGATCCCGCAGTGCTGGCGCGGCAGGCTGAACGCAAGGCTATCCTTGCGGCCCGCGAAATCCGCGAGGCCGAAAAGGCCCGGCTGAAGCAGGAGAAGCTGGCACGCGAAGCGGTCGAGAAGGCCGAGCGCGAGGCAGCAGCCGAAGCGGCACGTATCGCCGCCGAGGAAGCTGCACAGGCCGAGGCCAAGATTCGGGAATCCGAAGAGAACGAGCGCATCGCCCGTCTTCTGGCCGACGAAGCCGAACGCAAGGCCAAGCGTGACGCGCGTTATGCGGCACGCAAGCAGCGTACCGGCAGGACGCCTCCGGGCTTCTCCGCCCGCTAGCTCTCGGCTACGGAGCAATCTGCTTCGAGAATCAGGGTCGCCTCGCAGCGGCCCTGAACGTGTTTGTCCCATGCATGTCGCCCTGGTCCCGGCTCTGGGAGGACGACATGCGCAAACCAAGAGACCTAAGCGTTACCGTCAGGCGGCGAACTTCAGCCCCATGATGCCGCAGACGATGAGCGCGATGCAGGCCAGCCTGATCGCGGTGGCCGGTTCGCCGAGCAGCCAGATGCCGAGCAGTGCCGTACCGACGGTGCCGATGCCGGTCCACACCGCATAGGCGGTGCCGACGGGCAGCGCCTTCAGCGCCAGGCCGAGCAGAGTGAGGCTGACGACCATCGAGGCAACGGTCAGCACGGTCGGCACCAGCTTCGAGAAGCCATCGGTGTATTTGAGGCCGATTGCCCAGCCGATCTCGAACAAGCCAGCGAAAAAGAGAAGAATCCACGACATCGACAACGCTCCATCAGAGCATCGGACCCGAAAGGTATTTCGGCGCCCGACGATCAGTCAAACAATGGCGGGTCGTCCCGTCCGGATTTGGGGAAGCGCGAGGTCGTCCCCGCCACGCCAATATAAGAATTTCGGGCGCTCGAGCAACAGCGACCGGCAACAAGTGTCGCCGGCCGTAATCTTATTGCGAAGTGGATCGCCGAACCTACTTGTCCTTGAGCTTCATCGCCTTGACCGGCGGCGCCTTCAGCGCCGGAGCCGGAGCGGGCTTCTTGGCGTCCTTCTTCGGCTTGCGGGCTTCCTTGCCTGCCTTCATCGCACCTTTAGCCATGATTCGTTCCTCCTGATGTGAGAAGCCAAGTGAAACAAGAGAACCGCCCGACCGCAAGGGGTTAGCGACTGTTGCCGCCGACAGCGGATCGCTTTCAACCGGTTTCTAGAGCAATTCACCGTTTCGCGGAAACAGTGAATTGCTCTAACTCTTTGTTTTGACGCAATTCCGGACGGAAAACCGCTTCACACTTTTCCTGGAATTGCTCTAATTTGCTCGTAAACGATGGCGGTCCGTGCCATGGTCATTTTCGCACTGCAGCATCGACCCGAGCTTCGCCGGGTGATCGTCAGGCAGGCCGTCAGGACGACAATGCGAATCCACATCGGCTGCGAGATGAGCTTCGACTTTCCGCAGGAAACGCCGCTCATCGCGATGCTGAATGTGCACTATTCGCGGGCCTCCGATCTCGAGCGGCCGGATTTCCTGATCTCCAATCCACCGGTGCCGATCGAAAGCTATCGCGACAGTTTCGGCAATTGGTGCAACCGGCTTGTCGCGCCGCCCGGGCGCTTCACCTTCGGCACCGACGCGGTGATCCGCGACCCCGGCACCTTCGAGATGGGCGACCTGATGGCCTGGCAGCACGAGGTGCGCGACCTGCCGGCGGACACATTGCTGTTCCTGCTGCCCAGCCGTTTTTGCGAAAGCGACCTTCTGGCTGACGAGGCGTGGCGGCTGTTCGGCAACACGCCGCTGGGTATTCCGCGCGTGCAGGCGGTCTGCGACTTCGTCCACAACCACATCGTCTTCAACTACGGCAATGCACGGCCGACGCGCACCGCGGCGGAAGCCTATCGTGAACGGAGCGGCGTGTGCCGCGACTACGCGCATCTCGCCGTCACCTTCTGCCGGGCGCTCAACATCCCAACACGCTATTGCACCGGCTACATCAGTGACATCGGTATGCCGAAGCCATGGGCAAGCATGGATTTCTGCGCCTGGGTGGAAGTCTATCTCGGCGGCCGCTGGCATGTCTTCGACCCGCGCAACAATGCACCGCGCATCGGCCGCATCCTGATCGCCTCCGGCCGCGACGCCGCCGACGTGCCGCTGACCCATATTTTCGGCCCGGGAACGCTTGCCGGCTTCAAGGTGTGGACCAGCGAGATCATCGAGTAGTCGCCGTTTTCCATAGACCGATCTCTCATGGCCGCTGCCGTGGACGACCCGACATTCGCGCGGTGTGATGCCTGTGGAGCTTTAGCGGCCTAGCCGCTAGACTGCGCCTTGAACGGGGGCAAATGCCATGGCCGGGCACGGCGGCTCAAAAAAGGTGATCTACGCGGCGCTCGCCGGCAATCTCGCCATCGCGCTGACCAAGTTCGCCGCCGCCGCCTTTACCGGCAGTTCGGCGATGCTGTCGGAGGGCGTCCATTCGCTGGTCGATACCGGCAATGGCGGCCTGCTGCTCTACGGCATGCACCGCGCCGCTCGCCCGGCCGATCGCACGCATCCGCTCGGCCACGGCCGCGAACTCTACTTCTGGAGCTTCATCGTCGCGCTCCTCGTCTTCGCGCTGGGCGCCGGCGTGTCGTTCTACGAAGGCGTGGTCCATATCATGGCGCCGGAGCCGGTCGCCAACGCCAAGGTCAACTATATTGTTCTGGGCCTTTCCTTCCTGTTCGAAGGCAGTTCGTGGTGGGTGGCGCTGAAGGAGTTTCGCCGGCAGAAGGGCAGGCAAGGCTGGCTGCAGGCCGTGCAGTCGAGCAAGGATCCGAGCGTCTACACCGTGCTGTTCGAGGACAGTGCGGCACTTCTCGGCCTGATCGTCGCTTTCGCCGGCATATTGGCAGCGGAACTGCTGGAGATGCCGGAGCTCGACGGCGCCGCCTCGATCGGCATCGGACTGATCCTTGGCGCGACCGCGATCTTCCTGGCCCGCGAAAGCAAGGGCCTGCTGATCGGCGAGCCGGCGTCGCCCGAGGTGCAGATGAAAGTGCTGGCGATCGCCCAGCAGGATCCGGCGGTGCAGCGGGCGAACGGCGTCCTGACCGTCCATATGGGGCCGACAGAGATCGTCGCCGGGCTCAGCATCGAGTTCGAGGACCATTTGACGGCGCCCGAGATCGAAGCTTGCGTCGAGCGCCTGGAGGCGCAGTTGAAGAAGGAAATGCCGGAGATCACACGGCTGTTCGTCAAGCCGCAGACGTCAGGCACCTGGGAGCAGCGACGCAGGCTGATCGATTCCGCATCCGATCCTGCCCTGGACTAAAACCGTGCCATTGCCTCACGGCCTTGCGCCGCTAGATTGAAGGGGCTTTGGAGGAACGAAGATGAGAATAGACGGCGGCTGTCATTGTGGCGCCATCACCTACGAGGCGGAGGTCGATCCGGAAAAGACCACGATCTGCCACTGCACGGATTGCCAGCAACTGACTGGCACGGCTTTTCGCCTTACGGTTCCGGCGCCGGAAAGCAACTATCGCATCACCAAGGGCACGCCGAAAATCTACATCAAGATCGTGGCGAGCGGCGCCAAGCGCACCCAGGCCTTTTGCGCCGACTGCGGTTCGCATCTTTACGCCACGTCTGTCGGAGATGGTCCGAAGGTCTATGGAATTCGCGTGGGGACCGCGCGGCAGCGCCAGGATTTGATCCCGACACAGCAGAAATGGCACCGCTCGGCGCTGCACTGGCTGCCTGAATTTCAGGGCATGACCACGTTGGAGGAGCAGTAGCACCGGTCCGGCACCGCGCCTCAATCGTCGCCTTCGACGACCCTCAGCCTGAGCTGCCCGGTTTTCGAATCGGCAACGCGCGCGCCGGTATCGACCTTGGCGGCGGGACCCCGTGACGCGGCGTCTACGGCGGCATCGCCGTCGGGCTGCGCGCCGAATTCCAGCGCCTCGATCTTCTGGCCGCGCTTGGTGACCTTCGACGTCGAAACCAGTATGTCGTCGATGTCCTTGGCCGACTGGCCGAAATGCACCTGCAGCTTGCGCACCCGCTCATCGACACGCGCAACATCCTCCATCAGCCGGATGACCTCGCCCTGGATCAGGTGCGCCTGTTCGCGCATGCGGGCATCCTTGAGGATCGCCTGGATGACCTGGATCGACAGCATCAGCAGCGACGGCGAGACGATGACGACGCGCGCACGGTGCGCCTTGTGCACGATCGCCTCGAAATTCTCGTGGATCTCGGCGAACACCGATTCCGACGGCACGAACATGAAGGCAGTGTCCTGCGTCTCGCCCTGGATCAGGTATTTTTCCGAGATATCGCGGACATGGATCTCGATGTCGCGGCGGAAGGCCTGCGAAGCTGCCTTCTGCAGATCGGCGCCATCGGCGGCGCGGATGGCGTTCCAGGCTTCCAGCGGAAATTTTGCATCGATGGCCAGCGACGGCGCGCCATTCGGCATCTTCACCAGGCAGTCGGGCCGGCTGCCGTTCGACAGCGTCGCCTGGAACTCATAGGCGCCGTGCGGCAGGCCGTCGGCAACGATCGCCTCCATGCGCGACTGGCCGAACGCGCCGCGCGTCTGCTTGTTCGAGAGGATCGCCTGCAATTGCACGACCTGGCCGGCGAGCGACTGGATGTTGCCTTGCGCGACGTCGATGATCGCCAGCCGTTCCTGCAATTTGGCCAGGCTCTCATGCGTGGATTTGGTCTGCTCGGTCATGGTCTGGCCGAGCCGGCCGGTCATGGCGTCGAGGCGCTGGCCGATCGATTGCGTCAGCTCCGCCTGCCGTGCGCCGAACACTTCCGCAATGGCGCCCATGCGGCCCTGCATTTCGGCCTGGCTTTGCAGAATGCCGGCCATCCGCACTTCCGCATCGCGGGCATGATCGGCGGCTTCCGCGGCCGCCACGGCGCGCGCCTTGGCCGACCGCCACAACGCAATGACCAGCGCCACGAACAGGGCCAGAAACAGCAAAACGCCGAAGGCCAGCGCATGGCCGAGCGTGATCGTTGTGGCGCCAAGCCGGGCGACAGGCTCCGAAAGGATGGTGCTCAAATTATTCATGTGGACAGCATAGACGATTCGCCGCGATAGCACAGATCAAAACGTGAACGCGCCTGATGCCAACCGGTTGACGCGTTTCGCTGGAGGTCTTAGGTGGAACGCCATGCCGATCAAGCCGCTCATCATCCTTCCCGACCCCATCCTGCGCCAGGTTTCCAAGCCCGTAGAGCGTGTCGACGCGCCTTTGCGCAAATTAGCCGACGACATGCTGGCGACCATGTATGATGCGCCGGGCATCGGGCTGGCGGCAATCCAGATCGGCGAGCCGCTGCGCTTGCTGGTGATCGATCTCGCCAAGGAAGACGAGACGCCGGCGCCGCATGTCTTCATCAATCCGGAAATCCTGGAGAGCGCCGATGCGCGCTCCGTCTATGAGGAAGGCTGCCTGTCGATCCCGGATTATTACGCCGAGGTCGAACGCCCCGCCGCCGTGCGGGTCAAATATCTCGACCGCGACGGCAAATTGCAGGAGATAGAGGCCGAGGGGTTGATGGCGACCTGCCTGCAACACGAGATCGACCACCTCAATGGCGTCCTGTTCATCGATCACATCTCGAAGCTGAAGCGCGACATGGTGGTAAAGAAATTCAAGAAGCTCGCCAGGGACAAGGCGCCGGGCAAGCTCGCGGGATAAGGTACGGGAGTCCCCTCCAGGCCTATTGTCGGCAGGATTGCCACCAAATGGAGATGCCGACGGTCGACATGCTGATCAGGGACATTCCTGAGCCTTTGAAGCGCGAGATCGAACTGGCGGCGCGCGAGGTCGGCCAGAGCGTCTCGGACAAGGCCATCGGCCTTCTGCGCAAAGGCATAGTTGCGGAGAGGCCGGCCCGAGAGGAGTCGAGCCTCTCGGCGTGGGCTGCAATTCGCTCGGCTTTCGTATCTGAAAGCGCAATTGGCGATGAATACGCGGAAATCATGGAGAAGATCGAAGCGGAAAGATGGCGCGACGGTCATCCCGCGACTTCGACGGCCTTGACCTGAAGCTCGTAAACCCGTTTGAAGCGGATGCCTGAGCCGGCACACTGCGCGAGCAAGAAGACAGGATACCGGAAGAAAAAATGCCCCTTCGCGTCATCTTCATGGGTACGCCGGAGTTTTCGGTGCCGACCTTGCGCGCGATCGCCGAGGCTGGCCATGAGATATCAGTCGTCTATACCCAGCCGCCGCGCGCTGCCGGACGACGCGGGCTGGAGCTGACGCCGTCGCCGGTGCAGCGCGAGGCGGAGCGACTGGGCATCGAGGTGCGGACGCCGGTTTCGCTCAAAGGCGAGGCCGAACAGGCCGCTTTTCGCGCCTTGCAGGCCGATGTGGCGGTGGTCGTCGCCTATGGACTGCTGCTGCCGAAGGCGGTTCTGGAGGCAACCCGGCTCGGCTGCGTCAACGGCCATGCGTCGCTTCTGCCGCGCTGGCGCGGCGCCGCCCCCATCCAGCGCGCCATCATGGCCGGAGACCTGGAAAGCGGCATGATGGTGATGCGCATGGAAGAGGGCCTGGACACCGGTCCGGTCGGGCTGGTTGAAAAGTGCGCCATCGAACCCGATATGACAGCCGGCGATCTGCATGATCGGTTGATGAGTGTCGGTGCTGCCTTGATGGTGGAAGCGCTGGCGCGGTTGGAAGGGAACACCCTGACATTCACCACACAAGCTGTGGATGGGGTGACCTACGCCAAGAAAATCGATAAATCCGAGACTCGCGTGGACTGGACTCGCTCGGCAAGTGAGGTCCACAATCATATTCGTGGCCTGTCGCCCTTTCCAGGCGCCTGGTCGGAGATAGGAATTGGCGGCCGCCAGGAGCGGCTGAAACTGCTTCGCTCGACGCTGTCGCAAGGCCTGTCGCCTTCGGAAGATTTGGGCGAGTCGGGAGGAATTCTCGATGACCGGCTGACGGTCGCCTGCGGGGCAGGCGCGATCAGGCTGGTCGAAGTTCAACGGGCGGGCGGAAAGCCCGCTGCCGCGTCGGAATTCCTGCGCGGGGCCAAGATCGAAAAAGGACTGAAATTCTCATGAGCATGATGTCGATACGCGCGGCAACGCCGCGGGATCGCGAGGCCATCCGCCTCGTCGAGGAACACGCTTTCGGCCAGCAGGCGGAGGCCGGTCTGGTCGACGCGCTGGTGACCGGCGGCGACGCGGTTGCCGAGCTGGTTGCGGAAGAGGACGGCCAGGTGGTCGGCCATATCCTGTTTTCGCGGCTGTTCGTCCAGAATGGCGGCAAGACCTTCGCGGCCGTAGCGCTGGCGCCGCTGGCGGTGGAGCCCTCGTTCCATGGCAGCGGCATTGGCGGCGCGCTGATCCGCGAGGCGCATATACGCCTCAAGGATGGTGGTGAGACGCTGGCCGTGGTGCTGGGCGACCCCACCTATTACGGGCGTTTCGGCTATAGCCACACGCGTGCCGAGAACTTCGAAAGCGAATACCAGGGCGAAGCGCTGCAGGCGCTGGCCTGGGGTGACGCGCCAGAAGCAGGCAGGCTGGTCTACGCCTCCGCCTTCACCGCTCTCGCCGCGTAGAACAGTCAGCCGTTTTCACGGAAACGGCGAACTGCACTCCTCTTTGTTTTAACGCAATTCCGAACGGAAAACCGTTTCACACTTTTCCTGGAATTGCTCGAGGCGAGAGCTCTAGCCGCAAATGCCGCGTTTTCGCCTCGACATCGAGTATGACGGCAGCCTGTTTGCCGGCTGGCAGCACCAGGCGGATCAGCCTTCGGTGCAGCAGGCGATCGAGCAGGCGATCGAAAAATTCTGCGGCGAAGCGATCAGGCTGCGCGCCGCCGGCCGCACCGATGCCGGCGTGCATGCGACCGCGCAGGTGGCGCATGTCGACCTCGTCAAGGCGTGGCCGAGCGACAAGGTGCGCGATGCCGTCAACGCCCATCTGCAGGCGGCCGGGGCGCGCATCGCCATCCTGAAAGCGACGGTGGTCTCCGACAGTTTCGACGCCCGCTTCTCGGCCATTGGCCGCCACTATCTCTACCGCATCCTGAACCGCCGCGCGCCGGCCGCGCTCGACAAGGGCAAGGTGTGGTGGGTGCCGAAGCGGCTCGACGCCGGCGCCATGCACGAAGCGGCAAAGGTCCTGCTTGGACGGCATGACTTTACCACCTTCCGCTCGACCCAGTGCCAGGCCAACAGCCCGATCAGGACGCTGGAACGGCTCGATGTGAGCCGACAAGGCGACATGATCGAGGTCAGGGCTTCGGCGCGCTCGTTCCTGCACAACCAGGTGCGTTCGATGGTCGGCTCGCTCAAGCGTGTCGGCGACGGCGGCTGGAGCGCGGCCGACCTGAAAACAGCGCTCGAGGCGCGCGACCGCGCCGCCTGCGGCCAGGTGGCGCCGCCCGACGGGCTGTTTCTCACCGGTGTCGATTATCCGGTCGAGACGAGCCCGGAAAGGCTCTGAACTCCGACATCGTCCGGGACGGTGATGCCGAGCAACGTCTGCAGGCCGAACAGCACCAGCAGCGACGCAATGAACATGCCGACGAAAACGGCCGTGCCGACCGCTGCGCCCCTGCCCATCGTGGCATTTGTCATGCGCCAGGTCAGCACCATAGAAAGGGCAAAGAGGAACAGCGACACAAGGCTCGAAACCTGGCTTGCGGACGACAGGAAAAGCCGGATCAGCGCCGAAGGCAGCATCAGCCAGGCGGTGATGGCCGAAGCCCAGTTGCTGGCAACGACGTAGTGGACGAAGCGGCCGCCTATGCCGGCGCGCGGCGCGATGAAAGCGAGCGCAACCAGCGGCAGCACCCAGGAGCCGATGTCGACCGTCGCCAGGCGCACCAGCATGCTGAAGCGCCCCGCGAAGGCGTCGGGATCGCCGATTTCGTTGGCGATGCCGACCCAGCCGACGATCAGCGCCGGTGCTGCAACGACAATGGCGAAGAAGGAATTCCAGAAGCCGTCGGCCGACAGGTCGAGCAGGCGCAGGCCGTCGGCTCTGCCGAGCATCAATCGCCAGGCGCCCGTCAGCGAAGCTTGGGTTTCGTCCGCCGAAAGCATGCTGTTCAGCCCTGTCCGAACCAGTCTTCTATGAAGCGCTGGTAGATTTGCGTCAGCGTCTCGAGGTCGGCAATGGCGACGCGCTCGTCGACCATGTGCATGGTCTTGCCGACCAGCCCGAACTCGACCACCGGGCAATAGTCCTTGATGAAACGCGCATCGGAGGTTCCACCGGAGGTCGACAGCGTCGGCTCCTTGCCGACCGCCGACTTGATCGAGCCGCGCAGCGTTTCGATCAGCCTGTCGTCACGGGTCAGGAAGACATGGCTCGGCCGGTCGCGCCAGACGAGCTCGTAGTCGACCGGCGTCTTCTTGCCCTGCCGGTACTTCTTGCGCCTGGCCGCCTGGTCGAGCCGGTTGTGGATTTCGGCCTGCAGGGTCTCGTCCGTCCAGGTGTCGTTGAAGCGGATGTTGAAGGTCGCGGTCGCTTTGGCCGGGATGACATTGGTGGCCGGGTTGCCCACATCGATGGAGGTGATCTCCAGATTGGTCGGCTGGAAATCCCTGGTTCCCTTGTCGAAAACCGGATGCAGCAAGGCATCGACCAGGCTCATCAGCCCGCGCACCGGATTGTCGGCAAGCAAGGGATAGGCGACATGGCCCTGGCGGCCATTGACGGTGACGGCGCCGGACATCGAGCCGCGGCGGCCGATCTTGATCATGTCGCCCAGCGCATCCGGGTTGGTCGGCTCGCCGACGACAGAGGCATCCCATTTCTCGCCCCTGGAAGCCGCCCATTCGAGCAGCTTGACCGTGCCGTTGATCGCGGGGCCTTCCTCGTCGCCGGTGATCAGCAGCGAGACCGAGCCTTTCGGACCGCCATTGGCCTCGACATGGCGCGCCACGGCGGCGATGAAACAGGCGATGCCGCCCTTCATGTCGACGGCGCCGCGGCCATACATCTCGCCATTGGCGATCTCGGCGGCGAAGGGCGGATGCGTCCAGGCGGCTTCGTCGCCGACCGGCACCACGTCGGTGTGGCCGGCGAACATCAGATGCGGGCCATTGCCGGAACGCCTTGCATAGAGGTTTTCGATATCGGGCGTGCCGTCTTCGGAAAACACCGGCCGATCGACCAGGAAGCCGAGCGGTTTGAGCATCGTCTCCAGCGCGGTCAGCGCACCGCCCTCAGCGGGCGTCACCGAAGCGCAACGGATAAGGGCGGCGAGGTTTTCGGCAGGATCGGTCGGCAGCGTCATGGCAAAAGCGATAGTCGAAAGCGCAGGGCCTGTCACGGCCAGACATAGGGGCCAGCCTCATGGCTGGCGATACCGCCGATATTATGGTTTTCATGTCGTATAGTTGCGACCCGGCGCGGGCGACAGGATGGCAGACAAGGACAAACGGATCGTCATAGCCGGTGCCGGCAGCATCGGCTGCTATGCCGGCGGCTGCCTGGCGCTGGCCGGCCGAAAGGTCATTCTGCTGGCCCGGCCGCGCATCGAGGCAGCGTTGCGGCAGGGTGGATTGCGGGTCAGCGACCTCCAGGGCCGCGATCGCTCGATCAAGCCGGAGGCGCTTGCCGTCACCACCGATCCGGCCGCCACCCTGCCGCAGGCGGACGTGATCCTGGTCACGGTCAAGAGCGGCGCCACTCAGGACATGGCGGATCTTATCAAAGCTCATGCCCGGCCCGACGCCGTGGTGATCAGCCTGCAGAACGGTGTCGACAATGCCGACAGGCTGCGTGCCGGACTTGGCCGGCGAACGGTGCTGGCCGGCATGGTGCCGTTCAATGTGGTGCAGTCGCCGACGGCGAGCTGCCGCTGCGCGTGCACCGCGCCAGCGACGGCAAGGTGATGGTCGAGGATGGCGATGCCGGCCTGGTCGGCCTGCTTGGCGTCGAAGGGTTTGCGGTTGAAGCGCATGGCGACATGAAGGCGGTGCTGTGGGGTAAGCTGCTGATGAATCTGAACAACGCGCTGGTGGCGCTTTCCGGCCTGCCGCTGGCAACCGAACTGGCCGACCGACGCTGGCGGCTGATCCTGGCCGGCCAGATCGACGAGGCGCTGACGGCGCTGAAAGCGTCCGGCATCGAGCCGGCGCGGATCGCCGGCCTGCGGCCGGCGCTGCTGCCGAAGGTGCTCAGGCTGCCGGACTGGCTGTTCAAGCTCTTGGCGCGGCGCATGCTGGCGATCGACCCGCAGGCGCGCTCGTCGATGTGGGACGATCTTCAGCGCGGCCGGCCGACGGAGATCGACGACTTGCAAGGTGCCATCTTGCGGCTGGCGGGGAAGGCCGGCACGCCCGTGCCGACGGTTCAGCGGATCATCGCCTTGGTGCGCGCGGCGGAAGCGGAGCGGCTTGGCTCGCCGGGCCTGGCGCCGGAGCAGATTGTTGCACCGGCCGGCCGTCGATCAACGTGATCTTCTGCCAGATTTTCCGCGACAGGTTGGACGCCAGGTTCTCGATGTCGTTGACGCCGTCGATGACCACGTCGTCATTGACCGACTGCGCGAACAATGCGGCGATCTTGCCGGTGATCGACAGCATTTCGGAGCAATAGTCGAGGTAACGCGCCAGGTCGGCGGCATTGGTGATGCGGGCGGGCGAATGCGACGTCGGCTTGAAATCGGCCGACAGCGCCGCCGGATCCTTGGTCAGCTGGTGCATGTCGATGACGTGGATCAGCGAGCGCAGGCCATGCAGCTGGCGAAAGACCTGCTTGCGCTTGATGCGCTCCTCGGAGCGGATCAAGGCGAGAAATCCGACAATGGCGAGGATGAACATGTTGAGCGAAGCTTCGATGCCTTGCACCGACTGGACGGCATCACCCGGTTTGGAAATGCGGTCGAATGGCAGGACGGTGCCGACGAAGATGAACATCAGTGCGCCGGCAACGACAGCGGCGACGATGAGGCCGCGCAGCCACCAGATCGGCGCTTCCAGGGCCTTGGCGCCCTGTGCCAGGTCGCGCGACAGCGAGACCAGTTCGGCGGCAACGCCGCGCAGGCCGGCATCGGGGAAACGCTCCGCAACGCGCGTCTCCAGCCGTTCTGCGGTCTCGATGATCAGTTTCGGATCAAGCGTACGGTAGCGCATGTCCGATCGAACCTCAGGGTTGTGCTGGCTCGTTGGTGCGCCGGCCGTAGCGGTTGGGTCCAGGCTGCCCCGGAAACAGGCACAACACAAGGAAGGCCACGATCGAGACCACCGGCACGAACAAGATCAGCGCCGCAATGCCCGGCTTGTCCAAATCGTGCAGCCGCTTGACCGCCAGGGCAATGTTCGACCACAGCGAGGCGATGAAGGCGACGAAGAAGATGAACGACCACATGTTGCTCTCGGCCGAACCTTCCGGCACCAGCGTGAAGCGGTAGAGCGGGAAGGCCTGGATGATGGCGACGAGCAACCCGCCAAGAAAATAGGCCGCGCGACTGACGCGGCCCGAGGTTTTGAAGAAAAGCCAGGTGAGATCTGATCTGTCAGGCAAGCGGGTCCGGTCCATATTGATTGGCGCCCCTGGCGCCTTCGAGAATGCCGCATTCCACCAGAAACCAGATCGGGCCGATCAATGGCACCAGCATGATCAGGCTCCACCAGCCCGACTTGCCGCGATCATGCCAGCGCTTGGCGTAGACTGCGAGTGCGAAATAGATCGAGGCCAGAGCGATGAGAATGCCGATGATGCCGATCTGGGCGCCACTGGCCGTGGTGATGCGTGTACCGAGGATCGCATCGAGAATAAAGGCAACGATGCCAATGACGATGAAAACGCCAATCGCGGCCCAGAACTTGCCACGGTTGATGCGACCGTCAAAACTTGTGAGCAGATACTTCCAGTCCATGTCACCCCTCCATGATGAACCCGCGCGACCGATTGTCGCGCCGGCGGAAGGTGCGCCCGCTTTGCGCAAAGATCAATCGCGCAGCAATTCGTTGATCGAGGTCTTGGACCTGGTTTTGGCGTCGACGCGCTTGACGATGACGGCGCAGTAGAGGCTCGGACCCGGCTCGCCGTTCGGAAAGGGCTTGCCCGGCATCGCTCCGGCGACGACGACGGAATTCGGCGGCACTTCGCCGTAGAAAATCTCGCCGGTGGCGCGGTCGACGATCTTGGTCGACTGGCCGATGAAGACGCCCATGCCGAGCACCGAGCCTTCGCGCACGATGCAGCCCTCGACCACTTCCGAGCGCGCGCCGATGAAGCAATTGTCCTCGATGATGGTCGGACCTGCCTGCATCGGCTCCAGCACGCCGCCGATGCCGACGCCGCCGGAAAGATGCACGTTCTTGCCGATCTGGGCACAGGAGCCTACCCCGACCCAGGTGTCGATCATGGTGCCTGTATCGACATAGGCGCCGACATTGACGAAGGACGGCATCAGCACGGCGCCCGGCGCGATATAGGCCGAGCGACGCACGATCGACCCCGGCACGGCGCGAAAGCCCTCCTTTTCGAAATCGACAGCGCCCCAGCCATCGAACTTCGACGGCACCTTGTCCCACCACGTCGCTTCGCCGGGACCACCCTTGATGATCTCCATCGGGTTGAGCCGGAAGGACAAAAGCACGGCCTTCTTCAGCCACTGGTTGACATGCCACTTGCCGTCGGCCTGCCGCTCGGCGACGCGGACGGCGCCGCGGTCGAGCAGGTCAAGCGCCGACTGGATGGCATCGCGCGTTTCGCCGCGCGTCGCAGTCGAAATCGCATCGCGTTCCTCGAAGGCCTTCTCGATGGTCTTTTCGAGGCTCGCCAGATCGGGCTTCGACATGAATTCGCTCCATTACCAAGCTGTTAAGGGGCTGAGCCTTAACCTGTTTTGAAAGTCGCGCGGACCCTATGTTAAGGCTTAATGGGGGTCAATCGCGTGTGCGTCACGGGACGGCGCAGTTAAGGGAATTGGACGGGTAGTTATGACTCCTATGGAAAAGGCGGGGTGGACGCCGCTGCCGCATTCGGACGAGGATCTGGAGCGGTCGAAGAGCGTACCTGACACGCCGCAGACGCGTGCCGAAACCTACCGGCTCGCCTGGAACGATCCCGACTTCATGACGCGGCGCGAGTTGCGCGCGGTCAGGCTGCAACTCGAACTCCTGAAACCGGAAATGATCCTAGCCGAACGCGGCATCCGCTCGACGGTGATCCTGTTCGGCGGTGCGCGCCTGCCGGAACCCGGCGGCGAGGCCTGGGCGGCCAAGAACGAGACGCAGAAGAAGAACCTCGAAGAGAACAGCAAATACTACGAGGAAGCGCGCAAATTCGCCCGCCTCTGCTCGCAGCAATCGGCTACCTCCTATTACCGCGAATATGTCGTGGTGACCGGCGGCGGGCCTGGCGTGATGGAAGCGGGAAACCGCGGCGCCGACGATGTCGGCGCGCCGTCGATAGGCCTCAACATCGTCTTGCCGCACGAGCAGGCGCCGAACATCTATGTGACGCCGGAGCTCTGCTTCAACTTCCATTATTTCGCTATCCGCAAGATGCATTTCGTCATGCGCGCCAAGGCGGTCGCGGTGTTTCCGGGCGGCTTCGGCACGATGGACGAATTCTTCGAGACGCTGACCCTGATCCAGACAGGGCGCATGGAGCGCGTGCCGGTGATCCTGTTCGGCAAATCCTTCTGGAAGCGGGCGATCGATCTCGATTTCCTCGCCGAGCAGGGCACGATCAGCCCCGGTGATCAGGACATCATCGACTTCGTCGACACCGCGGATGAGGCGTGGGGGATTATCAGCCGGTTCTATAAGTTAGGAGAGTAGGGCTGGGGATCGGGGAATTGAAGAATTGAAGAATGAAGGGATTGTGGCTCTGCATTCGGATCGATGCCCAATTCATCATTTCTTCATTTCCCCTCCCCCCTCTCCACAATCGCCGTCAGAAACCCCGCCAGATCGTCGGTGACGAAATCGACATCATCCTCGTTGGCCGGGTCGCGCTCCCATATCTCGGAAAAGGTCGGCTCGAAATTGCGCGGCACGATCAGCACCGTGGTCATGCCGAGCGACTTCGGCACCGAAAGGTTACGGGCAAGATCCTCGAACATCACCGCATTGTGGCCGGTGACGGCGTGGAGTTCGGCGAACTTCTCGTAGGTCTGGCGCGCCGGCTTGGGATTGAGCCCCGCAGCGACGATGTCGAAGATGTCGTCGAAATGGTCGAGGATGCCGAGCTGGCGCGCGGTGCGCTCGGCGTGCCTGCGGTCGCCGTTGGTGAAGATGAACTTGCGGCCGGGAAGCTGGCGGATGGCGGTGCCGAGAACGGGATCGGGCACCAGCCATGAATAGTCGATGTCGTGGACCTTCTCGAGGAAATCGTCGGGGTCGATGCCGTGGCGTGTCATCAGGCCGTTCAGCGTCGTGCCATATTCGCGGTAGAGCTCCTTCTGCAACTTGCGCGCATCGTCGCGCGGCAATGCCAACAGTTCGCCGACATAGGCGGTCATCTTGACGTCGATCTGCGAGAACAGATTCGAATGGTGCGGATAGAGCGTGTTGTCGAGATCGAAGACCCAGTCGGTGACATGGGCGAAGCGGGCGGGGTCAGGGAGCGTGGTCATGGGCTCCTTATGGCATGAAACGCGCATTCCGAAAGCGACTTTATCCACAACTTCTGCTCGTTGAGGTTGCGTAAATCGTCTCACGATTCAAATTTTAGGCATCTGGGAAAGGTGGCCTTCAGGGCTTGCTGGCAGAGAGGCAGTCTTGTGGGAGCAAGCGATGAACAGCATAATTCTGAGATCCGCCGCCGTTGCTTTCGCCTCAGTCGCGGCCTCTCTCCTGCTGACCCTGATCATCGTTCCGGCCATGGGATTTCCGGTCAACCGGACGATCTGGCTGACCTCCACGCTCTGTCCGCTGGTGCTGGCGTGGGCCGCCAGCGCAAGCACTTTCTGGCAAAGCGACAGGCTGAAAAACGCGCATCGCGATCTCGCCCGAGCCCATGCCCAGCTCGCCGCCGCGCATCGCCGCCTGGCGGAAAAGGCGAGCCGCGACGACATGACCGGCATGCTCAACCGGGAAAGCTTCTTTGCCGCGCTCGACGGTTCGCGCCGCAAGTCCGATCGCGGCGCGCTGCTGATCATCGATGCCGACCACTTCAAGACCATCAACGACAATTTCGGCCACCTGACCGGCGATGACGCGCTGCTTTTGATCGCCAGCGCGATTCAGCGCGGCGTGCGCAGCGGCGATGTGCTCGGCCGCATCGGCGGCGAGGAATTTGGCGCCTTTCTGGTTGGCGCCACCGAGCAGGAGGCCAAGCGCGTCGCCGAGCGCATTCGCCGCGAAGTCGAGCTGATCCGCTTCCGGCCCGTCGACGAGCGGACCATTCCGCTCACGGTCAGCATCGGCGGTACTGTCTGCGGCGAGGAAGCCAGCGTGTCGGAGTTGATGCGCGCCGCCGACCGACGCCTCTACCAGGCCAAGCACCAGGGCCGTAACCTGACGATCATCGACACCGGCATTTCCGAGGCGGCGTGATCCGATCTGCCGCAACCGGCCTGTTAAGAAAACTCTAACCTTGTTTGCACTCGGTTGTACCGCTTAGCCGGGTTTTCACTGCTTTGCGGCCAGACTTGGCACGATACTGGCTTCCACGGTGATGCATGTGTCGTTCCGGGAATTGCCGTTCTGGGAACGCCATGCAGTGCCGAAGCCCAGCCGAGAGACCAGCCATGAGTTTCATCATCAAGAAAATGTCACGCCGCGCGCTCGTGCAGGCGTTGATCGCATTGCCTGCCCTGTCTTTGTTCCGCAAGCTGCCTGATGCCGATGCCGCCGGTCCAAAGCCCGACCCGAACGAGATCGTCGAGGTCGGTGGCTGGATCCTGAAGCGGAGCGACCTGGCATGATCTTCGACAGCTACGAGGCGTATCGCGCTGCGAACTTCACCCCGAAGGTCTGCATCCTCGGCTCCGGTCCGGCCGGCATGACCATTGCCCGCAAGCTTGGCGCGGCCGGCATTCCGGTGGTGGTGATGGAGGCCGGTCCGCGCGAATTCAGCGACGACTCGCAGGACTTTTACCGGGGCAGCACGGTCGGGGATTTCTATTTCGATCTCGACATCACCCGGCTGCGGTTCATGGGGGGCAGTTCCAACCACTGGGCAGGCTGGTGCCGCGTGCTCGACAAGCAGGATTTCGAGCCGAAGGCCTGGGTACCCGATACGGGCTGGCCGATCGCCCGCACCGACATCGAACCCTATCTGCCGGAAGTGCGCGATATTCTCGACCTTCCGGCCCTCCGGCCCGATATGCCGATCTCGGACGACATTCGCTGGGTGCAGCTGATCAAGAGCCCGGCCGTGCGCTTCGCCGAGAAGTTCGGCGATGAACTCGACAAGGCCACGAACATCGCGGTGGTGCTCAACACTTGTGCCACCGAACTTGCCGGCGACGGCAGACGCGTGACTGGCGCCAGGCTGTGGTCGCACGGGCAGGATGCGGGCTCGTTCAGCGCTGACTATTTCATCGTCTGCACCGGTGGGCTGGAGAATTCGCGGCTGCTTCTGTGGTCCAACCAGCGCTCGAACGGCGGCGTCGTGCCGAATGCAACTGCGCTTGGCCGCTACTGGATGGAGCATCCGACCTTCGAGGGCGGCAACGCCATCCTGGCCGACTATAACGCGTTCGAGGTCGACGCCGTCAACGAGGCCTTCTTCTCGCCGACACTCGCCGCCATGGAGCGGCTGCAGATCATGAATTTCGGCATCCGGCTGATCGAGACGCCGTATCCCGGCGTCAAGAGCCTTATCGCCGACCTCGCCTGCACGGCGCCCAGCATGGCGGAATGGATGTCCTACCAGCTCAGTCAGAGACTGCGCTGCGCGGCCCAGCTCTACGTCGCCTGGGAACAGGCGCCGCTGGCCTCCAACCAGATCGAGTTGTCGAAGACCGATGTCGACCATGCCGGCGTGCCGCGCATCGAACTGCACTGGAAGAAATCCGAACTGGAACATCGCACCCTTCTCGAAGGGCTCAGACTGTTCGGCGCAACGCTGATCGAGAAGAATCTCGGCCGCGTGCGCATTGCCGACTGGATCAGCAATGGTCAGGACTATCCGACCAACGACGAGACGGCGGGCCATCACCATATGGGCGGCACGCGCATGGGCACCGACATCAGCAAGAGCGTGGTCGACGCCAACTGCAAGGTGCACGGCATGGACAATCTCTATGTCGGCGGCTCCTCGGTGTTCTGCACGTCGGGTCAATGCAACCCGACGACGACGATCACCGCGCTGGCCTGCCGGCTGGGCGACCATCTCAGCAAGGTGGTCACCGCCTGACGGCTGCAGGGCAGCATGCTGCCTAGGGCAGTTCACCGTTTCACGGAACGGCGATCCGCTCTAACTCTTTGTTTGACGCAATTCCGGACGGAAAACCGTTTCACACTTTTCCTGGAATTGCTCTAGAGCGTCGCCGGGTCGAGCGCCGGCTGGTCCTTGCGCCGGGCGACGATTGCCGCGAAATCGGCGGTCTGGAAGGCATCGCGCAAGGCGTCGAAGGACGGCAGCACGAAATAGGCGCGCTGGAACTTGTCGATCTCGTAGCCGGTGCGCATCACCGTTTCCAGGTCGAAGGGCACGTGGTGGGCGTCCTTGCCTTCGACCGCGAACTGCAGCTCGGTAAACGACGACATAAGGCCGGCGCCAAAGGCCTTCAGCGGCTGGCCGGCCTCCTGCATCAGGCCATATTCGGCCGTGTACCAGTAGAGCCGGGAAATCATCTCGTCGCCACCCAGCGCGATGATGTCGCCGGCCTTCTCGCCATACATCTGCATGAAATCGGCGAACACCGGTTGCGACAGCGCCGGCACATGGCCGAAGAAATCATGGAACATGTCGGGCTCGACAATGTAGTCGAGCTCCTGCCTGGTCCGCAGCCAGTTGGTGACCGGGAAGCGGCGATCGGCGAGATGGTCGAAAAACGGGGCCGCGGGAATGAGCCCCGGCACCGCGACGATCTGCCAACCGGTCAGTTTGCGCAGCTTGGCGCTGACCTCGTCGAAGTCGGGAATACGGTCGAGCAGGCCGAGTTTTTCGACGCCGTCGAGGTAGGAATGGTGGGCGAGCTTGCGCGTCAGTCTGGTCTGGCGGTCGCACAGCGTGCGCCACACCGCCTGCTCTTCATCGCTGTAATCGTAACCCTGCGACACGGTGAAATCGGCACGGCAGACCGAGTAGTCGCCGCGCAATCCTTGCGCCGCGCAGTCGCGGGCATATTCGGCAACGCTCATCGTCGTCATGGTTTTTCTCCTCGCAAAGCAAATGGCTGACGTGTTGAAGGTTAAGCGGGTTTGCGGAGGCGAATCGGTTTTGATGATGGCTCGAATTCGGAAATCGGGATAATATTCACTCATAAATTCCCAAGAAGGAGTGAAAATGCCTCAATTCGATGATTTCGAGATCAAGATGCTCGATGTCCTGCAGCGCGACGGGCGCAAACCGGTTTCCGAGCTGGCGCAAGAGATCGGCCTGTCGACGACACCATGCGCGCGGCGCTTCGAGGCGCTGCAGGAGGCCGGCATCATCAAGGGATTTGCCGCCGTGATCAGCCGCCGCGCTGTCGGGCTGATGGTCGAGGTGTTCATCCAGGTGCGCCTCGTCAGCCACAGCGACGGCTCGCCCGAAAGCTTCATCGCCGCCGTGCAGCGCATGGACGAGGTTTCCTCGTGCTGGACGATGACCGGCGACCATGACTTTCTGCTGCATGTCATGGTGCCGTCGGTCGACGAGCTCAACGCTTTCGTTATGCACCGGCTGATGCGGCTCGACGGCGTGCGCGACGTCCACACGCAGTTGGTGCTGCAGAACATCAAGGGCCCGGGCCATGTGCCGCTCGGGCATCTCAGGCGATGACAATGCCTGCCCTTCGCACTCCTTGAGGAAAAGCTGCACGCAAACTGCTGAAACGGGCCAAGCGCGTGTCCACATCGCCGGCCAGCTTGCGCGGACCAACTGCCCAAGAGGTCCGCCATGAAAATCGTCCTGATCAATCCGCCGCACACCGCCATCGGCAGCCGCGTGCCCGACGATCACCTGCCGCCGCTCGGCCTGCTGGCGATCGGCGGGCCGCTGATCGATGCCGGCCATCAGGTGCGCCTCGTCGACGCCGAGTTCGGGCCTATGCCGCTCGATGACGTCGTGCGCAGCGCACTGGAGGACCACCCCGACTTCGTCCTGATCGGCCATTCCGGCTCGACCTCGGCGCATCCGACCGCCTTGGCGATCGCGCGCATGATCAAGGAGCGCGAGCCGGCGACCATCATCATCTATGGCGGCGTTTTCCCGACCTATCATTGGCGCGACATCCTGGCCGCTACCGATGCCTTCGACTTCATCGTGCGCGGCGAGGGCGAAGCGACCGTGGTGGCGCTGGTCGAAGGGCTGGAAATGCGCCAGCCGCCGGCGAGCGTGGCCGGCATCGCCTATCGCGACGATCTCAGCCGCCCCTTCGCCACACAGGCGGCCATGACCATTGCCGACCTCGACGCCTACCGCGTCGGCTGGGAACTGATCGACCATACCAGTTACAGCTACTGGGGCGGCAAGCGGGCCGTGGTCATGCAGTTTTCGCGCGGCTGTCCGCATCTGTGCAACTATTGCGGCCAGCGTGGCTTCTGGACCCGCTGGCGGCATCGCGATCCGGTGAAATTCGCCAGGGAGATCGCATGGCTGCATCGCCAACATGGCGTCGAGCTCATCAATCTCGCCGACGAGAATCCGACGGTCTCGAAGAAAGCCTGGCGGGCCTTCCTCGATGCCCTGATCGCCGAGAACGTGCCGGTGCTGATCGTCGGTTCGACCCGTGCCGACGACATAGTGCGCGATGCCGACATCCTGCATCTCTACCGCAAGGCCGGTGTCATCCGCTGGCTGCTCGGCATGGAAAACACCGACGAGCAGACGCTTCAGTTGATCCGCAAGGGCGGCAGCACCTCATCCGATCGCGAGGCGATAAGGCTGCTGCGTCTCAGCGGCATCCTGTCTATGGCGACCTGGGTGTCCGGCTTCGAGGACGAAGGGTTTCGCGACCTGTGGCGCGGCTTTCGCCAACTCATCGCCTACGACCCCGACCAGATCCAGGCGCTTTATGTGACGCCGCATCGCTGGACGCCGTTCTTCCGCATCGCGCGGGATCGCAAGGTGATCCAGCAGGATGCGCGCCTGTGGGACTACAAGCACCAGGTGCTGCAGATGACGCGGCTGAGGCCGTGGATGCTGTTCTTCAGCGTCAAGCTGATCGAGCTGGCGGTGCAATCACGGCCGAAGGCGCTGGCCCGCATCCTGTTCCACAAGGATCCCGAGCAGCGCCATTCGATGCGCTGGTACACACAGATGGGCCGCCGCGTGTGGTTCCGCGAGGTCTGGGGCTTTCTGGTCCGCGACATCAGGGTGAAAGACGGCCCGACGCTGGCCGAATTCTGGGGCGCGCCGCAGGACGCCGAGGAGGAATCGATGTCCGTTCGACGCCCAGCCAGAAAGCCCGCCATTCCCACCATCGACAATATTGAAGTTTCCGAGGCGAGAAAGTTAGCCGGCTGACGAGCCCCTCAGGGCACGATCAGCGTGCCGGCGCCATGTTCGGTGAACAGTTCCAGCAGCACCGCATGCGGGGTCTTGCCGTTGAGGATGACGACGCCTTCGACGCCGCGCTCGATCGCTTCGATGCAGGTCTCGACCTTGGGGATCATGCCGCCCGAGACCGTGCCGTCCTTGATCAGCGCCTTGGCCTCGGCCACGGTCAGTTCGTCGATCAGCTTCTTGTTCTTGTCGAGCACACCCGGCACGTCGGTGAGGAACAGCAGGCGCGTCGCCTGGCAGGCGCCGGCAATGGCGCCGGCGAAGGTGTCGGCGTTGATGTTGTAGGTGTGGCCGTCGCGTCCCGGCGCCACCGGCGCCAGCACCGGGATCATTTCGGAGCGTGCCAGAAGATCGAGCAAGGTACGGTCGACCTCGACCGGCTCGCCGACGAAGCCGAGATCGAGCACGCGCTCGATGTTGGAGTCCGGATCGATCATGGTCTTGCGGGCCTTTTCGGCGAACACCATGTTGCCGTCCTTGCCGCACAGGCCGATCGCCCATTCGCCCTCGGCGTTGATCAGCGCGACGATCTCCTTGTTGATCGAACCGGCCAGCACCATTTCGACGATCTCGACCGTCTTCTGGTCGGTGACGCGCAGGCCGCCTTCGAACTTGGATTCGATGCCCATCTTGGCCAGCATGGCGCCGATCTGCGGGCCGCCGCCGTGGACGACGATCGGGTTGACGCCGGATTGCTTGAGCAGCGCGATGTCGCGCGCGAAGGCCTTGCCGAGCTCGATGTCGCCCATGGCATGGCCGCCATATTTCACCACGACCGTCTTGTGCTCGTAGCGCTGCATGTAGGGCAGCGCCCGCGACAACAGGGCTGCCTGCATTTCGGCGGTGGCGGTTATTTCCGTCATCGGCTTTTTTCCCTGGAGATCGGTAAGGACGGCGGCGTCTTAGCGGGAATTGGCGCCGCCCGCAAATGGCTTTGCTGTCATATTCGAGCGCTTCACGACCTCGTCATCGTGTCGGCACCATCAGCGGCGCCCTGCGACCCAGCCAACCCGAGATCTTCTCCATCTGCGCGGCGAGCGACAAAAGCGTCTCCTCGTCGCCCGGACGGCCGGCAGCCTGGACGCCGATCGGCAGGCCGGCGTCGGTGACATGGACCGGCAGGGCGATCGATGGCTGGCCGCTGACATTCTGGATCGCCGGCCAATGGGTGAACCAGAGGCTCTTGTCCATCAACTGGCCGAAGAACGGCTTCAGCTTCAGCAAGGGCGTCAGGTGAAGCTTGTCGAGCAGGTTCTCGATGAGGTCGTCGGCGCCTTTCGGATCCATTGCGCCGCAGGCAAGCGGCGGGTGGGCAATGATCGGCATCAGCACGGCGTCATACTGCGCGGTCTCTGCGATCAGCCGCCGTGAGGCGGCATGCAGCCGCTGCAGGTCGGCATAGGTCTCGCCGGCCGACACCAGTTCGCCGAAGCGGGCGAGCACGCGCGTGGCCCGCTCGATGTCGCCGGCAACGGAACGGCCGACGCGCAGCGCTTCGGCCCGCATCGTGCCAGCGACGGCGGAGGCAACCGTCCTGCAGAAATCGGCGAAGAAATCGCGGCCGATAAAGGGCAAGTCGATCTCCTCGACCGTGTGGCCGCCCTCGCGGGCAAGCGCCACCGCCGTGTCGAGCGCCTTGAGCGTCTCGTCCGAGATCGGCAGGCCAAGCGGCGATTTGCGGTACACGGCCAGGCTGAGCTTGCCGGGATCGCGCGCGGCGGCAGCCGCGAACGTGCCTTTCGGCCGCGGCGCGGCATAGGGCGACAGAGGATCGGGCCCGTGGGTCAGGTCGAGCAGCAGCGCGCAATCGCGCACCGAACGGGTGAGCGCATGGTCGACGACCATGCCGTACCAGCTTTCGCTCACCAGGGGCGTCAGCGGTATACGGCCGCGCGACGTCTTCAGGCCGACAAGTCCGGTGCAGGCGGCAGGCACACGGATCGAGCCGCCGCCATCGGAGGCATGCGCCACCGGCACGACGCCGGCTGCGACCAGTGCTGCCGAACCGCCCGAAGAGCCGCCGCTGGTATGGCCGGTGTTCCACGGATTGCGGGTGATGCCAAAGGCCCTGGATTCGGTCATCAATCGAAGCCCGTGCTCCGGCGATGTCGAGGTGACGATCGGGATAAGTCCGGCAGCGAGATAGCGGTCGGTCAGCGCCGAATTGACGTCGGCCAGCCATGCCGGAATGCGGCTGCCGCCATGCGTCGGCACGCCCTTGATGGCGATGCCGAGATCCTTGATGGCGAAGGGAACACCAGCCAGCGGCAGCGAGGGGTCGACGGTCTTGGCGCGGGCAGCATCGTAGAGCGGTTCGGCCGTGGCATTGATGTCGGGACGGGTGGCCTCGGCGCGGGCAATCGCGGCGTCGGTCAGTTCGACGGCCGAAACCTCGCCCTTGCGGACCAGATTGGCGAGGCCGGTGGCATCTTCTTCCCAAAGGATCCGTTCGACCGACATGCGCGCTCCCCCATCAATGAAGGCAAGCTAGCCAGTGGCAATTCCATTGGCAATCGACCGACGGATCCGGGCCGGCGACACACAAAAGCTTAGGCGTGCACAAGGTTATTTCCGTCGTTGCAAATACATGGCAATCGCCTAATTTGCCTGCAATGACGCCGCAGGACATCACCAAGCTGATCGTTCGGACTTCGATGAAGGATCGGGCCGCGTTCGATCTGCTTTACCGGCAGACCAGCGCGAAACTTTTTGGCGTCTGTCTTCGTGTATTGAACGACCGGGGAGACGCGGAAGAAGCGCTGCAGGAAGTCTTCGTCAAGATATGGACGAAGGCCGACCGTTTTGCTGTTTCCGATCTAAGCCCGATCTCCTGGCTGGTGGCAATCGCTCGCAATCATGCGATCGATCGCATCAGAGCGCGGCGCAACCCCGCCGCCGACATCGATGCCGCGCTCGACGTGGCCGATCCGGCGCCGGGGCCTGAAGCGATGGCGGTGGCGGGCGACGAATCCGAACGTATCCACCATTGTCTCGATGAGCTGGAGAAGGACCGGGCAGCAGCCGTCCGGGGCGCCTATCTCAAGGGCGAGAGCTATGCCGAACTGGCGGAGCGCCATGGCGTGCCGCTGAACACGATGCGTACATGGCTGCGCCGCAGCCTGTTGAAACTCAGAGAATGCCTGGAAAGATGACGCTGGCAGAAGACACAGGACCGGAACGTGGAGGCGACGACCTGCTCGCCGCCGAGTACGTTCTCGGCGTGCTCGATGCCGACGAACGCCAGATCGTTTCTCGCCGCATCGATGCGGATACGGTTTTCGCCCGTCTTGTCGAGGACTGGGAGGTCAGGCTTTCACCGCTTGCCGCCGCCTTTCGGGAAGTCGAGCCGCCGGTTTCGGTGAAGACCGCGGTCGACCGCCGCCTGTTCGCTACCGCTGCCGCGGTGAGCAGGCCCGCCGAAGTGCGCGGCGGCCTGTGGTCCAGCCTGGCTTTCTGGCGCGGCCTTGCCGCAGCCGCGGTTGCGGCACTGGCGATTTACATCGCCGTGCCCATTCTCAACCCACCGGTCGAGCAGCCGCAGGCGCGACTCGTCGCTTCGCTGGCCGCCGAAGGCAGCGACGTCAAATATCTTGCCGTCTACGACGCCGCGCATCACGAAGTCGGCCTGTCGCATGTCTCCGGTGAGCGTGCTTCCGGCAAGGACTTCGAGCTGTGGATGATCGAGGGCAAGAACCCGCCGGTCTCGATGGGCGTCATTCCGGCAGGTGCAACGGCGCATATTATCGTCTCGCCGGCGGCCCATCAGAAACTTGCCCAGGGCGCGGTGCTTGCCGTCAGCCTCGAGCCGTCGGGCGGTTCGCCGACCGGACAGCCGACCGGACCGGTGGTTGCCGCTGGCGACCTGAAGAGCATCTGACCGGCTCTTCACCTGAAAGATCACAACAGACTATCATAAGTCTATCCTTCGCTGAACATGCCCATAGACAGCATGTCGGCAGGCGGCCGATGGCTCGGGAAATCCCTCTGCGCCATGGATAAAATCAAGAATCACAATATTTCTGAAACTCGGGCGAGTTTGTTCCGTATCTCCTCGCGTCCCCAAAAATGGGAAGAGAAAAACCCGAGGAGTTCGACATCATGCGTAGATACGCCACCCTTTTGCTCGCCGGTACGATCGCCGTTTCGGCCCTTGCCACCGCCGCCTACGCCGAAAACCCGATGGTTGGCGGCGCCGCCATGTATGCCAACAAGAACATCGTCGAGAACGCCGTGAACTCGAAGGATCACACCACGCTGGTCGCCGCCGTGAAGGCCGCCGGCCTTGTCGAGACGCTGCAGGGCGCCGGTCCGTTCACCGTGTTCGCGCCGACCAACGAAGCCTTCGCAGCCCTTCCGGCCGGTACGGTCGAGACGCTGCTCAAGCCCGAAAACAAGGACAAGCTCACCAAGATCCTGACCTGCCATGTCATCGGCGCCAAGGCGATGGGAGCAGATGTCGCCGCGATGGCCAAGGCTGACGGCGGCACCCACAAGGTCAAGACGGTCGGCGGCTGCGAATTGTCGCTCAAGGCCGACGGCGGCAAGGTCACGGTCACCGACGAGAACGGCAATGTCGCCAATGTGACGATCGCCGATGTCGAACAGTCCAATGGCGTCATCCACGTCATCGACAAGGTTCTTTTGCCCAAGATGTAACAAGGGGCTTGCTGCCGGCGAACTGACGGCAAGGCCCCTCCGTCGATTGCACGATCCCGCTCCCGTGATCCGCAATTGGCCCGTGCACTTCGCGCCCGCCTGCATTCGGATGTGGGAGGGCGCGGAGTGTTCGTTCGAGGGGCTACCGTCACCGGCTTTTGATTTCCGCGCGGCGGTGTAGTTTGGCAAAAGGACATCAGGAGGAACTGGTCATGAACCGTCGCGACTTTCTTTTGAGCGGTGCCGCCGCCATCGGCGTGATCGGGGCCGCGGCAACGATGCTGCGCATGGGCGATCCGCAGGCAGCACAAGCGGCCGAGAGCTTCGAGGTCGTCAAGACCGACGCCGAGTGGAAAGCCATCCTGTCGCCGGCCGCCTTCGACGTGCTGCGCAAGGAAGGCACGGAGTACCCCGGCACCAGCCCGCTGCTCAACGAACACCGCAAGGGCATTTTCGCCTGTGCCGGCTGCGACCTGCCGGTCTATTCGTCGGAGACGAAATTCGATTCCGGCACCGGATGGCCGAGCTTCTGGCAAGAGATCCCCAAGGCGATCGGCACGACCGTGGACAGGTCGCTCGGCATGACGCGTACCGAGGCACATTGCCGCCGCTGCGGCGGCCATCTCGGCCATGTCTTCGACGACGGTCCGGCGCCGACCGGCCTGCGCCACTGCATCAACGGCGTCGCGCTGACCTTCAAACCCGCCACGGCCTGAGTCCATAGACTGGAATGCAAAAAACTCCGGGCTTGCGGCCCGGAGTTTTTTGCGCGGTCAGAGCTTTTCGGGCATGGACTGGAGGAGCTTCCCGAAACATCTGCCCACGTATCTTTGTCTTGTCGCAATCTCCAAGGGAAAGCGCTGCGCACTTTTCCTGGAATTGCTCCGTATCAGTGCCCCCCACCGCCGCCGCCACCCGGTGCGGCCGGCTTGCGGATCAGCATGGTGAACAGGCCAAGCGTCGCAAACAGCACCGTCAGCATGAAGAACACGTCCATGAAGGACAGCAGCGCCGCCTGCTGCTGGACCATGCCAGACAACTTGGAGATCGCAGCGCTTGTGGCGTCGAGGCCGGGGGTCTGCTCGAAATTGCGGGTCATGTTCTGCAGCTTGGCCTGCGCGGCTTCACTGCCCCATTGCACATGCTCGGAGAGCCTTGCGTAGTGGAAGGCGTTGCGGTCGATCAGCACGGTATTGATCAGCGCAAGGCCGACGGCACCGCCAAGGTTGCGGGTGAGATTGAACAGGCCGGACGCATTCTTCAGCCGCTCGGGCGGCAAGGTGCCGAGCGCGATGTTGTTGATCGGAACCATGCACAGCATCATCGAACAGCCGCGCAGGATCTGCGGGATGAGCAGCTCATAGAAATCCCAGTCGGCGGTCAGATGCGTCATCCACCAGGTGCCGGTGGCGAAGCCGAAGAAGCCGATCATCATCATCAGGCGCGGGTCCATCTTGTTCGACAGGATGCCCGAGATCGGCGCGGTGAAGAACATCGCCAGGCCGCTGACGAACAGAGCCTCGCCGATCATCATCGAATCGTAGCCGCGGATGCGCCCGAGGAACACCGGGTAGAGATAGGTCAGGCCGTAGAGACCGATGCCGATGACGAACGAGAACAGCGAGCCGAAGGCGAAGTTGATGTTGGTGAAGGCCTTCAGGTCGACGATCGGCTCCTCGGCGGTGAATACGCGCCAGAAGAACAGCACCGCGCCGACGGTCATGACGACGGCGCAGATGAAGACGCCCTGGTCCTGCAGCCAGTCATTGTTGGGGCCTTCCTCGAGCACATATTCCATGCAGCCCAGGAAGGCCGCCATGCCGGCGAGGCCCCACCAGTCGAACTTGCTGAACAGCTTGAGGTTGGGCTTGTCGAAGTCGATCAGCGTCCAGGCCGCCGTTGTCACCAGGATGCCGGGCACGACATTGACCAGGAACAGCCAATGCCATGACATGGCATGGCTGATATAGCCACCGACGGTCGGGCCGATGGTCGGCGCCAGCGTCGCCACGAGGCCGATCATCGGCGAGACGACGGCGCGGCGCGAGGGCGGGAAGATGGTGAAGGCAGCGGCAAAGACGCTCGGTATCATGCCGCCGCCGATGAAGCCCTGGACGGCGCGGTAGACGATCATCTGGTCGATGTTGGTGGCGGTCGCCGCCAGCGCACTGGCCGCGGTGAAGCCTGCCGCCGAGATGGTGAACAGCACGCGCGTCGACAGCATCCGGCTGAGAAAGCCCGACAGCGGGATCATCACCACTTCGGCGATCAGGTAGGCGGTCTGCACCCACGGAATTTCGTCGGAGCTGGCGCTCAGGCCGGCCTGGATCTCCGACAGCGAGGCGGAGACGATCTGGATGTCGAGGATGGCCATGAACATGCCGAACACCATCGCCAGGAAGGCGATGACGCGCCGCGTCGAAATGGTGTCAGGCACAGCCGGCCTCGCCGGCGGCGCTCCTGCTGTCAGGGTTGCGGTTGCCATGGCATTGCTCCCCGGCCGCCGCTCAATTCGACGCTGCCACTGACGCCGACCCGGATGGGGCGGTGCGGCTGTCGACGGCGACGACGACGCTCAGGCCGGCGCGCAGCTTACCGCTCTTCAGCGCATCGGCCGGCACATCGATGCGGACCGGAACGCGCTGCACGACCTTGGTGAAGTTGCCGGTGGCGTTTTCGGGCGGCAGCAGCGAGAACACGGCACCCGAAGCCGGCGCCAGCGACGAAACGGTTCCCTCGAAGTCCTGGCCGTCGGTCGCATCGACCGAGATCCTGACCTTCTCGCCGGGAACCAGCCGGGCAAGTTGTGTCTCCTTGAAGTTGGCGACGATGTAGAGCTTGTCCATCGGCACGATGACGGCGAGCTTCTGGCCGGGGCTGACAAGGTCGCCCTGCTCGACCGAGCGGTTGCCGACGATGCCGTCATATGGCGCCTTGAGCACGGTGAAGGAAAGATCGCGCAGCGCCTTGTCATGGCTGAGCTGCAGGGACGCCAGCGTGCTCGCCGATTCCGCGCGCTGCGCCTGCAGCACGCCGATATTGGCTTGCGCGGCGGCGATCTGTGCGTCGGCGCCGACAAGGGCGGCATCGGCCTGCTGGACCGCGGTCTGGGCGTCGTCCAGCTGCGCCTGTGTGCCGACATGGGTCTTGAGCAGCTGCGAGGCGCGCGCCGCGACCTTGGCTGCGTTGTCGGCCGCGGCCTGGTCGGCGACCTTCTGCGCCTGGGCCTGCTGCAGCGAGGCGCGGGCCGCGTCGGTCTGGGCGTCGATACGGTCGAGCGTCTTGCTCAAGGTGGCGATCTGCGCCTCGGCCTGGGCGACGGCAATCTTGTAATCGCCGTCATCGACGACGAGCAGCGGATCGCCGGCCTTGACCAGCTGGTTCTCGCTGACCTTGACCTGATCGACATAGCCGGAAATCTTGGGCGAGATGAACGCCATGTCCGCCTGGACATAGGCATCGTCCGTCGAGATCATGAAGCGGCCCGTTGTCCAGTAGTCGTACCCATACCAGGCGCCGGCGCCCAACAAGGCAACACCGATGACCGGCAGCAGGAAGGAACGCACCGAACGCTTCTTCCTGGCCGGAGCCTCTGCCGGCGGCGACGAGACGGGCTGGACAGGTACTTCCGGTGCTTCCGTCGCCGGCGCAACCTTGGCGTTGGGGAAGGGACGGACTTCGGCAGTGGTCGGCGCGTTCGAGGACATGACATCTCTCTAAAGTTTATATATAATACTGAACCGTTCGGTTCGATCCGGCCGTTGACATAGCGCGTAAAGAGGACCATATCAAGGGCAATCGAACCGCTTGGTTCGAATTATTTTCGAGGTGTGACTTTCATGGCCGAGACCCCGCCCAATGTCGAAAACGAGTCGTGTGACGACCTGTTGGAAAGCTTGCGTCGTGGCCGCCCGGCCGCGGGGCAGGATCCGGCCAAGCGCAGCCAGATCATCGACGGCGCCCGTCGTGTCTTCATCGACAAGGGCTTCGAAGCCGCCTCGATGAACGACATCACCCGCGAGGCCGGCGTCTCCAAAGGTACGATCTACGTCTACTTCGCCAACAAGGAAGAGCTGTTCGAGGCGCTGATCGAGGAAGAGCGCGGCACCATCTTCAAGAACATGTATGACGTGCTGGACAATGCCGACAACCTGCGCGAGACGCTGGTGAAGTTCGGCAAGGTGCTGGCTCTCAAGATCACGTCGGCCAAGGTCGTCCAAGCGCAGCGCACGGTGATCGGGGCATCAGACCGGATCCCCGACATGGGCGCGCGTTTTTACGAGCGCGGTCCCAAGCGTGGCCACGACAAGGTCGCGGCCTTTCTCAATGCCGCCATCGAGCGCGACCTGCTGCGCATCGACGATGTCGATCTTGCCGCCTATCAGTTCACCGAACTGTGCCTGGCCGGTCTGTTCCGCCAGTGCATCTTCGCCTACCGCACCAAGGCCCCGACCCAGGACGAGATCGACCACATCGTCAGGTCAGGCGTCAGCATGTTCCTGAAGGCCTACGGCACCGAAAGGCTTGTGGCGGAAGAAGGCCATCAGACGATTGCTATCGAGGCCAAGCCCTAGCCAGACCATGCTCTAACTCTTTGTTTAGACGCAATTCTGGACGGAAAACCGCTTCACACTTTTCCTAGGATTGCTCTAAGGTGCGGATGCTTTAGCCGCCATTGGCGGCAAGCACGATGGCTGCCTGCAATTCCTCAAGGCCCTCGGCCTTTTCAGAAGAGGTGGCCAGCACGAACGGGAACGCCGCCGGCCGCTTCTTGATCTTTGCCAGCGTCTCCTCGATCAGCCTCGGCACGCCGGCAGTCTTGATCTTGTCGGTCTTGGTCAGCACGATCTGGTAGGACACCGCCGCCTTGTCAAGCAGCGACAGCACTTCGTCGTCCTTGGCCTTGATGCCATGACGGGCGTCGATCAGCACATAGACGCGTTTCAGCGTGACCCGGCCCTTGAGGTAATCGAAGACCAGCTTGGTCCACTCGTCGACCTTCTCCTTGGGCGCGGTGGCGTAGCCGTAGCCGGGCATGTCGACCAGCGCCAAGGGTGGCAGGTCGGCGCCCTCGCCCGAAAATCCATCCGGCACGAAATAGTTGAGCTCCTGCGTGCGCCCCGGCGTGTTGGAAGTGCGCGCCAGCCCCTTCTGGTTGACCAGCGCATTGATCAGCGACGACTTGCCGACATTCGAGCGGCCGGCAAAGGCGATTTCCGGCGGCCCTTCCGGTGGCAGGAACTTCATCGCCGGCACGCCGCGGATGAAGATCCACCCTCGCGTAAACAGTTCGGTGCCGATTATGCTGCTGTTCAGAGCGTTCAAGCTGCTGCCTCCAGAAGAGAAATATTGGCACCCCGGATAGCATCGAGGTTGCGGCTGACCTTGTCTACCGGCCAGTCCCACCACGCCACCGCCAGCAGCCGCCTGATTGTCCGGTCGTCGAAACGCATCTTTACCACCTTGGCCGCGTTGCCGGCGACGATCGCATAGGGCGGCACGTCGTGCGTCACCACCGATTTCGCAGCGACGATGGCGCCGTGGCCGATTTCCACCCCGGGCAGGATCACCGCCTCCATGCCGATCCAGACGTCGTTGCCGACGATGGTGTCGCCGCGCACCTCCTTCGACCAGGTCGCCGGATCAAAACCCTTTTCCCAGCCATGGCCGAAAATATTGAACGGATAGGTCGAAAAGCCGGACATGGCGTGGTTGGCGCCGTTCATGATGAAGCGCGCGCCCTCGGCGATGGCGCAGAACCTGCCGATGATCAGCTTGTCGCCTATGAACGGATAGTGATGCAGGACGCATTTCTCGGCGAATTTGTCCGGCCCGTCGGGGTCGTCATAATAGGTGAAGTCGCCGATCTCGATGTTCGGCGCGTTCACCAGTCCCTTGAGGAAGCCGACGCGGGTATGCATCGGGATCGGGTGCTTGATGTCTGGGTTGGGTCCGTCCATGTCGAAATCCGTCAGAGAAATGGCCGCCAGGTGCATCCGAAACTCGAATGCGCCCGTTCAAAATAGCGTGATCCGCCCTATAGCACCAATCGGGCGACGAGCGAGCTTTCCTTGACGGCCTTGCTCATTTGCTGCCGCGGCAAATCACGATCGGATCGGACAGCGCACTGTCGAAACCGCTGCCCTGATAGACGGTGACATTCGTGGCGCCGGGCGGCAGCATGAAGCTGCCTTCGACGATTTTCTGGTCGCCGGCCGGCATGTGGAGAGCCCAGCTATAGGTGCAAAACTGAGGCGGCGCCTGGGGTTCGACGTGGCTGCAGTTCAATTGCGCGCCACCCAGCATGGCGGCGCCGCCGCAACTGACGGCGCCCTTTGCGAGCGCAATGCCCGGCCATCCCGCAATGGCCGCCACGGTCGCGATCTTCAGCCAATTCATCGTCGTATCCTTGCCCGGCAACAGCCTGTTACCTGAGCCTTTTGGTGGGTCGCAGCCCATGCGTCATTTTTTCCAGGCGGGCTTAGTCCGTCTTGCGCACCGCGTCCAGCAAGATTATGTGCATGATGATAATAAGCATGCTCACTAACAGTCGCGCCGAAAAACTCCAGTACCTCCCATGCCATCGTCACCCAACATCAGCTTCGTGCTGCACGATGTCGCGCGCCTGCTTCGAAAGCGGTTCGAGCAGAGGTCGCGGGCATCGGGGCTGACCCGCGCCCAGTGGCAGGTGCTGGCCTATCTCAGCCTGCATGAAGGCATCCACCAGAACAAACTGGCGGACCTGATCGAGATCACGCCGATCACGCTCGCCCGGCTGCTCGACAAGATGGAAGCAAGCGGCTTCATCGAGCGCCGGCCCGATCCCGCTGACCGCCGGGCATGGCTGCTGTACCTGAAGCCGCAAGCCCATCCGCTGATCGAAATCATGCGCGGCAATGGGCGGAAGACGCGTGACGAGGCCTTTGTCGGCCTTTCCGCGGATGCGCAACTGCATCTGCTGCAAACCCTATCCCTCATCAAATCCAATCTGCTCGCGGCTTGCGCCCAGCCTGCCGCCGACCGGGAGAAAACACATGGCTGAATCAACCTCACCAAAGAAGCCTGTCGAAGAAGACGGATCCGCCGCCGACCGGGCGCGCGACCAGGTCATCCGGCTGGACAGCGAACGCGAGCAAAGGCGAGCCAGCACCGTCATCGACAATGACGAGCTCGAAGCACCGGTCGCCCTGGAGCCGGCGGCGCTCGAGGCTCCGTCCAAGGAGCCACGCCAGGCCGGGGTTGCGGTGGCGCCTCCGGCGCCGGTCAAGCCCAAGCGCGGCCGGGCACGGCCGATCCTGTTTGCCCTGCTTCCGGTCGCGCTGGTCGTCGGCGGCTATTACTACGTCATCGGCGGCCAGGTCATGACGACCGACAATGCCTACATCCAGGCGCAGTCGCTCGGCGTTTCCACCGATGTCTCCGGCACTGTGTCCGAGATCGACGTGCACGAGAACGAGGCGGTGAAGAAGGACCAGGTGCTTTTCCGGTTGCGGCCGGCCTCTTTCGAAACCGCTCTTGCCGCCGCCCAGGCACAGCTCGGCACAGTGCGCAACCAGGTGCTGACCTTGCAGGCGAGCTACCAGCAGTCGCAGGCGCTGATCGAGCAGGCGCAGGCCGACATTCCCTATTACGAGGCCGCTTTCCAACGCCAGCAGGATCTGCTCAAGACCTCCACCTCCTCGAAGGCGACCTTCGACAGCGCCCAGCACGACCTCGTCGCCGCCCGCCAGAAAGTGTCCGTTGCCCAAGCGCAGGCACAGGCGACGCTTGCCCAGCTCGGCGGCGACGCCAGCCAGCCGGTGGAGAAGAACCCGTTCTATCTCCAGGCGCAGTCGGCGGTGGACGACGCCCAGCGCAACCTTGCCGATTCCATCGTCAAGGCGCCATTCGACGGCATCGTCACCAATGTCGACGCGCTTCAGGTCGGCAAGTACCTGCCGGCTTCGCAGCCGGCGTTCAGCCTGATTTCGGCGACCGATCTGTGGATCGCGGCGGAGCCTAAGGAAACCGAACTGACCTATGTGCGGCCGGGACAGACGGCGACGATCAGCGTCGACAGCTATCCCGGTGCCGTCTGGCACGGCAGGGTCGCCTCGATCAGCCCGGCGTCGTCGTCGAGCTTCTCGCTGCTTCCGGCGCAGAACACCACCGGCAACTGGGTCAAGGTCGTGCAACGCATTCCGATGCGCGTGACGGTGGACGATCTCCAGGGCAAGCCGCCGCTGCGCGGCGGGATGAGCGTCGTGGTCGGCATCGATACCGGCCATGCGCGCGGCCTGCCGGACTTCGTGACGGACCTCCTCGGTCGGTTCGGCCAAAAGTCATGACCGGCGCGCCCGCGACAGGTGGCGTGGTCGCCAATCGCGGCGCCATCACCGCGTGCGTGATCCTGGCCGTGATCATGCAGGCGCTGGACACCACCATCGCCAATGTGGCGCTGCCCTATATCCAGGGCAGCGTTTCGGCGAGCGCGGACCAGATAAACTGGGTGCTGACGTCCTACATCGTCGCGGCGGCCGTCATGACGCCGCCTTCAGGCTATCTTGCCAATCGCTTCGGCCGCAAGCGCATCCTGCTGATCTCCATCACCGGCTTCGTCGTCGCATCGGTGCTGTGCGGCTTCGCGCAGTCGCTGCCGCAGATCGTCGGCTTCCGCCTGCTGCAAGGCCTGTTCGGCGCAGCCCTGGTGCCGCTGGCGCAGAGCATCCTGCTCGACATCTACAGCGTCGAGGAGCGCGGCTCGGCGATGGCGCTGTTCGGCGTTTCGGTGATGGTCGGGCCGGTGCTCGGGCCGGTCATCGGCGGCTGGCTGACCGAGAATGTCAGCTGGCGCTGGGTGTTCTACATCAACGTACCGATCGGCGCGCTGGCTTTCGCCGGCGTCTCGATGTTCGTCCAGGAAACCAAGACCGACCTCAAGGCCAGGCTGGACTGGCTGGGCTTCGGCATGCTCAGCGTCACCATCGCGTCGCTGCAGATGTTCCTCGATCGCGGCGAGCAGCTCAACTGGTTCTCGTCGTCCGAGATCATCGTCGAGGCGCTGATCTGCGCGTCGGCCTTCTACATCTTCCTCGTCCACACCTTCACCGCCAAAAACACCTTCGTGAACCCGCGGCTGTTCCTCGACAGGAATTTCGCCGTCGGCATGATCTTCATCTTCATCATCGGCATCACCTATCTGGCCTCGCTGGCCCTGATGACGCCCTATCTGCAGACGCTGATGGGCTATCCGGTGGTGACGGCCGGCATCGTCATGGGGCCGCGCGGTCTCGGCACCATGGCTTGCATGTTCCTGGTCGGCAGGCTGATCGGCAAGGTGGACACACGCTGGCTGCTTCTAACCGGCCTGCTGGTCACCGCCTGGGCGATGTACGACATGACCGGCTGGACGCCTGACGTCTCGCAATGGACGATCATCAGCACCGGCTTCATCCAGGGCGCGGGCCTGGGTTTCCTGTTCGTGCCGCTGACCACCATCACCTTCGCCACGCTGGCGCCGGAGCGGCGCGCGGAAGGCACAGGCCTTTACAATCTGTCACGAAACATCGGCTCCAGCGTCGGCATCTCGGTGGTCACCGCGCTGTTGACGCAGAACGTGCAGATCAACCACGCCAACATCGCCACCTATGTGACACCCTACAACCAGGCGTTCAGCAATCCGGCGATCTTCCAGGCAATGGATCCCTACAGCGCCGCGGGCCGCGCCGCGCTCGACGGCGTGGTCACGCTGCAGGCCACGATCATCAGCTATATGAACGACTTCAAGCTGATGATGATCCTGTCGCTTGCTGCCATTCCGCTGGTTCTGTTGCTGCGCAAGCCGGCGACTCCGGCCAAGATCGACCACAGCGCCGTGATGGAGTGACGACGCTCGAAACTTATCCGGCTGCACAGGCAACAGCCAAAAAGAAACCGGGGTCCTGTGAGGGACAGGACCCCGGCCGATGCCGATACGACTTCCCAAGAAACATGGCACCTCGTCATGAGGCGGGGATAGCAGGCCCGAGAAAGCCCCAACGGACCTGCCTTGATCCCCTTTGCCGAAAGCCGTTACTTCGGCAACAACACCTTGTTGACGACATGGATGACGCCGTTCGACTGGTTGACGTCGGCGATCGTCACTCGCGCCTCGCCGCCTGACTCATCCATGATGTAGAGCTTGCCCTTCTTGACTTCGGCGGTCAGCGTGTCACCGGAGACGGTCTTCATCTCGTACTTGCCGCCCATCGCCTTGGCCTTCTTCATCATCTCGGCGCCGGAGATCTTGCCGGCCACTACATGCGCGGTCAGCACCTTGGTGAGCTTGCCCTTGTTCTCCGGCTTCAGCAGCGTGTCGACGGTGCCCTTGGGCAGTTTCGCAAACGCTGCGTTGGTCGGGGCAAAGACTGTGAACGGGCCAGCGCTTTGCAGCGTGTCGACCAGGCCGGCGGCCTTGACCGCGGCGACCAGCGTCGTGTGGTCCTTCGAATTGACGGCGTTCTCGACGATGTTCTTGGTTGTGTACATCGGCGCGCCGCCGACATTCGGGTTCTTGGCATAGGCGGGCGCGGCAATCGCCACGCCGGCGACGAGTGCGGAAAGGGCGATGATCCTGAATGACGGCAAGCGCATGTGGTCTTCCTCCGTGTGAGGGCTGATCGGAATTGATAGCCTTTGGAAACGCACAGGCAGTCACGCCGCCGAGGGGGCGCAAGTTTCGCCGATCACGGGAACGTGATGCCGGAGCTGCTTAAACGAAAAGCCCCGCGCGAGGCGGGGCTTTGAAGGCTGGAGAAAGCGCTGCGCATTCTATTCGGCCGGTGATGGTTTCTTTCGGAACAGCGCGACCAGATTGTCCCACAGCTCGATCTTGGCGCCCTGGCGCTTCATGATGATGCCCTGCTGGAGGATCGACAGCGTGTTGTTCCAGGCCCAGTAGATGACCAGGCCGGCCGGGAAACCCGCCATCATGAAGGTGAAGATGACAGGCATCCAGGTGAAGATCGCCGCCTGCGTCGGATCCGGCGGCGTCGGGTTCATGCGCATCTGCAGGAACATGGTGACGCCCATGATCAGCGGCCAGACGCCGATCATCAGCATGTGCGGCAGGGTGACCGGGATCAGGCCGAACAGGTTGAACAGCGACGTCGGATCGGGCGCGGCCAGATCCTGGATCCAGCCGAAGAACGGCGCGTGCCGCATTTCGATGGTGATGTAGAGCACCTTGTAGAGCGAGAAGAAGACCGGGATCTGCAGCGCCACCGGCCAGCAGCCGGCAAGCGGGTTGATCTTCTCGGTCTTGTACAGCTCCATCATCGCCTGCTGCTGCTTCATCTTGTCGTCCGCGTATTTCTCGCGGATCTCGAGCATTTTCGGCTGCACCTTCTTCATGTTCGCCATCGACGCGTACGACTTGTTGGCGAGCGGATAAAAGATGGCCTTGACGATGACGGTGGTGGCGAGAATGGCCAGGCCGAAATTGCCGAAGAATTTGTAGAGCGTGTCGATCAGCCAGAACATCGGCTTGGTGATGAAGTGGAACCAGCCCCAGTCGATCAAAAGGTCGAACCGCTTGATATGACGGTCTTCCGCATAGGCGTTGATCTTCCCGACTTCCTTGGCGCCCGCGAAGATCTCGCTCTCCACCGTCGCCGACTGGCCGGCATCGACGGTGATCGGGTCGGTGAGGAAGTCGGACTGGTAGCGATGGCGGCCGTCCTCGAAATAGGCATAGCGCGGCTGGAACGGCTGCTTCTCGGTCGGCACCAGCGTCACCGCCCAGTATTTGTCGGTGATGCCGAGCCAGCCGTCGGTCGACTTGCCCGGCGTGAACTGCTTGTCCTTCTCGATGGACGCGTATTTGTGTTCCTGCAGGCCTTCCGTGCCGGTGAAGCCGATCAGGCCCTCATGCAGCACATAGGTGCTTGCAACGAGCGGCTTGTCGAAGCGGGTGACGCGGCCGTAATTGGACAGCGAGACGGCGGCCGTGCCGGCATTCTGCACCGTGTCGGACACCGTGAACATGTAGTTGGTGTCGACGGAAAAGGTGCGCTTGAAGGTCAGGCCCTTGTCGTTCGAATAGGTCAGCGTGACCGGGGTCGTCGGCGTCAGTGTCGCATTGCCGTCGACAGCCCACACTGTTTCGGGACCGGGCACCGCGCCGGTCTTGTCGTTGCCGACGAAGCCGATCTCGGCATAGTAGCCATTGGGCAGTGCTGCCGGATTGAGCAGGCTGATCTCGGGCGAGTTCTTGTCGACCGTCTCGGTGTAGTGCTTGAGCTTGAGGTCGTCGAGACGGGCGCCGGTCAGGTTGATCGAACCCTCGAGGCTCGGCGTGTCGATCTTCGCGCGGGTCGTCGTGGCGAGCGCCTGTTCGCGGCCGGCCGGCGTCACGGCATCGGTGCCGGGTGCGTTGGGAATGGCGCCAGGGGCGGCGGGCGTTCCGGTGTCGGTACCGGGACTGGTGCCGGCGGCCTTCTTCTGCTCCTCGACGCGCTGCTGTTCGACGCGGGCGGCCTCGCGCTGCGCTTCGCTGCGCGGCAACACATAAAAATATTGCCATACCGCCAGGATCAGCACCGACAGCGCGATGGTGATGAAGAAGTTCCGGTTGTTTTCCATCGAAAGCCCTTGGCCTATCGTGTTCCGCGCAGTCGGCGGGAGAGTTCGGCCTTCAACTGGCCGAACGGAGTGGTAAGCACGTCTTCGCGCCCGACGATGACATAGTCATTGCCAGGCGCCATGTCACTTGCGGCGTGCGTACGGACGGCTTCTCGCAGCCGCCGCCGGACGCGGTTGCGGACAACCGCATTGCCGACCTTCTTGGTGACGGTGTAGCCGACGCGCGGCGACAGGCCGTCGCCGCGGTCGAGAACTTCGACGAGAAAAAGCCGCCCGCGTCGTTTTTCACCACGACGGACAGCCAGGAATTCCGCGCGCTTCAGAAGCCGCTTGGGATTTGGTCCCACTGGCTTGCCGGATGCGGGCAACGATCTCGTCTTCCGTTCAGGCGCTGAGCCGCTTGCGACCGCGGTTGCGGCGAGCTGCGACGACGCCGCGACCACCCTTGGTGGCCATGCGGGCACGAAAGCCGTGCCGACGTTTGCGGACGAGTTTGGACGGTTGGTAGGTACGCTTCATTTGTTTTAATACCGCGGGGTGCGGCCCTTCTTGATTCTGTCACTGTGTAACAGGAGCTTTGCCGGGCCGGCTTTGGCGCGATCGAAACCGCGCCGGGACGAATGGCCCGAGCGTGTGCGGGCTTATAGAAAGAAGGCTTTTGGAAGTCAATCCGGAGTCGTCGGGCCGAAAGCTTCGCCATTCAGGCCGGTTTATGTTTGCGACCAAGGATGAAATTGGCAAAAAAGCCGTAATCGCCTAATCTGCGTTGATCAAGTGATCGTGAAGACATTAGCCGCATGAGCGAAACCATACAGGCACAGGAAGGGATCGGCACGGCGGGGTCCACCGAGGCGCCGGCCAGCGTGCGCACGGTGCCGCTGTCGCGCGGCCTGTCGACCAAGCTGCTGCTACTGACCATCGTCTTCGTGCTGCTGGCCGAAGTGCTGATCTTCCTGCCCTGGATCGCCAGCTACCGGCTGAACTGGCTGAAGGAGCGGCTGAGCACGGCGGCGGCGGTGTCGATCGTGCTGGTGCAGGGTGAACCCACCTCGCTGTCGCGCACGGCGCAGAACGACGTGCTGATGGCGATCGGCGCCAAGGCGATCGCGGTGCGCGACGGCGGCGTCTCGCGGCTGCTGGTGGTGGCCGAAATGCCGCCGAAGGTCGACGAACACATCGATATCGCCTCGATCGGCATGATCAAGGGCATGACCGGCGCGCTCGACACGTTGTTTTTCGGCGGCGACCGTATGCTGCGCGTCTTCGGTCCGGTCGGCGACTCGGACAAGGAGTTCGAGCTGATCATGCCCGACAACAGCCTGCGCAACGCGATGCTGCGCTATTCGCGCAACGTCGCCTTCGTCTCGCTGCTGATCTCGCTGTTCACCGCCATGCTGGTCTACGCCGCCATCGACCTGATCATGATCGGGCCGATCCGGACGATGACGCGCTCGATGCTGTCTTTCTCCGAAGCCCCTGACGATCCCGGGCGGATCATCCATCCGGCTGCCCGCGCCGACGAGATCGGCGTTGCCGAGCGCGAGCTGTCGCAGATGCAGGAACGGCTGCAAAAAATGCTCTCCGAGCAGAAGCATCTTGCCGATCTCGGCCTGGCGGTTTCCAAGATCAACCATGACATGCGCAACATCCTGGCTTCCGCGCAGCTGATGTCGGACCGCTTGCGTCAGGTCAAGGATCCGACGGTGCAGGCCTTCGCGCCGAAACTGCTGCGCGCGCTCGACCGCGCCGTGTCTTATTCCGAAGGCGTGCTTCACTACGGCCGCACGCAGGAGCCGCCGCCGGCGCGCCGACGCCTGAGGCTGCGGCAACTGGTCGAGGACGTGCACGGCCTGCTGGACATCGAGCAAGGCATCGAGTTCGTCAATTCGGTCGAGCCGGCCTTCGAGGTCGATGCCGATTCCGACCAGTTGTTCAGGGTGCTGACCAATCTGTGCCGGAATTCCGTGCAGGCGATGGCGGCCGACAGTGAAAGCGCCCTGGTGCGCCGCCTGGCGGTGTCGGCCGTGCGCCTGGGCAGCGTCAGCCGCATCGCCGTCAGCGACACCGGCCCCGGCCTGCCGCCCAAGGCGCGCGAAAACCTGTTCGCGGCCTTTCGCGGCTCGGCGCGCAGCGGCGGCACCGGCCTTGGCCTGGCGATCGCGCACGAACTGATCCGCGCGCACGGCGGCACGGTCGAGCTGGTCGAGAGCATTGGCGGGCGCACCACATTCGCCGTCACCATCCCCGACCAGCCGGTCCGGCTCGACCAGGCCCGCAACGGCCTGCGCCGCCCGGCGTGAGGTTCTTGACCGGTTTCCGCTTGGCAACACCTAGCTTTTCGGTCTCACCCCTTCCTTCCAGAAACATGTCGCTCGCGAAACGGCCTTTTGCCCTGAGAGGCCGGCATGCATGGAAAGCGCATCGTCTGAACCACCCAGACACGATGCGCTTTGGTTGTTTTGAGGCGCCGAGAAGCGAGCTGTCATTGCCGGATGACACGCCTGCGACAAAACTTTTACCGGATCGGCTTGCTTTTCGGAAATTCAGTCGCTAGGGAACACGTCTCGTCGCGACCGGTCGTTCACGATCGGATCGCGGGGTCATGGAAAGCATGGCCTGTTGCGCGCCCGTAGCTCAGCTGGATAGAGCACCAGACTACGAATCTGGGGGTCAGGAGTTCGAATCTCTTCGGGCGCGCCAAAACCATTCATCGTTTCCCTGCGACGATATAGCTGCCGAATTGGTGCCTACGCGACGAGCGGGGAATAGCCTGCGAGCGAAAAAGCGTAGAAACGGCGGCGTTAGGCAGTAAAGAGTTCGAATCTCTTCAGATTGGCGGAGTTCCGACGCGGCCGGAGCGGAGTTCCAAGCGGTGATTGATGTGGATGGTGCCGACGACGATCTAACAGCGATCTCCCGATAGGCGAGCATCATTTGTATCAGATCATGGATCGAGGTCAGCAGGCGCTCATGCCACTTGGTCGGCGTGCGTCAGTCACTCGAAACCTGCTTCGGTTTTCCGGCATCCGCGGCATTGTCCCCATGCGCAGCGGCCTTCCCGGGTTCAGGAAAGCATTTCGACGCGCAGCGGATGTTCTCCGCGCGTCAGAAGCGGCGCCGGGCCCTGGGCCAGTCGCCCGAGCCGGATCAGACCGCGCGACCAGCGGTAGGGACCATGAAACATCGCCAGATTGCCCCAGGGGGCGTAGTAGCAGAGATCGCCAGTCGCCTCGTTGCCGAAGCGACCGCTGCCTTCCTCGGTGAGCTTGCGCGGCAGGTAGGCGATCTTCTCGTTGGTCGAATAGTCGTCGATCGTCAGATCCAGCGGCAGGATCGAGACCAGATCGTGCGCGGAAGGATTGTCCTCCAGCGTCGCCGTGAAATCCTGATCCCCGAAGATGAATCTAAGGCGCATGGTGGCTCCTTTCCTATCCGTGGCGTCGGTCTGAGAGCGCACCGAAGAGGGGAGCGCGAGGCTGGCAGCACCTGCCAGCAAGGTGCGGCGTGAAAGCCATACGGCGGCGCGTGTCATTTAAAGTCTCCCGGTCGGTGCGGCCATGTCCATCGTTCCTGCACACGGCCGCACCCTTCGACGATACGACCTGGTCAGGCAGCGAGATGCTGGTTGAAGAAGCTGGTCAGCTTGTCGAACGGGATCACGTCCACCTTGTCGTAAAGATCGGTGTGGCTGGCGCCTGGAATGATCATGAGTTCCTTCGGCTCCGCCGCTGCCGCGAAGGCGGTTTCGCTGAAGTAGCGCGAATGGGCCTTTTCGCCATGGATGAACAGGATCGGGCGCGGCGAGATTTCCGCGATGTAGGTCAGGATCGGCATATTCATGAACGACAGCGGCGTGGTCTGCGTCCAGGAATTGCCTGAGTTGACCGCGCGCGCATGGTAGCCGCGCGGCGTCCTGTAATAGTCATGGTAGTCGACCAGGAACTGCGCCTCGCCGCCGTGCAGGTCGTTGTAGGGTGGTTGATAGGCTGGCGCGCCGTTTTCCGCATCCGTCCAACGCTGCCGACCCAGTTGCTCCAATGTCTGTGCGCGCTGTTCGGGGGTCACGCTGTCGTTGTAGCCCTTCGACATAACACGGGTCATGTCGTACATGGTGCTCGCCACCACGGCCTTGACGCGCTTGTCTGCGGCGACGGCATTCAAAGCCATACCGCCCCAGCCGCAGATGCCGATGACGCCGATGCGCTCACGGTCGACGGCGGCGTGCAGGCCGAGATAGTCGACGGCCGCGCTGAAATCCTCGGTGTTGATGTCCGGCGAAGCGAGATTGCGCGGCTCGCCGCCGCTTTCGCCGGTGTAGGACGGATCGAAAGCCAGTGCGACGAAGCCGCGCTCGGCCATCGTCTGCGCGTAAAGGCCAGAGGATTGTTCCTTAACAGCGCCGAACGGACCGCCGACGGCAAGCGCCGGCAGACGTCCACCGGCCCGGTCCTTCGGCAGATAGAGATCACCCGACAGTGTGATGCCGTAGCGGTTCTTGAATGTGATCTTCTCGTGATCGATCTTATCGCTGAGCGGAAAGACCTTATCCCATTGCTTTGACATATTCTGAGCCTTTGCTTTGAAGGGGTTGGATATTGAAACTGCACCGAAGGCGGCGACGCCTGCGCCGGTCAACTTCAACAGTTCGCGCCGGTGGATGACGCTTGCCGAATTTTTCGTGTCAGGGGTATTCATGGGCATTTCCGATCTCCTGTTGGTATGAATTGGGATTGGGCAGTTCGTTGAACGAACGTCAGTGCGGGGCGTCCGGGCTTCAGCAACCGCCGGCCATTGCCGATCAGGGCGATTGCAAGGCCGGCGAGAACCACGCTGCCGGCGAAGGTCGCGAAGACCGTCATGCCATCCAGCAGCAGCCCGCCGACCACGGCACCGAGCAGGATCGACGCCTGGATGGCTGCGACCATCAGGCTTCCGGCGGCTTCCGGCGCATCGTCCGCGTTTTGGGACATCCACGTCATCCAGATCACAGACATTGCGGTGTTCGCCGCGCCCCAGAGAGCAAGGAAGAGGCCGGCGGCGGCTACCGAACCGCCGAGAAGCAGGAGTCCCAGCGTGCAACCGCCCATCAGCAGCGCGGGCAACCGCAGCAGCGGTGCGACATTGCCGCTCACGATACGCCCTGCCGCCCATGTTCCGAGGAAGCCCGCACAGCCCAGTACAAGCAACAGGATCGAGAGCGTCCCCACGTTGACGCCCGTCACCTGCTCCAGGAAGGGGCGGAGATAGGTGAACATGGTGAAGGCCGAGCCCCAGGATAACATCGAGGCAATAAGGCCGCGCAGGAAATGGGGGCGCTTCAGCAGGCCGAACATCGTCCGGAAATCCTGCCGCTGGCGCGCGGGCAACGACGGCAGCGCGATCAAGTGCCAGACGAGGTTGATGGCGACGATTGGCGTCAGCGCCCAGAACACAGCGCGCCAGCCGAACACGGCGCCGAGATAGCTGCCGATCGGCGCGGCGAAGGCCGCAGCGATCGCCTGTCCGCCATACATCAAGGCGAGCGCGCGCGGCACATCCCTTTCAGGGACCAGCCGCATGATGACGGCGGTGGCCAGTGCCCAGAAGCCGCCGATGCAGATGCCCAACAGGCCTCGACCGAGCATCAGCACGGAGAAATTCGGGGCCGCCGCAACCAGAACCAGTGACAACAGCATGAAAGCCGTCATCGCGACCAAGACCCATTTGCGGTTCAGCGTTCCAGCGGCAGTGGTGATGACCATGCTCGCCGCTATGGCGAAAAGACCGCTGATCGATATCGCCTGTCCGGTCTGTCCCTCAGTTGCGCGCAATCCTTCGGCCATGGGGGTGAGCAGGCTGACCGGCATGAATTCCGAGGCGATCAGCATTGCCACACACAGTGCCATCGAAAGAACCGCGCCCCAGGCGGCGTCCGGTTTGCTATCCGCATCGGTTGCGGCGGCAATCGCCATGTCGTTTGCTCCTGCTGAATTGTTGCAACGCAAAACTAGTGGCTTTGCCATAAAGCGATTAGCCATCGAAATGCGCATGAACTAATCGACCACATCGAATAATGTGCTGCGGCATGGCAAACGAGAGAAGCTCATGGCCAAAACCGACCTCAATCAACTGACGTGGTTTCAGGCCGTCGCCGAGGAGCGCAGCTTCACCAAGGCGGCGGCAAAGCTCGGCGTCGCGCAGTCGACGCTCAGTCACAGGATCAAGCAGCTCGAAGCGCAAATGGGCATACGCCTCCTGACCCGCACCACGCGCAATGTCGCGACGACCGCCGCAGGCGAGCGGCTGTTACAGACGATCGCCCCGCGCATCGGCGAAATCGAGGATGAGATCGCCGCGTTGATGGCGTTTCGTGAAAAACCCTCGGGCTCGATCAGGCTGACGCTGTCCGACCACGCGCTTGAAAGCGTGGTTTGGCCCAAGCTGAAGCCGATCCTCAGCGCCTATCCCGATATCGGTGTCGAACTGATCCTGGACAGCACGTTCCGCAACATCGTCGAGGAGGGCTTCGACGCGGGCGTCCGGTTGGGAGAGAGCGTCGAGAAGGACATGATCGCGGTCCGAATTGGTCCGGACTGGCGTTTGGTGGCCGTGGCTTCTCCCGACTATTTCGCCGCGCGTGGTGTGCCTGAGCACCCACAGGACCTGATCCGCCACGTCTGCATCAACATGCGTCACGAGACCGCCGGCGGTCTTTATGCATGGGAGTTCGAGAAGGATGGGCAGGCGTTGCGCGTCCGGGTAAACGGCCAGCTGACCTTCAACAATTCCTATGCCATGATCGACGCAGCCGTGCACGGCTACGGCATCGCCTATGTGCCCGAGAACATCGTGGAGCGGCACATCGCCTCGGGCCTGCTGGTGCAGGTCCTCGACGATTGGTCGCCGTTCTTCGACGGCTATTTCCTCTATTATCCGAGCCGTCGTCAGAATCTTCCCGCGTTCAAGGTCATCGTCGACGCGCTACGACATCGGAATTGAGACAAGAGGATCTAACCCGCGCGATTGGCTGCACGCCGAGCCCGTTTCGCCCCGCTCGCATAGCACCCACCTGCGGAAGATACGGTATTTTCCGGATCTCGGGCATCAAGATCGTCCTTCCCACGCCCGCTCTATCGCCACGCCTCGTTCGGCTCGTCTTCGCACGTCGAGAACGCACAGCGGCGGGATGTTGCAGAGCAAATCTTCGCAGCGCCATCACCCCAATGTGCGTGGTAAGACCGCGACAGGCGCAACCAGCGGAGCCTGATTTGACCATGACCTCTACCCCCATCAAGCGCGCTTTGATCACCGGGACCGGAGCGGCCGACGGCATCGGTTTCGCCATTGCCCGCCAGCTCGGCCATGCCGGCCATGCCGTTTTTCTCACCGGCGCCAGTGGGCGTGTGCTCGATCGTGCCGTTGAGCTCCGTGCAGAAGGCATCGACGCCAAGGCCGTGGTCGCCGATCTCACCATCGCTGCCGATGTCGCGCGGTTGCGGGCCGATGTCGGCGCGGTCGATATCCTTGTCAACAATGCCGGCATGGGCTCGCTGGCATCGCCATCGGTCGACAAGGCGTTTCTCGCCATGACCGAGGCCGACTGGGATCAGGGGATCGACGTCAGCCTGAAGACGGCATTCCTCGTCACCAAGGCGTTTCTGCCGGCGATGGTCGAAGCGGGCTACGGGCGTATCGTCAATGTGGCGTCGGTCACCGGACCGCTGGTGTCTTTCGAGGGCACATCAGCCTATTCCGCCGCCAAGGCCGGCATGGTCGGCCTGACACGCACGCTGGCGCTCGAAGTGGCGAAAAACGGCATCACGGCCAACGCGGTGGCTCCCGGCTGGATCGAAACAGGGTCGTCGAGCGAGATGGAGCGGCAAGCCGCCCTGAATACGCCGCCGGCGCGGGCCGGGCGACCGGATGAGGTGGCCGCCGCGGTCGTGTTCCTGGCCTCGGAAGGCGCCAGCTATGTCAACGGCGCCTTGCTGGTGGTCGATGGCGGCAACAGCCTTCAGGAGCGCAAGGGCTGAAGCCGTCCAACGCGTCGGGTGCGAGAATTCAGCCTTTGCCCGAGCTTTTGCCTGCCCCCGGCGCTTCCGGCCTGAGATAGACGGCCAAGCAGCAGCAACAGATCGCCAAGCCCGCGACTGGATATTTCAGGGCGACCAGCCCCGCCAGCGCGAATAGGCAGAGCGTCGCGAGCGACCGGATGCGCATGCGCTTGCGCACCGCGAGCGGAACCGCGTTCTCCGGCATCGGGTCGATGAGTTCGCGGATCAGAAGAATGTAGGTCAGGTTCACCAGGAAGAAGACGGCGGCATAGAAGGCGACCGGCTGCGGCGCCAGCTCGCTGACCGCCATCCACGCGGTCGCCAGCGGCAGCAGCGAAACCGAGAACAGATGCGCGAAATTGTACCACATCAGGCTGGCTGTCGCCTCCCTGGCGTGGCGTAACAGATGATGATGGTTCGCCCAGACGATGGCGATGAAGAGATAGCTGACGCTGTAGCTCAGCCATGTCGGCCAGAGCTCCAGAAGCGCCTTGAACGTCGGCAACTCCGGCGGGCGCAAGTCGAGGACCAGCACCGTGATGAGGACGGCGAACACGCCATCCGAAAATGCGCTCAACCGATCGAGCCCTGTCGAGGGAAGCACTGGACCGTCCTCGTCGCAGTTCGTTAGACATATAGTAGTGCTGTCGATAGCAATATCCATGGCCGCTCGGACCATCTGACGCCGCCACCAGCGCCGCTCAGGACGCCTTGGCCAGAAAACTCTGGTAGTCCGATTTCGCCTGCAGCAGGCGCAGCACATTGTCGCGCGAGCCCCTTACGTGGGCGCGGGCCAGCGTGCCGGCTCGGGCGGCATCGCCTGCGCAGATCGCCTCGACGATCTCGGCATGCTCGTCGCGGGCGATCTTCCATTCGTCGAGCCACAACAGTTCGGTCCAGACATAGTGCTGGCACTTGTCGAGGATGCCGCACAGCATGCCATGCAGCATCGCATTGCCGCTGATTTCGGCGATGACGCGGTGCAGGTCGATGCCGACTTCGAGCTCCTGGAATTTTTCGTGCGTGGTGCGCTCCGGAATGGCGGCCAGCCGCTCGCATTCGGCCAGCATGGCACGCAGCCGCGCCTTGTCCTGTTCCGTCGCAGCAGCGGCGGCCAGTTCCGTCGCGTGGCCGTCGAGCAGTTCGCGGATCTCGAAGGCCTCGCGGAACATGTTGATGTCGAACTCGGTGACGACATAGCCCTGGCGCGGCCGGCCGGTGACCAGGCCGTCGCGCTCGAGGCGATTGAAGGCCTCGCGCACCGGCGTGCGGCTGACATTGAGTTTTGCGGCGATGTCGTTCTCGGTGACGCGCGATCCCGGCGGGATCTGGCCGGTCACGATCATCGCCTTGAGCGCGGAATAGACCGAGTCGCGCAGCGTGTTTTTGGTTTCCTTGGCCAAGTTCCGTTTCCAGTTCTCCGGTCTTTCCGCCGGCATATGTTCTCACGCATAGCTGTATTCAAAGTCGGCGCGGTTTGCCACGCCCCGGCGCCCCATCTCCCCCCGGGTTGACGGCCCCAGGCGCGCCGATCGGTGTTGACATCGCTGATCCCCAAGCTACATTCAAAATTGTATACAAAATAGCATGCGAAATCAAAAACAATGGGAACACCGGTGGAGAGCCGAAAAAATGAACAGGACCAGAAGCGTTAGTATCGTTGCGATGGCGGGCCTCATGGCCTCGCTGGCGGCCCCCGCCATGGCGGGCGACACCATCACCGTCGCCTCGTGGGGCGGCACCTACCAGGAAGCGCAGACCAAGGCGTTCTTCAAGCCGACCGCCGACGCGCTCGGCATCACCATCAAGGAAGACACCACCAACGGGCTCGACGACGTGCGACTGCAGGTGACCGGCAATGCAGTGAAATGGGACATCACCGAACTTGGCGCCGACGAATGCGCGCGCGGTTCGAAGGAAGGGCTGTTCGAGAAGCTCGACTACGGCATTATCGACAAGAGCGGCATCAACCCCAAGCTCGTCCATGACGACTGGGTAGGCATATCCTACACCTCCGTCGTGCTGATCTATCGGACTGATGTGTTCGGCGACACAGGCCCCAAGACCTGGGCCGACTTCTGGAACGTGGAAAAGTTTCCGGGACGGCGCGCGTTGAGCGGCAGCCAGGCGACCGAAACGCTGAGCGTCGCGGCTCTCGCCTCGGGCCTGCCGATCGACAAGGTCTATCCCGTGGATGTCGACGGCGCGCTGAAATCCGTCGACAAGATCCGTGGCCATGTCGACGCCTGGTGGACCTCCGGCGCTCAGGCCATGCAATTGGTCAAGGATGGCGAAGTCGACATGGCGAGCATCTGGAACGGCCGCGCCGGCACCTTGAAGAAGGAAGGCGCGCCGGTCAGTTTCTCCTTCGACCAGGGCGTGCTGACCGCCGACTGCATGGTCATCCCCAAGGGTGCCAAGAACAAGGAAGCCGCGATGAAGGCGCTTGCGATGTTCGTCAGCCCGCAGCTGCAGGCCAATCTGCCGCTCTACGTCGACAATGGCCCAGTAAACGAGAAGGCTTTCGAGACCGGCAAGATCCCGCAGGACAGGATCAAGGACATCAATTCGGCGCCCGAAAACGTCAAGAAACAGGTGCTGCAGGACGCCGAGTTCTGGCGCGACAATCTGGTCGAGGCGACGGAGAAGTTCAACAATCTGGTCCAGCAATAGGCCGCGGACACAAGCTTACGGCGGGCAGCGTAACCAGCCACTGCCTCGCCACCTGTTCTCTGCGGCTAAGGAGCGAAAAATCTTGTCCATTGCGCCATCCGCGTTGCCCATCGACATGCGCGGGATCGAGAAACGATTTGGCAGCGTCCCGGTGCTGCGCGACCTTAACCTCGATGTCGAGGCCGGCGAATTCCTGACGCTGCTCGGCCCTTCCGGTTCCGGCAAGACGACGCTGCTGATGATCCTGGCCGGTTTCGTGCGGGCCAATGCCGGCTCGATCAAGGTCGGCGGCGACGAGATCATCACCACGCCGCCGCACAAGCGCAACATCGGCATGGTGTTCCAGAACTACGCGCTGTTTCCGCACATGAACGTCTTCCACAACATCGCCTTTCCGCTGAAGCAGCGCGGCGTCGCCGCCGCCGAGACGGCCGAACGTGTCGAGAAGGCGCTCGATCTGGTGAAATTGCAGGGCCTGGGCGAACGCCGGGTCGACCAGCTTTCCGGCGGCCAGCGACAGCGTGTGGCGCTGGCACGCGCCATCGTCTTCGAGCCGCGCATCGTGCTGATGGACGAACCCTTGTCGGCGCTCGACAAGGGCCTGCGCGAGCACATGCAGATCGAGCTGCGCGCCCTGCATCGCCGGCTCGGCATGACCACCGTCTATGTCACGCACGACCAGCGCGAAGCCATCACCATGTCCGACCGCATCGCGGTCATGAACGCCGGGCGCATCGAACAGCTCGACAAGCCTGAAACCCTCTACGCCAGGCCGCAAACGCGATTTGTAGCCGGCTTCATCGGCGAATCGAATTTCATTCCGGTCGAGTGCCGCAACGGCTCCGTCTGGTACGAGGACCGGAGAATCCATACCGCGGCACCAGTGCCGGCGGCAGGCCAGCACCTGATGGTGGTGCGGCCGGAAAAGCTGCGGCTCCTGGCAGACGCCGAACCGACAAGCGGCGTCAACGTGCTCGAGGCGAAAGTCAGCGACATCATCTATCAGGGCGACAGCTTCGTCTGCTACGCGGCGTTGCGCGACGGCCGCCAGCTGACTTTGCGCGACTACTGCCGCAGCGATGTGCTGGCCAAAATGCCGGCGCCCGGCCAGCCAGTCTCATTCGGTCTCGATGCGCAGGACACGATCCTGGTGGCGGCAGACTGATGAGCGCGCAGCCCGCCCTCATGGAAGAGATCGGCAGCGCCGCAGGCCGGGAGCTCAACACGCAGGGACTTCACGCCGACGCCCGGCGTGAATCACTACGGCTGCTGGCGCTGTTGTCGCCAAGCCTGCTTCTGGTCTTCGCCATCATCATCGTGCCGATCGGCTGGCTGTTCTGGCTGTCGCTGTTCGACGAAGCGGGCGGCTTCAGCGCCGCCAATTATGCGCGATTGTTCGAGCAGGCCTCCTACATCAAGACCTTCATCACCACCTTCAAGGTCGCCTTCATCGTCACCGGCGCCTGCGTGCTGCTCGGCTATCCCTTGGCCTACATGCTGTCGCAACTGCCGCGCCGGGCGGCGTCGATCTGCCTGATCTTCGTCATCCTGCCGTTCTGGACATCGGTTCTGGTGCGCACCTATGCCTGGCTGGTGATCCTGCAGCGCAAGGGACTGATCAACAGCTGGCTGATCGATCTCGGAATCATCAGCCAGCCGCTATCGCTCGCCAACAATTTTTCCGGCGTCGTCATCGGCATGACGCATATCTTGCTGCCGTTCCTGGTGCTGCCGCTCTACGCTTCGATGAAGACCATCGACACCGACTGCCTGCGCGCCGGCATGAATCTCGGCGCCGGCCCGGCTGCCACCTTCCGGCAGATCTTCTTTCCGCTGTCGCTGCCAGGCCTCGCCTCGGGCGTGGTCATCGTCTTCGTGCTCTGCCTGGGCTTCTTCGTCACGCCGGCTTTGATGGGCGGCGGCAAGGTCATCATGTGGGCGATGCGCATGGAACAGACCACCAGCCTCTATTCAAACTGGGGCGCGGGTGCAGCACTGGGCGTGGTGCTGCTGGTGGTGACGCTGGCGCTTCTCGGCCTGTTCCAGTGGCTGCTCGGCGCGCGTGCCACCGGCGTGTGGAGTTCGAGATGAGTAGGGATCTCGGCCTGCCTATCTCGCACCGGCAACGCCTATGGCTCTATTGCTTCGGCGGCCTCGTGCTGCTGTTCCTGATCGCACCGTCGATCATCATCGTCATCATGTCGTTTTCCGATTCGACGCTGCTGCAATTCCCGCCGCAGCAATGGTCGCTGCGCTGGTACCAGGCCTATTTCGGGTCGCTGGAGTGGCGCGATGCCACGATCGTCTCGGTCAAGGTGGCTGTCATGACCGTGCTGGTGGCGACGCCGCTCGGCACCGCGGCCGCCTATGCCATCAACCGGGGCACGCTGCGCTTCAACGGCACCATCAACGCGCTGCTGACGGCGTCGCTGATCGTCCCTGTGATCCTGATCGGCATCGGCACCTTCTTTCTCTATGCGCGCATCGGCCTCAACAACACGCTGACCGGCCTGGTCATCGCGCATACGGTGCAGGCGCTGCCGTTGGTGGTGCTGACCGTGCTGTCAGGATTGCGCTCCTACGACATGAACCAGGAGCGCGTGGCGCGCAGCCTCGGCGCCGGCCGCGTCGCCGCCTTCTGGCAGGTGACGATGCCGCAGATCCGCTTCTCGATTGTCTCGGGCGCGCTGTTTGCCTTCATCACCTCCTTCGACGAAGTGGTGGTGTCGCTGTTCATCTCGGGCGGCGAGACGACGACATTGACGCGCCGCATGTTCAATGCGCTGCGCGACCAGATCGACCCGACGATCGCCGCCATCTCGACCTGCCTGATCGTTCTGTCGGTCGTGCTGTTGTCGGTTGCGCAGATCTTCGGCCGGCGGCATTGATTTCACCAGATCAATTCGCAGAAGTGACCAATTTGCAGAAGTGACTAGGGGATATTCAGACAGAATGCGTGATTTCCAGTTTCCCGGCCGCTCGCCGGTTCGTGCCACCGAGGCGGTTGCCGCGACCTCGCATCCGCTTGCAACGCTCGCGGCCATCGACATGCTGCGCTCCGGCGGCAATGCCATGGACGCCGCGGTCTGCGCCGCCGCCGTGCAGGGTGTGGTCGAGCCGCAATCGACGGGCATCGGTGGCGACTGCTTCGTGCTTTATTCTCCCGGAGGACAAAGCAATGTGCTGGCCTTCAACGGCTCGGGGCGAGCGCCGGCCAGGGCGACGGTCGGCTGGTATCTCGAAAAAGGCTTCGACCGCATCCCGCTGCAGGGTCCGCATGCGGTCACCGTACCGGGCGCCGTCGACGCCTGGAGCCGCCTGCTCGAAGACCATGGCCGCAAGGGCCTTGCCGAGGCGCTGGCGCCGGCCATTCACTATGCCGAGAACGGCTATGTCGTGCACGACCGCGTCGCCTTCGACTGGGCCGAGCCGGAGACCGACCTGTCGGCCGACGAGCATGCCGCGCGCATCTTCCTGCCCGGCGGCAGGGCGCCGAAGGCGGGTGACGTCCATCGGCAGCCGGAACTGGCGGCGACCTTGCGCATCATCGCCAAACACGGCCGGTCCGGTTTCTACGAAGGCGCGGTCGCCGACGATATGGTGAGCCGGCTTAACGAATTGGGCGGACTTCATACGGCCGAGGATTTTGCCGCGACCAGAGGCGACTATGTGGCGCCGGTCAGCACCTCCTATGGCGGCCATGAGATCCACCAGATGCCGCCGAACAATCAGGGGCTGACGGCGCTTTTGATGCTCAATTTGCTGTCGGGCTTCGAGCTTGGCGGGCTCGACCCCAATGGCGCCGAACGCCTGCATCTGGAGATCGAGGCCGGGCGCCTGGCTTACCGCGACCGCGACCGCTATGTCGGCGACCAGGACCATGTCCCGGTGCCCCTGAAGCAGCTCCTGTCCGGCGCCTATGCCGACCGGCTACGCGCCGAGATCGACCGCGACCGCGCCATGACGCATCTGCCGCGCGTCGAGCTGCCCGGCAGCGACACGGTCTATATCTCCATCGTCGACCGCGACCGCAACGCGGTCTCCTTCATCAACTCGACCTATTATTCGTTCGGCAGTGGCGTCGTCGGCCCGAAGACCGGTATCGTGCTGCAGAACCGTGGTTCGAGCTTCCGCCTCGAGCCGGCGCATCCGAACGCGATCGCGCCGGGCAAGCGGCCGATGCACACGATCATGCCGGGCATGGCGACGAAGAACGGCCGCGTGGTGATGCCGTTCGGCGTCATGGGCGGCGGTTACCAGCCGTTTGGCCATGTCCACCTGCTCACCAACATGATCGATTTCGGCATGGACCCGCAGCAGGCACTGGATGCGCCGAGGGTGTTTTACAACGATGACACAGTGGAAGCCGAGCGTGGCGTTCCCACTGATGCAACCGAGGGCCTGCGCCGGCGCGGCCACCGCATCGCCGAACCGCATCATCCGCTTGGCGGCGGGCAAGTGGTGCTGATCGACTGGGAGAAGGGGACGCTGACCGGCGCTTCCGATCCGCGCAAGGATGGTTTGGCGCTTGGCTATTGAGGCGATCCGTTGTCCAATGGCGCCCATATCGAGGCAAGCCCGTCAGAAGGGCTCTCGCCAGTAATCGTTCGAAATCCAGCCGGTGATCATGACCCAAACTGAAACCCACGCAGATCTCTCCCGCCGTCTCGCCGCCGGCGCCGACGACGCCCCCGCCATTCTGGCGCCCGACAGGGCAACGCTCAGCCATGGCGGATTGCGCAGCCTGATCGCCGACACGGCAAAACAGCTGCATGCGCGCGGCATCGGCCGCGGCGACAGGGTGGCGATCGTGCTGCCTAACGGGCCCGAGATGGCCACCGCCTTCGTCGCCGTGGCGGCCGCCGCCTCGACGGCGCCGCTCAACCCCGCCTACCGGGCCGACGAGCTCGATTTCTACCTGACTGACATCGGCGCCAAGGCGATCCTCGTCGCGGAGGGTGAGACCGGCCCCGCGGTGACGGTGGCCGAACGCCTCGGCATCGGCGTGCTGCGGCTTGTCGTGCAGCCGAACACACCGGCCGGCAGCTTCACGATCGAGGGCGCGGCGATCGGACCGAAGGCCGCGCCAGACATGGCGCAAGACAGCGACATTGCGCTGCTGCTGCATACCTCCGGCACGACATCGCGTCCAAAACTGGTGCCGCTCAGCCATGCCAACATCGCGGCCTCGGCAGCCCATATCGGCGGCACCCTTGGCCTGACGGCCGATGACCGTTGCCTCAATATCATGCCGCTGTTCCACATTCACGGCCTGATCGCGGCCGTGCTGTCGTCGCTGGCTGCCGGTGGCAGCATCTACTGCACGCCGGGTTTCAACGCGCTGCGCTTCTTCCAGTGGCTGAGCGAGGCGCAGCCGAGCTGGTACACGGCGGTGCCGACCATGCATCAGGCGATCCTGGCCCGCGCGGCGCGCAACACCGAGGCGCTGGCGGCGGCGCGCCTGCGCTTCATCCGCTCGTCCTCGGCGTCGCTGCCGGCGCAGGTCATGACCGAGCTGGAAGCGACCTTCGGCTGCCCAGTGATCGAATCCTACGGGATGACCGAGGCGGCTCACCAGATGGCCTCGAACCGGCTGCCGCCGGGCCAGCGCAAGCCCGGCAGCGTTGGTGCCTCCGCCGGGCCGGAGGTGGCTGTGATGGCGCCCGACGGGCGGCTGCTCGATGCAGGCGAGACCGGCGAGATCGTCATCCGCGGGCCCAATGTCACGACGGGCTACGAAAAGAACCCGGATGCCAACGCCACGGCTTTCGCGCATGGCTGGTTCCACACCGGCGACCAGGGCGTGCTGGACGGGGACGGCTATCTCAGGGTCACCGGTCGGCTCAAGGAGATCATCAATCGCGGCGGCGAAAAGATCTCGCCACTCGAGGTCGACGATGTGCTGATGGACCATCCGGCGGTGGCGCAGGTCGTCACCTTCGCCATGCCGCATGGCAAGCTTGGCGAGGAGGTGGCGGCGGCGGTTGTGCTGCGCGAAGGCATCAGCGCCACCGAGGGCGACATCCGCACCTATGCCGCGACGCGGCTTGCCGACTTCAAAGTGCCGCGCAAGATCCTGATCCTGGACGAGATCCCCAAGGGCGCGACCGGCAAATTGCAGCGCATCGGCCTTGCCGCCAAACTCGGGCTTTGACGATGAAGATCACCATCTTCGGCGCCGGTGCGATCGGCGGCTATCTCGCTGCCAAGCTTGCCGCCGCCGGCCGCACCGATCTCTCGATCGTCGCGCGCGGCGCCCATCTGGAAGCGATCAAGGCAGATGGCCTGCGCCTGATCGAGGATGGCCAGGAGACGTCCGTCCCCGTCCGGGCCGCCGCCAAGGCCGAGGAACTTGGCGTGCAGGATTATGTCGTGCTGGCGCTGAAGGCCCATTCCCTCACCCCGGCGCTCGACCAGATCGCACCGCTGCTTGGGGACCACACATCAGTCGTCACCATGCAGAACGGCGTGCCGTGGTGGTATTTCCACGGCGTCGGCGGGCCACTCGAAGGCACCAGGCTGAACGCGGTCGATCCCGGCGGCGCGATCTGGCAGCGGATTGGACCGGACCGCGTCATCGGCTCGGTCGTCTATCCCGCGGTCGAGGTCGATGCGCCGGGGCTCATCCGCCATGTCGAGGGCAAACGCTTCTCGCTCGGCGAACCCTCGGGCGAGCGCAGCGAACGGGTCACGCTTCTGGCCGAGGAGATGGTCAAGGGCGGCTTGCAGGCGCCGGTGCGCGAAGACATCCGCAGCGAGATCTGGGTAAAACTGTGGGGCAATCTCTCCTTCAACCCGATCTCGGCGCTGACCGGCAGCACGCTTGCCGCGATCGTTGCCGACGAGGGCACCCGCACGCTCGCCCGCACCATGATGCTGGAGGCGCAGGCGATCGGCGAAAGCCTCGGCGTGCGTTTTCCCATCGCGGTCGATCGGCGCATCAAGGGCGCCGGCGATGTCGGCGAGCACAAGACCTCGATGCTGCAGGACCTGGAGCGTGGCCGGCCGATGGAGATCGACGCGCTGGTGAGCGCGGTGCAGGAACTTGGCAGGCTAACGGACAAGCCGACCCCGACCATCGATGCCGTGCTGGCGCTGGTGCGGCGGCTGGCGGTGGAACGCGGGTGTTATGGATAATGGGCTCGGGGTTGATCAGCACCGTGGCGAGGGCGCGACGATCCAGGCCTTGAAGCGCCTTGGCCTCATCTCCCAGCTTGACCAGGGTTAGCAGCATGCTGAACGCCATTCACCACGTCGCGCTCATCTGCACCGACTACGACCGGTCGCGACGGTTCTACGTCGAACTCCTCGGCCTCGATCTGGTCCGGGAGGTTTATCGGGAGGAGCGGCAGTCATGGAAGGCGGATCTGCGGATCGGGTCGGCCCAACTGGAATTGTTCTCCTTCCCTGCACCGGCGATGCGGCCGTCCCACCCAGAGGCTACAGGCCTGAGACATCTGGCATTCGCGGTGGCTCATCTTGATCCCGTGATTATCCGCCTGGAAGCCGCAGGCGTTGCCGTCGAGCCAATCCGGATCGATCCATACACAGACCAACGGTTTACCTTTTTCAGGGACCCGGATGGATTGCCGCTGGAACTCTACGAAGCCCCATAAGGAACGGTTCGATTTCACGATGGGCGCTTTGTACTGACGGTCTCGGTATCGGCGGACCGCGAATCTGTGCTAAGCGCCGCCCAACCAACCAAAGGACGACACCAATGAGCGAACTGACCGTGGCCGAGGCGACCGAGAGCATCTATGCCTCGCTCCGGGCGGACAATGCCGACATCGACACACATATTGCGGCGCTTAAGGCGGCGCTGACGCGAGAGGGGATCAAACAGGCGGTGTTCGATCCGACCAAGCTGGCGCAGAACAACCGCTCGGGCCGCAAGTTGATGCAGGCTTATTTTCGGCAGCGTGGCGTGACCGTGAAGTTTTCGGACCAGTAGAACCGCGCACGGGCGATCTCAACCGTGTGATTGGTTGGTTTCGGACGCATGTTCTCCGACGCTCCGAGCCCTCCCATTTGGCCGGCTCAATAACAGCTATCCGCCGCCGCAAGGGCTTCGGCACGGTGAGCTTGGTCCAGTGCGCCAATCCGTCGGACCGACGCATAGAACCTGACATAGTCGCCCGAGCACAGATCGAACAGGCGGAGAAACGCGGTCACCCGATCGCTATAGACGGAAGTCGCGGCGAGCTTTGCATTGTTGATCGGGGAAGCGAACCAGGCATCGTATCCCCGGTATCGGCCCCAGCGCCTGTCGCGCATGTGTCGGTAGCGCATCCGCAGCCGTTCGATCGCGGTCGTCTTCGCGGCCAGTTTTTGCTCCGAGGTTCCGGCGTTGGAATAGACTTTCGCCAACTCGTCCCGTGTTTGCGACACCAGCGCAAGAAATTCAGCTTTGCGCCTCCGGGCGGCTTCGTAACGGCGCAATGCGGCGGTATCGCCAGCCGCGCGCAGCCATTTTCTCACGCCGGTCGTTTCGACGGCGACAGCGAACGACTCGTTGAATGCGGAATCGTCGTGCACGTAGACGCGCTGGTGGGCCAGTTCATGGAACACCAGCCCTGCAAGATAGGTTTTATCCTCGCTGAACATCGTGCTCAGCAGCGGGTCACTCGACCAGCCAAGCGTGGAATATGCGGTGATGCCCGTCACATAGACATCCATGCCCTGTCCTTGAAGTTCGGCAGCGGTTTCAATTGCGGACTTCCTGGAGAAATACCCCCGGTAGGGCACGCAGCCGAAAACGGGAAAACACCATGTTCGCGGCGTCAGCGAGAATGCCGGCGCGGCGAAGACGGCCCATGTCACCGAATCCCGACCGATATCGACATAGCTGCGGTAGCTGCTGTTGTCGGGCAGCGCCAGTTTATCCGTTGCGAACTGTCGTATGGCGCTCGCCGATGCCATTCGAGCGCGCAATGCCTTCGGCGTCGAAGGGTCCTCGATCAGTTTTCCGACATCCTGGCGCGCCGTCATGATCCGCAGATGACCCTGCACGGATTGCGCATAATATGAAACACTGGTGCAGCCGGTCACACCGGACACCACGATCATAACGGCAACCAATCGAAAGAATGCGCGCATCACGATTTGCCCACAGCAGTGCTCCCGTACCGATCGGGCGATTGTCGCGATTGCCCCAGGTCCCAAGCAGCCGCATCGATTTGATCGAGGTCTATAGCTTTCTAAAGAATCCGGACAGGATATTCGGACCCACTTCCCCAGGGCGCAGTCTGATCCCGTCCTCGAAGCAGTTCAGCGTCATGCATTCGAAGCCGCTGTGTGCGAGGAGTGCCACCAGCGAGTCACGATCGAAGTGGTGGAGGTGCTCGTCGGGAAGACGCATACGCCACGTCCGGAACCAGGCGTCGCCGTCGGCGCCGAGCTCGCGCCAGCGGCAATAAGGGACGGCGACGGCCAGGTAGCGGGCCTTAAGCCGGGCGAGGAAACCCAGATCCGGGATATGCTCAAGCACATCGAACATGGCGACGAGATCCCACGAGCTGGAGAGCGCCTCATCCCAATCGACGAAGCGGACGCCCTTGGGCAGCGGAAACCTGGTTATGTCGCAGCCGGCGCAGTCGGCGACCCCGGTTATTTTCGCGGCTTCGATGAATGTGCCGGTGCCATATCCAATCTCCAGCACGGACCGGGGAATCTCGCCAGTGATCCCCAGCACCCAGCCGAGTCGCTGATATCCGAGCTTGATGGTCCGGTCACTCAGGTCCTCGTAATAGGAAATATACTGCTTGTCATACTTGATCGGTTTGGAGTCGACCTGGTGGATCACGCCAAACCCGTCCACCGCGTAGTTGTCCAACATTGGCGTGCGGCCCCCAGATTCCGGTGCTCAGTCCTTGCCCGCCCGCTTGAAAATCCGCGCATAAAATTCGCCGACGATGCCGCGCCGGAAGATCAGCACGCACACCATGAAGATGAGGCCGGTGGCGATGGTCACCGGAAAGCCGGAAGTGGCAAGCGTGTTTTCCAGGCCAATGACAAGGCTGGCGCCGATGATCGGCCCGACCATGGTGCCGATGCCGCCGAGAAGCGTCATCAGGATCACCTCGCCCGACATCTGCCAGGTGACGTCGGTGAGCGTGGCGAACTGGAAAACGATCGCCTTGAGCGAGCCGGCCAGCCCGGCCAGGGCCGCCGACATGACGAAGGCGCCCAGCTTGTAGTTGGCGACGGAATAGCCCAGCGAAATGGCGCGGTTCTCGTTCTCGCGGATCGAGCGCAGGATCATGCCGAACGGCGAGTTGACGATGCGCCAGATGGCGAAGACGCCGATCAGGAACACCGCCAGCACGAAGTAATACATGTTCAGCGAGACGTTCAGGTCGAGGACGCCAAGCAGCATGCCGCGCGGCACGCCCTGAATGCCGTCCTCGCCTTGCGTGAAGGGCGACTGCACACAGAAGAAGAAGAACATCTGCGACAGCGCCAGCGTGATCATGGCGAAATAGATGCCTTGCCGGCGAATTGCGAAAAAGCCCATGACAAGGCCGAGCAAGGCCGCACCCGCCATGCCGAGCAGAATGCCGGCTTCCGGCGGCCAGCCCCAGACCTTGACGGCATGCGCAGTGAAGTAGGCGGCGCCGCCGAAGAAGGTGGCGTGGCCGAACGATAAGAGCCCGGTATAGCCGAGCAGAAGATTGAACGCGCAGGCAAACAGCGCGAAACACAGCATCTTCATCAGGAAGATCGGATAGATCAGGAAAGGCGCTACCAGCAGCGCCAGGATGCCGAGCCCGACCAGCATCCATTCCAGCCGTGCCGAGGTTTTGGCCGATGCCTCGCGAAGCGTCAGTTCGGTCATGTCAGATGTCCCTTCCGACATGTCAAGCGTCCCTTCCGAACAGGCCAGCCGGCCGGACCAGAAGCACGATGGCCATGATGACGAAGACCACGAGATTGGAGGCCTCGGGGTAGAAGACCTTGGTCAGGCCCTCGGCGAGGCCAAGCATGTAGCCGGTGACGATCGCACCGAGGATCGATCCCATGCCGCCGACCACCACCACCGCGAAGACGACGATGATGAGGTCCGATCCCATAAGCGGGCTCACCTGATAAATCGGTGCTGCTAGAATGCCGGCAAGCCCGGCCAGCGCGGAGCCAAGGCCGTAGGTGAGGGTCAGCAGCAACGGCACGTTGACGCCGAAAGCCTGGACGAGACGGGGATTCTCGGTTGCCGCGCGCAGATAGGATCCAAGCCTGGTCTTCTCGATCAGCGCCCAGGTGCCGAAGCAGACGATCAGCGAGGCGACCACGACCCAGCCGCGATAGTTGGGCAGGAACATGAAGCCGAGATTGGTGCCGCCGGCAAGCAGCGGCGGCACGGCGTAAGGGTTTCCCGAGACGCCGTAATAATAGCGGAAGATGCCTTCGAGCACGAGCGCGAGGCCGAAGGTGAAGAGCAGCCCGTAGAGCGGATCGAGATTGTACAGCCTCGACAGCGCCAGGCGCTCGACCACGACGCCGAAGACGCCAACGATCAGCGGCACAAGGATCAAAGCGGGCCAATAGCCGATGCCGAGATGGGTGAGAAGCAGGTAGCCGACGAAGGCGCCGAACATATACTGGGCGCCATGGGCGAAATTGATGACGCGCAGCAAGCCGAATATGACGGCCAGGCCCAGGCTCAGCATGGCGTAGAACGAGCCGTTGATCAGGCCGACCAGCAACTGGCCGAGGAAGGCCTGAACCGGGATTCCGAAGATCATCGTCATGGCGCCATCATACACCCAGGACTTCGTGGAGCTGCGCCATGCGGTCCGGCAGTTCGCCGACCGGAAACCCCGCCACCACCTTGCCGTGCTCCATCAGGTAGAAACGGTCGGCGACGCGACTGGCGAAGCGGAAGTTCTGCTCGACCAGCAGGATCGTCATGCCGCGCTTTTTCAACGTCGCCAGCAACGCGCCGATGCGCTGCACGATGACGGGAGCGAGCCCCTCCGTCGGTTCGTCGAGAAGCAGCATCTTCACGCCGGTTCGCAGCATGCGCGCGATCGCCAGCATCTGCTGTTCGCCGCCCGACAGCCTGGTGCCGGGACTGTTGCGCCGCTCCTTCAGATTGGGGAACAGATCGAATATCTCCTCGACGCTCATGCCGCCCTGCGCGACGACCGGCGGCAGAATCAGATTCTCGTCCACGGTCAGCGTTGCGAAGATGCCGCGCTCCTCCGGCACGAAGCCGATGCCTTGATGGGCGGTGCGGTGCAGCGGCAGCCGCATCAGGTCCTTGCCGTCGAAGGCGATCCGGCCGGTCCGCTTGCGGATCAACCCCATGATGGCGCGCAGCGTCGTCGTCTTGCCGACGCCGTTGCGGCCGAGCAGCGTGACCGTCTCGCCGGCAAACACTTCCAGATCGACACCGTGCAGCGCATGGCCCTCGCCATACCAGGCGTTGAGGCCGGTGACGGCAAGCAGAGGTGCGGCACTAGTCATCGGCGGTGCCCATATAGGCGATCTTGACGCGCTCGTCGCGGCTAACGGTGGCGTAGTCGCCAGCGGCCAGCACCTCGCCGCGCTGCATGACCGTTATCCAGTCGCAAAGGTCGGCCACCACGGTCAGATTGTGCTCAACCATCAGCACGGCGCGATCCCTGGCAACCGAACGGATGAGGCTGGAAACCGTGGCCACGTCCTCATGCCCCATCCCGGCCATCGGCTCGTCCAGCAGCAGCACTTTCGGATCGAGCGCGAGCGTCGTGGCGATCTCCAGCACGCGTTTCCTGCCATAGGAAAGATCGCCGGCGAGCCTGTTCCTGGCGTCGTCGAGACCAACCGAGCGCAGCAATTCCTCGGCGCGCGGGGTCAGCCGGTCGAGCGCCGCGAGCGAGCGCCAGAATTGAACGGCAAGACCACCCGGCCGCTGCAGCGCGACGCGGACATTGTCGAGCACGCTGAGGTGCGGAAAAATCGCCGATATCTGGAACGAGCGCACCAGCCCCATCCGCGCAACCCTGGCCGGCGAGGTGCGGGTGATGTCGTGGCCAAGCAGCTCGATCCTGCCGCTGGTCGGCGCCAGGAACTTGGTGAGCAGGTTGAAGACGGTCGTCTTGCCGGCGCCGTTGGGTCCGATCAGGGCATGGATGTTGCCATGGCGGACATCGAGATCGACGTTTTTGACGGCGATGAAGCCGGCAAAGTCGCGTCGCAACCCGCGGGCGGAAAGCACAACCCGCGGCTCGTTCGCGTCCAGGTCAGTCGGCGCCATCGGCCGCGCCGATCACTGGCCGGCCGTCGGACAGCCGCTTTCCTTCTCGCTGAGGAAGGCCTCGTTGCCTGGAATGGTGGCGAGATATTTGTAGTAGTCCCAATCCTCGGTGCTCTCGGCTGGCGACTTGACCTGGTAGAGGTACATGTCGTGGACCATGTTGCCGTCCGCCTGCACCTTGCCGTTGGTTATCACCGCGTCGTCCACAGGCATCGAATGCAGCTGCTTGGCGACGGCTTCGGTCTCGTCCGTGCCGGCCTTGTCGATCGCCTTCAAATACTGTGTCACCGCCGAATAGGTCGCGGCCTGGATCATGTTCGGCATGCGGTTGGTGCGCTTGAAGAAGCGCTGCCCGAATTCGCGGCTCTTGTCGTCGCGATCCCAGTAATAGCCTTCGGTCAACACGACGCCCTGCGCCGCTTGAAGGCCAAGCCCATGCACCTCGGCCAGCGTGAACAGGAGTGCGGCAAGACGCTGACCGCCCTGCACGATGCCGAATTCGGCCGCCTGCTTGATGGAGTTGGAGGTATCGAGGCCGGCATTGGCCAGGCCGATGACCTTGGCGCCCGACGATTGCGCCTGCAGCAGGAAGGACGAATAATCGGTCGATCCCAGGGGATAACGCACCTCGCCCAGCACCTTGCCGCCATGGCTTTCGACGAACTTGGTGGTCTGATCCTTCAGCGAGTAGCCGAATGCATAGTCGACGGTGACGAAGAACCAGCTGTCGCCGCCCTGCTGCACGAGAGAGCCGCCGGTACCCACCGCCTGCGAGTGAGTGTCATAGGCCCAGTGGAAGCCGTAGGGCGAGCACTGTTTGCCGGTCAGCTCCGTGGTTGCCGCGCCGGTGACGATGTCGATCTTCTTCTTTTCCTTGGAAATCCCCTGGACGGCGAGCGCTACCGAAGAGGTCGTCAGTTCCATGATGGCATCGACTTGCTCGGTGTCGTACCACTGCCGGGCGATGTTGGAGGCGATATCCGGCTTGTTCTGGTGGTCGGCGCTGATGATTTCTATCGGCGCTCCCTGCACCTTACCGCCGAAATCCTCGACGGCCATCTTGGCCGCCTCGACCGACCACTTGCCGCCGAAGTCGGCGTAGACGCCCGACTGGTCGTTGAGGATGCCGATCTTGACCTTGCCGTCGGAAATTTCGACGGCCGAAGCGGGGATCGCGGATGCGGCGAGAAGTGCCGCGGAAACGAAAAGGCTTACCTTCATGGTTGACTTCCTCCCATAGCGATGAATCCGACCGACCCTCCTACGATCGATCATCGCAATGGTATTGAACATGAGGAAGATAGGGACAGAGGGCAAGAGGCCGTTAGGGATTTAGTGTTCGAAGCGATACGGTTTGGCGGCGCAACGCGAGCCTTGGGCGAGAGATAGAGACGCAAACATGTGAACCGCCCGGCGACAGTGCCGGCTCAGCCCTCGGCGGCGACGAGATGGCCGTTGCCCACATCCCTCAGCGCCAGTTTCAGCGGCGCCTCGCCGATCCTGCGGGTGGCGCTCGGGATTTCCTGGTCGAGGCGCGCGAAGCGGCTTCTGCGCCGCGCGGGATCGGGCACGGGCACGGCTTCGATCAGGCGCCTGGTGTAGGGATGGCGCGGGTTGGAAAAGACCTGGTCGCGGGTGCCCATCTCGACGATCTGGCCGAGATACATGACGGCGACGCGGTCGGAGATGTTCTCGACCACCGCCATGTCATGCGAGATGAAGAGATAGGCGACGCCGAATTCGCGCTGCAATTCCTTCAACAGATCGAGCACGCGCGCCTGCACCGAGACGTCGAGCGCCGAGACGCTTTCGTCGGCGATGATCAGCTTCGGCCGCAGTGCAAGCGCGCGGGCAATGCAGACGCGCTGGCGCTGGCCGCCGGAGAATTCATGCGGATAGAGTTCCATCTGGTCAGCCGACAGGCCGACGCGCTCGAACAGTGCGGCGACACGCTGGCTGCGCTCTTCCTTCGAGGCGATGCCGTGGATCAGCAGCGGCTCGGCGACGAGGTCGCCGACACGCATGCGTGGGTCCAACGAGGCATAGGGGTCCTGGAAAATCATCTGCACGTCGCGGCGCACCGCCTTGCGCTCGTCGCGGCCGAGGCCGGACAGATTGCGGCCGCCAATGGCGATGTCGCCGCTGTAGGGCACCAGTCCGGCCAGCGCCTTGGCGGTGGTCGACTTGCCACAACCGGATTCGCCGACCAGCGCCAGCGTCTCGTTGGGCGCGATCGAGAAGCTGACGCCTTCGACGGCGTGGACGCGACGAGTGACCCGGCCGAAGAAGCCGCCATGCAGGTCGAAACGGACATGCAGGTCCTTGACGTCAGCGACATTGGCCGGCGTTGCCGTCTCGGCACTCCTGGATTCCTGGCGACCGATACCGCTGCCGATGCGCGGCACGGCGGCCAGCAGCTCGCGCGTGTAGCCGGCTTGCGGCCTGGCGAAAATGTCAGCGGTTTTTCCCTCTTCGACCATGCGGCCATGCCGCATGATGATGACGCGGTCGGCCATTTCGGCGACGACGCCCATGTCATGCGTGATGAGGATGACGCTGGTGCCATGCTGGCGCTGCAGATCGCGCAAAAGTTCCAGCACCTCGCCTTGCACGGTGACGTCGAGCGCCGTCGTCGGCTCGTCGGCGATCAGCACGTCCGGCTCGAGCGCCAGCGCCATGGCGATCATCACCCGCTGGCGCATGCCGCCGGACAGTTCGTGCGGAAACTGCTTTAGCCGGCTTTCGGCTTCCGAAATGCGCACCGCCTTCAGCGCCTCGATGGCACGCTGGCGAGCCTCGCTCTGCGACAGGGAGGTATGCGCCTCGATGGATTCGGTGAGCTGCCGGCCGATCGACAGCACCGGGTTGAGTGAGGTCATCGGCTCCTGGAAGATCATGGCGATGCGGTTGCCGCGAATGCGCCGCATCCGGCGCTCGTCCAGAATCGTCAGATCTGTATCGCCGAGATGGACCTTGCCGGATGAAATCCTGGCGGCAGGCTGCGGCAGAAGCTGCATGATGGCCAGAGCGGTCATCGACTTGCCGGAGCCGGATTCACCGGCAATGCACAGCGTCTCGCCACGAGACAACGTCAGCGACAGGTCGGAGACGACCTCGCGCTCGCCCTCCTCGCCGCGCACGCTGACGGAGAGGTTGGCGATGTCGAGTATGGGTTCGCTGGCGGCGATCATTGCGCGCGTGACCCGGAGAGGGATTTACTCCGGCACACCCCCCTCCTCATTCAAACACGCAGCGCGGAAAGTAGAACGACACCACCCAGTTCGGCATGTCGACGATCTCGCTGATGCGGAGATCGCCGCAGACCGAGGCCAGCATATAGGCCTCGACTGGGTCGATGTGATAACGACCGGCGAGCAGGTCGACCATCTGCGCAACCGCTTCCCTGGCGCCGGTCATCAGGTCCGGACCGATGCCGGTCGTCACCTCATAGCCCTTGGCGTCGAGATGGCGCGTCACCGGGCCTGGCGTGGTGAAGCGCGGCGTCTTCAGCCTGGCATCCTTGACCAGGTCGAGCTTGAGCACGACGTCCATCGGACTTTCGATCGCCGTGCCGCAGACCTCGCCGTCACCTTGCGCGGCATGGGTGTCGCCAACCGAAAACAGCGCGCCCGCCACTTCCACCGGCAGATAGAGCGTGGTGCCGGCGGCGAGATCGCGGATGTCGAGATTGCCGCCGACGCGCCTTGGCGGCACCACCGAGTGGTGGCCCTTTTCCGCCAGCGCGTTGCCTATGGTGCCGGCGAAGGGTTTCAACGGCACACGCGCATTCTTGCCGAACAGCGCCGGCTCGAGCGAGGCAGCGTCGTATTTCCAGATGTTCAGCGCCGGCTCCTTGAAGTCGTCGGCGAGCAGCCCAAAGCCCGGAATGTTGGCCGTCCAGCCGAAGCCGGACGGCTTGAACATCTCGATCGTCACCTTCAGCGCGTCACCCGGCTCGGCGCCCTCGACGAAGATCGGCCCGGTCACCGGATTGACGGTGGCGAAGTCGAGCTTGGCGACGTCGGCGACCGTGCTGCCGGCCTGCAACTGGCCGCCGGAGGAATCGAGGCACTGGAACTCGATCGTCGAGCCGGGCGCCACCCGCTCGGCCGGGGCAAACGAATTGTCCCAGCCGAAATGATGTTGGCGCCCATGGATGGTGTAGTCGCAGTTATTGCACATCTTTTACGTACACATTGTCGTAGTTGATCGGGATATGAACCGGGTCGACATAGAGGTTGTCGGCGCCGCCCATGCGCGCCGATTTCATGGTGAAGCGCTGCTCGTTGAAGACCGGCGCCCAGGGCGCGTCTTCCATCACCTTGTCGTAGATGGCGCTCCACATCTTGTCGCGTTCGCCTGATTTAGCCGGGTCGACCACCGAGTCGGCCTCGGCCGCCTTGGCGTCGAGATCCTTGTTGCAATACCACGACCAGTTCCAGCCGCCGGGCACCGCACCGGCGCAGCCGAGGATCGGGCCGTAGAAGTTCGACGGATCCGGGAAGTCGGCGATCCAGGCCATGCCGCCGGACCAGATCATCGGTGCGCCGGCCTTGTCGCCGCCGGCGGCAATCACGTTTGCCTGCGCCAGCGACTGGATGCTGGCCTTGATGCCGATCGCCGCCAGATCCTGCTGGATCGCCTGGGCGATGCGCGGGTTGGGATCGGTGTTCATGGCAAACAGCTGTGTCTCGAAGCCGTCGGGGTGGCCAGCCTCTGCGAGCAGCGCCTTGGCCTTGGCGACGTCATAGGGATAGCCCTTGTATTCCTTGTCGTAGCCCGGCATCGACGGCGGCAGCGGCTGGTTGGCCGGCACGGCGCGGCCGTTGATGATCTGGATGACGCGCGCCTTGTTGATCGCCATGTTGACTGCCTGGCGCACCTTAACATTGTCGAACGGCGCCATGGTGGTGTTCATGGTGACATAGCCGGTGTGCAGCTGGCCGCCTTCGACGACGCGTGCCTTCTGCTCGGGATCGGCCATCACCTCCTGGAATTTTGCTGGCGGAATGCCGTCGCCGGGGACGTCGATCTCGCCTTTCTGCAGGCGCAGCAGCGCCACGATCGGCTCTTGGCCGATCTCGAAGGTGATCTTGTCCAGATGCGGCAGGCCCTTGTGCCAGTAGTCTGCATTGCGCTCGAAGACGATGCGCTGGCCGAGCGTCCACTCGGCGAGCTTGAAGGCGCCGGTGCCGACCGGATGCTTGCCGAAATCGGCGCCGTATTTCTCGACCTCTTCCTTCGGCACGACATGGGCGAAGTTGATGGCCATCACATGCAGGAAGGTGGCGTCGGGGCGGGTCAATTCGAACTTGATCGTGTAAGGGTCGACGACGGTGACGCCGGAGAGGCTCTCGGCCTTGCCGGCGGCGACATCGTCATAGCCCTTGATCGAGCCGAAGAAGCCGGCGCCGGGGCTCTGCGTCTTCGGATTGGTGACGCGGTCGAGCGAATATTTCACGTCGTCGGCCGTCATCTCGCGGCCATTGTGGAATTTCACGCCATGGCGCAGCTTGAAGGTGAAGGTCTTGCCGTCGGGCGAAATCTCGTAGCTTTCGGCGAGGTCGGGTTTCAAATTGGTGGTGCCCGGCTCGTAGTCCATCAACCCGTCGAACAGACTCTTGATCATCGACCAGTTCTGCCAGTCATAGCCGATCGCCGGATCGAGCGTGGCGACGTCGTCCTTGTAGGTGATGGTGATGGCGCCGCCCTGCTTGGCGTTCGGATCGACGGCGTCCTCGGCGCGAACGCTCGTCATGCCGAGCATCAGCGCCAGCGCCGATGCCGCTACCGTGGATGCGAGAAACCTTTTCATTTTTATGTTCCCTTTCTCTGTCTGGTTTTCATTTCATCTGAGCTTGATGCGGGGGTCGATGAAGGGCGCGATGATGTCGGCCAGCAGATTGCCCAGCACGATGGCGAAGGCCGACACCAGCGTCACACCCATGATGATCGGGATGTCGACGCGCTGGATGGCCTGCCAGGCGAGCTGGCCGATGCCGGGCCAGCCGAATACGCTTTCGACGACGACGATGCCGCCCATGAAGATGCCTATGTCGATGCCGATCATGGCGATCACCGGCAGGATGGCGTTGGGCAGCGCATGGCGGAACAGGATAGCTCGCCGCGCCAGGCCTTTGGCGCGGGCGGTGCGCACGTAATCCTGGCGCAGCACGTCGATCATCGACGAGCGCATCATGCGCGCGTACCAGCCGGCGCCGAGGATTCCCATGGTCAGTGACGGCAGCACCAGATGACGCCAGGTGCCGTAGCCGCCGATCGGGAACCAGCTGAGCCGCACGGCAAAGACGTAGAGCAGCAGCAGACCGACGACGAATTGCGGTGCCGAGACGCCGACGAAGGAGGCGACCATCAGCGTCTGGTCAGTGGCGGTGCCGCGCTTGACGGCGGCGATCAGGCCCATGCTCAGGCCGAGCAACAGCTCGCACAGGATGGCGCCGACCATCAGCAACAGGCTGGCCGGCAGCCGCGAGACGATCAGCTCGGTGACTTCGGAGCGCTGGATGTAGGAGCGGCCTAAATCGCCGCTGACGAGCTTCGTGAGATAGCGCCAGTACTGGACGATGAAGGGCTGGTCGAGGCCGAGCTGCTGGCGGATGTTCTCGACCGTCTGCGGCGTGGCGCTGCGGCCGGCGATCTGGCGCACCGGATCGGCCGGCAGGAGATAGAGCAGCGCGAAGGTGATTAGCGAGACGCCGAGCAGGATCAGCAGCGACTGGATGAGGCGGCGGCCGAGATAGGCGATCATGCCCGGCCCCTCTGCGTCGGATCGAGAATGTCGCGCAGCGCATCGCCGATCAGGTTGAAAGCCAGCGCCAGCGCCAGGATCGCGGCACCGGGGAAGAACACCAGCCAGGGTGCGGCCTGGAAATAGGTCTGGTTCTCGAAGATGATGTTGCCCCAGGACGCCGTGGGCGGCTGGACGCCGATGCCGAGGAAAGAGAGCGTCGCCTCGAGCAGCACGGTGGTCGAGATGCCGAGCGTGCCCCAGACGATGATGGTCGGTAAGAGATGCGGCAGGATGTGGCGAAACAGGATGCGCGGCGCGCTCGCGCCGATGGTGCGTTCGGCATCGATGAACTCACGCTCCGCCAGCGATGAGGTCTCGGTGTAGATGACGCGGGCGGTCTGCACCCAGTTGACCAAAGCGATGACCATGGCGACGATCCACAGGCTGGGCTCGAACACCGCGGCCAGGCAAATGGCGAGCAGCAGTGCCGGAAACGCCATCATCAAATCGGTGAAACGCATCAGCGCGCTGCCGATCCAGCCACGGAAATAGCCGGCGACAACACCGACCAGCGTGCCAATGAACAGCGCCACGCCATTGGCGACGATGCCGATGATCAGCGAGGTGCGGGCGCCGTAGAGGATGCGGGTCAGGAGGTCGCGGCCGAGCAAGTCGGTGCCCAGCCAGAATTTTGCATCCGGCGGCAAGGGCGAGCCCTCGATGGTCAGGCCGTCGAACATCTGCTCGTTGGGATCATAGCCAGTCAGCCATGGCGCCAGCACGGCGCCGGCAACGACGATGGCGACGATGACCAGCCCGAGCAGAGCCAGACGGCGCCTGACCAGCCGGCGCCAGACGCCGGCGCGCGGCTTGACCGGCATGCGCCCTGGCGCGGTGAGATCAGGCACGATGGGACTGGTCATCGCCGCCTTCTTCCCCTGTTGCTTCTTCACTTGTCATGGCCACGATCCGCCGCGCGGCATCCTCGACGCTGATCTGCCAGCTCATCGCCAGCGAGCGCAGTTGCGCATAGGCGCGGCCGTCATCGCTGCCTTTCGCGAGTGCCGTCACCGCGCGCACGATGGTCTGGCGCTCGGCAACGCGCTGGCGAAGCGAGGCGATCTCGCTGGCCAGGTGTTTTCGCGCCTCGAAACTCTGGCGCGCGATCAGCAGCGCGCTGTAGACGCCGGCATTGCCGACCGGCTTCAGCAGCTGCGCATCGGCCTTATGCGACAGCGCCCATTCGATGCGGCCCGGCGCCTCGGAACCGATCAGCGCCACCAGCGGCATCGGTGCCTCGCCCGGCTTCCACGGAAACTGCTCGTCAAAGCCGAGATCGGCGTCGAAGAAGACGAAATCGGCGGCCAGCGCCTCGGGCGGCAGTTCCGGCCAGCAATCCAGCGTGATCAGCCCGATGGCCGACAATTGCCTGGTGATCGCCTGCACCGTCGGATGCGGGCGATGCAGGATAAACGCCCTGGCGCCGCCGAGATTGGGGATGCGTGGGGCTCTGGTCACGACACCACCCTCAGGCGCGGGCGGCCGAATGTTTTTGCCGGGTCGTAGCGCGACAGATACGGATCCGGCGCGACTTCGTCTTCGCGGCTGACGACCTCGAAGAAGCCGTCCGCGATGCGCCCGATGATCACCGGCAGTGTCGCGTGCTGCGAGTGGGCGTCGATGGCGATCGGACCGAGCCGGGTGGAGAAGCGGCGTTCGGCGAAGGCTTTGGAGAATTCCGCCGGACCGGCGTCGGGATTGCTGGAGAGCACGTCGGCCATCACCTGCACCGAGGCATAGGCGGAGGCCTCGAAGGATGAGGCAAAGGCAGCCGGGCGCGGCGCGAAATACGGCCCGACCGACAGATGTCCCTTGCCGGATTCACCGATCGCCGGCAGCTCACCTTCGGTCAGGTTGCAGGAGATGACGGGGCAAGTCCCGGGACTGAAGGCGGCATCCTCGTGACCCAGGTCGCGATAGGCCGCGAGGAAGGCGTAGGACGAGGTGCCGATCAAGTTGTTGAGGATGAAGTTCGGCCGCGTGGCGCGGATCTCCGCGATCAGCCGCGACACGTCGGTCTCGCCGATGCGCAGGTAGCGTTCGCCCAGCACCTTGCCGCCGGCATCCGCGATCAGGTCGCGCGCGACGCGATTCATCTCCCAGCCCCAGATGTAGTTCGAGCCGAGCAGGAAGCCGTTGGCGCCGAAACGCGGCACGACATGCGCCATCAGCGGCACCAGATGCTGGTTGGGGCAGGCGTGCATGTAGACGACATGCTCATTGGCTTCGAAGCCCTCATAGGGGCAGGCGTACCAGAGCATGCCGCCGGCTTTCTCCAAGACCGGAATGGTTTCCTTGCGGCTCCAGGAGGTGACGCAGCCGATGACATGGCGTGCGCTGCTGGTCTTGAAGATATCTTCGCAAAGCGTTGCGTAGCGGTCCGCATTGCTTTGCGGATCGCGCTCCACCGGCACCAGTTCGATGCCTGAGCTGCGATCGGCGTTGATGTCGGCTATGGCACGCATGGCACCGATGCGGCACGCATCGGAGACGAGCTGATAGCTCCCCGAGCGGGAATACAGGATGCCGATCTCGATGCGCCGTTTCAAACAGGACCCAGAAATGACAATGCCTCGCAGCCTGCGCCGGAAGGGCGAGGCATACGAGGCATTTTTGCCGCCCGGCGATCAGAGCCGGTATTTTGCGCTAGCGTATTCGGTCCGGCGGGTCAGTCAAGCCCTCAACGACATTTGCATGACCTGCCATCGCCGTTTCGCTGCCGCCGGCTATTTGGCCGCCGGCCTCTGGCCGTGTTGGCGGGCATAGGTCACACAGGCGTCCACCGTGCTGACACAAAGCGCGTCGCGCCTGTTCGGCAAATTGTTGTCGCCGGCATAGGCAACTTCGGCGACGCGGCCATCGACCATGCGAATTTGCGTATCGCAATAGCCGCCGGGAGCGACATTGACGGAGCCGCCGACCGCCGGGATCGCGCCGACCGCCAACGTCGGAACCACAATGCTGAGATTGCCGCGCTGGACGATGCGCTTGTAGGTCCAGATCTGGCCCGATTGGCCGGCGTCGGCGGTGGCGGTCGGAAACCCGGCGCACATTCGAACATCGGCTTCGCTGAGGCCGACCATCTCCTTGCGGGCAGCCGCCGCCGTTGGATCAACCTTGGCGATACGCGACGTATCGTCGGGAACGACGCAGGAAGACTGGATGCCGACACAGAGAGCAGCGAGGCCAAGCTTTCGAATGCAGGAAAATATCATGCCGACTGTCAGATTTGCCCGATTGTCAGATTTTGCGTGGCGCCCGCCGCTCCTTTCTACCTAGGCAGACAGGCGAGCGGATCAACCCGTTCAGCTTCACGAAAAAGTGGCTGTGGCTGCATCATGGCCGGTCGGGAAGCCAACGCCCTGGCGGAAGCGGACTCGCGCCGGAACGGCGCGCCAAGGTCCGCATCCATGGTCACCCATCAATGACCCTGCAACTGTTTCCGCCGCCAGGACGCGGGCGCTTCGCCGACCCGCGCGCGAAAGAATCGTGAAAAATACGCCGGGTCGTCGAAGCCGATCTCGTAGGCGATGTCCTCGACCGAGCGTACGGTGAACAACAGCAGCCGCTTGGCCTCCAGCAGCCGTCGCTCACTGACGACGCGTTTGACGCCGCTGCCCAGCACCGCGCGGCTGGCCTTGTCGAGGAGATGCGGCGTCGTGGCCAGCGCCTCGACGTAGCGATCAACAGGCCAGTTGTCGCGGAAATGCGCATCGGCGAGCCGGCGCAGCCCCAACGCCAGTGAGGCATCAGAAGACGCCGTGGCATCCTTTGTCTCGGGACTGAGGCGCGCGATGTGGGAGAGCGCGACGGCGATCAGCGCCTGCAGGACCCTGTCTTTGCCGGCTTGCGCCTCGGCGTATTCGGCGGCGATCATCTCCAGCACCGCCGCCAATCTGGCCCACGCTGCGTGCTGCGGCATGCCGTCGGCAAAGACCGGCCGGTCCAGCGGCAGCAGGCTGTGAGCCGCGATGGCCGCAAGCGCGCCGTCGGCGACCGAGACGACGATGGCGTCGGTGCCGGGGCCGATCGAGAAGCCGTGCACGATAGTGCTCGGCACGAAACTCACGGCAGGCGCCGAAAAGTCCCAGGATCGGTCTTCGATGCGGTAGGTACCGGAGCCGCTGGTCCAGAAGGTGATCTGACCCATCTGCGGGTGCTTGTGCGCGGCGACCTCACCAAGATGGATATTGCCGCGCGCAAGCACCGTCTCGACATGCAGAAAACCGACATCGAGCGGCCGCACCGGCTCGCCATAGACGAAGAAGTCGGGGATGGATCTCTGGCTCATGACGCCGGAAAAAGTCCAATCGGTTTTGCCGTTCCGTCCATAACCGATCGATGCCCAGGGCGCTAGGGTTACGGCTTAAGAGGAGGACCATCATGCGATCAGAAGACTTCCGCACCGATAAGGCACGCCCATTCACCGGGGCCGAGTATCTGGAGAGCCTGCGCGATCGCCGCGAGGTCTATATCAACGGCGAACGCATTGCCGACGTCACCACGCATCCGGCGATGCGCAATTCGGCGCGGTCGCTGGCGCGCCTCTACGACGCCCTGCATGATCCAAAGCGGCGGGACGCGCTGACGTCACCAACCGACACCGGCTCGGGCGGCTACACCCACAAATATTTCCGCGTTGCCAAGTCTTCCGCCGAGCTTGTTGCCCAGCAGACGGCGATCGCGGAGTGGTCGCGCATGTCCTATGGCTGGATGGGCCGCACGCCCGACTACAAGGCGGCGCTGATGAACACGCTCGGCGCCAATGCCGACTGGTACGGGCCGTTCAAGGACAATGCCCTGTCCTGGCACAAACGCGCGCAGGAAGCCGCGTTGTTCATGAACCACGCCATCGTCAACCCGCCGATCGACCGCCACAAGCCGGCCGAACAGGTGAAGGATGTCTTCGTCCACATCAACAGGGAGACGGACGCCGGCATCTACGTGTCCGGCGCCAAGGTGGTGGCGACGTCCTCGGCGCTGACGCACTACAATTTCCTGGCGCAAGGGTCGGCGACGGTGACCGAGGATCCGTCGCTGTCGGTGATGTTCATCGTGCCGATGAATGCGCCGGGGATAAAGATGTTCTGCCGCGTCTCCTACGAGCAGACGGCCAACACGGTGGCGGCACCCTTCGACTATCCGCTGTCGTCGCGCTTCGACGAGAACGACGCGATCCTGGTGCTCGACAATGTCTTCATCCCCTGGGAGGACGTGCTGGTGCTGCGCGATGCGCAAAAAATCCTGTCCTTCCATCCGGCCTCCGGCTTCATGCATGGCTACTGCTTCCAGGGCTGCACGCGTTTCGCCGTCAAGCTCGACTTTCTCGCCGGCCTGCTGGCCAAGGCGCTGCGCGCCACGGGCGGCGATGCTTTCCGCGGCAACCAGGCGGCACTGGGCGAGGTCATTGCGCTCAGGCACATGTTCTGGAGCTTTTCCAACGCCATGGCCTACAACCCGATCCCATGGGCGAATGGCGCCGTCCTGCCCAACCTCGAAGCCGCCCTTGCCTACCGCACCTTCATGTCGGAAGCCTATCCGCGCCTCATCGACACCGTGCGCCGGGTGATCGCCTCGGGGCTGATCTACCTGCCGTCGTCGGTGCGCGACTTCAACAACCCCGAGATCGACAAATATCTGGCGCAATATGTGCGCGGCTCCAACGATATGGGCCACATCGAACGCATCAAGATCATGAAGCTGTTGTGGGATGCGACCGGCACCGAGTTCGGCGGCCGCCACGCGCTCTATGAGCTCAACTATGCCGGTGCGCCGGAAGAGGTACGGCTGCAGGTGCTGAAAGGCGCCGAGCGCGGCGGGCGGCTGAAGGCGATGGAAGAGCTGGTCGACACCTGCATGGCCGATTATGACGAGAATGGCTGGACCGGCGATACCTGGTTCAATCCGCTTGTCTCAACGGCCGAGTGAAATCACATGGCCACGCAGATTTCGAAAGCCGATTTCCGCGACGCCATGGCGAGGGTCTGCGCGCCGGTCAACATCGTCACCACAGACGGGCCGGCAGGACGCGGCGGCTTCACCGCCACCGCCATGTGCAGCGTCTCGGACGAGCCGCCGACGCTGCTCGTGTGCATGAACGGGCGCTCGACCCAGGCCGCCATGTTCCTGTCCAACCGGCGCTTCTGCGTCAACGTGCTGACGCATGACCACATGCATCTGGCGGGAAAGTTCGCCGGCGCGACCAGGGACATGGAGGCGCGCTACGCCTCGGCGCGCTGGCAGACGCTGACCTCCGGCACGCCGGCGCTGTCGGATGCGATCGTCAACTTCGATTGCGAGATCGAGACCGTGCATGTCGTCGGCACGCACAATGTCATGATCGGCCGCGTCATCGATGTCCGGCACGGCAGCGGCGGCTCGGCCCTGCTCTATGTCGACCGGAATTATACGCAGCCGACACGGTTGGGCAGCTTTGGCGGGTGAGCCTGGACGAAACGGCCAGGACCGACCGCTCAGCTCTCGCCGTCGATCAAGCTCTCCAAGAGGTCGAGGAGCTGCTCCAGCTTCTCATGCCCAAAACGCTGTTCGATGTCGTCATAGATGACGCGACGCTCGGGCGACAGGGCGTCGATCAGGGCGGAGCCGGCAGGCGCAATGGTCAGCACGACGCGGCGGCCGTCGCCTTCGGCCTTGTTGCGGGTGATGAATTTGCGTCCCTCGAGCGCCTTGATGATGCGCGTCAGGCTGGGCGGCAAAACCGAGGCGCGATCGGCAAGTTCCGTCGCCTCGACCGGGCCGGCTTCGCTGAGCACACGCAGCACGCGCCATTGCTGTTCGGTCACGTCATGCGCCGCAAGCATCGGCCGAAACCGCGCCATCACCGCTTCGCGGGCATGAAGCAGCGCCATCGGCAGGGAACGACGGGTATTTTCAGGCAGCAAAAAAGAGCCTCCCACGCTTGCGATCGAAACAGGCCTTCCCTCGGCCGAATCCGCCAGCCGGGGCCCGTTCCTGCCATCCCGTATCGTTGCGCCAAGGCCGATGCAAGACTTGACTTCGCGGATGCGGCATGTAATTAACGCGTTAACTACAACAAAGCAATAACCCAGGGAAACGAAGCGCCGTGCCTCACTTCTCCATCGAGTATTCGGCCAATCTCGATGCCAAGGTCGATATGGACGAATTGTGCGCGCTGGTGTTGCGCACAGTGCTGGACACCGGGCTGTTCGAGACCGGCGCCGTGCGGGTGCGGGCCTTTCGCGCCGAGGCCTACGCGATGGCCGACAGCCTGCCGGAAAACGCTTTTCTCGACATGTCGTTTCGCATCGGCACCGGCCGCAGCCCGGACGAGAAGAAGCGGACCGGCGAGGCTGTCTTCGCGGCGGTGAGCGAATACCTTGCCACCCTGTTCGAGACCCCGCATTTCGCCCTGTCGCTCGAAATCCGGGAAATCGACCCGGTGCTCAGCTGGAAGAAAAACGCAATCCACCCGCGGCTGCGCGGCAAGTGACGGAACCCGACATGTCCGACCTGCAAGGCAATCTGAAAAAGGCCGAGGCCTATCTGGCCCGCTTCAAGCGCGATGGCGTTTTGAACCAGATCGGCGGCGAGGCGGTGCCGGCCCTCGATGGCGCGACGTTCGAAACGCTGTCGCCGGTCGACCTCAAGCCGCTGGCAAGCGTCGCGCGCGGCGGGGCCGCCGACATCGACCGCGCCGCCAAGGCGGCGAAGGCGGCGTTCCCAGCCTGGGCAGCCATGCCTGGCGAGGCACGCAAGAAGCTGCTGCACAAAATCGCCGACGCAATCGAAGCGCGCGCCGAGGAGATCGCTTTTGTCGAATGCATGGATACCGGCCAGGCGCTGAAGTTCATGGCCAAGGCAGCGCTGCGCGGTGCCGAGAATTTCCGTTTCTTCGCCGACCGCGCGCCCGAAGCGCGCGACGGCGAGACGCTGCGTACGACAGGCCAGGTCAATATGACGACGCGCGTTCCGATCGGCCCGGTCGGCATCATCACGCCGTGGAACACACCGTTCATGCTGTCGACGTGGAAGATTGCGCCAGCGCTGGCGGCCGGCTGCACCGTGGTTCATAAGCCGGCTGAATTCTCGCCGCTGACCGCCCGCCTGCTGGTCGAGATCGCCGAGGAGGCCGGCCTGCCGAAAGGCGTATGGAACCTGGTCAACGGCCTTGGTGAAGACGCCGGCAAGGCGCTGACCGAGCATCCCGACATCAGGGCGATCGGTTTTGTCGGCGAAAGCCGCACCGGTTCGATGATCATGAAGCAAGGCGCCGGCACGCTGAAGCGCGTGCATTTCGAGCTTGGCGGCAAGAACCCTGTGATCGTCTTTGCCGACGCCGATCTCGAGCGCGCCGCCGACGCCGCCGTATTCATGATCTATTCGCTGAATGGCGAGCGCTGCACCTCGTCGTCGCGGCTTCTGGTCGAAGCCTCGATCTATGAAAGCTTCACCGCCAAAGTCGCGGAGAGGGCGAAGCGCATCGTCGTCGGCCACCCGCTCGATCCGAAAACGGTGGCCGGGCCGCTGATCCATCCGGTGCATGAAAAGAAGGTGCTGTCCTATATCGACATCGGCAGGTCGGAGGGGGCGACGCTGGCCGTCGGCGGCGGCAAGGTCGATGGACCGGGAGGCGGCTGTTATGTCGGCCCGACCCTGTTCACCAACGTGACCAACGGCATGCGCATCGCGCAGGAGGAGATTTTCGGGCCGGTGCTGAGCGCCATTGCGTTCAACGACGAGGCGGAAGCGCTGGCGCTGGCCAACGACACGCAATACGGCCTGACCGGCTATCTCTGGACCTCTGACGTCACCCGCGCCTTCCGTTTCACCGATGCGCTGGAGGCCGGCATGATCTGGGTTAACTCCGAGAACGTGCGGCATTTGCCGACCCCCTTCGGCGGCGTCAAGAATTCCGGCATCGGCCGCGACGGCGGCGACCATTCCTTCGACTTCTACATGGAGACGAAGAACGTCGCCTTCGCGACGACGGCGCACGCGATCCAGAAACTCGGCGGCTGACCGGAGGAAATCGGATGCCCTTGCCCAAACCCAATCTCTACCCCGCCTTCAACATCGTGCGCCTCAGCCATGTCGAGTTGGCTGTCACCGACCTCGCCAAATCCCGCGCCTTCTATGTCGACACGCTCGGCCTGCAGGTTACCGACGAGACATCAGGCGCCATCTACCTGCGCGCCATGGAGGAACGTGGCCATCACTGCATCGTGCTGCGCAAGGCGACGACGCCGGAAGCGCGCGACCTCGGCTTCAAGGTCCTTTCGGACGAGGACCTCGATAAGGCCGAGTATTTCTTCAAGGGCAAGGGCCTGCCGGTGGAATGGGTCGAGCGGCCCTACCAGTCGCGCACTTTTCGGACGCGCGACCCGCACGGGATTCCGCTGGAGTTCTATGCCCAGATGGAAAGGCTGCCGCCGATCCATCAGAAATATGCGCTCTACAAGGGCGTCAAGCCGCTACGCATCGACCACTTCAACTGCTTCTCGCCCAATGTCGACGAGTCCGTCGCCTTCTACAACGAGCTCGGTTTTCGCGTCACCGAATACACCGAGGATGCCGCAACCGGGAAGCTTTGGGCAGCTTGGACGCATCGCAAGGGCGGCGTCCACGACATCGCGTTCACCAACGGCATCGGCCCGCGCCTGCATCATGTCGCCTTCTGGGTGCCGACGCCGCTCAACATCATCGACCTGCTCGACCTGATGGCGACCACGGGCTATTTGCCGAACATCGAACGCGGCCCTGGTCGGCACGGCATCTCCAACGCCTTCTTCCTCTATGTCCGCGACCCGGACAACCACCGTATCGAGATCTACTGTTCGGACTACCAGACGGTCGATCCGGACCTGGAGCCGATCAAGTGGGACCTCAAGGACCCGCAGCGCCAGACGCTGTGGGGCGCACCGGCGCCGAAAAGCTGGTTCGAGGAGGGCAGTGCGTTTGCCGGGGCGGAGGCGCGCCAGCCGGATTTGGCGGCTTCGCCGATCATTGCGCCGTGAGTGGGATTTTGGAGATGTCAGCGTTCCGTGGCGCCCCCCTCTGTCCTGCCGGACATCTCCCCCTCAAGGGGGGAGATTGGCTAGGCCCATGGTCAGCGCCTCTGTTGCAGCGTTGGAAATTGGCGAAGGCAGAGATGACATCCGATCTCCCCCCTTGTGGGGGAGATGTCCGGCAGGACAGAGGGGGGCGCCGTAGAGCGCCATCCTCGCCCACCACCATTGCCGGAGCCGCAGCATGAAACACGCACGGCTCGCCACCTTCACCGTCGGCGGCAAGGCGCGCTATGGCGCGGTCACCAGCAAGGGTGTCATCAACCTGTCGGCGCGCCACGGCCAGTGGCCGACGCTGCGGGAAGCGATCGAGGCCGGCGCCTTGCGGCGGCTGGCGGAAGAGGCCGAGGCCTTCCCGATCGATTTCCCGCTCGACGCCATTGCCTACGAAATTCCGATCCCTTCGCCGGAAAAGATCATCTGCGTCGGCGTCAACTATCCGGACCGCAACGAGGAGTACAAGGACGGCCAGGCAGCACCCTCGAATCCGTCGCTGTTCGTCCGTTTTCCCCGCTCCTTCGTCGGCCATGGCGCGCCGCTGGTGCGGCCGCCGGAATCCCCGCAGCTCGATTATGAGGGCGAAATCGTCATCGTCATCGGCAAGGCGGGACGGCGCATTGCCGAGGCCAACGCGCTCAGCCATATTGCGGCATTGTCGCTGTGCAATGAAGGCACCATCCGCGACTGGGTGCGGCATGCCAAGTTCAACGTCACGCAAGGCAAGAATTTCGACCGCAGCGGCTCGATCGGCCCTTGGCTGGTGCCGTTCACCGACGCGGAGCAGATCGCCGACATCGCGCTGACCGCCCGCGTCAATGGCGAAATCCGCCAGCAGGACCGCACCAGCCGGATGATCTTCTCGTTTCGCAAGATTATCGCCTATGTCTCGACCTTCACCACGCTGGTGCCGGGCGACATCATCGTCACCGGCACGCCGACGGGCGCCGGCGCCCGCTTCGAGCCGCCGATCTGGCTGAAGCCGGGCGACGTCATCGAGGTCGAGGCAGACGGCATCGGCGTGCTGCGCAACAGCGTCGTCGACGAGGAAGCAGCATGACCCCGGAGCAAGTGGAAGACGCCGCGGCACGGCTGTTCGAGGCCGAGCGTTCACGCCGCCAGATCCGGCTGCTCAGCCTCGATTTTCCCGAGGCGACGATGGAGGATGCCTATCGCGTGCAGGCAGCGCTGGTGACGCGCAAGATCGATGCCGGGCTGAAGCCGAAGGGCTGGAAGATCGGCCTCACCTCCAAGGCGATGCAATATGCGCTCGCCATCGACACGCCGGATTCGGGCGTGCTGTTCGACGACATGTTCTTCAATGACGGCGCGTCGGTTCCGGCCGGCCGCTTTATCCAGCCGCGCGTCGAGGCCGAGATCGCCTTCGTCATGAAGGCGCCGCTGAAAGGCCCCGGCGTGACGATCTTCGACGTGTTCAACGCCACCGACTACATCACGCCGGCGCTCGAAATCCTCGATACGCGCATCGAGCGCGTCAATGCGGAGACGAAGAAGGCGCGTACCTTCTTCGACACCATTTCAGACAATGCCGCCAATGCCGGCATCGTCATCGGCGGCCGGCCGCAGCGGCCTGATGAAGCCGACATGCGCTGGATCGGCGCCATCGTCTCGCGCAATGCCGAGGTCGAGGAGACCGGGCTTGGCGCCGGCGTGCTCAACCATCCGGCGATGGGCATTGCCTGGCTGGCCGACAGGCTCGCCCGCTACGGCATGTCGATCGCTGCCGGCGAGGTCGTTCTCTCCGGGTCGTTCGTGCGTCCGGTCGAGGCGCGACCCGGCGACACGATCGTCGCCGATTTCGGCAGTTCGGGCACGGTCAGCATCCATTTCGCGAAGGGCTGACGGTTCCGCCAGTTCTTATCAATCGGCCCTATTCGCCATGCAGATAGGCAATCACCACATCGGCTGCGATGGCCGACATGCGCAGGCCGACCTCCCTGGTGATGTCGCCTTCGACGCGGCTCTGCACCCAGCCGAGGAAGGCGAAGGCCCGCAAGGCAGAAAACAGCGGCAGCGCGGCGATGTCGCGCGCCGTCAGTTCGCGCTCCTGCCGATAGCCCTTGAGCAAAGCGGCCTCGATCAGCGGATAGATCGCCTCATCGCGGTTCTGGTAAAGCGCGACGGCAAGGTCGTACATGTGCCAGCCATGGCCGCAATCGTCGAAGTCGATGATGCGGATCGCACCATCATGGACGAGCACATTCTCGCGCACCAGGTCGGCGTGGATGATGCCGAAATTGCGGGCACTGCGTTCATACGTCAATAGCGCGCGCACGGCCTTTTCGCGCGCCCGCAAAACCAGTTCGCGGCGAGGACCGTCGAGGAAGGGCGAGGTCTCGAAACGCCCCCAATTCGGGTTCGCGCCGAAGAAGCCGTCGAAATCCCAGGCATGGCGGGCAAAGCCGGACGGACGCGTCCAGGCTGCTGTGACATTGTGCATGTGGGCGATGGTTCGCCCGATCTCGGTAAAGATCTGTCTTGCCTGCTCGGGCGTAAAATCCAGCGGCACGCCTCGCGCGCCGACGGCGCGGCCTTCCAGCCAGCTCAGGCAATCGACTTGCCGGGGTTGCATTGAGGCGTTCGCGCTGACAAGCACGAACAGATCGCCAGCCGGCGTGGCGACCGCAGATGGCGTGGCGATGCCGGCCGATTGCAGAAAACCCATCCATTGCAGTTCCGAGCGCAGGGCGGCGTCCGTGTGATAGCCAAGCCGGTGAATGCGCATGGCGGCCGGCTGGCCATCGGGTAGACGGATCCGGAAGACCGCGTTCTCGCGGAATTTCAGCAGCTCCGGCTCACCCTCATCAATGCCCCAATGGGCGAGCGCGCGCCTGGCCAGCGCCGTGACATCGGCTGCCGTCTCGGGTTCGGATTGCGCGGAGACTGCGCTCACGCCTTCACTCCGCCGACTTCGCCAAGCACTTCGTCGAGGACGCCGATCAGGAAGTCGGCATTGTCGCGGGAGAACGGCATTGGCGGGCGGATCTTCAACACATTGCCGTGGATGCCGGTCTTGCCCATCAGCACGCCGCGCTGGCGCATCCGGTTGGCGACCTGCTCGGCAATGTCGGGCGCCGGTTCGCGCGTCTTGCGGTCGTGAACCAGTTCGGCGCCGAAGAACAGGCCAGCGCCCCTGACCTCGCCGATACATTCATGGCGATCGGCGAGCGGGCGCAGCAGGTTGAGTGCATAGGCGCCGACGTCACGCGCGTTGGCAACGAGATCTTCCTGCTCGATGACGTCGAGAACGGCATTGGCCACCGCGCAGGAAACCGGATTGCCGCCGAAGGTGTTGAAATAACGGAAGGCGTTGCGGAAGGTCGCCAATATCTCCCTTGATGTGACCACGGCGGCGATTGGATGGCCGTTGCCCATCGGCTTGCCCATGGTGACGATGTCGGGAACGAAGCCTGCGCGCTGGTGGCCCCAGAAATGACTGCCGGTGCGGCCGAAACCAGGCTGCACCTCGTCGGCGATGACCAGTCCGCCGGCGTCACGCACCGCGCGCATCGCGTCGTCGAAAAAGCCGGATGGGAGCGTCGGAAAGCCTTCATTGGCGAGCAGCGGACAAAGGATGATGCCGGACAGGCCGATACCGTCCTTTGCCAGCGCGGCGATGGCTTCGCGCACCGCGTCGCCAAAGGCTTTGCCGTTGGCCATCGCATCCGGATGGCGATAGCTGTCAGGCGCCGGCACCAGCCTGACATTGCGGGCGCGGCCGCCGACCGGCGGCATGCGGGTGCTGAGCTGCGAAACCGCCGCGGTGTTGCCATGATAGGTGGCGTCGGTGGCGATGATACCCATGCGGCCGGTGGCGGCCTGCGCCATGCGCAGCGCGATGTCGTTGGCTTCGCTGCCGGTGCAGGTCAGGATGGCGGTCGACAGGCTGGCATCGAAGGTCGCCGTCAGCCGCTCGACATAGTCGAGAATGGCGGTGTGCAGATAGCGCGTGTGGGTGTTGAGCAAGCTTGCCTGCCGGCACAAGGCTTCGACCACATGGGGGTGGCAGTGGCCGACATGGGCGACGTTGTTGTACGCATCTAGATATTTGCGCCCATCGGCATCGTAAAGCCAGACGCCCTCGCCGCGCACCAGATGCACTGGTTCGTCATAGAACAATTGCGATTTCGCGCCGAGCAGGCGCGAACGCCGGCTAACCAGCGCTTCCTCAGCCATTTTTTCCTGCGATTGAGCCATGTATACCAACTCCGATGTAGCGGCCGACCCGTCAGACCTTCGACAGGCCTGCATCCAAAGCTTCCCCGATCTTCGTCACATCGGCGGTGCTGATGATGAGCGGCGGCGACAAGATGACGGTGTTGCCGGAGACGCGCAGCATGACGCCGGCCTCATAGGCCGCCTCCGAAACCAATGCCATGGTCTTCTTGTCGGCGGGCTTTTTCGTCGCGCTGTCCGAGACCAGCTCCAGCGCCGCCATCAGGCCCTTGTACCGGACATCGCCGACGATCGCATGCTTCGCCTTCAGCCCCTCCAGCACGGCTGCGAGTTCGACACCACGCGCGGCCGCGTTCTCGTTCAGGCGCAGCCGTTTGGTCTCGGCAAGCGCCGCCAGACCCGCGGCGCAGCCGACAGGATGGCCGGAATAGGTATAGCCATGGCCGATGGCGCCGAAGCTGGTCTTGTCGGCCTCGAAGACATCGGCGACCTTGGCGCCGATCAAAGTGGCGCCGAGCGGGAAATAACCCGAAGTGATCGCCTTGGCGATGGTCATGAAATCCGGCTTCACACCGGACAGACGCGAACCCGACCATGCGCCGGTGCGGCCGAAGCCCGTCACCACTTCGTCGGCGATCAGCAGGATCTCGTGGCGGTCGCAGATTTCGCGCACCAGCGGCATGAAGCTCTCATGCGGAACGATGACGCCGCCGGCGCCGAGAACCGGCTCCATAATGAACGCGGCGATGGTATCGCCGCCCTGGAAGGCGATCTCGTCCTCCAGCGCCCTAGCGCAGAGTTTTGCCAGCCGCACTGGGTCGGTCTCGTCGAACGGATTGCGGAAGGTCCAGGGCGCGGGAATGTGGAAGACGCCCGGCAGCAGCGGCTCGTAGTTGCGGCGGAAATTGGCGTTGCCGTTGACCGACGCGCCACCGAAATGCGTGCCGTGGTAGCCTTTCTTCAGCGCCAGGAACTTGGTCCGGTCGGCCTGGCCGCGGATCTTCCAGTACTGCCGCGCCAGCCGAAGTGCCGTTTCGACCGAATCCGAGCCGCCCGAAGTGAAAAACGTCCGCACCATGCCTTCTGGCTCGAACCATTCGCAGAGTTCGTAGGCGAGCTCGATCGACGGGCCGGTCGAGGTGCCGCGAAAGCCGGAATAATAGGGCAGCGCGCCAAGCTGGTCGGCGATCGCTTTCTTGATCGGTTCGCAGCTGTAGCCGAGATTGACGTTCCACAGGCCGCCGACGGCGTCGAGCACGGTGTTGCCGGCGATGTCGGTGACCATCACACCCTCGCCTTTCATGATCACCTTTGGCGGGTTGGCCCGCATCTCGGCCGGATGCGCCATCGGATGCCAGATCGGCTTGGCGTTGGTTTCGGTGAGAAAATTGATGTCGCGCATAATGGACTCCGCAAAAATCTCAGGCAACTGGGACGAGGTCGAAATGGCCGAGGGCCTCGGCATAGGAATGAGCCGGGCGGGCGACGTCGAAATGCACCGTGCGCATGCCGGCAGCACAGCCGCCATCGACATTGCGCCGCTGGTCGTCGACGAAGACGCAAGCGCCGGCCGGCACGCCGAGCGCCTCGGTGACGAAGGCATAGGCGCGCGGATCGGGCTTGAGGATGCCGGTGTAAGTGGCGTCGATGATCACATCGAACAGGCCGAGCAACGGCAGCCGCTGGCGGAAGTCGGCGCCGTAGAACAGGTCGAGTTCATTGGACAGGATGGCCAGTCGGAAACCGGCGGCATGCACCGTGCGAATGGTGCTGTCAGCCTCCGGCCGCACCACCTTTTCCGGCTCGGCCCCTCGCGCGCGCCGGACGAAGGTCTCCATCGCCTGCCAGTCCTCGCCCACCAGACGGCCGACCTCGCTTGTGCGTGTGCGCCAATAGTCACGCTCGCTGATCTCGTCGGCCTGCATGGCGCGCCACAGCGGATCGCTGCCCGGATCGAACGGCCCGCGCCATTGCAGCGTCCCCGGCGCGAGGCCGAGCGCCTGTTCGGTCAAGGCGTGGGTCTCGAACAGCGTGCGGGTGACGACGCCGCCGAAATCGAGGACAAGCGCCTGGGCGGGAACAGCACTCACGCCGCCACTCCCTTGGCCGGCTTGCCACGCGGGACGATGCCTTCCTCGACCCAGCGGTCGAAGATCTCGAGCGCCTTGCCGACGAAGTCGTCGCTGTTGATGTGAGCGTCGATCTCGTGGAACTCGACGCCGGCGGGAATGACCTTGCGAATTTCGTCAGTGAAGGCGGCCAGGGCTTCCGGCTCATAGAGCGGCTCGCCCTCCACGTCCCATTCCTGGATGCCTTGGGACGGCAGGACGAAGGCGGAGCGGCCTCTGGCGGCACCGAGCTTGGCGGCGATGGTCCTGGCGACCTGGCGGCGATCGTCGGCATCGACGGTGATCGAAGCGATCAGCCTGTTATGGGCGTGAAACGGCCGCTTCGAGAATTTAGCCGGCAAATCCTGCCAGGTCGGCAGGTCGACCATGTCGACCGCGCCGGGTGCTGCGATCTGCGGAATGCCGCGGGCACCGGCATTCTCCAGCCGGTCGGCGCCGGAACTGACGACTGAGCCCGCGAGATGGTTGGTGATCTCCTGCAGGCTGAAGTCGAACACCGCGCAAAAATGGTCCTGACCGGCAATCGATTCGAAGGCACGGCCGCCCATTCCGGTGGTGTGGAAGACGGCAACGTCATAGCCGCGCTGTTCCAGCGCCGGCTTCAGGGTCTTCATGTAGCGCAGGCAGCTGCTGCCGAGCGAGGTCATGCCGATGGTCGGCCCGATTGCCGGAGCCGACATGCGAGTCTCCAGCACGATCCTGGCCGCGCCGACGACCGCACCACAGGCCTGTGACAGGACCAGCCTGCAGATCGAGTTGAGGCCGTACAGCCCGCCCGCCCAGAGGATCATCATCAGGTCGGGCGCGACGCGCTCGGGTGGGATGAGGTGCGAATAGGCGATGGTCGAGACGACGAATTTCGGCACGCCGAGCGGCAGGCAAAGCGCCACGTCGAGCGCCAGATCTGTCCCCATCGAACCGCCGATGGCGATGAAGGCGTCGATCTCGCCGTTTTGATGGAGCTTGCGCACCAGTTGGACGGCGCCGCCGGCCATCAGCGTCATGGCGGTGTTCTCATCACCGCTCAAAACGATCTCGGCGATCGTCACATCCACCGCCCGCGCCACGGCGTGCTTATCGTGGTCCGGGCTGTAGGGCGGGTCGCCCAGCACGCTGACATCCATCATCACGGCGCTGCCGCCCGACTGCTCAATGCACTGTTTCATGAACAACAGCTCTTCGGCCTTTGTGTCGCCCGTGCCGATGACCAGGATGCGGGGCGCAGTCTCCGAGGGCATCAGGCCTGCCTCCTCAGGGTTTGCAGGTTCTCGCCGTTGAGGCGCATCGAAATTTCCCGTGCCGCTTCCATCACCGCAAGTCCCCGTTCCGCGATCGCGGCTGCCGTGGTTCTGGCCTTCGGCGCGGCCACCGCGATGGTGCCGAGCGCAAAGCCATCCGCCCCGCGGATTGCCGCCGCGACGCTGATCACACCTTCCTCATAACCCTGGTCGCAGATCGAATAGCCGCGCTCGCGCGCCTCGCCCATGGATCTTGAGATGGCGGCCGGCTCGATCAGCGTATGAGCCGTGAAGGCATCGAGCGAACCCGTCAGGCACGCCCTGACGGTCTCGTCGCGGGCGAAGGCCAGATAGGCGATGCCCGACGCGGTCGAATGCAAAGGCAGCAACTGACCGATGTCGATGTTGACCCGGTTTGCCCATGCTGGATGCTCGACGTGGACGGTGACCAGCCTGTCGACGCCGAATTCCGACAAATGCACGGTCTCGGCCGTCGATGCGGCCAGGTCCCGCACCAGCGGAACGGCCGTCTGCAGGAAGGGAAAGCGCGCCTCGCGGATGCGCGCCAGCCGCGACAGGCCGGCGCCGAGGCGATAGTGCCGCGTACCCGCATCCTGCTCGACGAAACCACGGCTGGCCAGCGCTACCAGCAGCCGCCTTGTCGTCGCCTTGTCGAAGCCCGAGCGGCGCGCCAGATCGGACAGGCCGAGCTCGGGCTCGTCGACGTTGAACAGCTCCAGAAGCGAGATCGCTTTTCCGACCGTACTCAAATTTGCCTCCCGGTTCGGACAATCATTTAACGTGTGAATTAACTTGACAGGCATCAGCATTGTTTGCAAGTCTATATTCAAAATAACGGTTCAAATAATGAACCAACCACCAGAGTGCATGGGACAGGCCATTCGGCCGGCGAACTCAAGGGTTTGCAAACAGGAGGGATCAATGACAGCAGTCTCGGAACAGGCGCCGGCCAACAGGCTGCGCAAGAACAGTCTTGGCGTCGGCGCCATCACCTTCATGGTGATTTCTGCGGCCGCCCCACTCACGGCAGTCGCCGGCGGCACGCCGCTTGGCATGCTGATGGGCAATGGCGCCGGCTTTGCCGGCACCTATCTCATCGTGACCGTGCTGCTGCTTTTGTTCGCGGTCGGCTATGTCGCCATGTCACGCCATGTCGGCAATGCCGGCGCCTTCTATGCCTATGCCGCACGCGGCCTCGGCAGCATGGCCGGCGGCGCCACGGCGCTGATCGCCATCCTGTCCTACAACGCCATGCAGATCGGCGTCATGGGCCTGCTGGGCGCCGCAACCGCCGGCCTGTTCGCCGGCTGGGGCATCAACCTGCCCTGGTGGGTGTGGAGCTTCATCGCCATCGCGCTGGTCGCCGTGCTCGGCTATCGGCAGGTCGACCTCTCCGCCAAGATCCTGACGGTGCTGGTGCTGTGCGAATATCTTGTGGTGCTGATCCTCGATATCGCCATCCTCAAGACCGGCGGCGATAGCGGCCTGTCGGCGGCGCCATTCAGCTGGAGCCAGATCGTCAGCGGCTCGCCGGCCATCGCCATCCTGTTCTGCTTCGCCGCCTTCATCGGTTTCGAGGCGACGACGATCTATGCCGAGGAAGCCCGCGACCCAAAGGTCACCATTCCGCGCGCCACCTATTTCTCGGTCGTGCTGATCGGCGTCTTCTACATGCTCACGGCATGGCTGATGGCGGTCGGCGCCGGTGTCGACAAATTGCTGCCGACGCTGCAGGGATTGCAGGATCCGACGACCTTCCTGTTCGGCCTGTCCGACCGCTACGCCGGCACGATGCTTTCGCAGGCGATGAGCATCCTGTTCGTGTCGAGCCTGTTTGCCGGCGTGCTGGCGTTCCACAATGCGGTTGCGCGCTATATCTACGTCTCGGGCCGCGAGAAGCTGTTGCCGCAGATGATCGGCGTGACGCATCCGGTGCACCAGAGCCCACACGTCGCTTCCGTCATCCAGAGCGTGCTCGCCGCGGTCGTTGTCGGCCTGTTCGCCGTGCTCGGCCTCGATCCGGTGCTGGCGCTGTTTTCGTGGCTGACCAATGTCGCGACGCTCGGCGTCATCGCGATGATGGCGGTGGCATCGCTTGCCGTGGTGATGTTCTTCCGCGCCAACCCGGCGGCCCACGAGAATGCGCTGAAGACCACCATCCTGCCCGGGCTGACCTTCATCGCCTTCGTCATCATCATCTATTTGATCGTCATCAATTTCGGCAGCCTGTCGGGAGCCGGCGGTTTCCTTGGCGTGTTCCTGCCGGGGCTGGTGCTGATCGCCGCGATCGTCGGCCTGCTGCTGGCCAGCGCGCTGAAGAGCCGCGATCCGGTCGCGTTCAAAAACCTCGGCCAGCCGCTGAAAGATTGAGAAAAGCAAAGGGGCGGCATGCCACGCCGCCCCTTACACCACAAGGGGAGTGGCGGATTTGAGCTTTGCCGAAAATATCACCGTCGAGGCATTGGAAGCCGATCCCTACCCGATCTATGCAGAGCTCAGGCGCAGTGCGCCGGTCGCTTTCGTGCCGGCGGTCAATCTTTGGTTCGTCACCCGCTGGAAGGATGTCGAGAGCGTCGCCAAGTCGCCCGAGATCTTCTCCGCCGTCGTCGGCTCGTCACCAGTTGAGCGTTCCTTCGGCAAGCCGACCATCCTGACCACCGATGGCGAGACGCACAAGCAACTGCGCCAAGGCGTCGACCCGAAATACCGGCCGCGCACCGTCGCCGCCTATGCCGGCGACCTCGTGCGGTCGATTGCCGAACCTTTTCTGGACCGGATCGCCAACCAGGGCTCCGCCGAGCTGATGGCCGATTATTTCGAGCCGGTGTCGACGCTCAGCCTGGCGCGCTCGCTCGGCCTTGCCGGCATCGATATGCCGACGCTGCGCCGCTGGTTCTACGGCCTTGCCCAGGGCGCCATCAATTTCGAGAACGATCCGAAACGGCAGGAGATCGCCGACGCAATCAGTGCCGAGGTCGGCGACGCCATCCTGCCGACGCTGGAAAGACTTGCGCGCCAGCCAGATGACTCGGCGCTGTCGCACATGCTGCATGACGGCATGCCGGAGGGCACGACGCGGCCGATCGACTTTCTGATGCCCAGCATCAAGGTCATCCTGCTTGGCGGCATGCAGGAGCCCGGACATGGCGCCGGCTCGATCCTCGCCGGCCTGCTGGCCCATCCCGAGCAATTGCGGCAGGTGCTCGCCGATCCCGAGACTTTCGTGCCGAGGGCGGTCGACGAGGGCCTGCGCTGGGTGGCGCCGATCGGCACGCAGACGCGGCAGACGACGCGGGCAGTCGAGCTTGGCGGCGTGACGATCCCGGCCGGCGCTGCCGTCGCCGCCCTCGTCGCTTCGGCAAGCCGCGACGAGAGTCGCTTTGCCGATCCCGACCGCTTCGACATCAACCGCAACGAAGGCAACCATGCCGCCTTCGGCTTCGGCCATCATTTCTGTTCGGGCCGGTTCTTCGCACGCGAGCAGATGTGCCTTGCGGTGAGGCTGTTGCTCCAACGCTTCCCCGATCTCAGCCTTGTGCCGGGCAAGGAACCGGTGTTTCGCGGCTGGGAATTCCGCGCGCCAACCACATTGCATGTTTCCCTTGGAGTCCGTCACCAATGATCAGTCAGAATGCCATCGAAACGCTGCGCAAGACGGAGATCGGCGCGCAGGGCCTGTTCATCGATGGCGTGCAGGTCGAGGCAACAAGCGGCGCAAGCCTGCCGGTGACGTCGCCGATCGACGGCCGACCTTTCGCCAGCATCGCCGACGGCAACGCCGCCGACATCGACCGCGCCGTGAAGTCGGCGCGCAAGGCGTTCGAGAAGGGCTCGTGGTCGCGCGCCGCACCCGCCTTTCGCAAGAAGGTGCTGACGAAATTCGCCGAGCTGGTCGAGAAACACGCCGATGAGCTCGCCGTGCTCGGTGTGCGCGACAACGGCACCGAGATCGGCATGGCCTACAAGGCAGAACCGCTGTCGGCGGCAGGCACCATCCGCTACTATGCCGAGGCCATCGACAAGGTCTATGGCGAGATCGCGCCGACGGCCGAGAATGTGCTCGGACTGATCCACAAGGAGCCGCTCGGCGTCGTCGGCGTCATCGTGCCGTGGAATTTCCCGCTGATGATCGGTGCCTGGAAGATCGCGCCTGCACTTGCCGCCGGCAATTGCGTGGTGGTGAAGCCGCCGGAGATCGCCTCGCTGACGCTGCTGCGGCTGGCCGAACTGGCAAGCGAGGCCGGCTTGCCCGCCGGTGTGCTCAACGTCGTCACCGGGCTTGGCGCGGTCACCGGCGAGGCGCTCGGTCTGCATATGGATGTCGACGCCATCGCCTTCACCGGTTCCGGCCCGGTCGGCCGGCGGCTGCTCGAATATTCCGCTCGCTCCAATCTGAAGCGCGTCTTCCTCGAACTCGGCGGCAAGTCGCCGAACATCGTCTTTGCCGACGCCCCGGACCTGAAACAGACAGCGGTCGTCTCGGCCAATGGCATCTTCCGCAATTCCGGCCAGGTCTGCGTCGCCGGCTCGCGGCTTCTCGTCCAGTCAGCGGTCTATGACCGCTTCATGGACGAACTGCTCTCGGCAACCATGCGGCTCAAAGTCGGCGATCCGCTTGATCTCACCAGCGATGTCGGCGCGGTATCGAGCGCCGAACAGCTGGACAAGAACCTCGGTTTCGTCGCCAGGGCCACGGAAGAAGGTGCCCGTCTCGTCACCGGCGGCCAGCGGATGCTGACCGAGACCGGTGGCAGCTACATGGCGCCAACGATCTTCGAGAATGTCATGCAGGACATGCAGTTGGCGCGCGAGGAGGTGTTCGGGCCGGTGCTCGGCGTCATGCGCTTCGAGACCGAGGAGGAGGCGGTTCGGCTTGCCAATTCGACCATCTACGGGCTTGCCTCCGCGGTGTGGACCGCCAATCTCTCCACCGCGCATCGCATGGTGCGCGCCATCAATGCCGGCGTCGTCCACGTCAACACCTATGGCGGCGCCGACATCACCGTGCCGCTCGGCGGCGTCAAGCAGTCCGGCTTCGGCCGCGACAAGTCGCTGCACGCGCTGGAGAAATATTTGGAACTGAAGGCGGCCTGGATCGCGCTTTGACGGCACGCTGAGCTCTCTGAGAATCTGACGACCTCCAGACGCGCGCAAGATCGCGCCGCGATCCGCTGCGGCCGGCCAAGCAGCGGCTTTTGCTCACGCTTTTGAAAATTTTGAGAGAATATTCCCGGCTTTGGCGAGAATGGCGAAACGCGTTCTTTGATAAATTTGATAGAATTTCTGAGGATGCGACCAAGGCTAGGCAATCCGCCTCGCTGCCATGACTTCACAACCGCAGAGATCAATCATGACTGACTTCAAGAACACTTTGCCATCTTCCCCCGGGTCAACCGTCAACCGGCGCAGTGGCCTTGCTCTGCTGTTCGCCTCAGTCGTCGCGATCGGCAGCCTGATTGCACCGCATGCGTCGTTTGCCGAGGACAAGAAGGCGATCAAGGTCGGCATCATCAGCGGCGAGGACGAGGACGTCTGGCGCGTCGTCGTCGCGCAAGCCGCCGAAAAGGGCCTTGCCATCGAGACGGTGGTATTCAACGACTACACCCAGCCCAACGAAGCGCTGGAGCGCGGCGAGATCGACGCCAACGCCTTCCAGCACCAGCCCTATCTCGACAACCAGATCAAGACGCAAGGCTACCACATCGTCCGTGTCGGCTATACCGGCGTCTGGCCGATCGGCCTCTACTCTAAGAAGTTCAGCAAGGTTGCCGACCTGCCCGAGGGCGCGGTCATTGGCGTGCCCAACGACCCATCCAATGAAGGCCGGGCGCTGCGCGTGCTGCAGAACGAGGGCGTGATCAAGCTCAGGGATGGCACCGGCATTCTGGCCACCACCGCCGACATCGCCGAGAACGCGAAGAAGGTGGTGATCAAGGAACTTGACGCCGGTATCGTCGGCCGCTCGGTCGAGGATCTCGATGCGGCCGTAGTCAACACCGACTGGGCGCTGAAAAGCGGCCTGTCGCCGGAAAACCGCATCGCGCAGGAGCCTATCGCCGACAATCCCTACCGCAACTTCATCGCGGTGAAGACCGGTAACGAGAACGAGGCCTGGGTGAAGACGCTGGTGGCTTCCTATCAGAACGAGGCGGTGAAGGCCGAGTTCGACAAGGTCTACAAGGGCACCGGCCTCAGCGCCTATTGATCCGGTCCTCGGCCGGAAGCCCGGTTCGAGAGCAACAGCGGGCCGCGCTCAGGCGCGGGCCGCGATTGCGTTTTCGGGAACAGGAATATTCATGAACCAGCATATCACGGCATCCGGGGAGACCGCCGATCCGACCCAGACCCGGCCCGACGCATCTCAGGATGTCGTGCGCCTTGTCGACCTGAAGCGCCATTTCGGTGTGACGGCGGCGCTCGACGGCATTTCGCTGACCGTGCGCAAGGGCGAGATCCTCGGTATCATCGGCCGCAGCGGCGCCGGCAAATCGACGCTGATCCGCTGCCTGAACGGGCTCGAACGGCCTGACTCCGGCGAGGTGTTCATCGAGGGCCGCGAGATCAGCCGGCTCGGCGAGCGCGACCTGCAGCCGCTGCGGCGGCGCATCGGCATGATCTTCCAGCATTTCAACCTGCTGTCGGCCAAGACCGTCGAGGACAATGTGGCGCTGCCGCTGAAGATCGAGGGCCGGCCGAAAGCCGAGAGGCTGAAGCGCGCCGCCGAACTGCTCGATCTTGTCGGCCTGTCGGAGAAAGCCAAGGCCTATCCGGCGTCGCTGTCGGGCGGCCAGAAGCAACGGGTCGGCATCGCCAGGGCGCTTGCCGCGCGCCCGGCGCTGCTCCTGTCGGACGAAGCCACCTCGGCGCTCGATCCGGAGACGACGCGCTCCATCCTCGCACTGCTCAAGGACATCAACCGGCAGCTTGGCCTGACCATCCTTTTGATCACCCATGAGATGGAGGTGATCCGTTCCATCGCCGACCGCGTGGCGGTGATCGACGCCGGACGCATCGTCGAGCAAGGGCCGGTCTGGTCGGTGTTTGCCGACCCACAATCAGACATCACCAAAAGCCTGCTCGGCGCCATCCGGCCGCAGCTGCCAGCCGAACTGGCGGCCCGGCTGCTGCCGGCGGCCGGCCCGGAGACGATCCTGCGCGTGGATGTGGCCGGCGAAGCGGCAAGCAGGCCATTGCTGTCCGACCTTGCCACGGCTGTTCCAGGCGCCTTCCGCCTCGTCCATGGCGGCATCGACCATATCCAGCAGCAGCCGGTCGGCACGCTGTTCCTTTCGGTTCCCGGCAGCGATGCAAATCATCTTGCTGACATCATCACATTCCTGAAGGCCCGCCAGGCGCGGGTGGAGGTGCTTGGCCATGTCGCCAATCCTGTTTGAACTTCTGCTGCGTTCGATCTGGGAGACGGTGCTGATGACGGCCGCCTCCGGCCTCATCTCGCTGGTCTTCGGCCTGCCGCTCGGCCTGGCGCTGATTGCTACCGAACGCGGCGGCATTGCCGAAAGCCTTTGGGTGAACCGGGCGCTCGGCGCCATCATCAACGGCTTCCGCTCGGTGCCCTTCATCATCCTTCTGGTGGCGCTGATCCCGGTGACGCGGCTGATCGTCGGCACCTCGATCGGCACATGGGCAGCCATCGTGCCGCTGTCGATCGCCGCCACGCCCTACTATGCGCGCATCGCCGAAGTGTCGCTGCGCGAAGTCGATCGCGGGCTGATCGAGGCGGCGCGCGCCATGGGCGGCAACCGCTGGACGATCATCCGCGAGGTGCTGGTGCCAGAAGCCCTGCCCGGCATCGTCGCCGGCTTCACGGTGACGCTGGTGACGCTGATCGGTGCGTCAGCCATGGCCGGCGCGATCGGCGCCGGCGGCCTCGGCGACCTCGCCATCCGCTACGGCTACCAGCGTTTTGAGACGTCGGTGATGATCGCAGTGGTCATCGTGCTGATCATCCTGGTCTGCGGCATCCAATGGGTGGGGGATTGGTTGGTGGCGAGGCTGGATAGACGGGGGTGATTGTTAGGCCGACGAACTAGGCGATGATGTCTTCTATCAGTGCTTGCAATGACGCTTCTGAACCGCTGAAACTGTCGATCATGGCTTGAATGACGCGATCCGTTCAAGGATGTCGTCATTGAATGTCAGGCCCGCGTGCTCGGCGAGCATCGCAAGGAAGGTGAGCTGGGTTCGGCCGTTGCCTTCGCGAAACGGATGCACGGCGTTGATCTCCGCGACGATGTGCGCCAGATGCTTCGCAAAGCTGGTGCCGTCGAGATGAGCTAAGCGGTCGGGATTGCCGAGTTCGCGAAAGACCCACGCCATCTCGGTGGCGATGTGTTCGGGATAGCAGAACCAATTGCCGGCCTTGCCGATGCGGATGGTGCGCGGCTGACCGGCCCAGCCACACATCCTGGAACAGGTGCCGGTGCAGGCCGAGATAGTGACGGTAGTCGAGTTCGCCTGCCGGAAATGGCTCGTCAGCGCGAGTCAGGAACAGCGCGAGCTCGACTTCATCAAACTCAGCCTGGTCGCGGATGTCCAACAGGTTAATAAGCACCGTCGTGCCGGGGTAGCACAGCGGATCGAACTCAGCGGCGTAGACCAAAGTCTATTTCTTCTTACGGATTTCTTCCTTGATGAGCGAACGCCGCTCATCACCGGACAGTCCGTGTCGTACGCCTTGGGCGAGTAATTTCGCCATGCGAGGCGATAACGTCATGCCTTCCACAGCGCTGATTTTCTCGCCGCGCTCGCTGGTCAGTACGAACTGGCCGGTCTTGGCTGAACGGCTGGCTCTTGAGCTAGGAGACTTCATTTCGAGACAATATCATAACCATTGAGGAGAGACCAAAATGATTTCCAGGGTAAGCCCACTTAGCCGCGCAACCTCCCCCCCTCGGGATCGAAGAACGGTATCGGCGCCACGACCGCCCGGCTCGGCTTGCCATCGATGTCTATGCTGAGTTCGGTGCCAATCGCGGTGAAAGGCAGCCGCAGGTGCGCCGTGGCCAGCACCTTGCCCAGGGAATAGCCGTGATCGCTGTAGGTGACGATGCCGGCGTCCTCGCCATCGGCCAGGACCCTGGCATCGGTGGCGGCCGGCGTGTCGCCGTCGAGGATCAGGCCGACCCATTGCTCGTCGAGGCCCTTGTCGCGGACCTTGAGCAAAGCTTGCCGGCCGACGAAATCGCCCTTGTCGAACTTGATCCAGCGGTCGAGGCCGACATGGAACGGCGTGCGGCTCTCATCCATGTCGATGCCGTGTGCCGGATAGGCTTTTTCCAACCCGAGCGTGAACATTGCCAGCACGCCATAGGGTTTCAGGCCAAAGTCCCGGCCGGTCCGCATCAGCGCGTCCCAGACTGAAGCGGCCTCGTCGGCCGGCACGAACAGCTCGAAGCCGAGCTCGCCGGTGACCCCGGTGCGCGAGATCAGCACCCGCGTGCCGTTGATGTGGCCTGACGTGAACGACCAGCGTTTCAGCCCGTCCAGATCGGCATCCGAGATCATCGCCTTCAACAGTTCGCGCGAGCGCGGACCCTGGATGGTCGGGAAGGCGATGGCTGCGGTTATGTCGGTGACATAGGCTTTGCGACTCTGCGCGTGATGCAACAGCCAGGGCAGCATCTTCAGGCGGTTGACCGAGCCGGTTACCAGCATGAAGTGCTCCGGACCCAACCGAAACACGGTGAGGTCGTCCATGATGCCGCCATCCTCGCGGCACACCGTGGAATAGCGGACCTGGCCCGGTTTCATGGCAGCGGCATTATTGACGATGACATGGTTGACCAGCGCCTCGGCATCCGGCCCCTTGATGTCCATCTTGCCCATGGTGCTGAGATCCTGCACGCCGACATTTTTGCGGGTGTTCAGATGCTCGTCGGCAATGCCGGAATAGGTTTTAGCGGAGATGAAATCGCCCCCGACACGACCCATGGTCGCGCCCAGCCCGACGATGCTGCTGTAGAAAGGGGAACGCCGCTCAGCCAAGGAAGTCTCCATCATGAATTGCGATCCAGAGACCGTTTCGAAATTCGCTCTGGCGAGTCATATGATGGTGGTTTCGAGAACCGGAGCGCAGCGGACATTCAGGTCCGTGAGCACCGGAAGCGCAGAAAACGCCTTCAGATGGCCGCCAGAGTAGAGTTTCCAAACGGTCTCAGCTGCCGTAGACGTCGAACGAGAAGTACTTGTCGTTGATTTCCTTGTACTTGCCATTGGCGCGCAGCGCGTCGATGGCCGCATTGAGCTTGTCGGCCAGTTCCTTGTTGCCCTTTTGCAGGGCGATGCCGACGCCGGGGCCGTGTATGGCCGGATCGGCGGTCAGCGTGCCGAGCAGCTTGCAGCAGGCGCCGTCTGGCTTCTTCAGCCACTCGGTCAAGATGATCGAGCCGTCCATCATCGCGTCGAGGCGGCCATTGGCCATGTCGGTGCGGGCATCGTCGCCCGTCGGATAGGCCTTGACCGTCGAGCCTTCATATTTCTGGTCGGCGAATTTCTGGTGGATAGTCGCGGTCTGCACCCCGAGCGCCTTGCCTTTCAGGTCGTCCGGCGAGGTGCCTGATATGGTCGAATCCTTGGGCACGGCGATGGCCGGCGGCGTCTGGTAGTATTTGTGGGTGAACTCGACCTTCTCGGCTCGCTCCGGCGTGATAGTGATGTTGATGATGGCGTCGAACTTGCCGGCCTGCAGCGCCGGTATGGAACCATCGAAATCCTGCACGCTGAACTCACATTCGGACTTCATCTCGGCGCACAGCGCATTGCCGAGATCGATGTCGAAGCCGCCCAGCGTGCCGTCAGCACTGGCGTAGTTGAAGGGCGGATAAGCGCCTTCGGTGCCGATCCTGAGTTTTTTATCCTGGGCGGAGGCGGCACCCGTGGCAAGGGTGAGGGCGACGGAAGCGGCAAGCACGAAACGACCGAAAAGACGCATGTTCGAGATCCCCGTTGAAAGCGGGAAGTCTACGGTCTTCCAGGCGCGCGGCGGAGACGGAAACGACATGCGCTGCGGCGATCGCGGCGCGGCGAGCAGACCAGTCGATCGATCGGTGATGTGTTAGCCGACGCGCTGCTTGTCGGTGGCCGTCCGGTCGATGGCCAACTCCCCGGCCGAGAGGACAACGCCAAACTTTTCGGTGGCTTCCTCTGATGTGTAGTACCCCAGCGCCACGTCGCGCAGCACAAGATCGGCATCGCGCTGCAGCGGATCGCCGTAGCCGCCGCCGCCCGGCGTGCCGACGCGCACACGGTCGCCGGCCTTGAGCGCAATGTCCTGTTCCTTGGACAAATGCGGCGGCACGTGTTCCTCGCCGTTGCGGAAGACGGTCACCGTGTTGACGGCGCCGTCCTTGCCGCCAAGCGCGCCCTGCGGGCCGAACCGGCCATGGTCCATGACGAAGGAAGCGCGGGCGTCGCCGCGCAGGATTTCCACCTCATAGGCGAGTCCGAAACCGCCGCGATGCTTGCCGGCGCCGCCGGAGCCTTCACGCAAGGCGTAGTGGCGGTAGAGCACCGGGAATGCCTGTTCCATGATCTCGACCGGCGGCGACTTGGAGATGCCGATGGTCGAGCAGCCATTGGTCAGGCCGTCATGGCCTGAATTGCCGCCATAACCGCCGCCGGAGATCTGGTACATGACGTAGTCGCGGCTGCGCGCCGGGTCGTTGCCGCCGAGTGCGAAATTGCCGCTGGAACCGGCGGGTGCGGCGGTCACCTTGTCCGGCAATGCCTGCACCATCGCCGCGAATACCGCCTCGGCGATGCGCTGCGACACCTCGGCGGCGCAGCCCGAGACGGGCCGCGGATATTTGGCGTCGAGGAACGTGCCTTCCGGCCGTTTGACGATCAGGGGTTCCAACGCGCCGGCGCTGATCGGTACATCCGGGAAAATGTGGCGCATGGCGAGATAGACCGAGGATAGGGTCGTCGCCAGCACGCTGTTCATCGGCCCGGCGCAGGGCTTTGACGAACCGGTGAAATCGAAGGTCAGCGTGTCGCCCTGTTTTTCGACGGCGAGCGCGATGATCAGCGGCTCGTTGACCACCCCATCGGAATCGACAAACGCCTTGGAATGGTAGGTGCCGTCGGGAATGGCTGAGATGTTGGCGCGCATCTGTTCGGCCGCGCGGCGGCGCAGTTCGGCGATCGCCTCTACAACCGTTTCATCCCCGTAACGATCCAGGATTCCATTCAGCCGATCCTGACCGATCAGCAGTGCGGCGGCCTGGGCCCTGATATCGCCGATGCGCTGGTCGGCGACGCGGATGTTGGAGCAGATGATGGCGTAGATTTCCGGGTCGAGCACGCCCTTCTTGAACAGTTTTACGGGCGGCAGTCGCAGCCCTTCCTGCTCCACGGCAGTCGCCGAGGCTGAAAATCCGCCCGGCACCGAGCCGCCAATGTCGGGCCAATGGCCGGTGTTGGATAGCCAGCAGAAAATCTTGCCGTCCCGGTAGACCGGCATGGCGAAGCGCACATCCATCAGATGGGTGCCGCCGAGATAGGGGTCGTTGACGACGTAGATGTCGCCTGGTTCCGGCGCCAGGCAACGGCCGTCGGCGATCATCTCGATCACCGTCCTGGTCGAATATTGCATGACGCCGACGAACACCGGCAGGCCCTGGCTGCCTTGCGCGATCAGCGAACCGTCGACAGCCGAATAGATGCCGTCGGAACGGTCATTGGCCTCGGCGATGACAGGCGAGAAGGCGGCGCGAGAGAACGTAAGGTCCATCTCGTCGCAGACCTGCTGCAGGGCCGCCTGGAGGACCGAAAGGGTGATGGCGTCGAGCTTTGCCATATCAGGCCTCGCCAATGTCGATGATGATGTTGCCGTCAGCGTCGCTGCGTGCGCGGTCGCCGGGTTCGAGCACGGTGGTGGCGTCCATCTGTTCGAGGATCGCCGGGCCTTCGATGATAGCATCGAGCGGCAGCTTTTCGCGCGCATATACGGGCGTGTCGTGCCAACGGCCGGCATACCAGACCGGCCGGATTTCGCGCCGCGCCTCGTCGAGCGTTGCTGCGCGCCCCGCCGGATCGATCAGGCGCGACAGATCGATCGCCAGACGCACGCCGGTGACCGATGTATTGAGATTGACGAGATTGGCTCGGATTTCCGGCAGCTCGACCTTGAAGCGGGCGAAATAGGCCTTTTCGAAAAGCTGCTGCAGCGTTGCCCGGGTCACCGAGGAGGACGGCAGCGCCACGTTGATGATGTGGGTCTGGCCGACGAACTGCATGTCGGCGGAGTGGGTGACGCGGATCGTCTCCGGCTTTACCGCTTCCTTGCCGATCAGCTCCTTGCCTTCGTTTCGGTGCCGTTCCAATACTGCGTAAAGATGCGTTTCGTCGAGTACCGACACCGGCTGGTTGATGGTGTTGACGAAGTCGTGGCGCAGGTCGGCAACGACGCAGCCGAGCGCGTTGGTGATGCCTGGACGCGCCGGCACCAACACCTTGGGCAGGCCGAGTTCGCGCGCCAGGGCAGTCGCATGCAGCGGCCCGGCGCCGCCGAAGGCGAACAGCGCGAAATCGCGGGGGTCATGACCGCGTGACACCGAGACCATGCGGATGGCGCCGGCCATCTTCATGTTGCCGAGCCGCAGCACCGCGCCCGCCGCCTCGACGCCGGAAAGGCCGGTCGGCTTGCCGATTTTCTCCTCGAAGATGCCGGTGACGCGCTCTGATGTGACCGGGTTTTCGACTGCCAGCAGCTTCTTCGGCGCCAGCCGGCCGAGCACCAGATTGGCGTCGGTGATGGTCGGCTCGAGGCCGCCGCGCCCGTAGCAGATCGGGCCGGGATTGGCGCCCGCACTTTCCGGGCCGATCTGGATCAGGCCGGCCGCGTCGACGCGGGCGATCGAGCCGCCGCCGGCGCCGACCGTGTGCACCGCCACCATCGGCACATGGATCGGCATGGCATATTCGATCTCGATCTCGTTCGAGACAGCCGGCTCGGCATTGCGGATCAGCGCCACGTCGGTCGAGGTGCCGCCCATGTCGTAGGTGACGAGGTTTTCGAAGCCGGCACGTTTTCCGGTGTAGGCGGCGGCGATGACGCCCGAGGCCGGACCGGACATGACAGTCTTGGCCGATTCACGTGTGACGAAGCGGGCCGAGATCATGCCGCCATTGCCGTTCATGATCAGGAAGTCGCGGGCATAGCCTTTTGCAGCCAGTTCCTTGCGCAGCCGCTCGACATAGCGCTCGAGGATCGGCTGCACCGAGGCGTTGACCGAAGCGGTGACGCCGCGCTCGAACTCGCGCGCCTCCGACAGCAGCGCATGGCCTGCCGTGATGTAGCCGTTCGGCCAGAGCTCGCCGGCAATTTCGGTGGCGCGCCGCTCGTGCGCCGGATTGGCGTAGGAATGCAGGAAATGGATGACGAGGGATTCGCAACCGGCCGCGATCAGCGTCTGCACCGCCTCGCGCATTTCGGCCTCGTCGAGCGGTGTGCGTATCGCACCCGACGCCTCGACGCGCTCCGACACTTCGAGCCTGAGATTGCGCGGGATGATCGGCACGAAGCTGCCGGTCATGCCATAGGCCTGCGGCCGCGTGCGCCGGCCAAGCTCGATCACGTCGCGAAAACCGCGCGTGGTGATCATGCCGGTTTTCGCCAGCCGGCGTTCGAGCACCGCATTGGTGGTGGTGGTCGTGCCATGCACGATGAGGTCGATGCCGTCGATCGGAAATCCGGTGGCGCCGAGCGCCGAAACGACACCGAAGGCCTGGTTGTCGACCGTAGTCGGCGTCTTGGCCAGATACACCCTGCCGCCATCGCTTCCGTCGATCAGGAGCAGGTCGGTGAAGGTGCCGCCGACATCGATACCGGCAACGACATTTCCCCGGGACTCGCGCGCTTGCGCCGAAATATTCTCTTCCATCGTCGAAACCCGAAATGCGCGGACTACGGATATGCGTCAGTTTGGAAAGCTGTTTTAAGGGAGCATCTTGACGCAAATATCGTTTGTATACTAATAAATTCCGGACACAAGAGCTTGCCGCTTTGGAGTGTGCGAACAGCACGCCGGGACCTGAATGGTCCGGGCGCGCAGGTGAAGGTTTGGCGCCCGCGTCCGTGAGCTGGGCCAGAAGGTTGGATTTGATGAACACCACATCCGCTCTCAACACCGTCGGCGCCCGACCGCTGCAGTTCCCGATTCCGGCCAATGTCTATGCCGAAACCGTGGTCTCGGTGAAGCACTACACCGACCGGCTGTTCTCGTTCCGCATCACCCGTCCGCAGTCGCTGCGCTTCCGCTCCGGCGAGTTCGTCATGATCGGCCTGCCCAATGCGGAGAAGCCGGTGTACCGCGCCTATTCGGTGGCGAGCCCGGCCTGGGACGAAGAGCTGGAATTCTTCTCGATCAAGGTGCCGGACGGCCCGCTGACTTCGGAGCTGCAGAAGATCCAGGTCGGCGACACCGTCATCATGCGCCAGAAGTCGACGGGCACGCTGGTGGTCGACGCATTGACGCCGGCCAAGCGGCTGTTCATGATCTCGACCGGCACCGGCATCGCGCCCTTCGCCAGCCTGCTGCGCGACCCCGACACCTACGAAAAATTCGATCAACTGATCCTGACCCATACCTGCCGCGACAATGCGGAACTCACCTACGGCCAGGAGCTGGTCGCAGCACTTGAAAGCGACCCGCTGATCGGTGGACTGACCACTGGGCGCGTCACGCTCTACAATTCGACGACCCGCGAGGAATCGGCACGCATGGGCCGCATCACCGCGCTGATCGGCTCCGGCAAGTTCTACAGCGATCTCGGCATCGACAAGCTCAACCCGGAAACCGATCGGATCATGATCTGCGGCTCGATGCATATGCTGAAGGACGTCAAGGAACTGGCCGAAAGCCTCGGCTTCGAGGAAGGCTCGCTGAGCCATCCGGCGACTTTTGTCGTCGAGCGCGCCTTCGTCGGCTGAGCCGCACCAACATCTCGAAGTCTACGTTTTTGACCGCACGGTCAAAAACTGCTGCTTTCACCGCCTTTTTCGGTTATGACCGCCCGCAGGACTCGTGAAGTACGGCTTCACGGGCTATCTTCGGCATACGTCGCTGAATGAAAGGGCAGGAGATGAGCAGCACAATCCGCGAAGCCGATGTCGGCCCGTCCAAGGTGACGCCGCTGCCGGCGCGTGCCGCCGCCAATACAGCCGTCCCGCACGATCATCGCATTGCGCGCAACCCTGGCATGAAGCTCGACCTTGGCTTCATGGAATCGGTGCGCAGCGTCAATCGCTCGGCGCTGGAACGGCGCGTCGCCAGCCTGACCAAGCGGCGCTCTATCAAGGCCGACAACCAGGCCGCCTGGCTGCTGCGCGCCGTCGCCTGCATGGATTTGACGACGCTGAATTCAAACGACACCGAGGAGCGCGTGCGCCGGCTTTGCGCCAAGGCGATCAATCCGTTCCGCCGCGACATTGTCGAGGGCCTCGGCATATCAGGTGAAACCATCCGCCCGGCCGCCGTCTGCGTCTACCACCCCTTCGTTGCCACCGCCGTCGATGCGGTGCGCGGCACTGGCATCCATGTCGCCGCCGTCTCCACCGCCTTTCCGCATGGCCTGGCGCCGCTGTCGACCCGTCTGCAGGAGATCGAGGCCTCGGTCCGTGACGGCGCCGACGAGATCGACGTCGTCATCCCGCGCGGCCTGGTGTTCGGCGCCAAGTGGCGGGAGCTTTACAATGAGATCGTCTCGATGCGCGCCGCCTGCGGTGATGCGCATCTGAAGGTCATCCTCGGCACCGGCGACCTCGCCACGCTGCGCAATGTCATGCTGGCCTCGATGGTGGCGATGATGGCGGGCGCCGATTTCATCAAGACCTCGACCGGCAAGGAAAGCGTCAACGCGACGCTGCCCGTCGGCCTCGCCATGGTGCGTGCCATCAGGGCCTATTTCGAGGAAACCGGCTATCTCATCGGCTTCAAGCCGGCCGGCGGCATTTCCACGGCCAAGGCCTCGCTCGACTGGCTGGTGCTGATGAAGGAAGAGCTCGGCCGGCCATGGCTGGAGCCGGACCTGTTCCGCTTCGGCGCGTCGAGCCTCTTGACCGACATCGAGCGCCAGCTCGAGCACCATCTGACCGGACATTATTCGGCCAATCATCGCCACGCGATGGCGTAAGCCTTTACCCCCACCCCGATCGGCTTTTGCCGATCGACCCTCCCAGGCGGGAGGGTGAAGGAGGCACCTGATGAACATTCTCGATCGCTATCACGCCATGGAATACGGCCCGGCACCGGAGGCCCGCAACGAGGCCGACGCCTGGCTTGCCGCGCGCGATTTCGGCAAGGCGCTGTTCATCGGCGGCGACTGGAAAGCCGCTGCCGGCGGCAAGACCTTCGAGACCAGCGAGCCGTCTTCCGGCAAGCTGCTGGCCGAGGTCTCGGACGCCAATGCCGCCGATATCGACGCGGCGGTTGCGGCCGCCGCCAAGGCGCTGCCGAAGTGGTCGGCAGCCTCAGGCTATCAGCGTGCCAAGGTGCTCTATGCCATCGGCCGCGCCATGCAGCGGCATCAGCGCCTGTTCGCGGTGCTTGAGACCATCGACAACGGCAAGCCGATCCGCGAAAGCCGCGATATCGACGTGCCGCTGGCGATCCGCCATTTCATCCACCATGCCGGCTGGGCGCAGGCGCTGGACAGGGATTTCCCCGGCCATAGGGGTGTCGGCGTCGTCGGCCAGATCATCCCGTGGAACTTTCCGCTGCTGATGCTGGCCTGGAAGATCGCGCCGGCGCTCGCCGCCGGCTGCACCGTGGTGCTGAAGCCGGCCGAGTTCACGCCGCTGACCGCTATCCTGTTCGCCGAGATTTGCGAGCGTGCCGGCGTGCCGAAGGGCGTCGTCAACATCGTCCAGGGTGGCCCTGAGGCCGGCGTCGCCATCGTCAACCATCCCGGCGTCCAGAAGATCGCCTTTACCGGCTCTTCCGAAGTCGGCAAGATCATCCGGAAAGCCACCGCCGGCTCGGGCAAGAAACTGTCGCTGGAACTCGGCGGCAAGTCGGCTTTCATCGTCTTCGAGGATGCCGATCTCGACAGCGCCGTCGAAGGCCTGGTCGACGGCATCTGGTTCAACCAGGGCCAGGTCTGCTGCGCCGGTTCGCGGCTCCTGGTGCAGGAAGGCATAGCCGACGCCCTGATCGCCAAGGTCAAGACGCGGATGAGCCGGCTGCGCGTCGGCAGCCCGCTCGACAAGAACACCGATATCGGCCCGCTGGTCGATCTGACCCAGCTTGACCGCGTCAAGGGCCTGGTTGCCGAAGGCGCCAGACAGGGCGCCGTCTGCTGGCAGCCGGATGCCGCACTGCCGTCCTCCGGCTACTACCATCTGCCGACGCTCGCCACAGGTGTTTCGCCGGCTAACATATTGGCGCAAGAAGAGGTGTTCGGCCCTGTTCTGGCGACCATGACCTTCCGCAACACCGAGGAAGCGATCGAGCTCGCCAACAACACGCGCTATGGCCTCGCCGCCTCGGTGTGGAGCGAGAATGTCAACCTTGCCCTGCACGTCGCGCCGCAATTGAAGGCCGGCGTGGTCTGGGTCAACGGCACCAACATGTTCGACGCCGCCTGTGGCTTCGGCGGCTACCGCGAGAGTGGTTTCGGTCGTGAGGGCGGGCGCGAGGGCATGTTCGAATATCTCACGGCAAAATTGCCGCTCGGCCCGGTCATCAAGCCGGCGACGATGTCGGCGCAACCGGTCGAGCAGGCCGATGGCGCGGCAATCGACCGCACGGCAAAGCTGTTCATCGGCGGCAAGCAGGTACGGCCGGACGGCAATTATTCGCTCGCCATCGCCACCGCCAAGGGCAAGCTTGCCGGCGAAGTTGGGCTCGGTAGCCGCAAGGATATCCGCGATGCCGTCTCCGCCGCCCGCGGTGCCAAGGCCTGGCCGGAGGCGACCGCCTATAACAGGTCCCAGGTGCTCTATTATCTGGCCGAGAACCTTTCCGGCCGCGCCGGCGAGTTCGCCGCCCGTCTCACCGAATTGACCGGCGCTACGCCCAAGGCCGCGCGGGAAGAGGTAGAACAATCCATCGAGCGCCTGTTCCTCTATGCCGGTCTGGCTGACAAATTCGAGGGCCGCGTGCACCAACCGCCCGCGCGTGCCGTGACATTGGCGCTGCACGAGCCGGTCGGCGTCGTCGGCATCGTCGCGCCGGATGCCTCGCCGCTGCTCGGCCTGATCTCGCTGATTGCACCCGCACTCGCGATGGGCAACACCGTGGTCGCAGTGCCGTCGGAGCGCTACCCGCTGCTGGCGACCGATCTCTACCAGGTCATCGAATATTCCGACATTCCCTCAGGCGCCATCAACATCGTCACCGGTCGCAGCGCCGAACTCGCCGGCGTGCTGGCCAAGCATGACGATGTCGACGGGCTTTGGGTGTTCGCCGATGCCGAGACCTGCGCCAAGGCGGAAGCCGAGTCCATCGGCAACCTCAAGCGCGTCTGGAGCGGCAATGGCCGCGGCATCGACTGGGCATCCGACCAAGCCGCCGGCGACGCCTTCCTGCGCCGCGCCGTCGAGGTCAAGAATGTCTGGGTGCCTTACGGCGATTGATGGCCTGCCGGTACTGTTCAGATCGTGTTCGGGCTTGACGCCCGGACAGATGTTCTTTAACGAGAAAAAACATCTTTATCAGTGAACGGTCAACGGCGCAGGCTGCACGATCACGCGTGACTGGCACATGACGCCTTGGCCAGCCGCAGGTAGACCCGGACTATCCCAGCGGACGAGGAGAACAGCATGGCGGATCTGGCAGGCAAGGTCGTTGTCGTCACGGCAGCGGCGCAAGGGATCGGCAAGGCGAGCGCACTGGCCTTCGCAAAAGCCGGCGCCATCGTCTACGCCACCGACATCAACGAGACGCTGCTGGCGGAACTCGCCAAGACGCCAGGGATCAAGACCCGCAAGCTGGACGTGCTCAACGACGAAGCCGTCAACGCCGCCTTTGCCAAGATCGGTGTCGTCGACGTGCTGTTCAATTGCGCCGGTTTCGTCCATTCGGGCTCGATCCTGGAGATGAAGGACGGCGACCTCGATTTCGCGCTGAACCTCAATGTCCGCGCCATGATCCGCACCAGCCGGGCCGTGCTGCCCGGCATGCTGGAACGCGGCGACGGATCGATCATCAACATGGCCTCGCTGGCCAGTTCCACCAAGGGCGTGCCCAACCGCTTCGTCTATGGCCTGACCAAGGCCGCGGTCATCGGCCTGACCAAGGCGATAGCCGCCGACTATGTCGGCAAGGGCATACGCTGCAACGCCATCTGCCCCGGCACGGTCGAGAGCCCGTCGCTGCAGGACCGCATGCACGCGCAAGGCGACTATGATGCCGCCCGCGCCGCCTTCATCGCCCGCCAGCCGATGGGCCGGCTCGGCACGCCGGAGGAAATCGCCGATCTGGCCGTCTACCTGGCCGGCGCCACGTACACGTCCGGGCAGGCCTACAATATCGACGGCGGCTGGTCGATCTGACTGCGGAAATCTTGCGTGGGCCGGACGATCTGGCCCGTTGCCGGCGTTCAACAGGGGATCGAACAGTCTGAAAATCCCGCGCGCCGGCTATCTTGTATGGCGATCGCGCTTGTCCGTAGTCAGGTCGATGGGTACGGTCCGCCGGTTCCTTGAAGGAGCAATCGCCTTGGCGGAAAGTTTGCAAAAGGCCACGAGGCCGCAATCAGGAGAAGGATTTAGATGAAACTGCTGCGCTATGGCGAGGTGGGAAGCGAACGTCCCGGCCTGCTCGATGCGGATGGAACGATCCGTGATCTCTCCGCTCACGTCACCGATATCGGCGGCAAGGCACTCGATCCGGCATCGCTGGCAGCACTCGCCAAGCTAGATCCGAAGTCGCTGCCGGCGGTTTCCGGCAGCCCGCGCCTCGGCGCCTGCGTTGCCGGCACGGGCAAGTTCATCTGTATCGGCCTGAACTATTCCGACCACGCCGCCGAGACCGGCGCCACCGTGCCGCCGGAGCCGATCATCTTCATGAAGGCGAGCTCGGCCATTGTCGGGCCGGATGACGACGTGCTGATCCCGCGCGGCTCGGAGAAGACCGACTGGGAAGTCGAGCTGGCCGTGATCATCGGCAAAACCGCCAAATATGTCAGCGAGGCCGATGCGCTCGACTATGTCGCCGGTTATAGCGTTGCCCACGACGTCTCCGAACGCGCCTTCCAGGCCGAGCGGCAGGGCCAGTGGACCAAGGGCAAGAGCTGCGACACATTCGGCCCGACCGGCCCATGGCTGGTGACCAAAGACGAAGTGGCCGACCCGCAGAACCTCAAAATGTGGCTGACCGTCAACGGCAAGACGATGCAGAACGGCTCGACCAAGACCATGGTCTATGGCGTCAAATATCTGGTGTCCTATCTCAGCCAGTTCATGTCGCTGCACCCCGGCGACATCATCTCCACCGGCACGCCGCCCGGCGTCGGGCTGGGCATGAAGCCGCCGGTGTTCTTGAAGGCCGGCGATGTGGTTGAACTGGGCATTGAAGGCCTGGGGCAGCAGAAGCAGACGTTCAAGGCGGACGTTTAGGCAGTATATTTCGGGGTCAGCGCTGCCCCCTCATCCGGCCGCTTCGCGGCCACCTTCTCCCCGCTGGGGAGAAGAGACTGGCGTCGGCGCTGGCAATCTCCTCTCCCCTCGGGGAGAGGTCAGCCGAGCGAAACGGAGGCTGGGTGAGGGCCAGCGCCGGCGTATCTACTTCAGCACCTTCCCATCCGTACCAAACCGATAGGTCTTCGCCGGATCCGGCGTCGCATACAGCGTGGCACCCGGCTCGGCATCATAAACACCAAAAATCCGCACGGTGATCAGCCCGGCTTTCTCGCAGTCGAGATAGAGGTTGGTGTCGGCGCCGAGATGCTCGGCGTGCACCACCGTTCCCTTCCAGGAGCCGGATTTCGGATCGACGGTCAGATGTTCCGGCCGCACGCCGATTGTCTTGGCGGTTTCGCCGAGACGGGCGCCGTCGACGAAATTCATCTTCGGTGAGCCGATGAAGCCGGCGACGAACTCATTTGCCGGCGAATTGTAGAGCTCCATCGGGCCACCGATCTGCTCGATTTTCCCTGCGTTGAGCACCACGATCTTGTCGGCCAGGGTCATCGCCTCGACCTGGTCGTGGGTGACGTAGATCATCGTCGCCTTCAGCCGGCGGTGCAATTGCGCGATCTCGAGCCGCGTGTTGACACGCAGCGCGGCATCGAGGTTCGACAGCGGCTCGTCGAACAGAAACAGCTTCGGCTCGCGCACCACGGCGCGGCCGATGGCGACGCGCTGACGCTGGCCGCCGGAGAGTTCGGCCGGCCGCCTTTCGAGATAGGGCTCCAGCGACAGCATCGACGAGGCGATGCCGATGCGGCGCTCGATCTCGGCCGCCGGCGTGCCGGCCTGCTTGAGGCCGAGGCCCATATTGTTCTTCACCGTCAGATGCGGATAGAGCGCATAGGTCTGGAACACCATGGCGATGCCGCGCTTGGCCGGCGGCGTGGCCGAGACGTCCGCGCCGTCGATGACGACGCGGCCCGAAGTCGAGTCCTCCAGTCCGGCGATGACCCTGAGCAGGGTCGACTTGCCGCAGCCGGACGGCCCGACGAAAACGACGAACTCGCCGTCGTTCACCTCGAGGTTGATGCCCTTCAGCACCTCGACCGGCCCAAAGGCCTTCTTCACGTTCTCGATGTTCAGCGAGCCCACGGCTTCGTCCCTGTTCTAGAGTTTGACGGCGGCGCCGCTGCGCACGCTCTCGTCGGCTGCAAGGCAGACGGCGAGCGATTTGACCGCGTCGTCCATGTGTTTGGCGAGGTCCAGATCCTCGCGGATTGCCTTCAGCACGAAGGCCTGTTCGAGGTCGCAGAGGTCCTGATGGCCGGGTTCGCCTGCCATCGACAGCATTTCGTCGGCCTTGAGAAACTTGCCGTCCGCGTCGGTCGCCGCATTGTGCAGGCGGATGGTCGAGGTCTTGGTGTGGGTGTCGATGTCATCGGACTTCACACCTTCCTTCATGACGATCGACACGCAGCCATTGGGCGAGATGACGTCCTTCACGAAGAAGGCGGTTTCCGAAATCATCGGCCCCCAGCCGGCCTCATACCAGCCGACCGAACCGTCATCGAACAGCACCTGCAAGTGGCCGTAATTGTACATCGAGGGCGCGACCTCGTCGGTCAGCCGCACGCCCATGCCGCGCACTTCCACGGGCTTCGCATCGGTGATCTGCAGCATGACGTCGAGATAGTGCACGCCGCAGTCGACGATCGGCGAGGTCGTCTGCATCAACTGCTTGTGCGTCTCCCAGGTATGGCCCGAGGATTGCTGGTTGAGGTTCATGCGGAAGACGTAGGGGCCGCCGAGCTTGCGCGCTTCGGCGATGAGCCGGATCCAGGACGGGTGATGGCGCAGGATGTAGCCGATCACCAGCTTCCTGCCGTTGGCCTTGGCCGCCGCGACGACGCGCCTGGCATCGGCCACCGTCGTTGCCAGCGGCTTTTCGACGAAGACGTGGCAACCGGCCTCGAACGCCTTCACCGCATAGTCGGCATGGCTATCGGAATAGGTGGCGATGCAGGCGACATCGGGCTTTTCGTCACGCAATGCCTCGTCGAAGGAGCGCCTGATGCCGTAACCCGACAGCCCGTCCGGCAGCGGCACGTCGGAGCGATTGATCAGCGCCGCGATCTGGAAACCTGGATTGGTATGGTAGGCCAGCGCATGGCTGCGGCCCATATTGCCGAGGCCGGCGACGACGACACGCAGGGGTTGGGCCATTTCAATTCGCCTTTTCTTGACTGCGGGCTGCGAGAGCCACCATCACCTGTGGCTCACATTCATCTGCGACCCGCAGGGCTGCTTCTTCGCTGTCACACCGGGACAAAAGTCGAAAGCCATAGGCATCAACTCCGTCCTTGATCAGTGAAAGCCTCTGATCATCAGGCAAGGGATGCTCAAGGTTGAGCGCCTGCTCGAACGCTTTCGACTGCTCGTCTTCCATCTGGGAATTGACGCGCCAACGAATGTGACAATTGTATTCCTTCGGCCGGCGCTCCGGCCCAAGCCGTGCAAACCAGACAGCAGCGTTGATATAGAATTGCGGACCCCAGGAAGACTTCTGAAGGTTCAGCACACAGATCGTCTCCGGCCACTCTCGGTAGAAATTTTTGGCGCGAACGCCCCGGAATCCATAGTGGCTCGCTGTCTCGACGAGGGCCTGTACGATAGCTTCTTCCCCGCCGCTCACTTCACCGCTCCGGAAGTAATGCCGCGGATCAACTGCCGCGAGAAGATGACGTAGAGGATCAGCACCGGCATGATCGCCAGCGACAGCGCCGCCAGGATAGCGTTCCAGTTGGTGACGAACTGGCCGAGGAACAGCTGGGCGCCGAGCGTCACCGTCTTGGTTTCTTCCGACGGCGCCAGGATCAGCGGGAACCACAGGTCATTCCAGATCGGGATCATGGTGAAGACGGCGACGGTTGCCATCGACGGCCTGACCAGCGGCAGCACCAGGCGGAAGAAGATGGTGTATTCGGACAGGCCGTCGATGCGGCCGGCATTCTTCAGATCGTCGGACACCTGCTTCATGAATTCCGACAGGATGAAGACGGCAAGCGGCAGGCCTTGCGCGGTGTAGACCAGGATCAGCGCCGTCAGCGTGTTGACCAGCCCGCTCGCCACCATCAATTGCAGGATGGCGACGGTGCCCAGCCGGATCGGGATCATGATGCCGAGCGCCAGATAGAGGCCCATCAGCGAGTTGCCGCGGAAGCGGTATTCCGACAGCGCGAACGCCGCCATGGCGCCGAACAGGAGCACGAGGAACAGGGAGGCGACGGTGACGACGAGGCTGTTCTGGAAATAGTGGATGAAGTCGCCCTGGCCGATGACGGTGGTGTAGCCGATCAGGTCGAAGGTTTTGGGCGTCGGCGGCGTCAGCGGCGCGCCGAAGATGCCGGCGCGGGACTTGAACGAGTTCATGATCACCAGGATCACCGGAAACAGCACGATCACCGTGTAGGTCAACAGGATCGCATGGGCGCCGATGGTGCGGGGCACGGAACGGGTGGCGGTGCTCATCTCTCGGCCCCTCAGAACTGGTAGCGACGCAGGCGCGTCTGGACGAGGAAGAGGTAGACGCAGACGCCGCCGAGGATGATCAGGAACATCATCGTGGCGATCGCCGCGCCCATATTGGGGTCGCCGACCTGCAGCTGGAAGCCGAAGAAGGCGCGGTAGAGGAAAGTGCCGAGAATATCGGTCGAATAGTTCGGCCCGGCGAGCGCGCCTTGCGCGGTGTAGATCAGGTCGAAGGCGTTGAAATTGCCGACGAAGGTGAGGATCGAGATGATGCCGATCGACGGCAGGATCAGCGGCAGCTTGATCTTCCAGAACTGCGCCAGGCCGGTGATGCCATCGCATTCGGCGGCCTCGATCACCTCTTCGGGGATCGACAGCAGGGCAGCGTAGATCAGCATCATCGGGATGCCGACGAACTGCCACACCGAAATCAGGCTGAGTGCGGTGAGCGCATATTGCTCCTTGCCGAGCCATGGCGTGAACAGGCTTTTCAGGCCGACGAGATCCATCAGATGCGGCGCTACGCCCCACAACGGGGACAGGATCAGCTTCCAGGCGAAACCGACGATGACGAAGGACAGGATGGTCGGCACGAAGATCGCCGTGCGGTAGAAGGCCGCGAACCTCAGTCTCGGGCTGGACAGAAGCGCGGCCAGCATGACGCCGATCGGGTTCTGCACCAGCATGTGGATGATAAAGAACCAGGTGTTGTTCCTCAGCGCGTTCCAGAAACCCACCGACCAGTTGGGATCGCCGAACAGCATGCGGAAGTTTTCCAGCCCGACGAAGACCTGGTGCTGCTCGATGTTGCGGAACAGCGAGAGCTGCAGCGTGCCGGCGAGCGGCAGGATCATGATTGCCGTGTAGACAAGCACCGCCGGCGCCAGGAAGACGCCTATATGCCAGCGGAACGGTCTTTTCGCTCTGATATCTGCGGCCATGAGTTCGGTCCCCGCCGTCTCTCGGTTCCAAAGGGTATCGATCTAGATGATGCCTCGATGCACGGCCCGACCATTCCTGCCGATGCGGCAGGAACAAAGGCCTGCGACTGATCAGCTAGCCTTCCCCGAAGAGAGGGTAAGGCCGGGAGGCGGTGCCGACAATCGCAATCTGAATAGGCTTTGAATGAGGTAGTCCGGAACCGGCCAGGCGTGCGCCAGGCCGGTTCCGTTGCCTGAGCTCTTACTTGGCCGGATGGTACCAGCTGTCGAGGCCGGTCTGCAGCTTCTTGGCCGCCGCTTCCGGCGTATCGGTGCCGTTGATGACGTTGGCCGATTCAACCCAGGTCTCGTTCTCGAGGTTCGGCGTGCCGCGCGACAGGATCTGGTAGGTCGAGCGGATCGTCGACTTGCACTTGCCGCGCCAGGAGACGAATTCCTGCGCCAGCGGGTCTTCCATCTTCACCGGCGAGGAGTTCAGGCTGAAGAAGCCCGGCAGTGCGTTGGCGTAGATGGTGGCGAAATCCGGCGAGGCGACCCAGGACAGGAAGGTCTTGGCCGCATCGGCGTTCTTCGAAGCCGCATTCAGGCCCATGCCGATATCGGTATGGTCGGAGATGTAGCAGGTGTCACCGGCCTTCTCGACCGGCGGCGGGAAGGCGCCCATCTTGAACTGCGCCTGGGTGTTGAACAGGCCGATCTCCCACGAGCCGGCCGGGTAGATGGCGGCGCGGCCGAGCGTGAACAGGTTCTGGCTGTCCGGATAGGTCTGCGCCTCGAAGCCATCGCCGAGATAGGGCTTCCACTTGGCCAGTTCCTCATATGGCGCGACCCAGTCCTTGTCGGTCAGCTTCTGATCGCCCTTGATCAGCGCCGCGCGGCCGTCCTCGCCCTTCCAGTAGTTGGGGCCGATGTTCTGGTAGCCCATGGTCGCGGCTTCCCAGAGATCCTTGGTGCCCATCGCCATCGGGATGTAGGTGCCGTCGGCCTTGATCTTGTCGAGCGCGGCGAAGAACTCGTCGCGGGTCTCCGGCACCTTGATGCCGAGCTTGTCGAAGGCGTCCTTGTTGTAGATGAAGCCGTGGATGACCGAGGCCATCGGCACGCAGAAGCTCGCCTTGCCGTCGTCGGTCTGCCAGGCGGACTTGGCCACCGGCGAAAAGTTCTCCATGCCAGGCAGCGCCGAGAGATCGGCAAGGTTGCCCTTCTTGAACAGCTCAAGCGACTTGTCGAACGGGCGGCAGGTGATCAGGTCGCCCGCCGAGCCGGCGGCGAGCTTGGCGCCGAGCGCGGCGTCATATTCGGTCGGAGCCGAGGGTGCGAACACGACCTTGATGCCCGGGTTCTTGGCTTCGAAAGCCGGGATCAGCTTGTCCTTCCAGATGGCAAGGTCGTCGCCGCGCCAGCTTTCGATGTTGAGCGTTACGTCGTCGGCGTGAGCCAACCCGGCCGAGCCGAGAATGCTGGTGCCCAAAAGCAGTGCCGTCAGTAGTTTCGTTGTCATGCTCAGTCTCCCTGTTGACCTTTTTCAGGTTCGGTTTTGATGAGAACAGAGGCTTTTGAGCCCTTGCTCCCCTCTATAGCGGAAAGGGCCGGCCGCAACTTCTGGCCGGCCTCTTCCAGTATCTTCTGCGCCGCGTCAGTGCTGTCGGCGCCGGCGGCGAGCAGAATGGCGGTCTTGACCGCGCCGCCGCTCTTTTCGAGCAGGCGGGCCGCTTCGTCCGTGCCGCGCCCGCTGACGGCGGCGACGATGCGCGCCGCGCGGTCGCGCAGCTTGATGTTGTCGGCCATGAGATTGACCATGTAGCCGTCATGCACATGGCCGAGATGGATGGCGGTCAGCGTCGACAGCATGTTGAGCGCGATCTTCTGGGCAGTGCCGGCGCCCATGCGCGTGGAGCCGGCGATCAGTTCCGGCGGCGTTTCGAGCAGGATGGCGGTTTGTGCCTGGCTCAGCAGCGCAGAGTCCCTGTTGTTGGCGATGCCGATGGTGGCAGCGCCGCGGCGGGCAGCCTCCTGGATGGCCCGCACGGCATAGGGCGTCGTGCCGCTGGCGGAAATGGCGATCAGGCAGTCGCCCTTGCCGAGGCCGGCCTCGGCGACCGCTGCCGCGGCTTCCTCGGTATCGTCTTCCGGCCCGCCGGCCAGCGTGCGGAAAGCGTCGTCGCCGCCGGCGATGAGGATGGCGATGCGGTCGCGGTGAATGCCGAAGGTGCCCGGCAGCTCCAGCGCATCGGCCAGTGCCATCAGGCCTGAGCTGCCGGCCGCGGCGTAGGCAAGCTTGCCCCCGCTCTTCAGCCTGCCGGCGATGATCTCGGCGGCCCTGGCGATGGATGGAATGGCATGGCGCACCACCTTGGCGGCTTCGATCTGCGCATCGGCCAAATAGGAAAGGATGGCGTCCGGAGGCTGGATATCCAGCCCCTCGGCATTTTTGTGAAGCGCTTCGGTGCGCGTTTCGGCCATCCCGGTTCCTCCAATACCAGAACAATACCAAAAAAATACCACTTGTCCACACGCATTAACGAATTCGCGGGCCGGAAATCGCTGAGCCGCCGAAATACGCAGATTTTTCAATAAAATACGGCTTAAACTTTTTGAAACGGAAATTAACCCTTGGCTATTGGTATTTTATTGGTATTATCCGCCCGGAGGAGATATCACGTGAATTTCGTGCTCGGAATCGATGGCGGCGGCACCAGCTGCAGGGCCGCCCTGGCAACGGCGGACGGCACGGTGATCGGCCGCGCCAAAAGCGGCGCCGCCAACATCCGCACCGACCTGACCGGCGCCCGCTCGAACATCGTCGAGGCCGCCAGGCAGGCGTTCCTCGTCGCCGGGCAGGATCCGGAACTGATCCCGCGAACGCCCGCAATTCTCGGCCTTGCCGGCGCCAATGTCGGCACCTACCGGCAGCAGCTCGAGGCGATCCTGCCATTCAGCATCAGCCGCGTCGAGACCGACGCCGAAATCGCGCTGGAAGGCGCTGTCGGCGCCGGTGACGGCGCCATGGCGATCCTCGGCACCGGCACCGCCTATATGGCGCGCAGACAAGGCAAATCGCGCGCCATCGGCGGCTGGGGCTTCCAGGTTGGCGACCAGGGCAGCGGCGCCCGTATCGGCCGCGACCTGCTCGAACAGACACTGCTTGCCTATGACGGCGTCCGCGCGGGCTCGCCGCTGACGCAGAGCATGCTGGCCGTCTTCCGCAACAACCCGGAGGATGTCGTCGAATTCACCACCAATGCCAAGCCCGGCGATTTCGGCGGCTTCGCACCCAAGGTGTTCGAACACGCCGAGAAGGGCGACAGCGTCGCCAACTGGATCCTCGACAGGGTGGTTGCCGATGTCGAAGCCTCGCTCGGCGCGCTCGATCTCGCCGACGACGCGCCGCTGTGCCTCCTCGGCGGGCTGGCGCCGCTCTACGCGCCGCGCCTGTCTGCCCGCTACCGGGCGCTGCTGAAGCCGCCGCTCGACGACGCGCTGGGCGGCGCGGTGCAGATGGCGGTTCGCCTTTTCGCCGGACACGCGGAGGCAACTCGATGAGCGAGGCCGCCGACCAGATCTTCGCCACGCTGAAACATCAGGCGCAAAGCGGCGCGCCGCTTTATCTGCAGTTGCGCAAGAGCATCGAGGACGCGGTCAATCGCGGCCTGATCGGGCCGGGCGACGCGCTGCCCTCCGAGCGCGACATCGCCACCAAGGCCGATATTTCGCGGGTCACCGTGCGCAAGGCGGTGCAGGATCTGGTCAAGGGCGGCATCCTGGTGCAGCGCCACGGCTCCGGCACCTTCGTGGCGCCGCGCATGGAGCGTGTCGAACAGTCGCTGTCGCGGCTGACCTCGTTTACCGAGGACATGGCGCGGCGCGGCATGGTGGTGCGTTCGGCATGGCTCGACCGCGGCCTTTACGCACCTTCGCCCGACGAAATGATGGTGCTCGGCCTGTCGTCGAACGAACTGGTGGCGCGCGTGGCGCGCCTGCGCATTGCCAACGACACGCCGCTGGCGATCGAGCGGGCCTCGCTGTCGGCCAGCGTGTTGCCCGACCCGGCCGACATAGGCTCCTCGCTCTATGCCGCGCTGGAATTGACCGGCAATCGGCCGGTGCGGGCGGTGCAGCGCATTTCCGCCGCCAATCTCGGCGACAGCGACGCGCGCCTGCTCGAGGTGCCGCCAGGCATTGCCGGCCTGCACATCGAACGTATTTCCTATCTGGCGAGCGGCAAGGTGATCGAATTCACCCGCTCTATCTACCGGGGCGACGCCTATGATTTCGTCGCCGAACTGCGGCTGACAGGGCCGAGCGAAGAGGGCCGACCATGAGCACGACAGAGCCGACCATGTCGACAGAGATGACCCATATGCGGCGCGAGATCGCGGAGGTCCCGCAGGCCGTCGCCCGCCTGCTCGACGGCTCCGGCGCCGTGCTGACCGAAGCCGGGCGCGGCATCCGTGAACGTGACCCGCAGTTCGTCGTCACCGTGGCGCGCGGCTCGTCCGACCATGCCGCCACCTTCATGAAGTACGCCGTCGAGCTGACCGCGGGCCTGGCCGTCGCATCGGTCGGGCCGTCGATCGCCTCGATCTATGGCCGCAAGCTCAGGCTCGCCGGCTCGGCCTGCCTGGCGATCTCGCAGTCGGGCAAGAGCCCCGACATCGTCGCCATGGCCGAAACCGCGCGGGCGGGAGGCGCGCTGACCGTCGCCATCACCAACACCGCCGATTCGCCTCTGGCGCGTGCCTCGGACTATGCGATCGACATCCTGGCCGGCCCCGAGCGCAGCGTTGCGGCCACCAAGACCTTCATCAATTCGGCCGTCGCCGGCCTCGCTCTGATGGCGCATGCCACCGGCGACGATGCGCTGCTGGCGGCGCTTGCCCGCCTGCCGGAGCATTTCGGCAAGGCGATCGCCTGCGACTGGATGAGCGTGCTCTCTGAGACGATCGAGAAGCAGAAGTCGTTGTTCATCCTCGGCCGCGGACCGTCGGCGGCGATGGCCAATGAGGCTGCGCTGAAATTCAAGGAGACCTGCGGCATGCATGCGGAAGCCTACAGCGCCGCCGAGGTCATGCATGGCCCGCTGGCGCTGGTCGGCCCCGATTTTCCGGTGCTGGCGCTGGCCGCGCGCGACGCGTCCGAACCGTCGATTGCCGAGGCCGCCGACAGCCTGGCGGCCAAGGGCGCGCCGGTGTTCGTCACCTCGGCACTTGCCCAACGCGCCGTGCGCCTGCCGCATGTCGCCACCGGCCATCCACTGACCGATCCGCTGACGCTGATCGTCTCCTTCTACATGTTCGTCGAGGCGTTTGCCCGCCATCGCGGTCTCGACCCGGACACGCCGCGCAATCTTCGCAAGGTGACGGAGACCGTATGAGCAATCGCTTTGCCCTGACTGGCGCCCGGATTTTCGACGGCGACGATTGGCATGAAGGCCACGCGCTGGTCGTGCGCGACGGTCTCGTCGAGGCCATTTTGCCCACGGGCGCCGTCCCCTCGGACATCGCCCTCGTCGACGCCGGTGACGGCCTGCTGGTGCCGGGTTTCGTGGACCTGCAGGTCAATGGCGGCGGCGGCGTCATGCTCAACGACCATCCCGATGTCGCTTCCATCGAGACCATCTGCCGCGCGCACGCGCCCTTCGGCACGACGGCGCTGCTGCCGACGCTGATCACCGACACGCCTGCAATCACGGCCGCCGCTGTCGCCGCCGGCGAGGCGGCGGCGCGCCAGAAGGTGCCTGGGTTTCTCGGGCTGCATCTCGAAGGCCCGCATTTGTCGGTCGCCCGCAAGGGCGCGCATGATCCGGCGCTGATCCGGCCGATGACGGATGCCGACCAGGCGATGCTGATCGCGGCTCGGCAAAAGCTGCCGGTGCTGCTGACCACCATCGCGCCCGAATCCGTCGAGCCGGCTCGCGTCGCGGCGCTGACTAAGGCCGGCGTCATCGTCAGCCTTGGCCATTCCGACACCGGCTACGCCACCGCCAGCGCCTTTGCCGCGGCGGGCGCCTCGATGGTTACCCACCTGTTCAATGCGATGAGCCAGATCGGCAATCGCGAGCCTGGCCTGGCTGGCGCCGCCATCGACATCGGCACCTTGTCGGCCGGTCTCATCGCCGACGGCATCCATGTCGATCCGGCCACCATCAAGATCGCACTGCGCGCCAAGCAGGGGCCGGCCAGGATCGTTCTGGTCACCGACGCCATGGCGACAATCGGCACCGACATGACGTCGTTCACGCTCAACGGCCGTACCATCTATCGCAGGCATGGCAGCCTGCGGCTCGGCGACGGAACGCTGGCGGGCGCCGATCTCGACATGATCTCGGCCATTCGTTTCACCCACCGCGTCATCGGGGTCGAGCTTTCCGAGGCCTTGCGCATGGCTTCGCTCTATCCGGCGCAAGCAATCGGCCAGTCGCACCGGCTTGGCCGATTCGCCAACGGCACGGCTGCGGATATTGTCGCGCTGTCGGACGATCTCGACCCGAAGGGCGTCTGGATCGGCGGCGAAAAGGTTTTTGGAGCCGGCTACGGCACTGCGCATTGATATCGGCTGTCGTCGTGAAACCTTTTGATTTTGAGGTCGTTGTCGGAGCGTATGTCCGAGGCGAAACCCAAATTGAAACAGGCCGACGGCATCAAACCGCGCGGTGCCTTGAAGCCGCGACAGCAAGCGCCGCGTGACCACAGGCCGCGCCACGAGGATCTGCGCGAAAAAAAACCGCCGACTGCCGAAGCTGCCCCCGAGGTCGACGGCCAGCCGGGACCGCCACCGGAGGCTGTCGAGCCGGATCCGCAACTGACGCCCGAAGAAGCCGAGCAGGCGCGCCGGAAATACCTGCTGCGGCGTTTCTGGATCAGCGGGCGCGGCTACTGGGCCAGGCGGGGCGATGGGCTTGCCTGGCCGCTCACGATCGGGCTGTTGATCCTGATCTGCGTCAATGTCGGCTTTCAGTACGGGATCAACGTCTGGAACCGCTCCTTCTTCGACGCCATCGAGCAACGCAACGTCCACACCGTCTATGTGCTTAGCGCCATATTCCTGCCGCTCGTCGCTGGAAGCGCGGGCCTTGTGGTCGCGCAGGTCTATCTGCGCATGACGATCCAGCGCCGCTGGCGTTCCTGGCTGACCACCGCCGTCATCGCACGCTGGCTTGCCAATGGCCGCTACTACCAGTTGAATCTCGTCGCCGGCGACCACTCGAACCCCGAAGCCCGCCTCACGGAGGATCTGCGGATCGCCACCGAGTCACCGGTCGATTTCATCTCCGGCGTCCTCAATGCGTTCCTGTCGGCCTCGACCTTCATCGTGGTGCTGTGGACGATCGGCGGCGCGCTCACTTTGCCGATCGGTGGCGAAAACCTGACCATTCCCGGCTTCCTCGTCATCACCGCAGTCATCTATGCCGCCATCACCTCCACGTCGATGGTGGTCATCGGCCGGCATTTCGTCCGCCTCTCCGAGCAGAAGAACCAGGCGGAAGCCGAATTCCGCTACACGCTGACGCGGGTACGCGAAAACGGCGAGAGCATCGCATTGCTCGGCGGCGAGGAGGAGGAGCGCAGCGGCATCGACAGGAACTTCGGTCATGTGCTCAGGCAATGGGCGCTGCTGACGGGCCAGCACATGCGCACGGCGCTGGTGTCGCAGGGGTCGAGCCTGTTTGCGCCGGTCGTGCCGGTCCTGCTTTGCGCGCCGAAATTCCTCGAAGGCTCGATGTCGCTCGGACAGGTGATGCAGGCTGCCTCCGCCTTCGCCATCGTGCAGGGCGCGTTCGGATGGCTGGTCGACAACTACCCGCGTCTTGCCGACTGGAACGCCTCGGCGCGGCGCATCGCCTCGCTGATGATGTCGCTCGACGGGCTCGAGCGTGCGGAGCAGAGCGACGCGCTCGGACGCATCCAGCACGGCGAAACCGAAGACGGTGCGATGCTCAGCCTCGACGATCTCTCCGTCACGCTCGACGACGGCACCTCCGTGGTCAAGGAAACCGAGGTTGCGATCGAACCGGGCGAGCGTGTGCTGGTGGCTGGCGAATCCGGCTCCGGCAAGTCGACGCTGGTGCGGGCCGTTGCCGGCCTGTGGCCGTGGGGCGGCGGCAGCGTCAATTTTCATGCCGACAGGCGACTGTTCATGCTGCCGCAACGTCCCTACATCCCCTCGGGCACGCTTCGCCGCGCGGTCGCCTATCCCGCGGCCGCGGACAAGTGGACGATCAAACAGATCAAGGCCGCCCTGGACAAGGTCGGCTTGGCCTATCTTGCCGAAAGGATCAAGGAAGAAGCGCCATGGGACCAGACGCTGTCGGGCGGCGAAAAGCAGCGTCTCGCTTTCGCGCGCCTGCTGCTGCACCGCCCCGATATCGTCGTGCTGGATGAAGCAACCTCGGCGCTCGACGAGAAGAGCCAGGACGCCATGATGGCGACGGTGATCCGCGAATTGCCCGATGTCACCATCATCAGCGTGGCGCACCGTGCCGAGCTGGAAGCCTTCCACAGCCGCAAGATCACCCTCGAACGGCGCGAGGGCGGCGCCAAGCTTGTCAGCGACATCAACCTCGTGCCGCGCAAGCGCAACCTGCTGAAGCGCGCCTTGTGGGGCTCCGGCAGTCGGGTCGAAAGGGCGCGCAAGGAGTAAGGCGCCGCTGCCCCGGGCACCGCGCAACTATGATGCGTATATGTCCTTGTAGGCGTCGCGCAGCAGGTTCTTCTGTACCTTGCCCATGGTGTTGCGCGGCAGTTCATCGACGAAGATCACGCGCTTCGGATGCTTGTATTTCGCCACCCGTCCGGCGATAGCGCCGAGAATTTCGGCACCGGTGATCCGCGATGACGGCGCCCGCACGACCACGGCGGTGACGCCTTCGCCGAAATCCGGATGGGCAACGCCGATGACGGCGCTTTCGCTAACCCCGTCGAGCGCATCGATCTCGCTTTCGAGCTCCTTCGGGTAGATGTTGTAACCGCCCGATATGATCAGGTCCTTGCCGCGGCCGACGATGTGGACATAACCGTCGGCGTCGATCATGCCGAGATCGCCGGTGATGAAAAAACCGTCGGCGCGGAATTCCGCCTTGGTCTTCTCCGGCATGCGCCAATAGCCGCCGAAAACATTTGGGCCCTTCACCTCGATCATGCCGACCTCGCCCTGCGCAAGCGCTGCGCCGCTGTCTGGATCGGCGATGCGAAGCGTGACGCCGGGCAAGGGGAAACCGACGGTGCCGGCGCGCCGCTCGCCCTCATAGGGGTTCGAGGTGTTCATGTTGGTCTCGGTCATGCCGTAGCGTTCGAGGATCGCGTGGCCGGCGCGCTCGCGCCAGGCCTTGTGCGTCTCGGCCAGCAGCGGCGCCGACCCGGAAATGAACACACGGATGTTTTTCGCCGCCTCATGGTCCAGCCCCTCATGCTGCAGCAGGCGCACGTAGAAGGTCGGCACCCCCATCAGGGCCGTGGCACGCGGCAGCAGCGAGACGATGCGGGCCGGATCGAACTTCTGCTCGAACAGCATCGAGGCGCCGGCCATCAGGACGACGTTGGTGGCGACGAACAGGCCGTGCGTGTGGAAGATCGGCAATGCGTGGATCAGCACGTCGTCTCCGGTGAAACGCCAGTGCTCGACCAGCACGCGCGCGTTCGAAGCAAGGTTCTCGTGGCTGAGCATGGCGCCTTTCGAACGGCCGGTGGTCCCCGACGTGTAGAGGATTGCCGCGAGGTCATCCGGCCCGCGCGCCACGTCATGAAAATCCGTCGGCAGCCGCGAGGCCTGGTCGGTCAGCGATCCCCGGCCATCGCGGCCGAGCGTGACGGTGACGGCGCCCGTCTTTTCCGCCAGCGCGCCGATGTCGGCCGCTCTTGCCGGATCGCAGACGACCAGGCGTGGTTCTGCGTCGCCGAAGAAATACTCCAGCTCAGCCAGCGTGTAGGCGGTGTTGAGCGGCAGGAAGACGGCGCCGGCGCGCAGGCATGCGAGATAGAGCATGACCGCTTCCGGGCTCTTCTCGACCTGCACGGCAACGCGGTCACCGGGCTCGACATCCAGTTGCAGGAGCGCATGCGCAAGCTGCGCCGAGCGGGCCAGCATATCGCCATAGGTGATCGAGCGGCCATCATCGGTTTCCATCAGCAAGCGCGCTGGCGCCGGCATCCGGAACCGGAACGCATCGAACAGATGATTGCTCATGAAGACTTCCCTGGGGTGCTGCGGCGCTGAGCATGCGCCTGTCGCGGCATGCCTCGGCGGCGAGAGTTCGCGGTTCTTGGCCGCGCCGTCAAGCCCGCCGACAGCGGTTCACGCCGGCCGCGCCGACGCAGGTTGCGTGCAAGAAACGAGCACAAGAGACCCGCCAGGAAACGACTGCTATCGCCGAGCGCGTTTGCCGGCGATTTCTTTCGTTTCCTCGTCCTGCTCGAAGCGCTTCATGCACATGGCCGCAGTCAACCGGTAGTGGTTGAGCAGGGCCTCGACGGCACTGTCGGCATTGCCGTCCAGGGCATATTCGGCGATCAGACGATGCTCGCCGAAATCGTCGCGCTGGACGCCTTCGCCATCATTGGCCATTTGCCGGTAGCGATAGGCGTGATCGGAGAGCTGGTCGCAAAACCCCACCAGCCATTGCGACCGGCAGGCCGAAATCAGCACCCTGTGGAAGATGCGATGCAGCCTCTCCCAATCGGGATTGAGCGAGAAGAGATTCTGCGGTGCCAGGCGTGACGCGCGTCCCAGGCGATGCAGCGCCAGCACGAGCTGTTCTTCCCATTCGGCGGTGCGGTGGGTGATGGATTCGCGAAGCGCTCGCTCCTCGAGCCAGCAGCGGGTGCGCGTCAGCTCCTCGAGTTCCGAGGCGCTGACCGGCATGATGAAGAAGCCGCGCTGGTCGTGCCGGCCGAGAAGCCCTTCCGAGGCGAGGCGATTGAGGGCTTCGCGGACAGGCGAGGCGCCGGCCCCATATTTGGAGACCACCCACTCGACCCGCAGCTTGCTCTCCGCTTCAAGGACACCGCCGAGAAGATCGTCCCGCAATTGCTGATAGACCGTAGTGGCAAGCGTGCTCTTCGGTCCGGCAGCGTCGTCGTTCAGATTGGCAGCTCCGTATGTCAAAGCGACTCCTTGTCCCCAGGACTTGTCCCGGGCGATTCGAGTCCGAAAGCATTCGCCTTCTCGTACTTGTACCATACAGCGCGAAGATTCGCCTGCTCAAGCAGAAGATCACGTTATTGTACTTTAGCACAAAGGAATATGCGGCATTTCGGAGTTCAATGCTGTAATTCCGCGCTTTTTCACAACCTGCGGGCACTTAACATGTTTTGTATGCACGCAGGAGAACCTGTTCTTTTTGTTCTTTTGTATTCGTGCGAGATCAACTGTCTGCTTTGGGCATAAACGACGGAGCTGAAAACCGAATCAGGCAATCGCTCACATCCGATGCCGTTGCCCCAAAAGCTTCACAAACCCGCCCGGCACCAGAACCTTAGCCGGCATGCAGGGCTGACGCGGGAACACTGCTGGTCAACCGGCTGCCTTATCGGCTGCCGTCCTGATCGCCTGGATGTTCTGCCGATAAGCCTCGACGCTGCCGCCTTTGAAGATGGCGGCGCCCGCCACCAGCACATCGGCGCCGGCAGCGGTGACCAGCGGCGCGGTTTCGGCTGAAACACCGCCGTCGATCTCGATTCGGATCGGCCGGCCTCCGATGAGGGCCTTGACCCGCTTCACCTTGTCGACGATCGCTGGGATGAAGGCCTGGCCGCCGAAGCCCGGATTGACGGTCATGATCAGGATCAGGTCGAGCCGGTCGAGCACGTATTCGACCACGCTTTCCGGCGTCGCCGGATTGAGCGACACACCGGCCTTTTTGCCAAGGTTCCTGATGGTCTGCAGCGAGCGGTCAAGATGCGGGCCGGCCTCGGCATGGACGGTCAAACCGTCGCAGCCGGCCTCGGCGAAAGCGGCCAGATAGGGGTCGGCCGGGGCAATCATCAGATGGCAGTCGAAGAAGGCCTTGGTGCGGTTGCGGATCGCCTTGATCACTGGCGGGCCAAAGGTGATGTTGGGCACGAAATGCCCGTCCATAACATCGAGATGTATCCAGTCGGCGCCGGCTGCCGCTACCGCTTCGACCTCATCGCCGAGTTTGGAAAAATCCGATGCCAGCACCGATGGTGCAATCAGGGTCTTTCTGCTCATGGATGCGGCCTTTCCGAGTGTCCTTCTCGTTGGCCACTCTATCGACTGCCTAATGCGCCGCAGCCGACTTGTCGAGGGTGCAGGCGCGGCCGACGCGCAGGCTGGGACGCGTGCCGTTATCCGCGATCATGCTGCGGCCAATTCCCGCTTGTCCCCACAGCTGCGAAGAAAAACCCGCCGGATTGCTCCGGCGGGGTTTCTGGTCTCGTGTCGAGCAGGTGGTTATTGCTGCTGGAGCTTCAGGATTCTGTCTGGAACCTGGTCCTGCCGCTGTTCGACTTGCGGCCTGCGCCGTGGCAGCACCTGCTGCAGCAGCAGGCCGGGGTTCAGCTCCAGCGACGGTTGTCCGCGGACCGCCCGGCAGTTCGGGTAGCGCCCGATCGTGCCTTCCGGGCAGCGCCTCCTGATGATCGGCTGGCACTGGCCATCGATCATCTGCGAGCCCGGTGCGCATTCCACCTCCTGCCTGCGGCATGCGCCGTTGATCACCTCGGTGCCGCGCGGGCAGACACATTCGCCGCGCTTGTTGTGGACCTGGCCGCGTATGTCGCACTGCTCCTGCGTCGGCTGCTTGCGCCGGCAGGCATTGCCCCGCACCTCGGTACCCCTCGGGCAGACACAATTGCCGTCGGCGTCGTGGACCTGGCCACGGATGGTGCACTGGTCAGGCCTTGGCCGGATCGGGCGGCAGGCGCCGTTTCTGACCTCGTTGCCTTGCGGGCAGACGCAGTCTCCGTCCGCGTCGTGGACCTGGCCACGGATGATGCACTGCTCAGGCTTCGGCCGGATCGGACGGCAGGCGCCATTGCGCACCTCGGTCCCTCGCGGGCAGACACAGTCTCCATCGGCATCGTGGACCTGGCCACGGATCGTGCACTGCTCCGGCTTTGGCTGGATCGGGCGGCAGGCATTGCCCCTGATCTCGGTTCCCCTGGGGCAAACACAATCGCCATCCGCATTGTGGACCTGGCCACGGATAGTGCACTGCTCGGGCTTGTCGGTCCTGACACACCTGCCGTTCTCGAGCCCGGTTCCGCGTGGGCAGACGCAGCGTCCGTCCTCGGTGCGGATCTGGCCCTCGAGCAGCACACAGCGTTTCGGCTGTTCCGGCTTCGGCACGATACCACCGCCCGGCGAGCACTGGCCGTTGCGGTAGGTGGTGCCTTCGGGGCAAACGCAGCGGCCGGCATCGTTCATGACGAAGCCTTGCGAGCATTCCTTCCTCGTCTCCTGGCTAATGGTGAAGGGATGGCAGGCATAGGCCTTGCCGCGATCGCCCTGCACATTGGTCTGATCGCCGCCAAGCACGTCGCCACCGCCCTGCACCCGTGTGTCGGGAGACAGCACGCCGACGCAGTTCTGGCCGCTGACATTGCCCTGCAGATTGGCCAGGCGGCCGTCGTCGGGAATGACCACGGTGACATGGTGTACCCGGCTTTCGCCGGCGCCGAGCGTCAGGTTGGCAATGCAGGACGCAGGCAAGATTGCCGGTTCCGGCGAGCAGCCGAAGGGCGGATCGATCGAGGTGATCTCAACGCCTTCCAGCCTGCCGAGCCCCTCCACGCCGATCGCATCGCCGATGCGGACCGGCCCGGAGAAGGCGGTCGCTCCGTCATTGGTGATGGTGATCTCGAACGAGCAGGGTTGGCCGAGCCTGCATTCGCGGTCGCCGGTCTTTTCGACACGGATGGTCGAAGAACCGCCGCCCTTGGCGCAGGCCTGGCCAAAGGGATAGACGACGTCGTCGCCCGGCGCAGGCCCATAGGAGCCGCGCGCGCAGTTTTCGAACGCGCCATTCGCCGAGACCGTCACGTCGAAGTGGCGGCTGGTTCCAGGTGTCATGACGGCACCGGGAATCTGGCACGACAGCGCATTGGCCGGAACCGGTCCGCACGCCCATTCCGCGCCGTCGGGGGTGACGGTCTGGATCTGGACGGGCGCGCCGCCGGCCACCAGCGTGGCGGCATCGTTGACCCGCACCGGACCGGTGGGGGCAGCGGTGCCAAGGCTGATGACGGTGATGCGGCAAGAGACGACCGCGGCACCGGCGAGCGAGCCGTTGCACACCTTGGTGATGCGCAGGGTCGGCTTGCCGCCATTGGGATGACGGAAGCGTTCCTTGGCGCAGGCCTTGTTGTTGGTGAGGTCGTTTTCACCGGGGATGGGCTTCACCTCAGCGCAATTCTCGACAGTGTCCGACTGGTAGCCGGCCGGCATGACCGCCTTCACGAAGATCGGCGTCGAGGCGCCCGCAGGCAGCGAGATGCCGGCATTGTCGCAGCGGAACTGGCCGGGGCCGTTCGGTCCGCATGTCCAGGGCGGGTTCGGGCCGAAGGTCGAGGACGACGGCGCCCCGCCCGGATAGCTGTCGATCACCGTCAGCGGTCCGTTATAGGTCGATGTGCCGTTGTTGATGATGTCGATCACGAAGGTGCAGATGCCGTCGGCCGAGCAGACCGGGACGCGGGCACGCTTCTTCAGGATCAGGTCGACCTTCTTCTCCACCGGCGGCCGGCAGTCGCGGTCACGGTCGCCGCGCCGGCAGATCGGGATCGAGGCACAGCCGCGATCGTTCGACTGGCTGCCGAACAGCGGCTTGCCGCTGGCGCCATAATTGTAGGTGGCGCAGTTGCGTAAAGCACCGCCTTGCCAGCCTCCGGCCGGCTTGAAGCCGAGCTTGAGGTCGACGGAGGCCCCCGGATTGAGCGTGGTCACCGGATGTGTGCAGGTCATCGGGGTGGTTCCGGGTACGCAGACCCAGGGTGGATTTGGCCCTGAATCGAGCGTCGAGCCGGCCGGCAGCGTCACCTCGTCGAGCACGATCTTGCCGTGGTAGGCACCGGTGCCGACATTGGTGACCCTGATGGTGAAGTCGCAGCCGCCGCCCATCGTGCAACGCGTCACGTCGGCGCGTTTCTCGACCTTGAGGTCCGGCTCCTTGTCCCTGGGCGGGCACCTCTGGTCACGCGGGATGACGATGTCGATCGTCTGCGTGCAGCACAGGCCCCAGCCTTCCTTCGGACCGGCATAGGTTTCGATGCCGGTGACGATGAGGTGGATGACGTCGCCGGGCGAGGCACCGACGATCTTCCAGTTGAGCACACCGCCGCCCGCCGGCACCAATTGGGTATCGGGGATGATATTGATGCCGGGCGTGCTCGTCGACACCTGCACCCACTTGCCGCCCATCTCCGGGCCGACCGGCATGTGGTAGATGAAGGCGCCGCCGCCGGGCACGCAGTCGACCGTGCCGCGTTCCACCTTGAAGCATTCCTTGCCCGGAGGTGGCGGTGGCGGATTGCACTTGGTGACGTCGATCTTGATCGAGGTCTTCACGCCGGTCTTGAAGTCACCGTCGTCGGGCTTGCCCGGATCCTGCGACGGGATGATGGTCCCGGTGCCCGGTCCGGCCGTCACCTTGATCATGCCCTGGTTGTCGACGATCGTCGGCGCGGGAAATGCCGCACGATCGATCTTGGCCGTGATCGCGAAGTTGATCACACGCTCGTTGGCAGCGCCGACGCCGTCGAGATCGGACGTGGAGATGCGGAAGTCGGAAACCGTGGCAGTATCGTTCGGATTTGCCGAAGTGCTGATCGTTGCACCCGGCAGTGGTCCGCCGGACGAATCCGTGCCGTCGCCGGACACGTTGACGTTGATGATCGCAAGGCCGTGCGGAAGCTGGTCCTTGAAGTCGATCCTGACCTTCTTCAGCCTGGCCTCGAGGCTCGGGTCGGCAAGGCCCTGCGGATCGCCGCGCAAGCCGAAGCTCAGCGAGTAGACGACGTAATCGCAGCCTCTTTGAGTGCCTGTCTTGGTGAAGAAAGGCACCACCTGGTCAGGCCTCGGAGTGACGACGCGCGAACTGTCGAGATCGAGCTTCAGCTCCGGGGTGATCGAGGCAGCGTCTTCTGCAAAGCCTTGCACCGGGGTGAACATGGCGACCGCGATACCGGCCGCCATCAGCCAGCGCGCGCCGCGCCTGGCGTATGACAGGGGTTTCATGATCGTCTCCATGACGGTTGTTTGGGCGTTCGTTGCGAGCGGGGAGAGTGCGAGATTTTTCATCTTCCCCTCCTCAACGTTCGCAGCTGGCGGCTGGGGTTCTGAGCGGCAAAGTCATCTTGCAGCAAGGGTAATAGCCACCCTTGTCCTTGTCGGACTTCCTGTAGAAGCAGAGCCCGACATCGACTGTGTCGCCCGGATAGTGGCCGGTGATGTCGATCGTGTAAGGCTTGCCGGGCGCATGCGACTGGGATGATGTCACCCCGACGCCTGGCGTCCTGGACTGGACCTTGATCGAATCGCCGCCGAAGCCGGCATGGTCATGGAGATAGAGATCGGCCTCGAGGCCGGAAGGCGTGCAGTAATACTGGACGTCGTCGACGTCGAGACATGGAGGCAGGTTGCCGGGTGGTGGGAAATCCGGCGGGTAGAAGGGGGGCAGGTAGCCGCCCGGGATTTCCTCGTAATAGCCGGCGCGGCCCTCGCAAGGGTGCCAGACGGCAACATCGCCGACATGGCCCTCGACCTCCGGGTCTTCGAAATAACCGTCGAAGTCGACGAACCATGAGCCGAAGGGCGGCACATTGGCCGGCTTGACCAGCTCTTTCGGCGTGATCTGCACACCGTGTACGGCCAGCGGCCCGCCGGCTGCGAGCTGTTCGGCGAGTGAAGGATTGTCGCGCAGCTTGTCGCCCGTGTTGACCAGCGTCTGCGTGCAGACGGAGCTGTCGAGATTGCCGTCGGCGTCATAGCCATATTGCAGGTCGAGGCCGCCGGCCGACTGCCGGTTGCCTTGGGGGAAGCCGACCGCATATTCCTGCGGCACTTCGACCCAGACCGATTCCGTTTCCGGATCGTCCGGGTTCTCCCGGAAATAGCGGATGACCTCGCCTTTACCGGAATCGGCGAACTGGCTGTAATCGTAACGGTTCTCGACCGGACCGCGCTGGGCCAGGTACATGAAGCCGCTGTTGTCGAAGGCGATGTCGGTGACGGCGTAGTCCTTGTCGGCCCTGACCGTCAGTTCCCAGCGCGGGTCACCGGCAAAACTGCCGTCGCGAGCGATGCCCACCGACCAGATTTCCGACTTTTCGCCGACCGAATAGTAGAGCCGGCCGCCATGGTAGGAGACACCCCAGACGCGGCGCTCGTCCTGCGTGTAGCCCCAGCTGTCGGGGTCTTCGCTATCGAAGGCGGCACCTTGTATGTCCATCACCGAACCATCGTCGGCGACGGGAGCGAGCCCATGCGTGGGCCGGCCGGCAACGCCGTGATCGAAGCTGTCGATCAGTCTGCCTTCGGCGTCGATGCGATGGATCAGGCCGGTGTCGAGATCGGACGCAAAGAACTCGCGGTGAGTGGCGTCGAAAGTGAGATTGCCGATGCCGGGACCGCTGTTGGTGTCGATGTCGGCGAATTTGGAGACCTGGCCGGTGATGCCGTCGATCTTCCAGACGGCGCCCGGCCCGCCACCGTTTTCGGTGCCGAACTGGCCATCCATGAAGGTGGCGCCGGCAGCGCCGCGGCGCTGCCTCTCGGGGCGGCCGTCATCGTCGGCATCCGGGGTGACGATACGGATGCCGTGCAGCGAGGTGGCGCCGGCATAGAGATTGGGAATGCCCGATGGAACGCCGTCGCGCACGCCGTCATCATAGGTGACGCCGAACACCTGGCCGATCTGCTCCGCCGTCACCTCGAAGGGCGGCGGCGTGTTGACCAGCTGGCCGGAGGCTGGGCCGCCCAGATGCGAAACGTCGAACACGCGCAAGGTGGCGCGCGTGGGGTCGATGAAGGTTTCGTCGACCGGATCGACGCCGGGCGGCAGGCCCTCTTTTTCGGAATCAGGGGGGTCGAAATTGGGAATGATGGTGCCGGAGAATCCGGTCACCGCCATCGAGCCGGGATACATGATCCGGGTTTCCTGCGCCTGCGCGGCGCCCAGCCACAGGCCGAGCGCCAGCGCCAGCAACCCGCCTGGATGCACAGCACGGCGCAAGCCGCCATCAAGAGACGACACGAACGAGCCGCGGATGCGAGACATGACACTACCCCCCGTAGTCGACGGGAGAACGTCGGGGCTGGCCGCGCAAATCAGGGCAAGGCGCGGCGGTCCGGCTCGTTCTTCCCTGATCGAATTGTCTGCTTTCCTCAAGACGACGATACGCCTGGTCTTACGCAGGGTCAACGGAATCAGCGGAAAGCCCAGCGCATCGACCCCGTCCCGAAGGCGGTGGTCGCGCCGAGCTCCTGTTGTTCCCGGAGACCGCAGAGCCTCTGGGTTATTGGTCATGGGGGCTTCCTTTCCGGGCCGCACCATGCGGCACCTGGAGATCAGTCGCGGGCGGAGATGGAAAGGTTCATGGAAGGCCTGCGCAGAATGCTTGCGCGCGATGCCGCCTGTTCTTATATACGCGCCAAGCCGTTCGGCGCCGGAATGCCGGTTGCCGGAACGGGATTTCTTGTGAACAGGGGCTTTCGTCGGAACGCCTGTACGGGTCCTGAGAGCCTGCTTAGCGGAGAGACTAGAGAAATGGCAAAAGTAATCGGTATCGATCTCGGCACCACCAACTCCTGCATCGCCATCATGGATGGCAAGGAGCCCAAGGTAATCGAGAATGCGGAAGGCGCGCGCACGACGCCTTCCATCGTCGCCATCTCGGGCGACGACGAACGTCTGGTCGGCCAGCCGGCCAAGCGCCAGGCGGTCACCAATCCTGAAAACACCATCTTCGCGGTCAAGCGCCTGATCGGCCGCCGCTATGACGATCCGGTGACGGAGAAGGACAAGAAGCTTGTCCCCTACAAGATCGTCAAGGGCGACAATGGCGATGCCTGGGTCGAAGCCGGCGGCAGGAAGCAGTCGCCCTCGCAGATTTCGGCCATGATCCTGCAGAAGATGAAGGAGACGGCGGAAGCCTATCTCGGCGAAAAGGTCGAGAAGGCGGTCATCACCGTTCCGGCCTATTTCAACGACGCCCAGCGCCAGGCGACCAAGGATGCCGGCAAGATCGCCGGCCTTGAAGTGCTGCGCATCATCAACGAGCCGACCGCGGCAGCGCTTGCCTATGGCCTCGACAAGAAGGAAGGCAAGACCATTGCCGTCTATGACCTTGGCGGCGGCACGTTCGACATTTCGGTGCTCGAAATCGGCGATGGCGTGTTCGAGGTCAAGTCGACCAATGGCGACACCTTCCTCGGCGGCGAGGATTTCGACATGCGCCTGGTCGAATACCTGGCGGCCGAGTTCAAGAAGGAACAGGGCATCGACCTGAAGAACGACAAGCTTGCCCTGCAGCGCCTCAAGGAGGCGGCTGAAAAGGCCAAGATCGAGCTGTCGTCGACCACCCAGACCGAAATCAACCTGCCCTTCATCACCGCCGACGCGACCGGGCCGAAGCACCTGACGCTGAAGCTGACGCGCGCCAAGTTCGAGCAGCTGGTCGACGACCTCGTCCAGCGCACGATTGCCCCTTGCAAGGCGGCATTGAAGGATGCCGGCCTGAAGGCGGGCGAGATCGACGAAGTCGTCCTGGTCGGCGGCATGACCCGCATGCCCAAGATCCAGGAAATCGTGAAGCAGTTCTTCGGCAAGGAGCCGCACAAGGGCGTCAATCCGGATGAGGTCGTCGCTCTCGGCGCCGCCATCCAGGCCGGCGTGCTGCAGGGCGACGTCAAGGACGTGCTGTTGCTCGACGTGACGCCGCTGTCGCTCGGCATTGAGACGCTGGGTGGCGTGTTCACCCGCCTGATCGAACGCAACACGACGATCCCGACCAAGAAGAGCCAGGTGTTCTCGACGGCCGAGGACTCACAGTCGGCAGTGACCATCCGGGTCTTCCAGGGTGAGCGCGAAATGGCCGCCGACAACAAGGCGCTCGGCCAGTTCGACCTGGTCGGCATTCCGCCGGCGCCGCGCGGCGTACCGCAGATCGAGGTCACCTTCGACATCGACGCCAACGGCATCGTCAACGTTTCGGCCAAGGACAAGGGCACCGGCAAGGAGCACCAGATCCGCATCCAGGCATCGGGTGGTCTTTCGGACGCCGACATCGAGAAGATGGTCAAGGACGCCGAGGCCAATGCCGAGACCGACAAGAAGCGGCGTGCGCTGGTCGAGGCCCGCAACCAGGCCGAAGCGCTGCTGCATTCCTCGGAGAAGTCGCTGAAGGAATATGGCGACAAGGTTTCGGAAGGCGAGCGCACGGCGATCTCCGACGCGATCGCGGCGCTGAAGACCGCGACCGAAGGCGACGACGCGGCCGACATCGAAGCCAAGAGCCAGGCGCTGGCCGAGGCTTCTATGAAGCTTGGCCAGGCCATGTACGAGGCTTCGCAGAAGGAAGCGGCGGAAGCCGACGCCAAGGCGGACGCCGCCAAGGACAGTGACGTTGTCGACGCCGATTTCGAGGAAATCGACGAGGACGACGACAAGAAGAAGTCGGCCTGAACCGTTTGACGGCAAGATAAAGCGAAAAGCCCGGCGAAGGCCGGGCTTTTTTGCAACCTCTTGCAGAAAAACAGCGGGCCTTGCTGAAAAAATGCAGGCAAAGCCGCGTCGACACTGGCATCCCCCTTCCATCGCACCTAAATCGAAGCGTCAGTGCCGGCAAGAGACGCAACAATGCTTCAAGACGTTGAGCATCCGGACAGCGGGAAAAAATGAAAGCTGATTTCTACGAGACGCTGGGCGTGCAAAAAGGCGCCGATGAGAAGGAGCTCAAGAGCGCTTTCCGCAAGCTCGCCATGCAGTTCCATCCCGATCGCAACCCCGGCGACCATTCCTGCGAGCACAAGTTCAAGGAAATCAACGAAGCCTACGAGACGCTGAAAGACCCGCAGAAGCGCGCGGCCTATGACCGCTTCGGCCACGCCGCCTTCGAACAGGGCGGCATGAATGGCGGGGCCCAGGGCTTTGGCGCCGGCGGCTTCGCCGACATTTTCGAGGACATTTTCGGCGACATGATGGGCGGGCGCCAGCGCCGCTCGTCGGGCGGCCGCGAGCGCGGCGCCGACCTGCGCTACAACATGGAAATCACCCTGGAAGAGGCTTTTGCCGGCAAGACCGCACAGATCCGGGTGCCGGCGTCGATCTCGTGCTCTGAATGTTCGGGCAGCGGCGCCAAGCCCGGCACCCAGCCCGTCACCTGCTCGATGTGCAACGGCCACGGCAAGGTGCGCGCCACGCAAGGTTTCTTCTCGATCGAGCGGACCTGCCCGCAATGCCAGGGGCGTGGCCAGACGATCAAGGACCCGTGCCCGAAATGCGCCGGCCAGGGCCGCGTCACCGAGGAGCGTTCGCTGTCGGTCAACATCCCGGCCGGCATCGAGGACGGCACCCGCATCCGCCTTGCCAATGAGGGCGAAGCCGGCCTGCGCGGCGGGCCCTCGGGCGACCTCTATATCTTCCTGGCGGTCAAACCGCACGAGTTCTTCCAGCGCGACGGCGCCGACTTGTATTGCAAGGTGCCGATCTCGATGACGACGGCAGCCCTTGGCGGCTCCTTCGAGGTGACGACGCTGGACGGCACGCAGACCAAGGTCAAGGTGACCGAAGGCACACAGAACGGGCGCCAGTTCCGCCTCAAGGGTAAGGGCATGCCTGTGCTGCGCCAGCCCAATATCGGCGACCTCTACATCCAGACCGCTGTCGAGACGCCGCAGAACCTGACCCGCCGCCAGCGCGAACTGCTGGAGGAGTTCGAACAGCTCTCCTCACAGGACAATTCGCCTCAATCGAGCGGCTTTTTCGCCCGCATGAAGGATTTTTTCGAGTCCTTCGGCGAACGTTGATGCACTTTGGCCAGCCTAAGCCGATTGCAACGCGTAAATCCTTGAATCGCGTCACCCCTTGAGACGCGACGAAAATTATCTTATCCACGACATGCGTCCGGCCGCGCCTTGCCTAGCACCGCTCAGGTGCTAAGTAACTTTGCGGGGAGCGCTGAGGAGAGCTTGCATGACACGTGGCCCTGGACTGCGGAAGGCGCTTGTCGAAAAGTTCGACGACGAACTCAAATTCTTCAAGGGCTGGATCGACAAGCCGAAGGCGGTTGGTTCGATCGTGCCGACCAGTTCGGTCACCGCGCGCAAAATGGCCTCGATCGTCAATCCTAAATCCGGCCTGCCGGTGCTCGAGGTCGGTCCCGGTACCGGCGTCATCACCCGCGCCATCCTTGCCCAGGGCGTACGGCCCGAAAACCTCTACGCCGTCGAATATTCCACGGATTTCGTGCGCCATTTGCGACGACTCTATCCCGGCGTCAACGTCATCGAGGGCGACGCCTTCAACCTCAACGCCACGCTTGGCGACAAGAGCGGGATGATCTTCGATTCCGTCGTTTCGGGCGTGCCGCTGCTCAACTTTCCGGTCGCCCAGCGCATCGCCTATATCGAGAGCCTGCTCGACCGCATCCCGGCCGGACGGCCGATCGTGCAGCTGACCTACGGACCGATGTCGCCGATCCCGGCCGGCCGCGGTGACTACACGGTCAAGCATTTCGATTTCATCCTCCGCAACATTCCGCCGACGCAGTTGTGGATCTATCGCCGCGAAGCGCACTAGTGAGAAGGGAATAGGGCAATAGGGGAGTAAGAGAGTAGGGATGAAGGGTCCATTTCCAGGCTATTTTCTACTCCCATATTCCCTACTGCCCTATTCCCCTATCCAGCCGTTGATTTGAGCCGTCCTTGGCTGTACCTGTCCGGGAACAAGGGTGGCCAATGGCAGTGATCCCGAAAATCCTCGTCTTCGCCGGCTCGGTGCGCAGCGGCGCCTATAGCGGCAGGGCCGCCGACGTGGCTCAAAAGGAACTCGCCATGCAAGGTGCCGAGGTGACCCGCATCTCGCTCGCCGAATACCCCCTGCCGATCATGGACGAGGACCTGGAAAAGGAAAAAGGCGTTCCCGAAAACGCCCAGAAACTCGGCCGTCTGATTGTCGCCCATGACGGGCTGCTGATCGCCACACCCGAATATAACGGCTCCATTCCGCCGCTGCTCAAGAACACGATCGACTGGGTGAGCCGGGTGCGCAGGGATGGTGGCCGGCCAGTCAGGCCGCTGGCCGGCAAGGTCGTTGGCCTCTGCTCGTCCTCCAACGGGCACTTTGCCGGTATCCGCTGCATCAACCATCTGCGCGCGGTGCTGGTGCGTTGCCAGATGGAGGTGGTGACGCCGGAATGCTCGGTGCCCGACGGCGGTGACGCCTTCGACGAGGATGGAAATTTCCGTGACGAAAGACTGCACAAATCGATGGAGCACCTATGCCGCACGCTGATCGAGACCTCGCGCCTGCTGTCCACCCGGATCGAGGCATGATCGCCAATAGCATGCGCGACCGGCTCATCGTCGGCCTCGACGTGCCGACAGTGAAGCAAGCCGAGCAGGCAGTGCGCGAACTCGACGGCATCGTCTCCTTCTACAAGATCGGCTACCAGCTTGCCTTCGCCGGCGGGCTCGACTTCGCCAGGGAGCTGGCCAGCGGCGGCACCAACGTCTTCCTGGACATGAAGCTGCTCGACATCGACCACACGGTGGCCAAGGGTGTCGAGAACATCGTCAAGATGGGCGTGACCATGCTGACCATCCACGCCTATCCCAAGGCCATGCAGGCCGCCGTAGAGGCGGCCAGAGTCAGCGACCTTTGCCTGCTTGCCGTCAGCGTTCTGACCTCGATGGACGAGCAGGACATGATCGACGTCGGCTATGAGTACGATCCGCATACGCTGGTGCTTAGGCGCTCGGAACAGGCGCTGCATGCCGGCATGGGCGGCATCGTCTGCTCGGCCGCGGAGGCCGAGGCGGTGCGCCGGATCGTGGGACCCGACATGGCGGTGGTGACGCCCGGCATCCGGCCGGCGGGCAGCGACCATGGCGACCAGAAGCGCGTGGTGACGCCGGGCCAGGCGATTCGCAACGGCGCCAGCCACCTCGTCGTCGGCCGTCCGATCATTGCTGCGGCCAACAAACGGGAAGCGGCCGAAGCCATCCTCGACGAGATGCGCTCGGCCTGAGATTTCCAGGAACAAGTTCGGAGACCAAGAAAATGCCCAAAGGATATTGGATCGCTCGTGTCGATGTGCGCGACGCGGAAGGCTACAAGGACTATGTCGCCGCCGCCAAACCTGCCTTCGAGCGCTTCGGGGCGAAGTTCCTGGCGCGCGGCGGCGAGCACGAAAAGGCCGAAGGCCCCGGCCGCGCACGCAATGTCATCATCGAGTTCGAATCGCTCGCGGCCGCACACGATTGCTACCATTCGCCGGAATACCAGCGCGCCGCCGCCATCCGCCAGAAGGTCGCCGACGGCGAGATCGTCCTGGTCGAGGGCGCCTGAGGTCCCCTGCAAGCATAGTTCCGGTTTTAGCCGGAGACGTGCTCAAAATCGGATAGAGCCTGGCGGCGTTTGAAGCCTCGCAGGCTCATTTTACATATCTTTGCTCCGCGATTTCACGGTGATCTGCCTGGCGCAGTTGCCAGGTGCGGAGCCGTGCCGACGAGCGGTCATTCAACGCCGGTCGGATTGCCGGTTGACATGCAGGTATTTACCTGCATATTATGCCTTACAACAGAGTGAGGCAGATGGACGCCGACAAGGTTTTCAAAGCGCTGGGCGACCCGACGCGCAGAAGGCTGCTCGACCTTCTGTGCGAGCAGAACGGGCAGACGCTCGGTCAGCTTTGCGATCATCTGGACATGGCCAGGCAATCCGCCACCCAGCACCTCGACCTGCTGGAGGCGGCCAACCTGGTGAGCACGGTCAAGCGCGGCCGCGAAAAGCTGCATTTCATCAATCCCGTGCCGCTGCACGAAGTCTACGAGCGCTGGGTACGGAAATTCGAACGGCAGCGGCTCAGCCTGCTGCACGACCTGAAGCAGGAACTCGAAGGAGAAGACCAATGACCACCAGAGAGACCACGAGCTTTGTCTACGTGACCTATATCCGCTCGACGCCGCAGAAGGTGTTCGAGGCGATAATCAAACCCGAGATCGCAAAACGCTACTGGGGCCACGAGAACGTCTCCGACTGGAAGCCGGGCTCGAAATGGGAACACATCCGCGCCAATGACGAACGGACCGTCGAACTCGTCGGCAAGGTCGTCGAGATTTCGCCGCCGACCCGCCTCGTCATCACCTGGGCGAACGCTTCGCAGGCCGACGATCCGTCGAAAACCAGCCGGGTGACGTTCGCCATCGAGGAATACGACACCATGGTGCGGCTAACCGTCAGCCATGACGAGCTCGAGGCCGGCAGCGGCATGGCGAAGGGCGTCAGCCAAGGTTGGCCGGCGGTGCTGTCCAGCCTGAAATCCTTCCTCGAAACCGGCAGCGGCATCGACATTTTCGCCAAGCCGAAATCGGCCTGATGTTGCGACCTCGAGCAGACCCGTGGAGAACGATAATGACCAAGCGCTATACCGGCGGCTGCGCATGCGGCGCGATCCGTTACGCAACCAATGACGAGCCTATCTTCCAGAACCACTGCCAGTGCAGCGATTGCCAGAAGCGCTCAGGCACCGGCCACGGATCCTACCTGACCTTCGGCCAGCGTGCCGATATGGCCATTACCGGGGAGGTGAGCACCTGGCGCGTGGCGGGCGCCAGCGGCAATGAAAAAATCCACACCTTCTGTCCAACCTGCGGAACGCCGGTCTTTCTGATATCCGTCGCCATGCCGGAATTCATAGCGGTCCATGCGGCCAGCCTCGACGATCCGGAACAGTTCAGCCCACAGATGGTGACTTACACGAGCCACGGCCATGCCTGGGACAAGATGGATCCCGCCTTGCAGGCGGTCGAGCGAATGCCGTAGTGAAACGCGTCCGCCGTCGGCCCGCGATCTGCCGTCGCGCCTTCAGGCGCGATGCTCTTGGCCGATCAGCCGGCTCGCCGCTGTCTCGGCTATGGCATCGGCAAGCTCGAGGCTCCATTGCTGGCGGCAATAGGCGCGGAAATCGAAGCAGGGCAGGCCGGGGCAGACCTCGAACTCGACGAGGTGGACGGTGTCGTCGGCCTCGACCCTGAGATCGACGGAAAACACGTCGCGCAGGCCGAGCCCGCTCATCAGCCGCCCGGCGATCGCACGAATCCTGGCGTCGGCGGCCGGCTGGCTGTCGGCGACCGCGACGAGCTCCGGCTCGGCGTAATGTCCCGCCGCTTTCGCTGCCTGGCCAGTGTCGCCGTAGAGCGCCAGGCTGTCGGCCATGGTCTGGAAATCGGCGCCTGAATCGACAAAGGCCACGCCAAGCGCTTCGACCCCGGCATCTGGTACCAGGCCGAGGAAACTGGCGCGCACGTTGCGGCCGGCGACATAAGGCTGGACGACGACATCGTCGCGATAGGCCGAAAAGACGCGCCGGCTGAGCTCCAAAGCGTGGGCGAGATCGCTGCAGCGCGAATCCGGCCATATGCCGATCTTGGCGCCGAGCCGGTTGGGCTTGACGAACCAGCCGGCGGGCGAGGCCGGCGGCTCGACCAGCCATTGGCCGTCACGCGCGAGCCCAGCCTGTGGCACCGGCAGGCCGAGCGCGCCGAGCACGGCGCCGGAGCGGAACTTGTCCTGGCAGAGCGCGAACAGCGCATCGTCGGCGCCGATTGTCTTGAAACCGCCCAGTCGCGCCAAAGCGGGCGCCGCGCCGCCGCGGAAATAGGCAATGCCGTCGGTCAGCGTCCAGACCAGCGTTGTGCTGGGATGCTCGCCGGCGAGCACGCTGGCAGCGTCGTCGAGCGCCACCGGCGTGAACGACAGGCCGCGTGCCTGGCAGGCACGGCCAAGCACGTCGAATTCAGGAGCGAGATCGGTCGACTGCGCCAGATAGGAGGCGATTTCGGTGGCGCGCTGCGACGCATGGCCGTCGGCGAACAGACGGTCGAAACAAGCCTTTTCCGGCTCATGGACGAGTATCAGTTTCGGCTTACGGCTTGGCATGAGATGAACGATTCCCGGCGGTACGATCACCTACCATCGCATGGTCGAGACGTCAGGCTCTCGCGAAACCGACACGGTGCGGGCGGTGGCGTGACAACGCACCGTCCGACCATAGAATCCAGTTCGATCAGGCGATCAGCACGCGCGGCTCGAAGCGGCCGTTGACGGGAATATCGAGCAGAAAGGTCATGCCGCCCTGCAGATCCAGCAGACGCTGCTTCTCATCCTTGCCCGACCAGGCGGAGGTGACCGCCAGCCGGTCGGCCTTGGCGCCGACGAAGGCTGGGCAGGATGGCTGCGTCACCGGCATGGCGACCGTGCGGACGAGCTTGCCGTCGGGTCCGTAGGCTTCGATGACGCTGCCGCCCCAGACGGCGTTCCACAGGATGCCGTCGCGGTCGAGCACCGACCCGTCGACATAGCCCTTGGCCGAGCGGTGGTCGACGAACAGCTTGGGCTCACCGGCAGGCAGACCGGTCGCCGGGTCGCAGGCGACGCGCATCAGCAGCCCGGTCGAGGTGTCGGTGTAGTAAGCGATCGCGCCATCCTCGGTAAAACAGATCGAATTGGAGACGGTGATGTCCGAAAACAGCTGGCGCAGTTCGCCCTTGAAAAACCAGTAGATCGAACCCGCGCCTTTTTCCTCGCCCTTGCCCATGGTGCCCATCCACAGGGCACCACAGGGATGGACGCGGGAATCGTTGGAGCGCGTGACCGGATTGTCGGCCTCGACAGGCGTGTGCAGCGTCAGCTTGCCGGTCGCGACATCGCGGACATAAAGGCCGGTCTCGGCGGCGATCAGCTGGCGCTTGTCGTCGATGACGGCGATGGCGCTCGCCATTTGGCCAAGCTCATGGACGGTGGTCGCGCCGCCGGACAGCCGCTTTTCCAGAAGCTGGCTGTTGACGATGTCAAACCAGTAGAGCGTATCGGTGGCGGGATCGTAGCTCGGCCCCTCGCCGAGCTGGCAGACGTGATCGGAAAAAACCGAAACGATCGCTTCGCTCATCCTGCTTCTCCGAACACCGCATCCCAGGCCGCGACGGCAGCTTGCGCACGCGCGGCCACCTCGTCGACGCTCATGCCCGGCTTGAACAGGCTGGAGCCCAGACCAAAGGCGGTCACGCCGGCAGCCTTGTAGCCGGCAAAATCTTTTTCAGAGACGCCGCCGACGGCACCGACCAATGTTTGCGCCGGCAACACCGCGCGCATCGCTGAAATGCCGCCGGCACCCAGCACGCTCGCCGGGAAGAATTTCAGGGCCGAGGCGCCGAGCTTGATCGCCAGGAAGGCTTCGGTCGGCGTGAACACGCCGGGCATCGTCACCATGCCGTAATGCATGGCGCGCGCCATCACCTCGGCATCGATGTTGGGACTGACCAGAAGCCGCCCTCCGGCCTGGTGCAAGCCATCGACATCGGCCGGCGTCAGCACCGTGCCGGCGCCGACCAGCGCCGTTTTCGGCAGCACTTGGACGATGCGGGCGATCGACGAGAACGGTTGCGGCGAGTTGAGCGGCACTTCGATCGCCTCGATGCCAGCGTCGAACAGCGCCTGGCCCATGGCCATCGCCTCGGTGGGCTTGAGCCCGCGAAGGATGGCAACCAGGCCGCGCTTGAGTTTTGGAAACGGTGCGGTCTGGCTCATCGGGCAACTCCAATTCTGGCGATCATGCCGTTCTCGCGCGCCGCCTCGACGAGACCGGCACGCACTGCCTCGTCGGCGTCGACGGCCCGGACCTCAAGCCCAGCAAGACCAAGTGCGGCCTGGTAGAGGGCGGCCAGCGCGCCGGAGGCAATCAGCACCACGGGTTCGGCGCGGGCGCCATGCCGGCGGCTGGCGGAGGCGATCTCGCCGCCGATCAAAAGGCCGGACAGGCAGGCGGCGGCATCGTCGGCTTTCAGATCCTGCAGCAGGCCGGCGGCGCGGATCGAAAACAGCCGCGAGGTGACATCGCCGCCTTCGCCCAATGCGGTTTCGCACCAGCGGCGGAAGAACGGATTGTCCGATGTGACCGGCTTGGGGTGCTCGCCGAGCGAATGGCGCAGGATCGAATGCGCGGCAAGCACGGAAAACAGCTCACCGGTCGGCCAGGTGCCGAAGCCGGTAACAGCGCCATCCTCGACCAGCACCCATTTCGAATGGGTGCCGGGCATGCAGACCAGCTGGCGCCCCCTGGCCGGCAGGCCGGCGCCGGCAAGCTGGGTTTCCTCGCCGCGCATGACGTCGGGCGCGTCGGTCAGCCGCTGGGCCAGACCCGGAACGATGCGGATGTCACGGCTCTGGCCGGGCACGCTGGCGGCACCCGCAAGGATGGCGGTAAGCGGCGCCGGCACGGTGACATAGGGCGCTTCGAGCCAGCCCTGGCGGGACCCGGCCATGCCGCAGATGATGACGGGCAGCGCCGCTGGTGCTCCCATCGCCGCCAGATGCCCTTCGAGGATGGTCGAAAAGCCCTTTTGCTGCGCGGTGATCAGGCCGTCATCGCCGCGGCGTTCGGCAAGCATATTGCCTTGCCCGTCGATCAGCCAGACCCGCATACGGGTCGTGCCCCAGTCGACGGCGGCGACCGCCGGTGCGTTGCCGGCTTGGCTCACAGGAAGCCTCCATCGACGACCAGCATCTGCGCTGTCAGCATGCGCGAGGCGTCCGAGGCCAGGAACAGCGCGGTGCCGACGATGTCGTCCGGCTGCATCACCTGTTTTATGCACTGCTTGGCGACATGGGCGGCAAGCCCCTGTTCGGTCACCCAGAGCTCCTTCTGCCGCTCGGTGATCACCCAGCCGGGCGCAATGGCGTTGACGCGGATGCCGTCCACACCGAGCTTGCCGGCCAGCCCCTTGGTCAGACCGAGGATACCGGCCTTGGCGGCCGTGTAGGACGGCATGTCGGGGTGGTTGATCAGATAGGACGTCGAGGTGAAGTTGATGATCGAGCCGCCGCCGGCCCGCTTCATGCCCGGCGCCACCGCTTGCGCGGTGAAGAAATGCGGCCTCAGATTAATGGCTTGGTTGTTGTCCCAGAACTCGACCGTCACGTCTTCGACGGCGTGGCGTTCGTCCCAGGCCGCATTGTTGACCAGCACGGTGACATCGCCATGCGCCTGGGCAGCCTTTGCGGCGGACGCCCGCAGGGCCTCGACATCGCGCAAATCGGTCTTGAGATAGAGCGGCCGGCGGCCGAATTCTTTCTCGATGCGGTCGGCAAGAGCTGTGCTTGGGCCGTCGGCGATGTCGATGAAGGCGACATTGGCGCCCTGGCGCACAAAACCCTCGGTCAGTGCCGCGCCAATTCCGGAGCCGCCGCCGGTGATCAGCACCGAGGCTCCTTCGAGGTCGGCAAAATGCGCCGATGGCATCATCGTTGTTGTCTCCCCGCGCATGATCCCTTTCCGAAAATCGGATCGATTTTCGGAAAGGGATCATGCGCAAATGTTAAATGCTACAGCGTCCTTTGCGCGTCTTGAAAGACGCGCGGCGCTGTAGCGTGGCCGGCGCGCATCCTAGCCGCGCAAGGCGCGCGGGCAAGGGCGAACCGTCGAATTTCAGGGCTTATGTCAGACAAAACGACAATGCGCCGCACCGGATGTGCACGGCAGCACCGTCGGGGTTGGGGATTGCGGAGGACCGCCGGTCAGATCGCCTTGGCGCGCAGGGCGCCGCGGAAGGAATCGCGGAGATAGCCGAGCGTGGCGTCGGCATCGACCGGCTTGCCGAACAGATAGCCCTGTCCGCCGGCGCAGCCAAACTGGACCAGGCGATCGGCCTGCGCTTCCTGCTCGATTCCTTCGGCGACGACGTCCATGCCGAGCCCTTCGCACATTGCGAGGATAGCGCGGATGATGTGTTCCGACGGCCTGTCGTCGAGAATGGAGGAGACGAAGGCGCGGTCGATCTTGAGCTTGTCGAAATGGAATTCGCGCAAGCGGCCGAGCGAGGATTGGCCGGTGCCGAAATCGTCGAGCGAGACGCGGATGCCGACGCGGCGCAGATCCTCGACGATCTGAGCAGCCGAGGCCGGGTCGTTCATCAGGCCGGTCTCGGTGATCTCGATCTCCAGCCGGCGCGGATCGAAGCCGGTGCGGTCGAGGATCGCCAGTATGTGCAGGCCGGTGTTCTGGTCGACGAGCTGCGAGGGTGACAGGTTGAACGACAGGAACAGGTCCTTCGGCCAGCTTCTGGCGGCCTCCGTCGCCTTGCGCAGCACCAGCTGCGACAACGGGCCGATGATGCCACGCTCCTCGGCGATGGGAATGAAGACGGTCGGCGGCACGGAACCCAGGTCGCGGTCGGTCCAGCGCGCCAGCGTCTCGAAGCCGATGGTGCGGCGCGTGGCGAGATCGACGATGGGTTGGAAATGCGGTTCCACCTCGCCGGCCGAGACAGCCCGGCGCAGCGCCTGTTCGATGCGGGTGACGCGCTTGGCGGCTTCTTCCATCTCACGGGTGTAGACGACGACGCGGCCACGGCCGGAACGCTTGGCGTGGTAGAGTGCCGTCTCTGCCTTGTTGATGAGGATTTCCGTGGTCTCGTCGCCCGAATAGAACAACGAGCAGCCGACCGAGGCCGAAAGCCTGGCGGTGCGTTCGCCGACATCGTAGGGCGCCGACAGGATCTCGATCAGCATGCGCGACTTTTCGGCCGCAGCGTCCTCGCTGAATACCATCGGATAGAGAAAAGCGAATTCGTCGGCGCCGATGCGGCAGACCGTGGAATAGCCGTCCATAGAGGCGCGCAGCCGCATCGCGACCTGGATCAGGATGTCGTCGCCGGCCTTGTGGCCGAACAGATCGTTGATCGGCTTGAAGCCGTCGAGGTCGAGAATCCCGACGGTAAAGGGCGCGGGATCGTCGGCTCGGTCGGCGATCAGCCGATCGACCTTGTCGAAGAAGCGGCGATGGTTGCCAAGCCCGGTCAACGGATCGGTGAATGCCAGATCCGTGCTCTCCCTGTTTGCCTGACCGGTGCCAAACGAAGTTTGCATCGGTGTCCCTGTTTTGTGACTTCGGAATTTATTTTCAGACTGGCAGCAAACCCTTTAGGAAACGTATCGCGAAATCGATTTTCCATGGGCAACCGCGACCTGTTTCGAAGGATCGATGTGAGGTGTGCATTCGGGCTCAAGGAACAACGAAGACGCGCAGCCTGGCTCCTGTCACGGAATGACCGGCAGGGCCGAGCTTGCGACTTGCTGATGCCAATCTTCAAAAGGTCGCGATTGGCAGACGGGCAGTGAGCCTGTACAGGCAGGACAGTCGCCCATCCGAGCCGCCGGAGACCCGCCATGAAGCTGAAAATCGCCGTCCAGATGGACCACATCTCCACCGTGTCGATCGCCGGCGACACCTCGTTCGCGCTGTCGCTGGAAGCGCAGCGGCGTGGCCATGAGCTGTTCCACTACACGCCGGATCGGCTGTCGTTGCGCGACGGCAAGGTGTTTGCCCGCATTGAGGAGATGCAGGTGCGCGACGAGAAAGGCAGCCACTATTCGCTGGGCGAGAAGGTGCGCACCGACCTGTCGGAGATGGATGTCGTCCTGCTGCGCCAGGATCCGCCCTTCGACATGAACTACATCACCACCACGCACATCCTGGAGCGCATCCATCCGAAGACGCTCGTGGTCAACGACCCGGCCTGGGTGCGCAACAGCCCGGAAAAGATCTTCGTCACCGAATTTGCCGACCTGATGCCGGACACGCTGATCACCAAGGATCCACTCGAAGTTGCCGCCTTCCGCAAGGAGTTCGGCGACATCATCGTCAAGCCGCTCTACGGCAATGGCGGCGCCGGCATCTTCCATCTGCTGGAGGGCGACCGCAACCTGGCCTCGCTGCTGGAAATGTTCGGCCAGATGTTTCGCGAACCCTATATCGTGCAGCGCTATCTCAAGGACGTGCGCAAGGGCGACAAGCGCATCATCCTGATCGACGGCGAGCCGGTCGGCGCCATCAACCGGGTGCCCGCCGAACATGATTCCCGCTCCAATATGCATGTCGGCGGCCGCGCCGAAAAGACCGAGCTGACGGCGCGCGAACGCGAGATCTGCGCCCGCATCGGGCCTTCGCTGAAGGAGCGTGGCTTCATCCTGGTCGGCATCGACGTCATCGGTGACTACATGACCGAGATCAATGTCACCTCGCCGACCGGCGTGCGCGAGGTCAAACGCTTCGGCGGCGCCGACATCGCCAGCCTGTTCTGGGACGCGGTCGAGGACAAGCGCGGGTAAGCCGTTTTCATTTTGTCTTAACCATGTTCCGTTTTTGCAACCGCGCTCAATTCGGCTGCAACCCACGCGCTCACATGTTCCCGTAATGTTCTTGATTTGACCGAGGATTTGTGATTGTCTGCCCGTGGGGCCATTTCTTGGCCATCGCGTGGGTTGTGGCCTGGGGGCAAAGAAATGGTGGCGCGGGTTCGCACGGTCGCTTTCCAGGGCATCGAGGCCGTGCCGGTCGACGTGCAGGTGATGATCGCGCCCGGCAAGGTCAACATGCACATCGTCGGCCTGGGCGACAAGGCGGTGGCCGAAAGCCGCGAGCGGGTGCAGGCCGCACTGCATGCTTCAGGCCTGTCGATGCCGTCGAAGAAGGTCACGGTCAATCTGGCGCCGGCCGACCTGCCGAAGGAAGGCAGTCACTACGACCTGCCGATCGCGCTTGGCCTGATGGCTGCCCTTGGCGCCATTCCGGGCGACATGCTGGCCGGCTATGTCGTGCTTGGAGAATTGTCCCTCGACGGCACGATTGCCGCGGTCGCCGGCGCCTTGCCGGCGGCGATCGCCGCCAATGCCGAGGGCAAGGGCCTGATCTGCCCGTTCGCCTGCGGACCTGAGGCGGCCTGGGCTGGAAAGGATTTCGACATTCTGGCACCGCGCAGCCTGATTGCCATCGCCAATCATTTTCGCGGCACGCAGGTGCTGTCGCGCCCCGAGGCCGGCATCCACGCCGCCGCGCTGGATTTGCCCGACCTCGCCGACATCAAGGGCCAGGAGACCGCCAAGCGGGCGCTGGAAGTGGCGGCCGCCGGCGGGCATAATCTTCTAACATTGTGGCTAATTAAACGCGGGCTCCGACGAACTAGACGTTAGACGCTTCAGCGCCGCGGTTACGATCGCGCCCTGATCGGAGTGATAGCCGACTTGAGCGTAGGCCGCCTTCAGGCCGCCGAGCCGCCGGCGGAAGAACTGGCTGGTCGGTATGGTAGGATCTGCATCAATGATGCCTATCGACAGGTGGCCGTGAAGATCCATCAACCGTCGCAGGTGATCGAGAAGCTGTTCGTCAGTGATGCGGCTGCCATCTTCGTTAAACCGGATCGCGGCCTTCCTGACGGCCCTCTCATGCCGCTCGTGCTGGTTCCGTAAGGAAGCTGCGCCTCGGCTCGTCAAATTCACTTCGCCAAAACCTGCCAATTGACAAGCGTTGGTAAGACCGCCGAACCTTCGAATAAAATATCTGGCTGTGGGCGAATGGAGATCCTTGTTGATGATCGCCGTCGTTAGGCGCCCGTGCTCGGCGTGGATGCGACGCAGTTCGTTGAGAAGATCCTCGTCGGTGTAAGGTTTCCCGTCAGCGTTTAGTTTCCATCGCGTCGGCATTTCATATCCGACTGACAGATAGGCGGCGTACAGGCTACCGTAGCGTTTCCGAACTGCCTGCGGCAGGGGCAGATACGGACAATCATGCACGAGTGAATATGTCAGGCGCCCGTGCTCTACATAAAGCCGAGTAAGACGTTCGTGAAGGTCTTGGTCACTCAGGCGCACCCTGGTGATCTCTTTCAGCCGACGCGCCGCCGCTTTGAATAGTTTTACGGGAATGATGGGCTCCATCATTTCGGAACGAGACCACGTCTCCGGTAGGGTTTTGAATGGTCGGCCCAAATTGTTGAGCTGCCGGCCGAAGACGTAGCGGCCGATGTAGATTTCGTTCTCCAAAAGGTTACGGATGGTGCCCAGTGACCAATCACCACCGCGGCTAGATGTACGCCCCTCTGACGCTAGCGCTTTTTCGATCTCGGCAAGGCGCATTTTTTGATCGACGAACATTCGGAAGATTCGACGCACAAGATCCGTCTCCTCCTTCGGTCCATGGGTCAGAATGACCCGATCGGTGATGATCGCTTTGCGTTCGCCCGGCTTCAATATCATACGGCGAGTGCCGCCCTCGTCGATCAGCTGCCGCCTGGTACCGTAAGGAGCATCGCCGCCTTGCCTAAAACCCAGTCGCGCCAGTTGGCGATGCGCGCGCGATACCTTTCTTGATAGCTCTCGGCTGTATTCTGCCGCCATGACGCGTTTTATCTGCTTGACGATCGCGGAGGTCGCGCTGCCATCGTTTTCAAATGCTTCGGCACAATAGGCGACCGAGACGCCAGCCTCTCGGCACAGAAACTCGTAGTGGGCTGACTGATCCACATCCTGGAATCGCCCCCAACGGCTGATGTCCAGAACCAGAACAACCGTATAGGGCGCCTTGCCGCCCATCACGTCACTCAGCAGCTGTTTGAGGGCTGCTCGTCCGCGCAATGTCAGGCCGCTCCGTCCAGCGTCCTTGTAGGTTTCAACAATCTGATAGCCACGCGATTTGGCGTACGCTGCGATTCCTGCGCTCTGATTATCGAGCGAATAGCGCTGGTGTTCAGTGGACATACGTATGTATTGCGCCGCCGGGATTAGCCCGGTGCGTACGACTGGCAAGTTCAAGGCTTTTCCTCGGAGTTCGGTGGGCAATTACGGCCACCGGCAGTACCCGAAGCATGGCACCAGTCAAGGGACGGACTTCTGTCCCTCGAAGTCGATATTCTCACGGAGCTTACCGCTATCTGGCAGAAGAACCTCCCGCCTGGCATTCAGGGGTATGTATTCGGACTCAGGCCCACGCTAGCCGGCGGACGGTTCATGCTCATGATCGGCCCGCCGGGCTCGGGCAAATCGATGCTGGCGCAGCGGCTGCCGTCGATCCTGCCGCCGCTGGCGCCGAAGGAATTGCTCGAAGTCTCGATGATCGCGTCGGTGGCGGGAGAGCTCGGCGAAGGCAAATTGACCGACCGGCGGCCGTTCCGCGCTCCGCACCACTCGGCCTCGATGGCGGCGATGGTCGGCGGCGGCATCCGCGCGCGGCCGGGCGAGGTGTCGCTGGCCCATCACGGCGTGCTGTTCCTCGACGAGTTTCCCGAGTTCACCGGTATTATGGAGCAAACTCACCAAATATGATGATGTTTGCCATTATATGGAGCGTATCTTGTAGGCGTAGACACCTGTCACAAGGTTGTCGTTTTCGGATACCGGCTTAAACCCATTCTCCCTCGCCAGCGCAACGCCCCGCTTGGTCATTGGCCTTGCGTACGCTGTGACAAAGTTCTTGTTGACGATGAAGAGCTTTAATTGCTCATGAGCGCCGGCTTTCCCTCTTGGACCAACGCCGGCTATGCCCCCGATGTAAACGTCAGCGCCCTTTCTAAACTTTTGGGCGAAACACTTCACATCGATTGGGGGTTCAAGGAGATTCCGATTTTTGACCCGGTCCAAGCCATCGCTTGTAAGGGGCAATATGCAAAAATACCCAATGATTTCATGGGTCTTCGTATCTACAATTTTACGAAAAGCCTGCTTGTTGCGGCGATAAAGAGCTAAGGTGTCTTCCTCACTGGAGACCTGTCCAATCTCACTTTCCGCAATCTTCCGTATTTTCGGCAGGTCTTCTTCTCTGCACGCAACACTAGTGACGTTCTGAAGAGAACTGGACGTTCTTATATATATCGTAGATATCAAAGCCACAATCAAATATACAATAAACAGGGCAAACACCAGCCCAAGCATTGTTAATGATGCGATCGGAATTAGATTGACAGCCGGGGCCGACCAAGGAAATTTGGCGATGATCCTGTCGTCAACTCCCCACAGGGAGAGAAGCAACCCAAACGCCGAGAAAGCGGTTGCTACAATAGCCCAAACCAATGTTTTCAAGATTGTCCCCCTAAGCGCGGGGGCAGCATATAATTCTTTGCGGAATTTACAACCGGCTAAAGAAAACGATTATAGCGGCGCGCCAAAGCCTGGGCGGCATACGCGACCCAGACGGCTATAATCATGCCAATAATCAGTTCATCCATGACAGTCACCAATTTTGCTTTCGATGGCCACCGGCTGAATCTCGGTAGGACACTAACTAATGCAACTGAGGAGCATAGGTTGCAAAGGTAAAAGCAGCGTTCACTTAGGCGCTTAGAGCCTAAGTGTCAACTCGCGATAATATTCCGTAATAATTTCAAGTCTCTAGACTGACTTGTCGAACGCCGATCACGTCCATGCACATCATGAAGAATGCGGCGGTGAAGCTGCCACGGCTTATCTTGTTTGCCAGATTCCTCTCGCTTTCGTGGGCGCCCTTCTCCGTCAGCTTCTCGGCCAGCGCCGCGTACGTTATGCCACGGCGCTTCAACTCGCCCTTCAGTATGTTTTTGGCCTGCTCCTCGTAAGGCGCGGTCAGGGAATCGTCCGCCATCATCATATCTCCAGAAAAAACATCACGGATGATGATATATACCCTTGCATGTGCTGATTCAATGTCCTATATCCGATGTATAACATCATCGGATTTGATATGTCTCAGCATTTCCTCCTCTCTCCCGCCGCCAAGACCCTCTCGCTGGTCAAGGTCATGCGCATGTCTGACGTGGAAGCCCGGACGGCTTTCCGCAAGATACGCTGGTCGGAAACGGATGGTGAGCCGGTTTGCCCGGAATGTGGCGGCCTCGATGCGTATGACCTCAAGACGCGCCAGGTTTACAAGTGCAAGGCTTGCTCGAAGCAATTCAGCATCACGTCAGGCACGATCTTCGCCAGCCGCAAGTTGGCGGTGCGCGACATTCTCGCCGCCATTGCCGTCTTCATAAACGGCGCCAAGGGCTATAGCGCCCTTCAACTCTCCCGCGACCTCTCAGTTGATTACAAGACGGCCTTCGTGATGCTGCACAAGGTCCGTGAGGCCATAAAGCTGGCCCGTGACGAAGGCGCTCTATCGGGCAGCGTAGCCGTTGATGGCGCTTACTTTGGCGGGTATGTGAAGCCGGCGAACAACAAGAACGACCGCAAGGATCGCCGCTTGACTGCCAATCAATCCGGCAAGCGCCAGTCGGTTATCGTTGCCCGCGAAGCCGATGGCCGCACGATTACCCACGTCGCTCGCACGGAGGCAGATGGCGTTGCCTTCGTCGCTGCCGCCGTGAAGCACGGTTCAACGGTTCACGCCGACGAAGCTTCGCATTGGGATAAGTTGGCCGCCTATTTCCCGATAAAGCGTATCAACCATCAGGAAGCGTATTCGAAGGATGGCGCTTGCACGAACGACGCGGAATCATTTTTTTCGCGCATCCGCCGCGCCGAGATCGGTATTCACCATCGCATCGCTGGCGACTATCTCGGCTCCTATGCCGCCGAGATGGCATGGCGCGAAGATAATCGCCGCGAAGCCAACGGCACTCAGTACGCGATGGTTGTCAGCGCGGTAGGCGTTGCGCCGAAGTCGGACCAGTGGTGCGGTTACTGGCAGCGCCGGGCAAAATAAAAGAAGGCGGGCCTCAGGGAGCCGCCTTCTTTTGCTCTTTCTTCAAAAAGATATTGAGGTACTGACCAAGCTCGGCAAGTCCGTCAGCGGACATGTTCTCCGGAAAGATCAGCGTTACGTCCCCTTCATCGACGGGGAAGACTGCCTTTCGTGACCCCTTCTTAACTTCAATCGCCAAGGTGTTTTGGCCGGAGCGCGCCACGATGTCCGCAAGGTGTTGCGGCATGGCCGGCGGCGTCTGTGCGGGGGAAGCTTCCATAATTTTCATCTCTTTCACTGGGATCCCCGACATCCCTTGATCGGTAAAGGCCCACAGATTGTCATCCGAAAAACCTAGGACGGTCGCGCCGTTCGGAAACTGGTCTACGCCTTGACTGGACCACTGGACCTTATCGCCGACCTTGATGTCGAGCGGCGGTTTTTCCGCGCCGGCATTATGAATCTCGGAGACGTTTTTGTCCACGGTTTTATCAGGCTCGTACAGTCCGATATACCCGGCTGTTTCCTTGAATTCGGCTAGCACCTCGTGGGCAGCTTCCTTGTTGAACAGAAAGTCAAAAACCAAAAAATGCACGACGGAGTTGTCAGACGCTAGCCCGACTGGGTACTTGTTATAGATCGCCTTGTGAACTTTAGGGTTTAAGGCAACCCTCCGTAAGAGAACCTTTTTTTCCGTCTCATCTTCACGCTGGTCGAGCAGAATCCGACGCGCAATTTCCGATACCTTAATCTTCCGAGCATCGCCGTCGCCTTGAACTTCGATTAGGCCATAATACCCAAGCGTTGCGAGTGTTTGCCGCCCTCCACTGCTTTTCGCGCTGTAGCCCCACGCGGCGGCGACTGATTCTACCGGTGCCGCGTAGTCCCCCTCCCGTTCATAAAGGGCTCTGGCCTTCTCCACTGCCTTCTGAACGCTGAGAACGGGGTAGGATGGGCTGCGCCCCGCCCTGCGCTTCTGGCCACTCTTGGCTTCGGCACTCGTGGCCTCGCTTTGGTCTGACATTGTAGCCTCCGGCTCTGGATCTCGCAGCCTTCATATATGAGGAGGCTAGAAAAGTCAAAAGTCCGAATATGTCCAAACCGGGTATTGCATTATGACCAGACTGCCCGCAGGATGCGCCGTGGAGATTCGTATCCACGGCGCATCGAGCAAGGGTAATCGGTATGGAACCCATATAGCCTGACTGCTTCCTGATCTGACGAGGTCTGATCCACCTGGTCAGTTTCAGCAGCCGCCGCTGGGCGGTAGGAGCCGGGGCGCAAATGCTCCGGTTCCACTCGACTGTCACGGAAATAATTCCGGGGCAGAAACATGCGACCGAAAATCGGCGCAGCACAAAATGACAATGATTCATCTGAGAATCGGCGTCAACCGGTATTCGGTCGCATCCTTTTCAGAGGAGAAAAGGAAATGAACGACCGCAAGGTCACACCGGACATGGTTCCGGTGATTAAGTTGGCCCGCCACTTGGGAATCCCGTACTCGTGGATTTCGGGCTATTACCCCGGCCTCAACTTTGGCCGGATTGCTGACGTGATGGCGGGGCGTAGGTTCCCCGAAATCAAGCCGGCAACAGAACTCCCCGCTGACTTCCCCTTGCCGGGATCGATGGCGGCCTAAGCGAAGCAATACAAGGGGCGGCCTACCGGTCGCCCCTTTTCAATTTCCACAGCTTGTAAGGGCCGAATGCGTCGTGATCGTCAGTCCAGCCGCATTCCTCAATCAGCCCTTGGATCACACAGACCTTTATGCAAGCGCCGATGCGTTTCCTTATCGTGGTGACGGTCGCCTCATCGGCGGCTAGCCCACGGTCTGAAACCCATAGCTCGGTAATCTGGCGCGACGTAAGGGGCGCGGTGGCTTCCCGCATGGTGTTGAGGACGAAACGCTTCACAGTGCCTTTCACGGCCCGGTGCTTGGTGACGTACTCTTTCAGGGGAGACGTGTCGGCGTTCGGATCAAAGAGCCTGATAGCCGCGTCCAGATGGTCTATATCGACCGTCAGTTTTTTGATCTCGGCGCGGTACTTCTCACGCAAGGCCACAAGCTCGGCGTGCTTGCCGACAAGGCCGGCTACGGTGTTCGGTCTATCGTAGTCGTAAATGTTCACCATGCACGGTGATATATACCTCGTTTACAATGGCGTAAACATCATATTTGGTGAGTTTGCTCCATAATACCGGAGTTCACGCCGCAGACGCTCGATGCGCTGCGCCAGCCGCTGGAGACCGGCGACTGCATGATCGCGCGGGCCAACCATCGCGTCACCTATCCAGCGCGTATCCAGCTGGTGGCGGCGATGAACCCGTGCCGCTGCGGCATGGCCGGCGAGCCTGGTTATCGCTGCCTGCGCGGCGAGCGCTGCCGCACCGACTATCAGGCGCGCATTTCGGGCCCGCTGCTCGACCGCATCGATCTCAGGATCGAAGTGCCGGCGGTCTCGGCCAGCGACCTGATCCGGCCCGACCGGGCGGAGAAAAGTGCCGATGTGGCGATGCGCGTGGCACGCGCCCGCACCATCCAGCGCGAGCGCTTCGAGCGGCTCGGCGCCACCCGCGCCACCACCAACGCGCATTGCGCGCCCTCGGTCATCGAGGAGATCGCCATGCCGGACGCCGCCGGCCTGTCGCTGCTCAAGGACGCCAGCGAAAAGCTCGCCTTTTCGGCGCGAGCCTATCACCGGGTGCTGAAGGTGGCGCGGACACTCGCCGATCTCGACGCCAGCGAAACCGTCGGCCGCATCCATCTGGCCGAAGCGATTTCCTACCGCATGAGCTCGGAGCGGGTGGCGCAGGCGGCGTAGGTCACTCGCCGCCCGACAAGCCGACCTTGCCACGCCACCTTCCGCAATCACGCCATAACCGTCATCCGACGAATCGGCCATCTCCGCACTGCGGCGGACCTGATTGTCCGCTTGGTCGACGTCCTCACCACCCAACGGCCCCCACCGACCGGGCGCCGGCCGTTTCTCCGTCTTCGGGGGCGTGGACGTCATCGCATCGGACCAAAGTCTTGGTCTCCGCATTGGGAATTCCTTATTTAGATAATGTGAATATGATTGCGGTCGGGGAGCCCGCTATGTTCGTTGACTACTACGAAGCTTTGGAAGTCAGCCCGAACGCCAACTCGGAAACGCTGGAGCGCATATTTCGCTATTTTGCGATGCGCTATCATCCCGACAATCGCGAAACCGGCGATGAAGCCCGCTTCAGTGAAATCGTGGAGGCCCACAACACGCTCAAGGATCCGGTCAAACGCGCTCAATACGACATCGCGTATAGGGACCATGCCGGCCTTCGCCGCGAATTGACCGAGGAAGCCAGCAACAGCAAAGGCATCGAGCGGGATGTCGTGATCCAGGCCAGGCTGCTGTCGCTGCTTTACGCGAAGCGCCGGCACGACGTCAGCAATCCCGGGATCGGGGATGTGGAGCTCGAACGCCTGTCAGACTGTCCGCGAGAGCATCTCGAGTTTCATCTCTGGTATCTAAAAGCGAAGGGCTGGATAGCAAGAGTGGAAAACGGGACGATCGCGATTACGGTGGAAGGCGTCGATAGGGTCAACTCCGAACACCGTCGCGATCCCACCATCCGGCTCCTGGACCATACAGCTTCCTGACGCCTCACCTCCGGAGGAAGTCAGGCCGAAGACCTGCCGCCCCATTCACGGCAGGGACTGGCCTCTTCAGCCCTGCTGCGCCTTCAGTTCCAGCCGCCGCGCGTGCAACACCGGCTCGGTGTAGCCGTTGGGCTGGACGCGGCCCTTGAATACCAGGTCGCAGGCGGCGAGGAAGGCTATCGACTTGTCAAAGTCGGCCGCCATCGGCTCGTAGAGCGGGTCGCCCTCGTTCTGGCGGTCGACGATGTCAGCCATGCGCTTCATCGTCGCCATCACCTGGTCCTCGCTGCACACGCCGTGGTGCAGCCAGTTGGCGATGTGTTGCGAGGAGATGCGCAGCGTGGCGCGGTCTTCCATCAGGCCGACATCGTTGATGTCAGGCACTTTCGAGCAGCCGACGCCCTGGTCGATCCAGCGCACGACATAGCCAAGAATGCCCTGCGCGTTGTTGTCGAGTTCCTTCTGGATATCATCCGGCGACCAGTTCGGCCGCACCGCGACGGGCACCGACAGGATGTCGTCGAGCCTGGCCTTGGGCCGGTTCTTCAGCGCCGCCTGCACGGCGTGAACATCGACCTTGTGATAGTGCGTGGCATGCAGCGTCGCCGCCGTCGGCGACGGCACCCAGGCAGTGTTGGCGCCGGCCTTGGGGTGGGCGATCTTCTCGACCAGCATCGCAGCCATCAGATCCGGCATCGCCCACATGCCCTTGCCGATCTGGGCGTGGCCGGCCAAGCCGCATTCCAGCCCGATGTCGACATTCCACGCCTCGTAGGCGGAAATCCAGGCGGCCTGCTTCATATTGCCCTTGCGGATCATCGGGCCGGCTTCCATCGAGGTGTGGATCTCGTCGCCGGTGCGGTCGAGAAAGCCGGTGTTGATGAACACGACGCGCTCCTTTGCGGCGCGGATTGCCTCCTTGAGGTTGACGGTGGTGCGCCGCTCCTCGTCCATGATGCCCATCTTGATGGTATTTTTCGCCATGCCGAGCAGCGCTTCGACGCGGTCGAAGATCTCGACGGCGAAAGCGACTTCCTCCGGCCCATGCATCTTGGGTTTCACGACATACATCGAGCCGGCTCGGGAATTGGCGCGGCGGCCGTTCGGCCCGACATCGTGCAGCGCGATCAGCGCCGTCATCGCCGCATCCATGATGCCTTCCGGAACCTCATTGCCGTCGCGGTCGAGGATCGCCGGGCTGGTCATCAGGTGGCCGACATTCCTGACCAGCATCAGCGAGCGGCCGGGCACGGTCAGCGTGCCACCGGCGGGCGCGGTGTAGGCGCGGTCGGGATTGAGCTTGCGGACAAAACTCTTGCCGCCCTTGGTGATCTCTTCCGCCAGGTCACCCTTCATCAGGCCGAGCCAGTTGCGGTAGACGACGACCTTGTCTGGCGCATCCACCGCCGCGACCGAATCCTCGCAGTCCTGGATGGTGGTCAGCGCCGATTCCAGGATGACATCGGCGATGCCCGCCGGATCGGTGCGGCCGATCTGGTTGTTGCGGTCGATCACGATCTCGATGTGCAGGCCGTTGCGCACAAGCAGCACGGCATCGGGATTGGCGGCATCGCCGCGATAGCCGACGAATTGCCTGGGGTCGGCCAGCGTCGTCGAGCCGGCGCCGGCGCTCAGCCGCAAGGCACCCTGCGCCAGCGACAGGCCATTGACGCCGGCCCATTTGCCGGACGTGAGCGGGGCAGCCTCGTCGAGAAAGGTCTTCGTCCAGGCGACGACCTTGGCGCCGCGTGCCGGATTGAAGGCTTTGCCCTTTTCGGCGCCATCCGTTTCGGGGATGGCATCGGTGCCGTAGAGCGCATCGTAGAGCGAACCCCAGCGCGCATTGGCAGCGTTGAGCGCATAGCGCGCATTCATCACCGGCACGACCAGCTGCGGTCCGGCAACATCAGCAATTTCCGGGTCGACATTGTCGGTCGACACGCTGAAGGCCGGGCCTTCGGGAACGAGGTAGCCGATCTCTTTCAGGAAGCCCTTGTAGGCCTCCATGTCGACCGGCGCGCCGTGATCGCGATACCAGCCGTCTATCTGTTCCTGGATGGCGTCACGCTTTGCCAGCAGCGCCCGGTTCTTCGGCGCCAGATCATGGACGATGGCCGAAAAACCGTTCCAGAAGGCGTCCGCTTCGATCCCCGTGCCCGGCAGCGCTTCCCTGGCCACGAACTCATGCAGCTCGCGGGCAATCCGCAATCCGGCGATCTCGATGCGGTGGGTCATCAGGCTACTCCAGATGAAAGGCTTTGCGGGCCTTTGGCATGTCAGGTTTGCCGGGTCAATTCAGCTTAGGGTGAAGGTGGCGTATTTCGCCGCGTCGCTCAAACCGCAATGCGCGGCCTTCCCGAGGCCACGGCCACGACATGCGCCTCGATGAACATGCGCTGGGCCTCGACGGTCGAGACCCGGAATCCGGTGGCGACGTCGATCTCGGCGCTGTCGGTGCCGGCATGCCTGGCGCGCTCCGCGACGATGGCGCGGACATCGGCCTCGGCCGCCGCGATCGCCGCTGCCTCGTCGAGGAAATCGCGTACGGTCTCGCCCGAGGCGAGACGAAACAGCCCTTCTATGGGCTGGCTGACCCGCGCCTCGGCCGAAACCCTGACCTGGCCGACGACGGCGCCGAGCGCGTTGGCGACATCGGTATCCCTGGGCACCACGCAGTCATTGCCGATCAGCTCGGCCAAGCCGGCATAGTGCAGCGGCGCCGAGGCGCCGAGGCCGATGACCGGGCGGTCGAGCGCAACGCTCAGGCGGGCGATGCCGGGATGCGCGTCGACTGCGCGCTGCACCAGGGCGTGCGCCACCGTCGCGGCGCCGTCGAGCCCATCCTCGGCAAAGGCGGTCTCGAGGATATATTCGGCCGACCAGCGCGTCAGCGTCACCAGCACCCGTTCCGAGATCGCTTCCGGCGAAGCGGCGATGTTCTGGCCACGGCCGTCACGCTTGCGGGCGAACAGTTCGGCGCCGAGGCGCGCGGCGATGGGATCCCAGTTCGCCTGCTTGCCCAGCACGTGGGCGGCGTCCGACGGGGTGAAGCCGGCGACATGCACCAGCCCGCGCGACACCAGCCGGTTCAGCGTCGCGTTCTGCGCGTTCGAGGTCAAAAGCCTGTCGACGGCGAGCGGCACGGCACCGATGGCCTCGTAGAGCCTGGCTTCGGCGCCGGTCAGGCCGGCGGCGAGCCGGTCGGGCACGCCGGTGCGCACCGCGAAACGGCCGTCCATGCGGCCGGGATTGGGTGCCCGCAACTGGCGCTCCAGCTCTGAGATCACCGCTACGCCATGCGCCATGCCGGCCAGCGCCAACGGCACCAGGCGGCGCGGCCCGAGCAGGATCTTTGGGTTGAGCGCGCCATCCTCCAGCGCCACTTCGGAATCGCCGCCGAGGCCGAAGGTGCGCATGGCGACGGCCTCGACCATGGTGCGGAAGCCGCCGACGGTGGCGCCTTCCGGATCTAGCCTGGGACGGCCGCCGTCGAGCACGGCGACGTCGGTGGTGGTGCCGCCGATGTCGGACACCACAGCATTGTCGAGCCCGGTCATGTGGCGGGCGCCGACCAGGCTGGCGGCCGGGCCGGACAGGATGGTCTCGATCGGTCGCTGGCGGGCAAAAGCGGCTGAAACCAGCGCGCCATCGCCGCGCACCACCATCAGCGGTGCTGCGATGTTGCGCGCCTCGAGAAAGCCTTCGGTCGCCGCCACCAGCCGGTCGATCATCGAGATCAGCCTGGCGTTGAGCAAAGTGGTCAGCGCCCGGCGCGGGCCGCCGAGCTTGGCCGACAGCTCGTGGCTCGATGTGACCGGCAGGCCGGACTTGTCGCGGATCAACTCGCGGGCGGCGATCTCATGCGCCGGATTGCGGGTGGCGAAGTAGGCGCAGACGGCAAAGCCGGACACCGAGGCGCCGAGTTCCGGCAGCGCCGCTTCCAGTCCGGACAGATCGAGCTTGGCGGCATTGCCATGCACGTCGTGGCCGCCCGGACAAAAAACCACCGGATCGGTGCCGAGCGCGGCCTTCAGCCCGTCGCGGGCGAGGTCGCCCTCGGAAAAGCCGATCATCACCAGCGCGACGCGGCCGCCCTGGCCCTCGACGAGCGCGTTGGTGGCAAGCGTCGTCGACATCGACACCAGCTTGATATCAGCCGGATCGGTTCCGGCTTTCTGCAGCACCGCGTCGACGGCGCCGGAAATGCCGACGGCAAGATCATGCCTGGTGGTCAGCGCCTTGGCCTTGGCCAGCACCTTGCCCTTGTTCGGCCCTTCTTGCGGGCCTTCCGTTTCAGACCACAACACGGCATCGGTATAGGTGCCGCCGGTGTCGATCCCGAGGAACAACGGTTTTGGCTTGGTCTTGGCTGTCATTTTTGGCGGCGGTCCGGCTGGGGAGTCTGTCTGCCCCTGCCTTTAGCCGATGCGGGCCGGTCGATAAAGCTGCTAGCGCTGGGCCAAGGCGGAGATTGGCAGCGTTGGCCGAAGCGCCAACCTACCCGACAAACCCCACTTTCTTGTGCGTGCCATCGCAGAACGGCTTGTTGGCGGAATGGCCGCAGCGGCAGAGGAAGGCGCGTTGTGTACGGTCGACCGTATGGCCGGTTCCGGTGACGATCTCGAGATTGCCCTCAAACTTGAGCGGGCCATTGGTGGTCGGCGTCACTTTCAGCGGACCGTTTCTCGCTTCGAGCGCCGGCGTGTCCTTCAGCTGCGGCTCGCCGGTGGCGGCAAAACCGGATTTGTTGTGGCTGCCGTCGCAGAACGGCTTGTTTTCCGAAGCGCCGCAGCGGCAGAGCGTGGCACGATAAGAAGTCTCGCCGTCGAGAACGATCTCGGCGTGTACTGCCAGCGGGCCGTTTTCCCGCAGCCGCACCGTGTTGACCACTGGTGCTTGCTCCTGCGGCCCGCCATCCTTCCTGACATAGGTGATGGCGCCCGACGGGCAGCTTTCGGCGATGGCGACGATCTTCTCGACGCTGGCCGCCTCGGGATGGATCCATTGACCCGGCGCGTTGGGCACGAAGACGTGCGGATCGCCGAGCACGCAGTTGCGCGAATGGATGCAGCGCTTGCCGGAAAACCCGACGTCGATCTTGTCGCTTTCGACCATGCCGGCCATAGCTGAGCTCCTTTTGCCTGAAGCACGTCGCGTCTGAACAGTTCGAGGCGGCGCGCGCTGCGTATTTGCACAGGCTATGGCTCCAGCCCGAAGACCGTCAAGCTGGCAAACCGGTCAGGGGACCAGTTCGATCTCCTCGGTCTCGCCGCCGCTGCAGGTGTAGCAGCAATCCTCGCATTTTTCCTTGTTGCCGGGGCCGACGCCCCAATAGGTGCCCTCGTCACCATCGACCCAGGCGCCGTAACAGATCGATTCCCCGGCGTTGCAGGATATCGGCAGCTGCTTGGTCTCGCCGTCGTCGAGGTAGAAGTCCTTGTCATCGCCCGGCCAGACATAGTCGCGGTCCTGGCTGTAGAGTTCGACGCGCATGGCGTTGGGGTGGCCGTTCTTGATGGCAAAGGTGACATCGTCGGCACGCGCCGCCGGCACGAGCAGCATGAGGAGAGACAGCGCGGCCAGCACGCGGCGCGCATAGGCATGAAACATGAGTAACCCCCTGAATAAGCGGCCCACCCGGCCGCGTGGCGACCATCGCACGCAGCGCTGAATCGCGGAAGTGGACCGGACGAGCCGATCCCTGACTTAATTTGGGTCCAACGAAAACTTCCGCGCTCTACGGCACCAGATCGATCGTCTCTGTCGAGTGTTCGACGCAGATGAAGCAGCAGGTGTCGCAAGGCTGGTCATTGTCCGGCCCGACGCCGGCCGAGAGGCTGTCATTGCCGTCGGCCCAGGCGCCATAGCAGATATGTTCGCCCTGATTGCAGGAGAACGGCACGGATTTCTGCGACCCTGGGGCGATCAGGAACACCTTGTCGTTGCCCGGCCAGACCGTCTCGCGGTCGCGGCTGAACAGCTCGACCGCGACTGCTTCCTTGCGCAGGTTCTTGACGAAGAAGGCCATGTCGGCGGCCTGCGCCGAGGCGGTGAAGACCAGCGCCGCCAGTGCAACCATACGAAACAGCGTCACGGCCTGGATCTCCCGAATCACCGCGGCAGAATCGCATGCCTGCCCGCAACTAGGAAGGTGTGGAACCCTGCGTCGCGATCTCATGCCCCAGCCGCACCGTTTCACGCACCAGCAGGTCGAGATCCTCGCGCCGTGTGCGATGATTGGTGATCGCCACGCGCAACCAGTGCTCGCCATGCACCGTGGTGTCCGAAAGGGCCGCAATGCCCTTTTCCTGCAGCCGCAGCATGATCTCCGTGTTGAGCGCCTTCAGAGCCTCGCCTGTCAGACCGGGCTGATAGCGGAAGCAGACGATGTTGACGGTCGGCGATGCCGCCAGCTGCAGCCGCGGCGCGGCCTCGATCAAGCCGGCAAGATAGACGGCCTGGGCAATGTTCTGGTCGATCAGGCGGCCGAATTTCTCGACACCGTGCTCCTTCAGCGCCATCCACACCTTCAGCGCGCGAAAACCGCGCGACGTCTGCAGGCCGTAGTCGTGCAGCCATTCGCCGGAAGCGAGGCCGCGCGGCGTCGATTCCAGATATTCCGGCGTCACCGCGAAGGTCCCGCGATGCGCGGCGGCATCCCTGACCAGGGCGCAGCCGACTTCGAACGGCGCGTGCAGCCATTTGTGGGGATCGAGCGCGACCGAATCCGCCCGTTCGATGCCGGCGACGCGATGGGCATTCTCAGGCGCAATGGCGATCAGCGCGCCGATGCAGCCGTCGACATGGAACCAGAGGCCTTCCTCATGTGACAGCTTCGCAAGCGCCTGCAAATCGTCGATCGCCCCGGTGTTGACGGTGCCCGCCGTACCGATGACGCAGGCCGGCTTGAACCCTGCCGCGCGGTCGTCTGTGATCGCTGCCCGCAAGGCGGCGATATCGATGCGCAGCCCGGCATCGGTCGGGATGCGGCGCAGTGCCCGGTTGCCGAGGCCAAGTGCCTCCATCGCCTTGCGGTGGCACGAGTGGATCTGCTCCGAGCCGTAGAAGCGCAGCGGCTCTTCGATGGCGGCGACACCATGCTCGCGCACGTCGATGCCGGCCTTGACGTTGCGCGCCACGGTCAGCCCGATGATGTTGGCCATCGAGCCGCCGCTGACCAGCGTGCCGCCGGCAGAAGCGGGAAAGCCCAGCATCTCCTTGCACCAGTTCACCACCTGGCTGTCCATCAGCCCGGCGGCGTGGTTGCCGCCGCCGAGGTTCGAGCCCTGGATTGCCGCAAGGAAATCGCCGAGCGCACCGGTGAAATTGCTCGACCCCATATACCAGGACCAGAAGCGCGGATGGATGTTGCCCATTGGATAGGACATCACCGTGCGGGACACCTCAGAATAGACCGCATCCAGCGGCGCCGGCGAGCGCGGCAGCGGCGCCGAGAAGGCCCCTCTCACATCGGCCGGCATCTCCCGCCAGACCGGGCGGTCGCGCACATCGCGGAGGTAATCGACCGCATCGTCGATGACCCGGTGCGACAGGGCCTGCACATCGGCCCAGTCCAGGGGATCGAGCGTTTCCTCGGCCAAAAGGCCGAGGTTTTCTTGCACGGCGTCCATACCAGATCTCCCGTCAAGCCGCCGGGAACTGGCAGCCGGGCGTCGAGCGCGACAGGGCGGTCTCGTCGGCATCCATCTCGGCCTCGATGCCGTCGAACAGCGGTGTCGACATGTAGCGTTCGCCGGTGTCGGGCAGCATGCACAGGATCACCGCACCGGCCGGCGCCTCCTCCGCGACCTGCCGTGCCACGGCGAAGGTCGCGCCGCCGGAAATGCCGGTGAAGATGCCCTCTTTGCGCGCCAATTCCCTCGCCCATTTGATGCCCTCGGGCCCGGCGATCGGCATCACCTCGTCATAGAGGCTGGTGTCGATCGCCTCCTGCAGCACGTTGGGGATGAAATCCGGCGTCCAGCCCTGGATCGGGTGCGGCTCGAAGGCTGGATGGCTGGCGGCGGGAGCACCATCGACGCCGCGCTGCTGGACCTTGCCGCTGCCGATGAGCTGCGCGTTGGCCGGCTCGGAGAGCACGATGCGGGTTTCCGGCCGCTCGCGGCGCAGCACGCGCGCCACGCCCACCACCGTGCCGCCGGTGCCATAGCCGGTGACGAAGCAATCAAGCCGCGAACCGGCGAAATCATTGACGATCTCGCGCGCCGTCGTTGCCTCGTGGATGGCGGCGTTGGCGGCCGTCTCGAATTGGCGGGCAAGGAACCAGCCATTGGCCTCGGCCAGTTCCACCGCCTTCTTGTACATGCCGAAACCTTTTTCGGCGCGCGGCGTCAGCACCACCTTGGCGCCCAGCATGCGCATCAGCTTGCGGCGCTCGACCGAAAAACTGTCGGCCATCGTGACGACCAGCGGATAGCCCTTTTGCGCGCAGACCATGGCGAGGCCAATGCCGGTGTTGCCGCTGGTCGCCTCGACCACCGTCTGGCCCGGCTTCAGCGCCCCGCTGCGCTCGCCCTCCTCGATGATGTTGAGCGCCAGCCGGTCCTTCACCGAGGCGCCGGGATTGAAATACTCGGCCTTGACGTAGATCGTCGCGTGGGACGGTCCGAGATTGTTGATGCGAACCACCGGCGTGTCGCCGACGGTGTCGAGAATGCTGTCGAACAGGCGGCCGCGCCCGGCCGTGGTTCTGATCTTCTGCTGCTGCAACATCTTGGTCTCCTTGATTGTCATCGCGTTTTGTCTTCACGGGCCGGTTACAAACCGGCGGGTTGGGCGGCGAGGTTTGGTGACCTTGCCGCGCTAGGACTGACATGCCGCACAGCGGCAATGGCCGTATCCGGCGCTGAGATCCGCTGCCGGATGCGCCGTGTCGTGTTTGGTGATACAGGAGAGGCCGACAGGCCAGCGTGGGAGCAGGCGTGGAAACGCACGTGGAATCCACTCGATCGAGGCCGGACGGCGACATGCCGGTCCTTTCCGTGCGCCTGCTCGGACCGCTGATGATCTCCCGCGACGGCGCTCCGGTTGCCCTGCCTGCGTCACGCAAGCTGCGCGCGCTGCTCGCCTATCTGGCGCTGGCGCCGCATCCGGTCAGCCGCAGTCGCCTGTGCGAGTTGTTGTGGGATGTGCCGAACGACCCAAGGGGCGAACTGCGCTGGTGCCTGAGCAAGCTGCGCGGCGCGCTTGACATGCCGGCCCGGCGCCGGGTCTCCACCCAAGGCGATACGGTCGCACTCGATCTCGACGATTGCCTGGTCGATGTGCTGGAGGTCAGCCGCGCCGCCGCGCAAGGGATCGGCACGCTTGACGTCGAGCGCTTGCGCGTGCTGGCCGGACTGTTTGCCGGCGATTTCCTCGACGGGCTGGAGCTCGAGCGCAGCCCGCATTTCAACAGCTGGCTGATCGCGCAGCGCCGCCGCTTCAGCGCTTGCCATGCCGCCGTGCTGGAACGCCTTGTCGCGAGCCTGCCGGCTTATAGTGACGAGGCGATCGCCCATCTCGACACATGGGTGGAACTGGCGCCGTTCGACACGTGCGGACATCTGGCGTTGCTGTCCAATCTGGCCGGGCGCGGCGAGGTCGGCGCGGCCGAAGAGCATCTGGCCGCGGCGGAACGATTGTTTCGGTCGGAGGAGCTCGATTTCGCACCGCTTCGCGCGGCCTGGCGGGCGATCCGCGACCGACAGTCGGGCACCTCGCTTCGAACGGCCTGCCTGTCCACGCTATCGCCACTGGTGGCCACCATGCCCACCGCACCCGGCCCGGTCGAGCCCAGCCACGCTTCGCTGGCGGTGATGCCGTTTGTCGAGGAGAGCGGCGGCACGCGCGGCGGATTGGCCGACGGTTTCACCCACGACATCATCACCCGCCTGGCCAAGCTCAGGGATTTCTTCGTCATCGCGCGCGGATCGGTGTTTGCGCTGGCAGAGCAGAACATCGCGCCCGAGGATGCCGGCCGCCGGCTGAATGTCGACTATGTCGCCACCGGCACGGTGCGCAGCCCGTCCGGCCGCCTCATCGTCAGCGTCGAGCTGATCGAGGTGCGCAGCGCCAGGATCGTCTGGGCCGAGACCTTCGAGCGCAGGCCCGATGACATCTTTTCCGTGCTCGACGACATCGGCAACAGCATCGTCTCCTCGATCTCGGCCGAGATCGAAACGGTCGAGCGCAACCGCGCCATGCTGAAGGCGCCCAGCTCGCTCAACGCCTGGGAGGCCTACCATCGCGGCCTCTGGCACATGTACCGCTTCACCCAGGCCGAAAACGAGCAGGCGCGGCATTTTTTTGCGCAGGCCTTGCAGCTCGACCCGACCTTCGCCCGCGCCTATGCCGGCCTGTCCTTCACCCACTGGCAGAACGCCTTCCAGCGCTGGGGCGACCGCGACCGCGAATGCGCGCTGGCGTTCGAGAGCGCCGGACACAGCCTGCTGGTCGACGACCACAATCCGGCCGCGCATTGGGCGATGGGCCGGGCGCTGTGGCTGCGCGGGGAGCAGGACGGCTCGCTGCTCGAACTCGAGCGGGCGGTCGATCTCAGCCCCAACTTCGCGCTCGGCCACTACGCTTTGTCCTTCGTGCATTCGCAGTCGGGCGACCCGCGAGCGGCGATAGGCTCTTCCGATCACTCGCGCCATCTCAGCCCGTTCGACCCGCTGCTGTTCGGCATGCTGGGCGCACGCGCCATGGCGCATGTCCGGCTCGGCCAGTTTGAGGAGGCGGCCGAATGGGCGCTGAAGGCGGCGGCGCGGCCCAACGCCCACGCCATCATACTGGCGATCGCCGCGCACTGCCTGGCGCTGGCCGGACGGCTCGACGAGGCGCGCGGCTTCGCCGCCGCCATCCGCAAGACAAGGCCGGACTATTGCGCCGACGATTTCATCGGCACCTTCCGCTTCGAACCGGATGCCGTAGCGCTGTTCCGGCAGGGCGCCAGCCGCATCGGGCTCAACTGAAGCCTGGATCGCCATCTTGGGGATCGCGTGGGAATTTCGCCTCAAATCCGCCGGGTTAACGAAGTCGGAAGGAGTTGTTTAACCGTTAGCTTCTATGTCACGGCCCGGGGGGCCGACAAAGTGAGTATGATGAGCAACAGCCCCGACAAGCGCAATGAATGGCGCGCCATATTTTACGTGCAGGCTCGCGTTGCCATCCTGTTTGTCCCGGTGGTTGCCAGCCTGCTGATCATAGCGGCGCTTGCCGGAAACGAACGCAAGTCGGTTCCCAGCATGATCGACCCGACCGTCACCGGCTCCGTGCGGTAGGCGCTATCGGTCGGCGTTAGCCCTCTCGGGGAGAGCGCCTTCTGAAGAAAAAGAAGGTCGAAGGAAAGGCCCTCCCGATCAACGAGGGAAGGCGCTATGCGCTTTTCCTGGGAAACCACTTCACACTTTCCCGGACTTGCTCCAGGAGAGCGTGCTTTCCGGCAGCATTCGCTTGAGCACGTCGTCCTTGCGGATGAAATGATGCCATAGCGCCGCGGCCGCGTGCACTCCGGCGAGGATGAGGATCGAATTGGCGCACAGGCTGTGCAGTTCCCTGATGAACCGGGCCGTGTCGCGGTCGGGCGATACCGGGGCCGGGATGGTGAAGAGGCCGAAGAAGCTCAAGGCGTCGCCCCTATACCAAGTCAGCAGGATGCCGAGAGCCGGAATGGTCACCAGCAGCGCATAGAGCAGCAGATGCGCGATCTTGGCCGCCCATCGTTCAAGCTCCGACATTTCCGTCTGCAGCCCTGGCGTTCCCAGTATCAGGCGCAGGCCGACGCGGATGACTACCAGCGCAACCAACAGCAGCCCGAACGAAATATGGAACCACCAGACGAGCGCGCGGCCGGGATCGCCGCGCGGAAAAAGTTCTTCCACATAGGTCAAGCCATAAAGGCCGATGACCAGCAGAAACACCGCCCAGTGAATGGCTTTTTGTGCGCTTGTATAGGTGGGGTGCATGCGAGCCTTCCAGTTTTGAATGTTTCTAAACTAGCCGCGATCATGTCAAAGCTTTGTCGGGCTCGGATGATCGTGAGCTGGCAGGACACTGGAACGGGTAAGCTGTCAGTTTGCGGACAGTCGGGCATCGAGCGCGTAATGCTGGACAAAGAAAAGCCCGGGCGAACCGGGCTCTTCTTCGGCGTCTCCAGGGCGCTCAAACAAAGCGCGGGATCGGACCGTTCTGCGGGGTCACATCGTCGCCGAGGTCGACAAACACCTCGTCGACATAGCACCATGCCCAGCCTTCGGGTGGATCGTAGCCCTCGATGATCGGATGCTTGGTGGCGTGGAAATGCTTGGTGGCGTGGCGGTTGGGCGAGTCGTCGCAGCAGCCGACATGGCCGCAGGTACGGCACAGCCGCAGATGCACCCATTTCGACCCGCTCTTCAGGCATTCCTCGCAGCCGAGCGCGCTCGGCGTGACCTTCCTGATGTCGCGCGTATGTCTGCATTCATCCATCATGGTCTCCCGGCCATTCGAAATGTGTCGGCGTTGCCGCGCGCGAGGTAGGCATGCAGAGCCGCGACCACCTGGGCGCCTTCGCCGACAGCCGCCGCGACCCGTTTGACCGAACCGGCGCGGACATCGCCTATGGCGAACACGCCGCTGCGGCTCGTCTCCATCTGCGCCGATCCTATGTCCGATCCGGTGCGCACGAAACCCCTTGCGTCCAGCGCGACATCGCAGTTGGCCAGCCAATCGGTGTTCGGATCGGCGCCGATGAAGAGAAAGAGATGGCGGATCGGGCGCGTCGTTTCCGCGCCGCTGGCGCGGTTGCGCCAGCGCACCATGGCAAGATTGCCCTCTTCGCCCTCCAGCGCCTCGATTTCGGTCCCGGTCAGCACTTCGATATTCGGCTGCGCCCTGATGCGCTCGACCAGATAGCGCGACATCGAGGCTTCGAGGCTGCCACCACGCGCCAGCAGCGCCACTTTCCGCGCATGGCTGGCGAGGTAAACCGCCGCTTGGCCCGCCGAATTGCCGGCGCCGACCAGCGCCACTTCCTGGCCGGCGCAAAGCCGCCCTTCTATGGGCGACGCCCAATAGTGCACGGACGTCCCCTCGAACCGCGCAAGATTGGCGATGTCGAGGCGGCGATAGCGCGCGCCGCTGGCGATCACCACGCTGCGCGTGCGCACGGTCTCGCCGTCACCGACATCGAGCAGATAGCGGGCGCCTGACGTGTCGGTGGCCGCGCTCAAAAGCTTCGCCTCGTCCGGGATGACCATTTCAACGCCGAATTTCTGCGCCTGGTTGTAGGCGCGCGCCATCAGCGCCATGCCGGTGATGCCGGTCGGGAAACCGAGATAGTTCTCGATGCGCGAGGAGGCGCCGGCCTGTCCGCCGAAGGCACGGCAATCGAGCACGATCGTCGACAGCCCTTCGGATGCCGCATAGACCGCCGCCGCCAGCCCTGCCGGGCCGGCGCCGACGATGGCCACGTCATACACCGTATCGGCATCGATCGGGCGCAACAGGCCGACGCAGCGGGCGAGGTCCTTTTCGCCGGGGTTCATCAGCAGCCTGCCGTTTGGACAGAGCACGATCGGCAGGTGGTGCGGATCGACCTCGAAGCGTTCGACCAGCGTTTTGGCGCAGGGATCGCTGTCGGAATCGAGCACGCGGTGCGGCTGGCCGCTGCGCGCCAGAAAACCCTGCAGCCGCAACACGTCGGCATTGTCCTGGGGTCCGATGATGATCGGCCCGCTGGTGGCGCTCTCCAAAAGCCCGACGCGGCGCAGGATCAGCGCCCGCATGATGCGCTCGCCGAGATTGGCCTCCTGCACCATCAGGTCGCGCAGCCGCTGCGAGGCGATGACGAACGCCTCCACCGGCTCGGCGGCCTGCGCATTCACCAGCGAGGGACGGGCCGAAAGCTGCGCCAGCTCACCGACAAAGCTGCCCGGGCCGTGCGTGACGATCGTCTCGCGCCGGCCGAGCCCGCCGTCCTGGGTGATGTCCACGCTACCCGACAGCACGACGATCAGGCCGGGCGCCACATCGCCTGCCGTGACGATGTTCTCGCCGGCCGCATAGGTGCTGGCCTCGCCGAACCGGCGCATGCGGTCGATGTCCACCTCGGCCAGCGTGGGGAACGCCTGGTCGCGGCGGGCACCGAAGATCGGGTTGGTGGATTGAGCCATGGTTTTGAGCGTAGCGAAGCGGCCGCGGAGTTTGAAGCGGTTTGTGAGGGGACTGGCCGGAAGGGGAGGTGGGCTGAAAAGAAAAAGCCCGGACGAACCGGGCTTTTTCTCTAAGTTTCTGAACCGTCAAGTGGCTCGAAACGGGAATTTGGTGCCCAGAAGAGGACTCGAACCTCCACTCCTTGCGGAACACGGACCTGAACCGTGCGCGTCTACCAATTCCGCCATCTGGGCTGGTGCGGGCTCATGTAAGCGGGCAAGCGATGTGTGTCAACGCGCTTTTTTCGCGGTTGCTCCGTTCGCCGGCTCAGTCGTCCAGCACTTCCTTGGAAGCGACGGTGGAATCGGCGTTGAGCTGGTAGATGACCGGCACGCCGGTGCCGAGTTCCAGCTTGACGATCTCCTCGCCCGACTTGCCGTCGAGCGCCATGATCAGCGCGCGCAGGGAGTTGCCGTGCGCGGCGACCAGCACGGTGCCGCCGCGAAGCACGTGCGGCTGCAAATCGTGCAGGTAATAGGGCCAGACGCGGGCGCCGGTGTCCTTCAGGCTTTCGCCGGCAGGCGGCGGCACGTCGTAGGAGCGGCGCCAGACATGCACCTGCTCCTCGCCCCATTTCTTGCGGGCGTCGTCCTTGTTGAGGCCGGAGAGGTCGCCATAGTCGCGCTCGTTGAGCGCCTGGTCGCGGATGGTCTTCAGGTCGCCCTGGCCGACCGCGTCGAGGATGTGCTGGCAGGTCTTTTGCGCCCGGATCAGCGCCGAGGTGAAGGCGATGTCGAATTTCAGGCCACGCGCCTTGAGCTTTTGCCCGGCGGCCTTGGCCTCGGCGTGGCCCTGTTCGGTCAGGTCGACGTCGCGCCAGCCGGTGAACAGGTTCTTCAAATTCCATTCGCTCTGGCCGTGGCGCACGAGCACGAGGGTTCGCGACATGTTTGCTCCTTCAGGTTTATGGATCAGGCCGGCTCAGCTGAGGCCGAGCACGTCCCGCATCGAATACAGTCCCGGCTTTTTGCCGCGCGCCCAAAGCGCCGCCTTGACGGCGCCGCGGGCGAAGATGGCGCGGTCCTCGGCGTGGTGCGACAGGGTGATGCGCTCGCCGGTTCCGGCCAGCATCACGCTGTGGTCGCCGACGACAGAGCCGCCGCGCAACGTGGCAAAGCCGATCGAGCCCGTCTTGCGCACCCCGGTGTGGCCGTCGCGGACGCGCACGTCGTTGCCTGAGAGCTCGATACCACGCCCGGCGGCGGCGGCTTCACCCAGCAGCAGCGCCGTGCCCGAAGGCGCGTCGACCTTGTGCTTGTGGTGCATTTCGAGGATCTCGATGTCGAAATCGTCGGCATCGAGCGCGCGCGCCGCCTGCTCGACCAGCACCGCCAGCAGATTGACGCCGAGGCTCATATTGCCCGACTTGACGATCGTCGCATGGCGCGCCGCCGCAGCGATCCTGGCATTGTCATCGGCCGAACAGCCGGTAGTGCCGATGACATGGACGATGCGCGCCTGCGCCGCGTAGCCGGCGAATTCGACCGTCGAAGCAGGCGTGGTGAAATCGAGCACACCGTCGGCCTTGGCGAACACCGGCAGCGGATCGTCGCTGATCGGCACGTTGATGATGCCGATGCCGGCCAGCTCGCCGGCATCCTTGCCCAGATGCGGCGAATCCGCCCGCTCGACCGCGCCGATGACCCGCGCGCCTGATATAGAGTGGATGGCGCGGATCAGCGTCTGGCCCATGCGGCCGGCGGCGCCTACCACCACCAGGCCCATATCATTTGCCGGTCCGTCGGTTGCGGGCGTGGCGCTCATGTCGTGCTCCCGGCGATGCTCTGCGTGTCGATGCCTTGTGACAGGCGTTGCGCCGAAGTCCGGATCGGCGCGCTGTCGTCGACAAGCCCCAGACCCTTGACGCCCTGGATGCGGTGGAAGCGGGCATAGACGCTGTGCGGATCGGCCATCAGCGAGGCGTGCGTGCCTTCCTCGACCAGCCGTCCCTGTTCCATGACGATGATGTGGTCGGCATTGACCACCGTTGACAGCCGGTGCGCGATGACGATGGTGGTGCGGCCTTCCATGACCTTTGTCAGCGCCTGCTGGACGCGAGCCTCGGCCTCGTTGTCGAGCGCCGATGTCGCTTCGTCGAGCAAAAGGATCGGTGCCTGCCGCACGATGGCCCGCGCGATCGAGACGCGCTGGCGCTGGCCGCCGGACAGCGTCACGCCATTCTCGCCGACTGGCGTGTCGTAGCCCTGCGGCTGCTGGCGAATGAAGTCGTCGGCCGCGGCTTGGCCCGCGGCCTGTTCGATCTCGGCATCGGTGGCGCTCAGCCGGCCGTAGCGGATATTGTCGCGGATAGTGCCTTCGAACAGATAGGGCTGCTGCGAGACATAGGCGATGGAACCGCGCAGCGACTGTTTGGTGACCTTCGAGATGTCCTGGCCGTCGATCTCGATCGACCCAGCCTCGACATCGTAGAAGCGCTGCAGCAGCGCCACCAATGTCGTCTTGCCGGCGCCCGAAGCGCCGACGATTGCCGTCACCTTGCCGGCCGCGGCGACGAAACTCAGATCCTGCAGCACCGGAGCCTCCTCGACATAGCGGAAGGAGACGTTGTTGAAACGCACTTCGCCGGAGGTGAATTTCGCCTCGGCGGCGCCTTGGGCGTCGCTCTGCTGCGGCTCGATGTCGAGAAGCTCGTAGATCATGCGCGCATTCACAAGCGCGCGTTCCATGCCGACCTGCATGCGCGCCAGACGGCGGGCCGGATCATAGGCGAGCGTCAGCGCGGTGATGAAGGAAAACACCGCGCCCGGCGGCTGGCCGAGAACGGTGGCCCGGTAGCCGGAATAGGCGATGACGCTGGCGAAGGCGATGCCGGCCAGCAGTTCGGAAACCGGCGTCAGCCGCTCGGAGACGCGAGCGATCTTGTTCGACCGCTGCTCGGCATCCTCGGCGAGCTGGCTGATCCGGCGCGACAGCTCGTCCTCCATGGTGAAGGCCTTGACGATGGCGATGCCTTGCGTGGCTTCCTGCATGGCGCCGATCAGCCGAGAGTTGATCTGCACCGATTCGCGCGTGATGCGGCGCACCCGGCGCATTAGATAGGTGACGGTCCAGATCAGCGGCGGCCCGATCAGCAGCGAACTCAAGGAGAGTATCGGATCCTGATAGATCATCACGCCGACCAGGCCGACCAGCGAGACGGCATCACGCGCGGTCGAGGTCACCGTCATCGACAACAGGTCGCGAATGCCGTTGACGTTCTCGTTGACCTGCGCGGCCAGCCGCCCGGACCTTGTGTCGTTGAAGAAGGAGACGCCAAGCTTCATCAGATGGTTGAAGATGCGCTGCTGATAGCGCGCCACCAGATTGTTGCCGATCCTGGCCATCGTCACCGCCTGGCCGTAGCCGGCAAGGCCGCGCAGGATGAAGGCACCGAGCAGTGCGGCGCAGATCCATGGGATCAGGTCGCCGCGTCGTTCGTAGAAGATCTGGTTGACGACCGGGCTCATGATCCAGGCGGCAAGCGCCGTCGTCGCCGACACGGTCAGCAGGCAGAGGATGGTGAAAACATACGCGCCCCGATAGTCGCGGCCATTTTCCTGGAGGATACGGCGGATGACCGCCACGATCTCTCCCGCACGGGGTTTCGACAAATTGGGGGGCTGAAATGTCAAATTGGAGCGCTTCGTAGATTTCCGCTTCCCGCGGCCGGGCAATTTGGCACCCCTCTTAACGCCAAGCAGCCAGCTTGCCTATGCCTCGGGGTGACTAACTTCGTCGCGCCAGCGCCGGCCCGAAGTCTGGACACCGAACAGCGAGGGGTTCCTGGCATAGGCGGCAAGGCCCAGAAGTGCGGCCAGCGGATGGGTAATGACATACACCGGCATGGTGCGCATCATCGCGCTGTGCGGCGCCTTGTCCTCGAAAGCGGCACGGAAATTGCCGGCTTTCAGCGCCGGCACGATCTTCTGCGCGATGCCACCGGTGAGAAACACGCCGCCGCGGCTCATGAACACCAGAGCAAGGTCGCCTGCCGTGCGCCCAAGGCAGGTGACGAAGGTCTCCAGCGCTTCCTCGGCAACTGGATCGGTTTTCGCAAGTGCCGCGGCAGTGATCTCGGCCGGCGTGGTGAAGGGCGACGGCTTGCCGTCCGCCTTGGCAACCGCCCGATAGACATTGACCAGACCGCGTCCGCACAGGATCTGCTCGCCCGAAATGCGGCCCTCCAGCTTCTCGATATGCGGAAAAACCTCGAAATCGCGGGCCGAGCGCGGACCGATGTCCATATGGCCGCCCTCGCCGGGCACCGGTATCCAGTGGTGCAGCGCATGGACCAGCCCGGCGACGCCGAGCCCGGTTCCGGGGCCGAGCACGACGCGGCCGGCATTGGGCTCCGGCGTGCCGCCGCCGATCTTTTCCATGTGCTCCTCGCCGAGCGCGACGACGGCCAGCGCCTGCGCCTCGAAATCGTTGAGCACGACGATGTCGCTCAGGCCGAGGCTGGCGAACATTTTTCTCGGCTTGACGATCCAGGGGCAGTTGGTCAGTTCGATCTCGTCGCCGTCGACCGGACCGGCCACCGCCAGCACCGCCGAATTGGGACGCACCGACGAGCGATCGAGCACGGCCGCCTGGATCGCCTCGTCGATGGTGTTGTAGTTCGCCGTCTGGACGATGGTCGGCTCGCCTGCCTCGGAATTGGCGTCGAGCACGATCGAAAAGCGCGCATTGGTGCCGCCGATGTCGCCGATAAGGATCGGAAACCGCAACAAAGTATCGTCGTCGCCTGTGCCTGGCATGCTCTCGTCCGTCTCCGGCGCCACCGACGGCATCTAGCCGTTCTTCCGTTGACTAGCGCATGGGTTTGAAAAGGGAAACGGTTTTCGACCCCGGCGGCGCGCTGAGGCCGGCTGTGCGGCCAAACCGACACGGTTTCGCAAAAATAAGGCCCCGAACCGATTGGGCCGTGACCGTCAGTTTCCTGGCGGCCGCGGTCGCGGCAGCGGCACGCCGGTCTCGGGGGTCGCCGTGAAGGCGTTCACCGTACTTGGCAAGCCGGCGGCGGCCGGCGTGGCGGAGAATGACGGCGCTTCGGGTTCGGGTGCGGCAGCCGCGACCGGCACGCCGCCGCCATGATAGGTCGCCGCCTCGGCCGAGGCCGGCCCCGGCGCGTCGAGCACGGCGCGGCATTCGCTCGGCAGGTTCGCCATCGTCATCAGGTCGCGTGCCTTGGGGGCATCCGGGTTCTTGTTGGGCCGCCACGGCTCCTGCGTGAACCACCAGGCCAATGGCTTGCCGCAACCGTCATCGTCCGGCGTCGCTTCCTGCGCCTTGCAGCCGGGGGATCCCGGCTGACAGCCGATGCGCATGTGAAAATGATAGTCGTGGCCCCAAAACGGCCGGATCTTGCGCAGCCAGCCGCGGTCGCCCCTGACGGTGTCGCAGAGTTTCTTCTTGATGCCCGGATTGACCAGGATGCGCTCGACCTGGCTGTAGCTCGCCGCCCGCTTCAGAAGCCTTGTGTGCGCCGGCGTCCACAGCGCGTCCTTCACCAGATGGGTCTTCTCATCGACCATCAAGGTGGCGCTCATCGATTCGCGCTGCGCCATCGACAGCGGGCGGCTGGGCATCGGCGTCAGCCAGATGTCGGCGTCGAGCCCGATCTGGTGCGAGGCATGCCCGGTCAGCATCGGGCCGCCGCGCGGCTGCGAAATGTCGCCGATCAGCAGGCCCGGCCAACCGTCGGCTGCCGCATCGCGCGACAATTTCTCGATCACCGCGATCATAGCCGGATGGCCCCAGCGACGGTTGCGGGACGGCCGCATCACCTCCCAGGTCGGACCGTCCATGGGAATGGCGACGCCGCCGGCAAAACAGCCCTTGGAATAGAAGCCGATCGATTGCGCCGCGCTCGCGGCTGGCAGTTTCTTGGCGCCGAACAGGTCTTTTGCCCGTTCCTCGGCCGCGGCCGGCCGTACGGCTAGACCGGTAAGGACGAACAGGCCGAGAGCGGCCGCCAGCCTGAATTTTTTGCCGAGAGATGGCTGTATCGGTGTTTTCATGAAACCGGATCCCCACCAGGCCGAATCATAGCATGCAACGCGGAACGCTTCGATCGACAGAGCGGTTCACCGAAACGGTGAACCGCTCTATCTCTGTTTTGACGCAATCCCGGACGGAGAACCGTGTCACACTTTTCCTGAAATTGCTTTTAGCGCTTCATCGGGCTGCGCGCCTCGCCGTCGCGCCAGTCGTCGCTCGCCCACATATGGTCGAAGGCGGCGCGGTAGTCCGGAAAGCGCAGGGAATAGCCCGCCGCCTTGATCGCCGCGTTGCCGACGCGCTTGTTCTCGCCATAGAAGGACCGCGCCATGGGCGAAAGTTGGGCGGCGTCGAAAGGAATCTCGGGCGGCGGTTCGATGCCCATCAATGATGCGGCATAGGCGACGACGTCCTGCGGCGCCGCCGGCAGATCGTCGGTGACGTTGAAGATGCCGCCTTTATTGCCTTGGATGAGCTGCCACAGGGAGCCTGCAATGTCGTCGCAATGAATGCGGTTGAACACTTGGTCGGGCTTGACCAGCCGCCTTGCGCTGCCGTTTTCCAGATTGACCAGGGCATTGCGGCCCGGCCCGTAAATGCCGGAGAGTCGCAGGATCGCCACCGGCCGGCGAATCTCGCGGCCCAGCTCCAGCCAGTCCTGCTCTGCCGCCACCCGCATCATCGAACGCTTCGACACCGGCCGGCATTCAGCCGTTTCATCGACCCAGGCGCCGTCATAATTGCCGTAAACCCCGACCGTAGAGAGATAGCCGATCCATTCCAGCGCCGGCATTTGAGCGATTGCCTCTCGGGCGGCACCCAGCACGGGATCGCCAGCCTCCTCCGGGGCGACCGAGATCAGCAGATGCGTTGTTTTCCGCAATGCATCGCCAGTCTCATCCGTCATCGCGCCGTCGAACAGCAGCGGCGCGATGCCGGCCTGCCGTAGCGTCTCGAATTTTTCCGGCGAGCGTGTCGTGCCGAAGATCGTCGCGGCGCCTTTGTTGGCCCGAGCAAAAGCCCTGCCGGAATAGCCGGCGCCGAAGATGAATATCTGCTTTTCGCTCATGCATTCGCCCTGGTTGGCCGCGCCAGACGCCATTCGTCGCGCACGGCTTCGTCGCTCTCGGTTTTCAGGCCGAGGGCTGCCCTTTCTGAATATTCGGCATCGGGCACCAGCCGCGCCAGCGCCCAAATTGCCGCGCCCCGCACCAGCTGCGAGGCATCGTCCAGCAAGGTGCGCACAGTGTCGGCAAGAGAGGCATCGCCGGAATTGCCGGCGGCGATCAGCACGTTGCGGATGAACCGATCGCGGCCGATGCGTTTTATCGGCGAACCGGAGAAGAAAGCGCGGAAGGCCGCGTCATCGAGACCCAAAAGGTCGGCGAGCGGTGGTTCGCGCAGATCATCGCGCGCGGCGAGTTTTGCTTCCGAAGCCGCCCGGGCGAATTTGTTCCACGGGCAGGCGGCTAAACAGTCATCGCAGCCATAGATGCGGTTGCCGATCTTTTCGCGGAATTCGTGCGGAATCGGCCCCTTGTTCTCGATGGTGAGATAGGAAATGCAGCGCCGCGCATCGAGCCGGTAGGGCGCCGGAAAAGCATCGGTCGGGCACGCGTCGAGGCAGGCGCGGCAGGAGCCGCAATGGTCGATTTCGGCGCGGTCGGGCACGAGTTCGGCGGTGGTGAAGATGGTGCCGAGGAACAGCCAGGAGCCGTGCTCGCGGCTGACCAGATTGGTGTGTTTGCCTTGCCAGCCAAGCCCGGCGGCTTCGGCCAGCGGCTTTTCCATGACAGGTGCGGTGTCGACGAACACCTTCACGTCACCGCCGGCGCGGGCGACAAGCTTGCCGGCGATCTCCTTCAGCCGGCCTTTCATCACATCGTGATAGTCGCGGTTTTGCGCATAGACCGAGATCGCGCCGCGGTCGCGCTTGGCCAGCACTTCGCGAAGATCACGGTCGGGGCCGTAGTTCATCGCCAGCACGACGATCGAGCGTACCTGCGGCCAGAGGGCCGTTGGTTCACTGCGGCGTTGCAGCGTCTCGGCGATCCAGTCCATCGAGCCGTGAAAGCCGTCGGCGACGAATTCGGCCAGGCGCGCCGGCGCCAGCGGGATCGCATCGGGGGAGGTGACGGCGACGGCATCGAAGCCGGCGCGCTGCGCCTCCGCGTCGATCAGCGCGCGCAGTTTTGCGGCGTCAGAAGTCGAGGTCCGCATAATGCGACACCGGTGACAGGCCGCGCACCCGGTCGGTCAAAAGCGGCCGGAAGGAAGGCCGCGACTTGACCCGCGTGTACCATTCGCGTGCAGCGCTGTGCTCGCGCCAGTCGATCTCGCCGAGATAATCGAGCACCGAAAGCGTCGCCGCGGCCGCGAGATCGGCATAGGTGACCCTCGAGCCGGCCAGCCAATGGCGGGTGCCGGCCAGCCAGTTGGTGTATTTCATGTGCTGGCGGATGTTGGCGCGCGCCGCACGGATCGCGCCAGAGTCGGGCGAGCCGCCGCCCGCCGTTTCCGGCATGACCGGCTTCAGCACGCGCTCACGCACCAGATGGCGGGTGACTTCGCTTTCAGCCTTGTTGAGATACCAGTCGATGAGCCGGCGGATTTCGGCGCGCTGCATCGGGTCCTCGGCGAACAGCCGCTTGTCGCGCTTCAGCACGCCGCGCGTTTCATCGAGATATTCCGATATGACCGTCGCGCCGACGATCGGCACGTCGCCTTCGGCCAGCAGGATCGGCAGCGTGCCGGCCGGGTTCAGCGCCAGGAACTCCTTGCGCCGGGTCCACGGCTTTTCCTCGATCAAAGCCAGCTCCTCGCCATACTCGCCGAATGCGAGGCGGACGAAGCGACAGGTGGCGAACATGGGGTGGTGGAAAAGCGTCAGCATGGTTCCGCGATGATAAAGCGCACTGGCGAATCGCAGGGCGCACCGGTAAGTCTTGGCCGCCCGGTTAGCGGGCCGTCAGGGTGTTGCGACCTATAGGGGGACTTCAACGCCATGACAAGCAAGCCCTTCTGTCAGCCGTCACGCCAATGCCGAGGTAGCCATGGAAAGCCAGACCATCGTCGAAGCCCTGCTGCTCGGCCTGCTGGAGGGGCTGACCGAGTTCATCCCGGTGTCCTCGACCGGCCATATCCTGCTCGCTGGCCATTTCCTCGGCTTCCACTCGACCGGCAAGGCCTTCGAGATCCTGATCCAGCTCGGCGCCATCCTGGCGATCCTCAGCGTTTATTTCCGCCGCCTCTGGAAAATGCTGCTCGAACTGCCGCACGACCGACTGACCAGGCATTTCGTCATCGGCATCCTCATCGCCTTCCTGCCGGCGGCATTCATCGGCGCGCTGGCGCATGATTTCATAAAGACGGTGCTGTTCGAATCGCCGAGGCTGATCTGCATCATGCTGATCATCGGCGGCGTCGTGCTGCTGGTGGTTGACCACATGAACCTCAAGCCGGTTTATCGCGACGTCGAGCGCTTCCCGACCCGGCTTTACCTGCAGATCGGGCTTTTCCAGTGCCTGTCGCTCATTCCCGGCACATCGCGTTCGGGCTCGACCATCGTCGGTGCCCTGCTTTTGGGCGTCGATAAGCGCGCGGCCGCTGAATTTTCCTTCTTCCTTGCAATCCCGACCATGGTCGGCGCCTTCGCCTTCGACCTGTTCAAGAACCGCAACGTGCTGAGCAGCGCCGACCTGCCGATCATCGCCGTCGGCTTCGTCGCCGCCTTCGTCACGGCGCTCATCGTCGTGCGCTTCCTGCTCGATTACGTCTCGCGCAAGGGTTACTCGCTGTTCGGCTGGTGGCGGCTGGTGGTGGGCGGTGTCGGGTTGGTGGCGTTGATGATCTGGGGGTGAGGAGTGTTCCGCGTAGCAGCCCTCACGCTTCGTCCCACGGGCTCCGCCCGTGGATGACGAATGAAGGAGGGCTGCCCCCTCTAACTCTTCCCATAAAACGCGTTCTCGACATGCACCGGCCAGCGCCAGGGCAGCACCGCGACCATGTCGAAGCGCATCGACAGTCTGCCGTAGTCCGCTTGGCGCGAGAGCCAGATGTCGGCCGCGCCTTCTATGCGACGTTCCGATTCGTGGCCGATCGCCTCCATGGCTTCCATCAGCGACCGGCGCGCCTTGACCTCGACGAACAGCACCAGATCGCCGCGCCGCGCGATCAGGTCGATCTCGCCGAAGCGCGTGCGATGGCGGCGGGCGAGAATGCGATAGCCTTTCAGCATCAGCGCTACCGACGCCAGCCATTCGCCGCGATGGCCGCGCCGATAGGCTTTCTGGCGGCTGGCGCTCGGGCGTTCAGCCACCGCCGCTTTCTCCCGAAGCATCCTTGAGCTCTAGCAATCGCCGATAGAGCGCCTGTTTCTGGCCGCCGGTCATCTTCGCGGCTTCCGCCGCCGCCTTGGAGGCCGGCATTTCGGCGGCAAGCGACAGAAGCAGACGGTCGATGTCGGCGGGTTCGTCGACCCTGGCCTCGGCCGGAGCGACGCAGACGACGATCTCGCCCTTCGGCGTATCGGCCGCGGCATAGTGGTCGGCCAGCGCCTGCAGCGTGCCGGTTCGCATCTCCTCGAAGGTCTTGGTCAATTCCCTGCCGATCGCGGCCTTGCGCTCGCCGCCCAGCGCTTCGACCATGGCACCGAGGGATTCGGCCAGCCGGCGCGGCGATTCGAAGAAAATCAATGTCGCCGGCACGGCTTTCAGTGCCTCCAGCCGCGTCAGCCGCTGCCCGGTCTTCACCGGTAAAAATCCGGCGAACATGAAGGCATCGGAGGGCAGGCCGGATGCGGTCAACGCCGCGAGCGGCGCCGATGGGCCGGGGACAGGCACGACGCGAATGCCGTGGTCGAGCGCCTCGCCGACCAGCCGGTAGCCGGGATCGGACACCAGCGGCGTGCCGGCATCGGAGATCAGCGCCACGCTCTGTCCGGCCTGGAGCGCCGCGATCAGCTTCGGCCCGGCCTCGCCGGCATTATGCTCATGATAGGCTGTGGTGCGGCGGCGGATGCCATACCGGTCGAGCAGCACGCGCGACACCCGCGTGTCTTCGCAAGCGACGATGTCGGCGGCGGCCAGCGTCTCCAGCGCGCGCAGCGTGATGTCGGCGAGATTGCCGATCGGCGTCGCCACCAGATAGAGCGCCGGCTCCAGCGGCCGGGCCGCGATCTCGGTCTGCCCGACCACATAGCTGTGCTTGCCCGTCTCTGCGGTCACTGATCAAGTCTCCGTTCGACCCTGTTTGGCACGGCTGACGCGGGCTTGCAAAAGCTGACGCCGATGTAGGGAATTCGCCTTTCCTTTGCCACAGTGGGGAACCAAACCGGCGTTGGCAGATTAGCCCCCTGATTCCGGAGGAGGACAGGATGGACAGCCTCAAGATACAAGACGCTTTCGAGCCCTACTATGCCGGCCGCAACCGCGTTGCCACCCCCAGGGACAAGCGCCCGTCTGCCAAGACCGAGCACAGCCTGACCGAAGAGCGCGTCGCCAGCACCTTGCCGACGAACGTCAGCCTTTCCGACAACAAACCCGACAGCACGACGGAGCACTGACCGGACGATGCCCAATCGCTTCGATATCTTCATCACCCGTCTTGAAACGAAGAACGCACGCCATGGCGCGCAACTACCTTCGATAGGCGACCAGCACAGCACCCGCCGCGATAAGGGTGACGCCAAGCCAGTTCGCTCCGGACAACCGCTCGCCGAGAAAGGCCGCGCCAAACACCGCCACAAGCACGACGCTTAGCTTGTCGATCGGCGCCACCTGCGCCGCATTGCCGATCTTCAGGGCGCGAAAATAGCAGAGCCATGAAGCGCCGGTCGCCAGACCGGACAGGGCGAGGAAAGCCCAGGTCTTTCCCGAGATCGTAGCCGGCGACTGGAACTGGCCGCTGGCGAGCAGGATGGCACCGAGCACGATCAGGATGATGATCGTGCGGATGAAGGTGGCGAAATCGGAATTGATGTTCTCGATGCCAACCTTGGCGAAGATCGCCGTCAGGGCAGCGAATGCAGCCGAGAGCAATGCCCAGAATTGCCAGGAGGATACGGTCAGGTTCATCAAGGTGGCCTTCGCGGATGACGTCTCAACCGAGATACCGCGAAACGCGCGCCTTCAGAAGGCCAATCAACTCCAGATCCATGAATTCATAATCGTCAGGTATGTCGAGGCAGATCACACGCGCCTTCTTCAGGCTGGCCCTGAATTTCTTCTGCAGCTTGGTGCGGTGCGCCTTTTCCATGACGAAGATGATGTCGGCCCAAGCGACCAGCTCATGCGTCAGCGGCGTGTCGGCATCGTGGTTGGTTCCGGCCGAGGCCACCTCGATATCGCGGCGCGTTGAAAACACCTGTTCGGCGGTCGGGCTGCGCAAGCGGTTCTGGCTGCAGACGAAAAGGACGTTCTTCAAGGGTTAGCGCGCCAGATCGGCGACCACCGCGTCGAGCACGATCATGCCGGCGGCCGTGGCACGCAGGCGCGCATTGCCGATCGGCGCCACCAGCCCTTCGCCCTGCAGCATCGACAACCGCGCGCTCGACAGGCCGCGCCCGGAGAACGCCTCGTAGCGGGAGAGGTCGATGCCTTCGGCCAGCCGCAGGCCCATCAGCAGGAATTCGTCGGCCTCTTCCGAACGCGTCAGGATCTCGCCGCCGGTGACGCCATGGCCCTTGGCCTCGACCAGATTGGCCCAGGTTTCCGGCATCCGCTCGGCGATTGTCACCGTGCGGCGGCCGTTCTCGACGAAGCGGCCATGCGCGCCCGGCCCGACGCCGACATATTCGCCATAGCGCCAATAGGTCAGGTTGTGCCGGCTCTCGGCGCCCGGCCTGGCGTGGTTGGAAATCTCGTAGGCCGGCAGGCCGTGCGCCGTGGTGATCTCCTGCGTCAGCGCATAGAGGTCGGCGGCATGGTCATTGTCGGGGATGACGAATTTCTTTGCCGCATGCAGCGCGTGGAAGGGCGTGCCTTCCTCGATGGTCAGCTGGTAGAGCGACAGATGGTCGGCGGCATGGCCGATCGCCTGTTCCAGCTCCGATGCCCAAGCCTCCGGCGTCTGGCCGGGGCGGGCGTAGATCAGGTCGAAGGACAGCCTTGGGAATATTTCCCGCGCGAAGCCGATGGCGTGCAGGGCCTGTTCGACATTGTGCAAACGGCCGAGGAAGCGCAAATCCTTGTCGTTCAGCGCCTGCACGCCGAGCGACACGCGATTGACGCCGGCTGCCCGGTAGCCGCGAAAGCGTTCGGCCTCGACCGAGGAGGGATTGGCCTCCAGCGTCACCTCGATGCCGGCAGGCACCGTCCAGTTCTTCGCCACGGCGTCCAGAACCCTGGCCACGGTTTCCGGCTTCATCAGCGAGGGCGTGCCGCCGCCGAGAAAAACGCTGGTCACCTCGCGCGGCCCGGTGCGCTCGCGCATCGTCGCCAGTTCGGCCTCGAAGGCGGCGGCAAAGCGCTCCTGGTCGACCGGCTGGTGGCGAACATGGCTGTTGAAGTCGCAATAGGGGCATTTGGCCGCGCAGAACGGCCAGTGGACATAGACGCCGAAGCCGGGCGCCCGGTCGAGCAGCATGCTCATGCCGAGCCCAATCGAGCTTGGGCGAATTTCTGGAAGGCGCGGGCGCGGTGCGACAGCGCCGTGGCCTGGCCGGGCTTCCAGCCATGCTTTTCCTCGGCGCTCATTTCGCCGAAGGTTTTTTCGAAGCCATCGGGCAGGAACACAGGATCGTAGCCGAAGCCGAGCTCGCCGCGCGGTGGCCAGACCAGCGTGCCCTCGGCCTCGCCGCGATAATATTCCGCCTCGCCGTCGGGAAACGCCAGGCAGATGACGGCGACAAAGCGTCCCTTGCGCTGCTCCGGCAAGGCGGCGGCGACCTCCTGCAGCGCCACTTCGGTGCGTTGCATGGCCATGCCGAAGTCACGCGAACCGTCCGGGGTTTCGGCCCAGTTGGCGGTGTAGACGCCGGGCGCGCCGTCAAGCGCGTCGACGCACAGGCCGGAATCGTCCGACAACGCCGGCAAGCCGGTCGCCTTGGCGGCGGCGAGCGCCTTGATGTAGGCGTTCTCCTCGAAGGTGGTGCCGGTCTCGTCCGGCTCCGGCAGGCCATACTCCCTGGCCGACTTCGCTTCGAAGCCGAACGGTCCCATCAGGTCGGCGAATTCGCGCAGCTTGCCCTCATTATGGCTGGCGACGACGATCTTCTTGCCATCGAGAGAATGCATCAAAGGCCCCAGATTCTTGGCTCGGCGAATTCGATCGAATTGCCCGAGGGGTCGCGTATATAGATCGAACGGCCGCCCTGCGGCCACTCGAATTCGCTCTCGATGGCGATCTTCTTTGCCTCGAGATGGGCTTTCCAGCCGGCGATTTCATCGGCGGTCGCCGTAAAGCAGAGATGACCTTGGCCGACCGCGCCGTGCGGCGGCACCGGCAGCCTCGCGTCAGGCGCCGGCGGGATTTTGGTTGCCTCGGCGTTGAAGACGAGCAGCACGCCGGGGCCGCAGCGGAAGAACAGGTGCCTGCCGTCGACCTTGCCGAGGAGATTGAGGCCGAGGATGTCGGTGTAGAAGGTTTCGGCGGCGGGCAGGTCTGTGACGTAGAGGGCCGATTCCAGGATGGCGGAGGGTGTCACGAGGCGCCCCCCTCTGGCCTGCCGGCCATCTCCCCCTCAGCTGGGGAGATTGGCAGCTTCTGCATTGTCGCGCACCCTACAACGCCGGAGATTGGCGAAGCCCTAGACGACATCCGATCTCCCCACTTGAGGGGGAGATGGCCGGCAGGCCAGAGGGGGGGCGCTCAGGCTCGACATCTAAAAACTAAGCCACTGCCATCTGCTGCAAACTCACCAACCGCTGGATGCCTTTCTTGGCCAGGCCCATCAGGTCCGCGAACTGCTCCTCGGAGAAAGGCTCGCCCTCGGCGGTGCCCTGGATCTCGACGATGCCACCCTTGCCTGTCATGACGAAATTGGCGTCGGTGCCGGCCGCGGAATCCTCGATATAGTCGAGGTCGATGACCGGCTGGCCGTCATGGATGCCGCAGGAGATCGCAGCGACATGATCCTTCAGCACCTTGGCGACGCTGGCCATCTGGCGGGCTTCCATCCAGCGCAGGCAGTCATACAGCGCCACCCAGCCGCCGGTGATCGAGGCGGTGCGGGTGCCGCCATCGGCCTGGATGACGTCGCAGTCGACGGTGATCTGCTGTTCGCCCAGCGCCTGCAAATCGACCACGGCGCGCAAGGAGCGGCCGATCAGCCGCTGGATTTCCAGCGTGCGGCCGCCCTGCTTGCCGGCCGAAGCCTCACGGCGCATGCGCTCGCCGGTCGAGCGCGGCAGCATGCCGTATTCCGCCGTCACCCAGCCCTTGCCGGAGTTGCGCATCCAACCCGGCACTTTTTCCTCGAGGCTGGCCGTGCACAGGACATGCGTGTCGCCGAACTTCACCAGGCATGAGCCTTCGGCATGCTTGGAGACGCCACGCTCGAAGGAGATGGCACGCATTTCGTCGAATTGGCGTTTGGAAGGGCGCATTCAGGGCTGCTTTCTTGTCATTTTTCGGAATCTTGGCCGGCTTGTAACCGCATGGGACGCGTGGCGCAAAGGAAAATGGCCTGACGATCGGACACAGACACCGGGTTGCGCGGGTGCAGTGTAAGTCTGTATCCTTGGGCCGGAGGTTTTTTGGCCGTATGACCAAGGCAGTCGATCCGAGTTCGCAGTCGCCCGCGCTTCAGTCGCCAGTATTCCAGGCGCTCGACATGCGTTCCCGCGACATCTTCCGGCGCATCGTCGATTCCTATCTCAGGGACGGTGAACCGGTGGGATCGCGCAGCCTGTCGCGTATCCTGCCGTCCTCGCTGTCGCCGGCGACCATCCGCAACGTGATGAGCGACCTCGAGCATCTCGGCCTGATCTACGCGCCGCACATTTCGGCCGGCCGGCTGCCGACACAGGCCGGCCTGCGTTTCTTCGTCGATGCCTTCATGGAGCTTGGCGACCTTTCCGACGAGGAGCGCCGCGCCATCGAGGCACAGGTGCGGGCGTCCGGCTCCGGTGCGACGCTGGAGCACATGCTGACCGAGGCCAGCCAGATGCTGTCGGGCATGTCGCGCGGCGCCGGCCTGGTGCTGGCCGCCAAGAACGAGGTGGCGCTGAAGCACATCGAATTCATCCAGCTTGAGCCGACGAAGGCGCTGGCGGTGCTGGTGTCGCAGAATGGCGACGTCGAAAACCGCGTCGTCGACCTGCCCGCCGGCATCACCGTCTCGCAACTGCACGAGGCCTCGAATTTCCTCAACGCCCATATACGCGGTCGCACGCTTGCCGAGGCGCGGATCGAGATCGCTCGCATCAAGGAAGAAACCAGGGCCGCGCTCGACACGCTGTCGCAGGACCTGGTGGAGAAGGGGCTGGCGGTGTGGGCCGGCGCCGACAGCGGCCTGCCGGCACGGCTCATCGTGCGCGGGCGTGCCAATCTGCTTGAAAACGTTACCGCCCAGGCCGACATCGAGCTGCTGCGCCATCTGTTCGAGGACATGGAGACGCAGGACGGGCTTATCCAGCTGCTTGACCTCGCCGAGCAGGGCTCGGGTGTGCGCATCTTCATCGGCTCGGAAAACAAGCTGTTTTCGCTGTCGGGCTCGTCGCTGGTCGTCGCCCCCTATCGCGACAAGGATGCCCGCGTCGTCGGCGCGCTCGGCGTCATCGGCCCGACCCGGCTGAATTACGCGCGCATCGTCCCAATGGTCGACTATACGGCGCAGCTGATTTCACGCATGCTGCGCTGAGCTGATCCAACCGAGGAGACGACGATGGCGCTCGAAGAATTCAAGGCCCGGATCAGCCTGCTGCTGGAGGAGATGGTCAACCAGCCGGAAGACCAGCACGAGATCCAGGAGCAGCTGCGCGAAAAGCTACGGGAAATGCGCGCCATGGGCCTGCCGCTGCCGGCTGACCTCGTCGAGTTGGAAAAACGCCTCGACGACGATTTCTACGCCGCCGGGACCTGAACCGGAAAACCGCAAGCTTCCTTCACCTCATCGTGTGCCGTGGAACGATCGACGAAACCGGTCGTTCCTGTTTTCACGCCCGAACACTGGAGGACCGAATGATGCGTTTTGCCGGCCCCGCACTTTCCGCCGCACTGTTTGTCTCGACCGCTTCATTCGCCCAGCAGGCGGACGAACCGGTGCTGAAAGGCGCGGCTGCCTTCGGCGACTGGCGAGCGGACAAGCCGGGCACCCGCCGCCTGATCAGACCGGATGATCTGCCCAAGCCCAATGCCACCCGGTCGACCTCGAACAGCGCCGGCATCGCGGACATGCCGGCAGACGCGAAGCTGCAACTGCCGCCGGGTTTCTCGGCCGAGCTGGTTGCATCGGGCATCGACAATCCACGCGTCGTACGCGTCGCACCGAATGGCGACCTGTTCGTCGCCGACAGCAAAGCCAACCAGGTCCGCATCTATCGCCTCGCCGAAGGCAGTGCGAAGCCGGCGCAGGACGGCATCTTTGCCGGCAATCTCAACCGGCCCTATGGCATTGCCTTCTATCCGCCGGGCGCTGACCCGCAATGGGTCTATGTCGCCAACAGCGACAGCATCGTGCGCTTTGCCTACCGCAATGGCGACCTGAAGGCCTCCGGCGACCCGGAAACCATCGTCGGCAACATCCCCGCCAGTCATCACTGGACCCGCGATATCGCCTTCTCGCCGGACGGCAAGACGCTTTACCTTTCGGTCGGCTCGGGATCGAATGTCGCCGAGGACATGGGCCGGGAGCCGAAAGGCGGACTCGATGCCTGGGCGAAATCGCAGCCGCTGGGTGCAGCCTGGGGTTCTGAAGACGGCCGCGCCGACGTGCTGGCCTTCGATCCCGATGGCAAGAACGGCCGCATCTTTGCCGCCGGCCTGCGCAACTGCTCGGGTATGACCGTGCAGCCGGCGACCGGCGCGCTGTGGTGCGTCGTCAACGAACGCGATGCGCTTGGCGACAATGTGCCACCCGAATACGCGACCGTGGTCAAGGAGGGTGCCTTCTATGGCTGGCCCTGGTACTATATCGGCAACAATGAGGATCCGCGCCACAAGGGTGAGCGCCCCGATCTTGCCGGCAAAACGACCGTTCCCGATGTGCTGATGCAGGCGCATTCGGCGCCGCTCACCATCGCCTTCTACGAGGGGAAGAGCTTTCCAGCTGAATACAAGGGCGATGCGTTCGTCGCTCTGCACGGGTCATGGAACCGCGGCAACAGGACCGGCTACAAGGTGGTGCGGTTGCTGTTCAAGGACGGCAAGCCGACCGGCGCGTATGAGGATTTCATCACCGGCTTCGTGGTTTCCAACGGTGAGGTCTGGGGCCGGCCGGTCGGCGTGGCGATTGCGAGCGACGGTGCGCTGATCGTCAGCGAGGACGGCAACGGCACCATCTGGCGTGTCACCCATGGCGACGGTCCGTCCTGATCTGCTCAGGTAACGCAGCCCCCCTCACCCGGATTGCCAACCGAATTGCGAAGAGCAATTCGGGACAATCCGACCTCTCCCCGAGGGGAGAGGAGTCAGCAGACGCTGGCGCCCGTCTCTTCTCCCCTCGGGGAGAAGGTGGCCGCGAAGCGGCCGGATGAGGGGGCTTCGTAAGGCGAGCCCTCGATATCTGGTGCAATAGAATCCGGCCCCAGGGAATTCAATCTTGGCCTGTCCCATGCAATAAAACGCTCTGATCCGAGACCAGTGCCATGACCCTTACCGGATTCCTCGCCTATAGTGCGGCCCTCGGCATCGCCGCCGCGATTCCTGGTCCCGGCATCACCGCGCTGGTCGCCCGTGCGCTCGGCTCAGGCTTCCGATCGTCGCTGGCGATGTCGTTTGGCCTGATGGTTGGCGACATCACCTATCTGACCGCCGTGGTGCTTGGCCTCGCCTTCGTCGCACAATCCTTCGGCATGGTTTTCCTGGCCATCAAATGGCTCGGCGTCGCCTATCTCGCCTTTCTCGGCTGGCGCTTCTGGAACAGCGGCATCACGCCCGAGACCGTCGGGGCCGGAAAAGGCAAGGGCGGCTTGCTGTCGAGCTTTGCCGCCGGCCTGACCGTTACCCTCGGCAATCCGAAGACGATGATCTTCTATCTCGCGATCACGCCGACCATCGTCGACCTGAAAACCATCACGCTGGCGGATTACGGCATCCTCGTCGCGCTGACCGTTGTCGTGCTGTTGGTGGTGCTGGTGCCGTATCTGGCGCTGGCGGCCAAGGCGCGCTGGTTTCTGAAATCGCCCCGCGCGCTCAAGGCGCTGAACCGCACGGCGGCCGGCTTCATGGTCGGTGCTGCTGCAGCGATTGCCGCTCGGCAATAGAGAGCTTTCCGCCAAAGCATTTCGCAAACGGGCCTTTGCGAGAAATGCTTTTCCGGGACGGCACGGTTTTAGACACAGGTCCCACTCGGATATTTTCAGCCGACAGTCTATCTTGCGCGACCGAAGGCCCTATCTTGCCGGCTGCAATTCCACTGCCTGAAATCCTTACTCGCCTGAAGTTCTGGGAGCGAAACAAATGAACAAGTCCGCCACATCAGCCCGCGTGCCCGGCCGCGGCCGCGTCTACAATTCCATCACCGATACGATCGGCGACACTCCCCTGGTGCGGCTCGACAAGTTCGCCAGGGAAAAGGGCATCGTCGCCAATCTCATCGCCAAGCTCGAATTCTTCAATCCGATCGCCTCGGTCAAGGACCGCATCGGCGTGGCGATGATCGAGGCGCTTGAGGCATCAGGCAAGATTTCTCCCGGCAAGACAACGCTGATCGAACCGACGTCGGGCAACACCGGCATCGCGCTTGCCTTCGCCGCCGCGGCCAAGGGCTACAAGCTGATCCTGACGATGCCCGAAACAATGTCGGTCGAGCGCCGGAAAATGCTGGCGCTGCTCGGCGCCGAGTTGGTGCTGACCGAGGGTCCGAAAGGTATGAAGGGCGCCATCGCCAAGGCCGACGAACTGGCAGCGACGATCCCCAATGCGATCATCCCGCAGCAGTTCGAGAACCCGGCCAATCCGGAAATCCACCGCACGACGACGGCCGAGGAAATCTGGAACGATACGCATGGCGAGGTCGATATCTTCGTCGCCGGCATCGGCACCGGCGGCACAATCACCGGCGTCGGCCAGGTGCTGAAGAAGCGCAAGCCCTCCGTGCATGTCGTCGCCGTCGAGCCCGACTCCTCGCCGGTTCTGTCGGGCGGCCAGCCCGGCCCGCACAAGATCCAGGGCATCGGCGCCGGTTTTGCGCCCAAAATCCTCGACACGACGATCTATGACGAGATCGTCAAGGTGTCGAACGAGGATTCGGTGGCCAATGCCCGCCTCGTCGCCCGCCTCGAAGGCGTGCCGGTCGGCATCTCTTCGGGCGCCGCCCTGCAGGCGGCTATCGTCGTCGGCTCGCGGCCGGAGAACAAGGGCAAAAATCTTGTGGTGGTCATCCCGTCCTTCGCCGAGCGCTATCTGTCGACAATCCTGTTCGAGGGGCTGGGATCGTAGTCCGACGCTCCTTCGCGTCCAAGCTGGCCCGCTGAAAAAACGCGCGTGGCCGCCATCGGCGGCTTGAGCGCGGCACCGCTTCCGGTTCATATCGCCCCGGCCTGCTTTGCGCGGCCGGGGGAGAATTTCATGTACAAGCTTTATACCCGTCCTGGCAGCGGCGGCTTCGTCGTCGAGGCAGCGCTGGCGTTGGCGAATGCACAGTTCGAGCAGATCGACGTGCCGAAGACCGACCGGCCCGACCCCGCCTTCCTCGACATCAGTCCGTTGAACCAGGTGCCGGTGCTGACCTTGCCGGACGGAAGCTCGATGACGGAATCGGCGGCGATCTGCATCCTGCTTGCCGAGCGTCATCCCGATGCCAATTTGGCGCCGGCAGCAGACGCGCCTGCCCGCGCCGATTTCCTGCGCTGGATGGCCTTCATGTCGTCGGTGCTCTATCCGGCGGTGCTGCGTTTCTACTACGCATACCGCTACACTGCCGATCCCGAAGGCACCAAGGCGGTCAAGCAGGCAGCCGTGGCCGAGATGGACCGTGGCTTTGCCGTTCTGGATGCCGCGCTTGAAGGCCGTGACTGGCTGGTCGGCGACCGGATGTCGCTGGCCGACATCTATCTGGTCATGCTGGTGGCCTGGCATCCCGACATCGACAGCGCGCGGACGGCATGGCCGAACATTGAACGCCTGTGGGCGCGGCTGCGCGACCATCCGCTGATGAAGACGCTCAACACCTCGCACGAGATGTGGCCGGGCTGAAGCTCAATTTCTGAGCACTGCCCGCTTTTCCTGCAGGAAGCGGCGCACCGCCGGGTCGCGCTCGAGGCCGATCGCCCGGTCATAGGCTTCGCAGGCTTGCAGTACCTGACCAAGCCTGGCCAGGAGACCGGCGCGTGCGGCCCAATAGGGCTGATAGTCATCAAGCCGTTTGTCGTCGCCCAGCACGTAGAGGGCCGCCAATCCCGCCACTGCGCCCTCGGCCTCGGCGATCGCCACCGCGCGGTTTATCGCCACCACCGGCGATCCTGCGATCGAAAGCAACGCATCGTAGAGCTCGCGGATCGCCGCCCAGTCGGTGCGGCCGGTCAGCCGTCGTGCCGCATGCGCGGACTGCACGGCCGCCTCAAGCTGGTAGCGGCCGATGATGCCCTTGGCCGCGGCGTGGGAAAGCAGCGCCTCCGCCTCATCGATGAGGGCGCGGTCCCATAGAAGGCAATCCTGTTCCGCCAGCGGCACGAAGTCGCCGGCGGCGCTGCGCCGTGCGGCGCGGCGCGACTCAGCAAACAGCATCAGCGACAGGAGGCCCAGCGCCTCCGGCTCCTCCGGCAACAGCGAAGCCACCAGCCGGCCGAGCCAAATGCCTTCGGTCGCCAGATTGCGCCTTCGCGTCTCGGTGCCCGCCGGGTCGGACCAGCCTTCGGCGAAGGCGGCGTAGATCGCTTCCAGCACCGCATCCAGCCGTTCGCCGAGTTCGGCCTGCTCCGGCACGCGGAACGGAATACCGGTTTCACGGATTCGGGACTTGGCTCGCACCAGGCGCTGGCCCATCGTTGCCGGCGAGACCAGGAAGGCGGAAGCGATCGTCGCGGCGTCGAACCCCAGCACCGTCTGCAGGATGAGCGGCGAACGCACGCTCGATTCGATCGCCGGATGGGCGCAGGCGAACATCAGCCGCAGCCGCTCGTCGGGCAGGTCTTCGTCGGTCATGCGCGCCTCCGCTTCCTCGGCAATCAGCTTGAGATGCTCGCGGCCGGCCTCGCTGGTCAGCCGGCGCCGCACCGCATCGACGCGGCGCCGCCTTGCCACCGCCAGCAGCCAGGCTTCCGGTTTCTTGGGTACGCCGGTTCTTGGCCAGCGTTCGAGGGCGGCGGCAAAGGCATCGGCCAGCGCGTCCTCGGCTGCGGCCACGTCGCGCGTGCGGGCCGCGAGCCAGGCGACAAGCTTGCCGTAGCTTTGCCGGGCGGCGGTTTCCGCTGCCGCCCGCGCGATCTCCAGGCCACTTTCCATCACATGGTCTGTTCCCAGATCGGCCGCAGCTCGACCGTGCCGGCGCTGGCCGCGGGGCAGCGCGCCGCCCAGGCGATAGCGGCATCGGCATCCTCGGCCTCGATCATGTAGAAGCCCGCAAGCTGCTCCTTGGTGTCGGCATAGGGGCCATCGAGCACGTTGGTCTTGCCATTGACCATCCGCACCGAAGTGGCGGCCTGGGTCGGCTTCAGCCGGTCGCCGGCCAGCCAGGCGCCGGATTTCTTCAACGCATCGGTATACGCGCCATAGGCAGCGCTGATCTCGTAGGTCTTATCGGTCGGCGCGGCCGCCATCGCGGCTTCATTGACGTAGATCAAAAGCATGTATCGCATGGTCTTCTCCCGTTGTTTCGAAGGCTGCTTCCTTTGCGAGCCGGACGTATGTCGCGCGGCCCTGGCCGATTTCGACAGGCATTGGAAAAATCTTTCGGCTCCGAAGACATTTCACGCAAGCGGCCATCTGTGCATCCCGCACTCAACCATTCGTCTAACGCATGGGATTGCGGGTTGGCATTTCCATCTCGCTGTCTAAACTCGCTTCTGTTCGCGTCAGGGAGGTGATGCGGCTGCTATTTCAGGGAGGAAATCAGATGTTCCATTTCAGGACGAAACTTGTTGCGGCCGGCGCCGTGGCGCTGTCGCTTGGCCTAGGCGCTGTTTCCGCCAAGGCGCAGGAATTCATCAACGTGCTCACCGGCGGCACATCTGGCGTCTATTATCCGCTCGGCGTGGCACTGTCGGAAATCTACGGCAAGGGCATCGAAGGCGCCCGCACCCAGGTGCAGGCAACAAAGGCTTCGGTCGAAAACCTCAATCTGTTGCAGCAGGGCAAGGGCGAGATCGCGTTTGCGCTGGGCGATTCCGTCAAGCTGGCCGCCGAAGGCAATGCCGAGGCTGGTTTCCCCGGCAAGCTCGATAAGTTGCGCGGCATCGCAGCCATCTATCCCAACTACATCCAGATCGTCGCCAGCCAGGAGTCCGGCATCAAGACGCTGGCCGACCTCAAGGGCAAAAGCCTGTCGGTCGGCGCGCCGGCCTCCGGCACCGAGCTCAATGCCCGCGCCATCTTCGCCGCCGCCGGGTTGAAGTATGAGGATCTCGGCCGGGTCGAGTATCTGCCCTTCGCCGAATCGGTCGAGCTGATCAAGAACCGGCAGCTCGACGCCACGCTGCAATCGGCCGGGCTCGGCGTCGCCTCGATCCGCGACCTCGCCACCTCCGTGCCGATCAATGTTGTGGCGGTGCCGGCCGAGGACGTCGCCAAGATCGGCGCGCCCTATCTGTCGGTGGTCATTCCCAAGGGCACTTATGAAGGCCAAAGCGAGGATGTCGCCACCGCCGCCGTCGGCAATTTCCTCATCACCCGCGCCGATGTCTCCGACGAGACCGCCTACCAGATGACCAAGCTGATGTTCGACCATCTCGACCAACTGGCCGCGGCGCATGCCGCCGCCAAGGCGATCGACCCGGCCAAGGCGCTCGACGGCATGCCGGTGCCGCTGCACCCCGGTGCCGAGCGGTACTACAAGGAGAAGGGCTTGTTGAAGTAGGGCGGGTCCGTCGGATGACCGAAGCAACGTCTGGAACGTCAACCGACGGCAAATCCGCCACCTTCCATCTGCCTGCCGTCGAAGAACAGGTCGAAGGGCTGCCGCCGGGCTTCGGCGACGGCCTTGCGGGCAAAGCCGCCTTTCTCATCGCCGTCGCCTTTTCCGTGTTCCAGATCTATGTCGCCGCCTATGGCAGCATTCCGAGCCAGGTGGTGCGGGCCATGCATGTCGGCTTCCTGCTGCTGCTCGGCTTTGGCCTGATCGCCAATCTGCGCGCCAAGAGCATGCCGGCGAAAGCCGCGTTCTGGACGCTCGGGGCGCTCGGCTTCGGCACCGGCCTCTACAATTGGGTGTTCTACACCGATCTGATCCGCCGCTCCGGCTTCCTGACCACGCCGGACCTCATCGTCGGCGCGGTGCTGGTGGTGCTGGTCTTCGAGGCAGCGCGGCGGCTGATGGGCCTGCCGCTGGCGGTCATCGCTTTCATCTTCCTCGCCTACTGCTTTTTCGGCAGCCATTTGCCGCCGCCGCTCATCCATCGCGGCTATGATTTCGCCCAGCTCGTCGACACCTTCGCCTACGGCACCGAAGGCATCTACGGCACACCGATCTATGTCTCGGCTGCCTACATCTTCATCTTCGTCGTCTTTGCCGCCTTTCTCGAACGCGCCGGCATGATCGCGCTGTTCAACGATTTCGCGCTTGGCCTGGTCGGCTCGTGGCGCGGCGGCCCGGCGCAGGTCTGCGTGCTGTCCTCGGCGCTGATGGGCACCATTTCCGGCTCGGGTGTCGCCAATGTGGTGGCCAGCGGCCAGTTCACCATCCCGCTGATGAAGCGCTTCGGCTTCCGCTCGGCTTTTGCCGGCGCCGTCGAGGCGACCTCCTCGATGGGCGGCCAGATCATGCCGCCGGTAATGGGTGCGGTCGCCTTCATCATGGCCGAGACGCTGAACGTGCCTTATGCCGAAGTGGTCAAGGCGGCGATCATCCCGGCGCTGCTCTATTTCGGCGCCTGCTTCTGGCAGGTGCATCTGGAAGCCGGCAAGGCGGGCCTGCACGGCATGGCCAAGGCCGAGCTGCCCAATCCGTGGGACGCAGTGCGGCAACACTGGCCGCTGGTGCTGCCGCTGGCAGCGCTCATCTACCTGCTGTTTGCCGGCTATACGCCGATCTTCGCCGGCACGATGGGCCTGGCGTTGACCATCGTGCTCATCCTCGGCACGCCGCTGGCGGCAGCGATCGGGCCGCTGGCCTTCCGCATCGTGTTCTGGATCGCGCTCGGGCTTGCCGCCGCTTCGTTCATGAAGTTCGGCGTCAACCTCCTCGGCCTGGTGATCGCCGCATTGGTCGTCGCCTGCTTCACGTTCAAGGGCGGCCGCGAGACGTTGCAAATCTGTGTCGACTCGCTCGCCGAAGGCGCCAAGAACGCGCTGCCGGTCGGCATTGCCTGCGCCATTGTCGGCATCGTCATCGGCACGCTGACGCTGACCGGCATCGCCTCGACCTTCATCGGCTGGATCATCTCGATCGGCGAGGACAATTTGTTCCTGTCGCTGGTGCTGACCATGGTCACCTGCCTGGTGCTGGGCATGGGCATTCCGACCATTCCCAACTACATCATCACCTCGTCGCTGGCCGGGCCGGCGCTGCTCGAGCTTGGCGTGCCGCTGCTGGTCAGCCACATGTTCGTGTTTTATTTCGGCATCATGGCCGATTTGACGCCCCCGGTGGCGCTGGCGGCGTTCGCCGCCGCACCGATGGCCAGGGAAAGCGGCCTGAAGATCGGCATCCAGGCGACCAAGCTGGCCATTGCCGGCTTCGTCGTGCCGTTCATGGCTGTCTACACGCCGGCGCTGATGCTGCAGGACGCAGGTCCGATCGCCGCCCAGTTCGGCTATCCCGTCGAGGTCGCCTACATCGTCGCAAAAGCGTGCATGGGCATCGTGCTGTGGGGTGCCGCCGCCGTCGGTTTTCTGGTCACCCGCATGGCGTGGTGGGAGCGGCTCGTCGCCTTCGCGACCGGCGTGCTGCTGGTCGCCGCGGTGCCGCTCACCGACGAGGCCGGCTGGGTGCTGGCGCTGGCCTGGATCGGCTGGCACTGTTTTCGCGCGCGGCAGGCTTCAGTCAGAACATGAGCCTGTGCATCCTGGCCGCGGGCAAGACGGCAACGCTCTCCGTCGCCGCCTTCACGCTGTCCTGGACGCATTCGGTGGAACGGACGCGCTGGCAAGAAGACTGGAAGGTCACGTCCTCCAGCCTGCAGGTGGTCGAAGCCCGGATCGAGGGCTCGGGCGCCGGCATGGAGCCACCGGAAGGCGCGGTGCTGAAGGAGGGTTGGTGGAGCTATGCGCCTGATGTCGGCCCGCAGCGGCGCGTCGTGCTCGCCGCTTCAGGTGCAACCAGCGACGGCTGGACACTGTGCACGGTTCAGGGCTGCCGGGAATTGGGGAGGACGGCAGGCGGACCGATCGTGCTCGAGCCGTGCCGGCCGGATGGCACGAGCCAGCCGCGGTAGCGCATAGCCACACCCTCAGCCAAGGAACCGCTTGCGCAGCTCCGGAGAAGGAATGTCGCAAGCATCCTTCCTGCCGAACAGGGCGTAGCGGTTCCTGGCGATGCGATCATAGAGCCAACCACGCCGCGGGCGCGGCAACAGCAACAGTGCCTTGGCCGCCCGCCAAGGCCAGCCGAGTTCCGCCATGACGGCGACAAAACTGTCCAGCCGCGTGAAGGCGACGCCGTCGATCAGGACGAGATTGGTTTCGTAAGAGTCGGTGCGCAGTCCATGCTTCCGGAACAGCGCTTCACCGAAGGGCGACTGCGCGGTGGCGAAGCGGAAACGGCCTTGGCGGTCGAGCTTGACCACCATGCGCACGAAACCGGAGCAGAGCACGCAGACGCCATCGAAAACGATCAATGGATGGCGTGAGTCGAGAACTGTTTCGAAGGGACGAGTTGACTGGGGTCGAACTGGTTGAAGATGGTCCGTCACGCTGGCCTCGGCTGCTCGTGTCCTATGACACTAAGCCGGCCAGCGATGGTATCAAAGCCGTGGCGATGTCGCACGGCGCCTGTCGGCGAGAGCGGGACGCTCGGCGCGATAGGTGGTGGCGCGGGTAGAGGCGGCCGGCCTGCAGATCCGGCTGTTGTGGCGATTTTCGAAAGCCATGATCAGTGCGCGCCCAGCGAGTTGCCGCGACGGACGCAGGCCGGGCCGGGGCCGCGCATGTAATAGCGTTCGGGCCGGTAGGTCGGCGCGACGAATTCGCGGATGGCGGCGGCATAGCCGATGAGGTGCGCGAGGAAGTTCATTACCTTGTCCTTGTCCCGATTTTCGGATGTCCCTTCCGAATTGCGGTCATCATAGCGTCGAGGCGTGAATAGTCGGTGAACGTGATGTTAATATCTGGTCGAAAATGCCTTGCTTCGTGGCTGGAATGCGGCTGATTCGGGGTCTTTCCGTGCAGTTGGTTGGCATTCCGGCCAATGTGACTTTTGCATCACATATGTTTCGTTTGAATGTCGCCTGCGCGCGGTTCTGTTTCAACTTTTGCCGAGCCCGCGAAATTTCCGTGCTGGCGGCCAGAACCACTCAGGCGGCCCCTTGGCATCCAGATCGGCGCGGGAGCGCGGAACTGGAGCGCGATCTGTCCGTTCTCACCTTCATCTGGTTCTGAAGGGAAGATATCATGGCGCCGCGTCCGGCCTGGAGAGGCTATCTGAAGCTTTCGCTGGTCACCTGTGCCGTCGAACTGACCAATGTCGTCACCCATACGGAGCGGGTCTCGTTTCGCATTCTCAACCGCAAGACCGGCAACACGGTGAAGCGCCTCTATGTCGATGCCGAAACCGGCAAGCCGTTGGAGGAGGATGACGAGATCAAGGGTTATGAACTCGACGATGGCAATTTCATCCATATCGAGGAAGACGAGATCGAGGCGGTGCAGATCGAATCCTCGCACACGATGGCGCTCGACGGCTTCGTCGACAAAGCTTCGATCCAGCAGATCTATCTCGACACGCCCTACTATGTGGCGCCGGCCGACAAGGTGTCGGAAGAGGCGTTCGCCGTCATTCGCGATGCGATGGCGCGCAAGAAGATGGCCGGGCTGGCGCGTATCGTGCTCTACCGACGCGAACGGCCGGTGGTGATCGAACCGCTCGGCAAGGGCATGGTGCTGACGACGCTGCGCTACGACAACACGGTGCGGCAACCGGACACCGTCTTCGGCGACATCGAGCCCGTGAAGACCGATCAGGAGATGACCGATCTGGCCGAGTTGATCATCGACAAGAAGAAGACGAAGTTCGATCCCTCGAAATTCGACGACAAATACGAGGACGCGCTGCTGGAGCTGATCCGCGCCAAGAAGGCCGGCCACAAGGCGCCGAAGGCTAAGGCGGCGCCCAAACCTTCCAATGTCGTCAATCTGTTCGACGCGCTGAAGAAGAGCCTGTCGGACTCCGGGTCATCGAAAACATCTTCGTCGGCGAAGGCCAGGCCAGCGGCCAAACGCGCCAAGTCGAAAGCCAGCGCGCCCAAACGCAAATCGGCCTGAGGAACCCAACGAATGGCCAGCCTCGAACAATATCACTCCAAGCGCGATTTCAAGAAAACCGCCGAACCGGCCGGCAAGGTCGCCCGGACCAAGAAGGACGAGGCCGGCGGCATCTTCGTCATCCACAAGCATGCCGCGACGCGGTTGCATTACGACTTGCGGCTCGAGCATGATGGCGTGCTGTGGAGTTGGGCGGTGACGCGCGGCCCGAGCCTCGACCCGCATGAGAAGCGACTGGCTGTCCATGTCGAGGATCACCCGATCGACTATGCGCCGTTCGAAGGCACCATTCCCAAGGGCGAATATGGCGGCGGTTCGGTTATCGTTTGGGACGAGGGCACCTGGATTCCCGAGATCGACCCGGCGAAGGCGATGAAAAAGGGCCATATCAGCTTCGAGCTCAGGGGACACAAGCTGTATGGGGCATGGCATCTGGTGCGGCTGAAGCCGCGTGCGGGTGAAAAGCGCGACAACTGGCTGCTGATCAAGTCGGACGATGCCGCAGCGCGTCCCGGCGAGGACATCCTCAAGGAAGCGCCTGAATCGGTGAAATCGGGCCTGACCATCGAGGAGGTCGGCGAGGGCAAGACCGCGAAGGGCGAGAAGCCGAAAGTATGGCATTCCAACAAGCCGGCCGCCGTCAAGACAAAAGCCGGCAAACGCCTCGACTTTGTCGAGCCGCAGCTGGCCACGCTCGAGCGTGATGCGCCGCCGGGCAAGGACTGGCTGCATGAGGTGAAGTTCGACGGCTATCGCATGCAGGCGCAGATCGCCGGCACCGATGTGCGGCTGCTGACCCGCACCGGCCTCGACTGGACGAAGAAATTCGGCGGCGAGATCGTCGCGGAGTTGGCCGGGCTGAAGTGCAGCGACGCCATCCTCGATGGCGAGGTGGTGGTGTTGGCCGACAGTGGTGTTTCGTCCTTCGCGCTGCTGCAGCAAGACCTGTCGGCGAAGCGGACCAATCGTTTCATCTATTACGTGTTCGACCTGATGCGCCTCGATGGAAGGGATTTGCGGCGCGAGCCGCTGGTCGAGCGCAAGCAGGCCTTGCAGGAACTGCTCGGCGAACAGCCCGACAATGCGGCGGTCCGCTTCAGCGACCATTTCGCCGAACCCGGCAAGATCATGCTGGAGCATGCCTGCCGCATGGGCCTGGAAGGCGTCGTCTCCAAGCGTGCCGATGCACCCTACCGCAGCGGCCGCGGCCCGACCTGGGTCAAATCGAAATGCACGGCGCGGCAGGAATTCGTCATCGGCGGCTACCTGCCGTCGGACAAGACCGGGCGCGGACTGCGCTCGATCCTGGTCGGCTTCCACGAGGGCGGCAAGCTGCATTATGCCGGCCGGGTTGGGACTGGTTTTTCCGGCAAGGGCGCCAATGAGCTGAAGGCAAAACTCGATGCATTGACGGCAAAATCATCGCCCTTCTCCACCGCCGTGCCGAAGGGCAAGGGCCTGGTCTGGGTCAAGCCTGAACTTGTCGGCGAAGTGGAGTTTCGCAGCTGGACCTCGGACCGTATAATACGCCACGCCTCGTTCCAGGGGTTGCGCGAGGACAAGCCGGCGGAGGAAGTCGTGCAGGAAAAGCCCAAAGCGGCGACAGGCATGCCATCGACAGGCAAGAGCACGGCCAAGCCGGCATCAGGCGGCAAAGCCGCCGGGTCGATGACGACCACGGTCAAACTCTCGCATCCCGACAAGCTGCTGTGGCCGGACGAAAACATATCCAAGCAGGGCCTGCTCGACCATTACGCACAGGTTTGGCCGCGCATGGAACAGTTCGTGGTCAACCGGCCGCTCAGCCTGGTGCGGGCGCCGGACGGTGTCGGCGGCCAGCGTTTCTTCCAGAAGCATGCCTCGGCTGGCATGAGCGACAAGATCGCGCGCATGAAGGACCCGACCGACGGCGAGGAAATCCTGTTCATCCGGGATTTCGATGGTGTTGCCGCACTGGTCCAGTATGGCGTGGTCGAGATCCACATCTGGGGGTGCACGATCGATGAGATCGAGAAGCCCGACCAGATCATCTTCGATCTCGATCCCGATGAAGGTGTCGATGTGAAGGCGGTCCGCGAGGCGGCACTCGATATCCGGGGCAAGCTCGACGAGCTGTCGCTGCCGAATTTCGTCAAGACCTCGGGCGGCAAGGGCTATCACGTGCTGGTGCCGCTGAAACCGGCGGCGGATTGGGATGCGGTGAAGGGCTTCGCCCATGACTTTGCCCGCGCGTTGGAGCAGGGTGCCCCCGATCGCTACACGGCGACGCTGTCGAAAAAAGCGCGCACGGGAAAGATCTTCGTCGATTATCTGCGCAACGGCAGGGGCTCGACGACGGTCGCGCCCTATTCCTCGCGCGCCAAGAAGGGCGCCACCGTGTCGATGCCGGTGACCTGGCCAGAGATCGAGGCCGGCTTGCCGCCGAACGCTTTCCCGATCGGCGACAAGACGACGCTGAAGCAGCTGGCGAAAGCCGATCCGTGGAGGGAATTTTTCAAGCAGGGGAAGGCGTTGAAGCGGGGGTAGTTCGCGCAATTTGCCAGCGCAGCGATCCTTCGCGCCCCCGCTGGCCCGCCAGCGTGACGAAATCAGCGTCGGCTCCTCAGCTCAGAAACACCTTCTCGAAAGCCTGCTTGCCCGGCAGCGAGAAAATCACCGCGCGGCTGTCCTTCTCGCGGCGCGCCCATTTCTCGGCAAGGATCTTGTCGAGGATGGCGGCGCCCAGCGTGCCGGCGAGGTGCGAACGGCGCACGCTCCAGTCGAGGCAGGCGCGGCATACCGGCCGGCGCGGCTTGGTGTAGACGTCGATGCCGATCGCGGCGAAATGCGAAGCCGCCGATGGCCCGAGCCTGATCTCTTGTTCGTCGCGGACCAGTACGTTCTTGGCGACGAGCCGGTCGAGCATCGCCACTGCCTGCTCGCCGGCGAGGTGATCGTAGCAGACGCGCGCCACGCGCATCGCTGCATCGCGCGGACCCGGCCGCACACGCTTTGGACCGACGGCTTCCGCGACGCCTGTGATGGCTTCGATCATGCCCGCCACCTGCGGTCCGGCGAGGCCGTAATAGCGATGCCGGCCCTGGCTCGCCACCGTGAGCAGCCCACCTTCCATCAGTTTGCCCAGGTGCGAGCTGGCGGTCGGCAGCGAGACGCCGGCCTCGAGCGCCAGCTCGCTTGCTGTCAGCGCCGTGCCGCCCATCAGGGCATTTAGCATGTTTGCCCGTGCCGGGTCGCCGACCAGGCTGGCGATGCCGGCGATGTCGGGTCCTTCGCGCATAGTTCGTTCCTCATCGAAGCGTTCTTGTCAGATAATCACTATTCTCCGGTGAGATCAAGGAGACGACGATGGCCGCACGAACCGCTTTCCCCTCAGCCCCGCTCCACAGCCGTCGGTTCTTCCCGTTCGTCAGCTGGTTGCGTTCGCGGCTGCTGGCCCGCTGGTATGACCGCCATCTGCAGCGTCTCGATCTTGCCGAGATCGACGACCATCAGCTGCGCGACCTTGGCCTGACGCGGCAAGACGTGCGCCGCGAATGCGCGAAGTCCTTCTGGCAGCCCTAGCAGACCAGTCGGCACGACGTTTCGATGCCGTTCAAACTATCGACGCAAGCCGAGGAGACCACAATGACCATCACCTGCTTCATCCGCTACGAGATCGACCCGTTCGGCAAGGCGGCCTTCGAGGAGTATGCGCGCAACTGGGGTCAGGCCATTCCGCGCTGCGGCGCCGATCTGATCGGCTATTACGCGCCGCATGAGGGCTCGGCGACGACCGCCTATGCGGCCTATAACATCGAAAGCCTGGCCGCCTACGAAGCCTATCGCGCCCGGCTTGCCGCCGATCCCGCCGGCAAGGCAAACTACGAGTTCGCCAAACGCGAGAGATTCATCCTGAAGGAGGATCGCATGTTCCTGAAACTGGCCTCAGGCCCGCACGCGAAACTGGTGCTGCCGTGATTGCCGTCATCTTCGAGGTCGAGCCGGCGGAGGGTCGGCGCGATGCCTATCTGAGCATCGCCGCGGACCTGCGTCCGCTGCTCGACGGCATTGACGGCTTTCTCTCCATCGAGCGTTTTCAGAGTCTGGCCGATCCGAACCGCATCCTGTCGCTGTCGTTCTGGCGAGATGAGGAAGCCGTGAAGGACTGGCGCAACACCGAGGAACACCGGCAGGCGCAGAAGGCCGGTCGCGGCGGCATCTTTGCCGGCTACCGATTGCGCATCGCCCACGTCGTGAGGGACTATGGGCTGACGGAGAGGGACGAGGCGCCGGCCGACAGTCGGGCGGTGAATGGGTGAGTGAGGCTACTCACGCATTCCCGATCAGCACGCCGGCCGCGAACACCAGGGCGCCGCCCAGCACCACCTGGAAGGCGGCGCGCAGGAAGGGCGTCTGCATGTAGCGGTTCTGGACAAAAGCGATCGCCCACAATTCGAAGAACACCACCACCGCGGCAACCCCGGTCGCCGTCCAGAAATGCGGAATGAGATAGGGGAGTGCATGCCCGAGACCGCCCAGCGTCGTCATGATGCCGACGGTCAGACCGCGCTTGAGCGGCGAGCCGCGGCCCGACAGCTTGCCGTCGTCTGAAGCGACTTCGGTGAAGCCCATCGAAATGCCGGCGCCGATCGAGGCGGCAAGCCCGACCAGCAGCGTCTGCCAGGTGTCATGCGTGGCAAAGGCGGCAGCAAAGATCGGCGCCAGTGTGGACACCGATCCGTCCATCAGCCCGGCCAGCCCTGGTTGCACATAGGTGAGGATGAACTGGCGCTGCTCGGCGGCGGTCTCTTCGTCCTTCACTTCGCCCGGCACATGTTTCTGCTCCAGCCGCTGCGCCAGTGTCTCATGGCCCAGTTCGGCCACCGCCAGATCGTCGAGCAGTTTTCGCGTCGAGGCATCCGCCGTGCGCTTGGCAGCCTCGACATAGAAAAGGTAGGCTTGCCGCTCCATCGCCTCGGCCTGGCTGCGCACGTGCTCGATGCCGAGCGGCCGGACCAGCCAGTCGGGCTTGCGCTCGTAATAGCCCTTCACATGTTCGCGCCGGATCAGCGGAATGCGCTCGCCGAAACGCTTGCGGAAAAGCTCGATCAGCGAATCGCGATGGCCATCCTCTTCCTCGGCCATCTCCTCGAACACTTTTGCCGATTGGGGGAAGTTTTCCGTCAGGCCGTCGGCATAAGCCCGATAGATGCGACCGTCATCCTCCTCGGACGAAATGGCCAGCGCCAGGATCTCCTGTTCGGAAAGCGATTCGAAGGGGCGGCGGCCGAAGCCGAAAACACGGGAAAGCATGAGGAATTCACCCTAGTTTAGAATTATTCTAAACTAGGGCTCAAAGTGCCTCCGGTCAATTGCGCGCTTGGGTCGCGGTCAAGAATTGTTGAAGCGCGCATGCCGGGCCGACCCCTTCATTATCAGTGAATGTTCACCTATATAATTCAACCCAGCCAGAACAAGGAACCCGCAGATGACGGCAAAACAGCCTCCGCATCCCTATGACCCAAAGCCCGTTCTCGATCTCATCGCCAGCATCGAAGCCGATCTGCAGCGCCTGAAAGGCCTGGTCGAGCAGCAGGTCGAGAAATTCGACCCCGCCAATCCGCACAACAAGGCGCCGGACGGCAAACTGACCGAGGAAGGCGTCGAGTGCTGCTACCGCATGTTCGACGAGGGCAAGTCGCGCTATTCGGTCGCCCAGCAGATGAAGATATCCTTTGCCGCCGCCAGCCACCGCTTCAACAACTGGCGCAAGCTGGGTGGGAGCAAGAGGCAGAGGACGCTGTTGGGGTGAACTCGTGGGACGGCGGCGGGAAGGCGCCCCCCCTCTGTCCTACCGGACATCTCCCCCACGAGGGGGAGATTGGCAGCTTCATTAGGTGTGCCCCTTCTTCAACGTTGGAAATTGGCGAAAGCGGATACCCAGCCGATCTCCCCACCCATGGGGAGATGTCCGGCAGGCCGGAGGGAGGCGTGCAGCCGAGGCGTTGGCGACCGCCTCGCTAAACCTTGTAACGGTCACATTTTTCCCATGGTGCGCCACCTCCCTTTGCGGGCATCATGGAAAGACCCCTGTCCACTGGACCTCACATGACCGCCACCACCCCTCCCGGCATCGCCGACATCCACGCCGCCGCCGCGCGTCTCGCCGGCCTGATCGTCGAAACCCCGTTGATCGAATCGCAGGAGCTGAACAAGCGCTTCGGCGGCCGCATCCTGTTCAAGCCGGAGACGCTGCAGCGTACCGGCTCGTTCAAGTTCCGTGGTGCCTACAACAAGCTGTCGTCGCTGAGCGACGAAGAACGCAGCCAGGGCGTCGTCGCCTTCTCGTCGGGCAATCATGCGCAGGGTGTCGCCGCTTCGGCCGCGATGTTCGGCGTCAAGGCGGTCATCGCCATGCCTTCAGACGCGCCGGCGATGAAGATCGCTAACGTCCGCAAGATGGGGGCGGAGGTGGTGCCGTTCGACCGCTTTCGCGACGACCGCATGAGCGTGGTTCGCCCTTACGTGGAAAGAGGCATGGTGCTGGTGCCACCCTTCGACGACCCGGCCATCATTGCGGGCCAAGGCACGATCGGCCTCGAATTGATGCGCCAGGCAAAAGCGCTTGGCGTCGACCTCGACGCGGTCGTCATTCCCTGCGGCGGCGGCGGCCTGACCAGCGGCATTTCGGTTGCCGTCAAGGACGCCTCGCCCAACACTGCGGTCTGGGCGGTGGAGCCCGAGCATTTCGACGACACCCGCCGGTCGCTGGCCGCCGGCGCCAGGGTGTCGAACGAACCCGGCCACGCGTCGATCTGCGACGCGATCCTGACCGCGGAGCCCGGCCTGATCACCTTCGAGATCAACCGCAGGAACCTGGCAGGCGGCATCGCCGTCTCCGACAAGGCGACGGCACAGGCGATGCGCGACGCCATGGCCTATCTCAAGCTGGTGGTCGAGCCCGGCGGCTGCGTGGCGTTGGCGGCGCTGTCGTCGGGCGAGATCGAACTGTCCGGCAAATGCGTTGCCGTGGTGCTGTCCGGCGGCAATGTCGATTTCGGCACTTATGCCGGGATCATGGCGGCGGCTTGAGACGAGATGTCCAAGGGGTCCGACATGGATCTGAGGCAGGTTTCGCCTTGGATCACTCCTCGCCCGCCTCCAAATCGTCGGCGGGCTGAACATGGTCATCTACCGCCCGCTCACGCGTTCTGAGCTGCCCGACGATACAGCATCCCTTGCCCGCACTCTCATCGGCAAGATCGTGGTGCGCGAACTGCCCGAAGGCATCGCCAGCGGCCGCATCGTCGAGACCGAGGCCTATGTGACCGGTGACGCCGCCGGGCACGGCTATCGGGGGATGACCCCGCGCAACCGTTCGCTGTTTCTCGACGCTGGGCACGCCTATGTCTATCTCGCCTACGGCATCTCCTACATGCTCAACGTCTCGAGCGAGATGGCAGGGGTCGGAACCGGCGTGCTCATCAGGGCGCTCGAACCGCTCGAAGGCATTGCGCTCATGCGGCTCAATCGCGGCATCGAGCGCTTGCGCGACCTTGCGCGAGGACCGGGAAGGCTAGCCCAGGCACTGCGGATCGATCGTTCGCTCGACGGGCTCGATCTTTGCCGCAAAGGCCCGCTATGGCTGGCACGCGATGATCATGAACCCGACGAAATAGGGGAAAGCGTCAGGATCGGTATTTCGAAAGATGCGGACCGCCTGCTGCGATTCCATGTCAGAAAGAGCCCGTTCGTCAGCGGCCCAGCTTCGCTGAACGGCTAAACGACGGGCTGGTCGCCAGCAAGAGGACGCCAGCCTGGGTGCATTATTCGAAGCGAACGAGATTGAGGACCGGCAACGGACCGCCCGGAAATTGGACGAGGCGAGCGCCGAGCGCCAGCGGTCCGAGATCTATGCCATGGAAGCCAAGCCTGCCGATCAGCGCGCCGATTTCAGCCTTGGCCTGCGCGTCGTCACCCGAATAGAACAGCACGCGCTTGCCGCCTTCCGCCGCCGGGTCGTCGGCCAACAGCTGTGCCAGCAAATGGTTGAACGCCTTCACCACCCTGGCGCCAGGCACGAGATCGGTAAACACCTCACTTGAGAAACGGCCGCCGAGATCGACCGGCCTGAACAGCGGCGCCTCGATCGAGTTGTTGGCGTCGATGACGATGCGCCCGTTCCAGTCGGGCAGGCCGGCAAGTGCTCCCGAAAGCTTCGACCAGTTGACCGCGACAAGCACAATGTCCTTGGCCGCCGCCTCTTGCAGTGTGCCGGCCTTGATCGAGGGGCCGATTGACGTAACGAGTTCCGCCAGTGTCTCCGGGCCGCGGCTGTTGGCGATGGTGGCCTCGATGCCGTTCCTGGCCAGCGTTCGGGCGAATGCCTGGCCGATATTGCCGGCGCCGATGATGCCGATGCTGTTCATGATCTTCACTCCGTTGGTTCGTGTGGAGTGGATATCGCCCTTTTATTGGCCTAGGATTAGCCGGTATTTGCTTGTCTTATTCTCAAACATCAGTTGAAGATTGTTCGTTACGGAGAACGATGGAGACGCTCGCCAACCTCGAATCCTTCGTTCGCAGTGCGGAAGCCGGCGGCTTTTCCGCCGCCGCGCGGCTGCTCGGGCTGACACCTGCCGCCGTCAGCCGCAACGTTGCCATGCTGGAGCGCAATCTCGGCCTGCGCCTGTTCCATCGCTCGACGCGCAAACTCGCGCTGACCGAAGCCGGCGAGCGTCTTCTGCACGACATTGGCGGCAATCTCGAAGCGCTGCAGGACGCCATTGCGGCAACGTCCAGTGGCGGCAGCGAACCAGCCGGCGTGCTCAAGCTCAGCCTGTCGCCGACGTTTGGCATCGCCTATTGCCTGCCTCTGCTGCCGGCATTTCTCATGCGCTATCCGCTCATCCGCCCGGAATGGCATTTCGAGAACCGACCGGTGGACCTCGTGGCCGAGGGCTATGATGCGGCAATCGGCGGTGGCTTCGACCTCTCGCCGGGCGTCGTATCGCGGTCGCTGGCGCCGGTCCACGTCATCGCCGTCGCCTCGCCCGCCTATATGGCAGCGCAGACGCCTCCGACCGATCCTTCCGGCCTTGCCGCCTTCGATGGCATTCTCATGCGCTCGCTCAGTACCGGCCGCATCCGTCACTGGACGATGCGGGATGCCGCAGGCAATGAGATGGCGGGCTCACCGCGCGAGACCATTGTCGTCAACGATCCGGCCGCCATGCGGCAAGCCGCCCTGCTGGGGCTTGGTGTCACCATGATCGCGGTGCCGGACGCACTGCAGCATCTTGAAAATGGTAACCTCGTCCGGGTGCTGCCCCGCTGGTATGCCGATGCCGGCGCGCTCTCGATCTACTTCGCCAGCCGCAGGCTGCTGCCCGGGAAAACCCGCGTCTTCATCGATTTCGTCGTCGACGCTTTCCGACGCGAACACTTTGCCGAGCGCTTCGCCGGCAGCCTCGGGTGAGGCTCGAGGGAAGCCAGCGGACACCCGCTTCGCCTTGGGACGACGACGCCACGAGGGGATTAGATAGTTGACAGACCCTAGGCTAGGCAGGAGGCCGGTGATGTGAGTCGCGCACAGATTTCATTGTGTAAGGAAGCATATGCCGGATACCGAAGGAAAGATGTCGCCAGAAGAGCAAAAGAAGGCGATAGACTGGCTAAACAGAAAAGCTCCGAACATGGTGTGCCCGGCATGCAAGCATTCTTCGTTTGCCATTGTCGAGCATATTTTGACCCCTCAGATTCACTATGGCGGGAGCATCATCATGGGCGGTCCGAATTATCCGCAATTCATGGTCGTCTGCAACAATTGCAGTCACATGCTCACCTTCAGTGCCATCGCGTCCGGTGTCATACCAAAGGACCCGTCCGATGGAAAATGAGGTGCAAATTACTCAGACGACAACTTACACAGAAAGACCCGCAGAGCCGATCCGGCTTGTCATGGGGTCTCGCGAAATGAGGTGCTACACCGTCACCGATAGCGAACTGAAGCAGCTAGGGCTTGCGAACCTGGCTATCTCCGGAACGTTTGGGATTGGATCGGCGTTTTTCGCCTTTGGTCTCGATGTCTACAAAGACACGGAGATGGCGGCGCAAATCCCAGCGGCAGCCCAAGCTATGGTCGGCGTAGTGCAGCCCATTTGCCTCTATATCGGTATCGCTCTTTGGATAGCCTCCGGAGCGCTGCTTTATTGGCGGCACGGGATGCTCGACATCATAAAAAAGGAATCGAAGTCCTAGGCGCTACCCAGCCAGCCGTAGGGGGATTGGCCCGCTAAAGCACGCGCATGTGTTTCCTTAGCCCCGTTTGTGCCGTGTTTGCCTGTGAAAACCGGGTACGGCGACGCCTTAGGGTCGTCGGGCACCTACGAATCACCTAATGTTTGGTTTGGCCTACTCCAGACCGGCCACAGGACCCGCCCTGATAACCGGCGGGGCGCGATCCTGCGTACCTGGTCAACCGGGGGTTATCCCGGCGGAGGACAAGAACATGGTAGCATGTTCATGGCCGAAGGCTGTACACGTCGTATTTTACTGGCGTGTACGGTTCGGACGATTGGAATTCGTCCGAGAGCATTGTCGGTCCTACCCGACGGTGTAATTAGTAAGAGACTTCAACTCCAAGCCCCGCTTCGGCGGGGTCTTTTTTTAACAAGCGAATCTTGGCCGTATTCGACCGCTTTTGCAATCGTTTCGTCACCGTTCCGGTGCAATTATTTTGATGGGCTTGGACCCCTTTTCAGGCACGGGAGGCGCCTTGACCGCCTTCTTAGTTGCTGCGTTCAAGGGCTCTTCGGAATCGGTGGTCTCAATCTTGCGCGCCAGTTCACATATATAATCGCCCTCCACGAGCGCGGCGTCTAATCCAGCGTCCGCCGGAATCGCACCAATGCTACGCCGGCAAACAAAGCCACGAACACCACCAGCCAACCGATCTCGCCGGCCACCGCCGCCAGTTCGGCGCCCTTCAGCATCACCGCGCGGGTGATGCGCAGGAAATGCGTCAGCGGGAAGATCTCGCCGAAGATTTGTGCCCAGTCCGGCATGCCGCGATACGGGAACATGAAGCCGGACAGCATGATCGACGGCAGGAAGAAGAAGAAGGTGAGTTGGAGCGCCTGCATCTGCGTGCGGGCGATGGTCGAAATCGTGTAGCCGAGCAGCACCAGCGCCAGCACGAAGATCAGCACGGCCGTCAGGAGCAGCGACATCGATCCGGTGAAGGGGATGGCGAACAGAAGTTTCGCCGCCGCCAGCACCACCACCACCTGCACGCCGCCGACCGCCAGATAGGGCAGCACCTTGCCCATCATGATCTCGAGCGGGCTGGACGGCATCGCCAGCAGGTTCTCCATCGTTCCGCGCTCGGTCTCGCGTGTCAGCGCGATCGAAGTCATCATCACCATGGTCATCTGCAGGATGACGCCCAGCAGGCCGGGCACGATGTTGTATTGCGAGGTGCCTTCGGGATTGTAGCGCCGGTGTACGACGACATCGAGCTGACCCTTGGCGGCCTCGGCGGCGGCTTCCTGCGTGCCTTGCGCCCTCAGCAGCGCCTGGCTGGCGACTGTGCCGAGCGTCGAGATGGCGCCGCTTGCCACCGCCGGGTCGGTGGCGTCGGCCTCGATGAGTATCTGCGGGTTGTTGCCGCTCTCCACTCTCCTGGCGAAATCGGCCGGGATGGTGACGACGAAGGCAACGTCGCCGCGCGATATCAGGAACTCGGCCTCGGCGGCACTTTGCGCGACATGGTCGAAACGATAGTAACCGGTGGTCTGCAGCGCCGCGACAATGGCGCGCGTATAGGGATCGTTGCTCGTCGCCACGAGTGCTGCCGGCAGGCTTTTCGGGTCGTTGTTGATGGCGTAGCCGAAAAGCACCAATTGTATCAGCGGCACGCCGAGCATCATGGCGAAGGTGATGCGGTCGCGCCGCATCTGGATGAATTCCTTGATCAGCAAGGCGCCAAGCCGGGCGAAGGAAAAGACGCTGTTCATGCCATGTTGTCCTTCGAGCCGGACATGAACTGGATGAAGACGTCCTCGAGGCTGGTTTCGCCGGGCGAAACTTTCACGCCCTTGTGCTCTCTCTCGACATCGGCAAGCGCGGCTTCGAGCTTCTTCTTGTCGGAGCCGACGACATGCAGCGTCGCGCCGAACGGCGCCACCTGATCGACGCCGGGGCGGCCCTGAAGCGCTTCGGCGACCTGATCGAGGCGCGGACCCTGCAGGACGAAGGTGGTCAGCCCGGCATTTTTCACCACTTCGGCGACAGTGCCGGTGGCCAGCATCTTGCCATAGGAGATGTAGCTGATGCGGTGGCAGCGCTCGGCTTCGTCCATATAGTGGGTGGAGACCAGCACGGTCAGCCCGCCGCTGGCGAGGCGATGGATCTCGTCCCAGAACTCGCGCCGCGCCTTCGGGTCGACACCGGCCGTAGGCTCGTCGAGCAGCAGCAATTTCGGCTTGTGCATGATGCAGGCGGCCAGCGCCAGCCGCTGCTTCCAGCCGCCCGACAAGGTGCCGGCCAGCTGGTTGCGGCGCGACGTCAGGCCGAGGTCCTCCAACGTGCTCGCGACATGCTCCTCGACCGGCTTCAGCCGGTAGAGCCGCGCCACGAATTCGAGATTCTCGCCGATCGTCAGATCCTCGTAGAACGAGAATTTCTGCGTCATGTAGCCGACTTCGCGCTTGATGCGCAGGCTGTCGGTGCGGATGTTGAAACCGAGCACCGTGCCTTCGCCCTCGTCCGGCGTCAGCAGGCCGCACATGATGCGGATGGTGGTCGTTTTGCCCGAACCGTTGGGGCCGAGAAAGCCGACGATCTCGCCCTCGGCAACCGACATCGTCACATGGTCGACGACGGTCTTGTCGCCAAAGCGCTTGACCAGGCCGTGGACGTCGATGGCGTTCATCTTGCGCTGTCCGCCAGATCGACATCGACGATCTGGCCGGGCTGCAGCGGGCCGGCATCGCCCTCCGGCCGCGCCTCGACCAGGTAGACCAGCTTCTGCCGGTTCTCGAGCGAATAGATCACCGGCGGGGTGAACTCGGGATCTGGCGAGACGTAGCTGACGCGCGCCTTCACATCCGGGCCGCAGCCGTCGCAATGGACGCCGAGCAAGGTGCCGACCTTGACCGAGGAGAAGGCGCTCTCCGGGACATAGACGCTGAGCTTGACCGCGCCGTCGGGCAGGATCGAGATGACAGGCGCGGTCGGACCTGATGTATCGCCCGGATTGCGGATGACGTCGTTGACGCGGCCGGGCGAAGGGGCGGCCAGCACCCGTTTCGACAGCCGCCACTGCGCCTGCTCCAACGCGGCCTGCGCCTGCTTGACCTGATTGTCGGCGGCCTTGATCGTCTCGGGGCGCGCCGGCAGGCCGCCGACGGCGAGATTGGATTTGGCCTGGCCGACCTGCGCATTGGCCGTTTCGAGCGTGGCCGACGCGGTGTCGAAATCCGCTTGCGTGCCGGCGCCGCGCTTGAACAGATCGGCGGCGCGGTCGTATTTGCGCTTGGCGTCGGCGGCCTGGGCGCTGGCCATATCGACCTCGGCCTTCAGCACGGCGATCTCTTCCGGCCGCTTGCCGATCTGCAGGTCGGCGAGTTGTGCCTGCGCCTGTGCAAGGCTTGCCTGCGCCTGCGCCACAGCGATCTTTGCATCGGCGCTTTCCAGCGTCACAACGGTGGTGCCGGGCATGACACGGTCGCCGCGCTTGACCGTGACGGTCTCTACCTGCGCCACCTCGATCGGCGCCAGCAGCACGTAGTCGCCTTCGACATAGCCGACGGCCAGCGGTGCTGCCGGGGCACAGGCCGAGAAGAGCTGCGCGGCGAGCGGCAGCGAACACAGAAAGCTCATGGTCTTTGCCCCTTTGTCTTTGCCCCTTTTCTGGCGGCCAGTATGGCCTTGAGATTGCCCGATGTGACCGCCACCACCTTGGCGGCCTCCGCGGCGCCGATATCGGGCCAGCCCATGCGGCGCATCACCGCCTCACGGCCGATGCGGAAATAGATGACCTGGCCGATCAGCGTGAACACGGTGAGCCTTGTGGCCTCGCTTTCGGCGGGCTCGCCAGTTGCCTGTTCCCACAGCTGGCACAGCCGGCGATGGCTCGGCTCGAAGACACCGTCATAGATACGATCGAGGGCTGCCGTTGGATGGGAAAGTTCGCGCAGGATGAACTGCACGATCTCACCGGCCTGCGGACTGGCCACGACAAAGCCGACCATTCGCTCCAGCGCCGCGAAGAGCTGCGCCTGCGCTGCCTCCGGACCGACCGGCGCGGGCGCCTGCGCATTGCCGAGCGCCGGGCCGGCGACCGTCTGGATGGTCTCGACGATAAAGTCGGCGGCGGCCGTGCGAAGACCCTCCTTGCTTCCGAAATGATAGGCGATCGAGCCGATATTGGCTTGCGCCTCGGCGGCGATCTCGCGCGTCGAGGTGCCATCGAAGCCCTGCCGTCCGAACAGCTTCAGTGCCGCCTGGACAAGCGCCGCGCGCGTCATCTCGGCGGGCTCGCGACGAAGAACTTTGGGCTCAGGTAGTTTGATCATGAGCGCACTTTAATCAATCGATTGATTAAAGTCAACTTCTGTTCGTCATTGTCTTGCCATCGACGGCGGCAAACGCTTTAGTGCGCGGCCATGGGCAAGGAAGTCGAACGAAAATTCCTGGTCACCAGCACCGCATGGCGGGAGTTGGCCGAGGCCAATATCCGCATTCTCCAGTTCTATCTCGCTGCCGGCCCCGGGCGCACAGTGCGCATCCGCATCAGCGACGGCACTTCCGCCAAGCTGACGCTCAAATTCGGCAGCAAAGCGCGCGAGCGCGACGAATTCGAATACCCGATCCCGCTGTCGGAGGCGGTGGAGATGCTGGACTTCGCCATCGGACGTGTCATCGAGAAGACACGTCACCATGTTAGGCACCGTGGCTATCTCTACGAAGTCGATGTCTTTGGCGGACCGCTTGCGGGACTTGTGGTCGCCGAACTTGAGACGCCGGAGGACGTGCCGGACGAAATGCTGCCCGACTGGCTCGGCCGTGAAGTCACCGGCGAGCAGAAATTCTACAACGCGTCGCTCGCCCTTGGTGGGATTCCGGAGATCGCCGCATGAGCTTTCGCATCGATCCGCGCCTGCCGCTGACCGGCGAGGTCAGGAGAATCCTTGCCGAGGAGATCGGCAAGGCGCTGCATCATCTTGACGCCGCACGGAGCCGGCCGGAACAGGCGCTGCACAAATGCCGCAAGCGGCTGAAGAGCGCTCGCGCCTTGTTGCGGCTTGTTCGTTCCGGTGACGAAACATTCTGTGAGACAGAAAACCAGTGCTACCGCAACGTGGCGGCCCTGCTTGCCGGCCCGCGCGAGGCGACAGCGCTGATCGAGACCATCGACCGCCTGGCGGCAAGCTTTCCCAAGGAGAGCGCCGACGATGGGCTGGGCGCGGTTCGCGACAGGCTGATCGCGCGCCAGCATGAATTGCACGAAGGTACAGGGCTCGAAGCGGCGATCGGCGCGGCGACCGCCGCCTGCGAGGAGGGCCTGCACCGCATCGGCACGCTGGCCTTGCCCGACCAGCCGGAACAGGCGGCCGACGTGCTTGCCGAAGGCGCCCGCGTCACGCTGCGCCGCGCCAGGAAGGCGCTCGACAAGGCCGGATCGCGGGGAGCGGCCGATGATTTCCACGATCTGCGCAAGGCGGCCAAGACCCACGGCATGCATCTGTCGCTGCTCGGCAGGCTGTGGCCGACACCGATCAAGGCAAGGCGCAAGGCGGTCGACGAACTGGGCGAGCGGCTGGGCGACCTGCACGATGTGCTGGTGATGCGCGCCCTGCTCGAGACCGACGACCGGCTGCTCGGGCCGCCCGAGGACACGAAACTTCTGGCCAAGCTTTTGAAGCGGTCGGAAAAGCAGCTGAAGAAGAGCTGCCTTGCCGAGGCGGCCGAGCTGTTCGGCGACAGTCCCAAACGCTCGACACGCAAACTGGCCCGCAAGGCGCGCGACGATCTGGCTGCGCCGCCGGAAGAGGCCGCGGCATCGTAGGATGACTTGGCGCTCTTCCTCTCGGTCCGGACGGAAGAAAGGCGTGCGCTAGCCCTCATTACCCGCCCATGCTAATCGCCATGGAGTATGACCGAGCCCGGCGACACGCTTCTGGATCGACTTGGCCGCTGGCTTGCCGGCCGGCTGCAGGAAGAATCGTCCGGCTACGAGCCCTACACCCCCTCCGATGCCGAAACGCTGCGTCGCACGCTTGAGCCCGGCGACATCCTGCTGATCGAGGGCAACCAGAAGATCTCGGCGGCGATCAAGTACCTGACCCAGTCGACTTGGTCGCATGCGGCCTTCTATATCGGCGATGCCTTGCCCGCGCCGGCGGACGGCTCGGAGCGGCCGCGCCTGATCGAGGTCACGATCGGCGAAGGCTGCGTCGCCGTTCCATTGTCGCGCTACCGCACCTACAACACCCGCATCTGCCGGGCGAGTGGGCTGGCGCCGGAGGATCGCGACAAGGTCGTCGCCTTCATGATCGGCAAGCTCGGCCTGAAATACGACCTCAAGAACATTTTCGACATGCTGCGTTTTTTCTTCCCGACACCGCCGGTGCCGGTGCGCTGGCGCCGCCGCATGCTGGCCTTCGGTTCCGGCGATCCGACACGGGCGATCTGCTCGACGCTGATTGCCGAGGCCTATGGCCAGATCCGCTATCCGATCCTGCCCGAGATCACCCGTGCGCTCGGCCGCGCCTCGGCGCAGTCGAACTATTCGCGCAAGGAAATCCTGCACATCCGCCACCATTCGCTCTACACGCCGCGCGATTTCGACCTGTCGCCCTATTTCCGCATCGTCAAGCCGACGCTGGAATATGGTTTCGACTACCGGGCGGTGACCTGGGACGACAAGCTTGCCGATTCCGGGGCGAAGGCCGCCGAATAAACGCGATCAAATGAGTCCAGCCGCTGCACAGGAGCGCTGGCCGGCGGCCGGGCGTCAGTGCTTGCAAGCCGCGGCCCGCACGTCCGAGGGTGTGGCGTCATAACGGCGACGGAACGCCCGGTTGAAATAGGAAAGGTCGTTGAAGCCGGCCTCGTAGGCGATCGCGGTGATGCTGCGTCCGGCATGGCGCGGATCGCCGAGCATGCGATGCGCGCGCGCCAGCCGCTGGGTCATCATGAAATCAATCAAGGATGTGCCATCGCTCTCGAACAGCTTGCGGACGTAGCGGGCCGACAGTCCGTGGCGGGCGGCGACGTCCTGCGCCGACAGGTCGACATGGCCACCATGCGCGACGATATCGGCCTTGATGGCGCGCAAGCGGGCAACGCTGACGCCGCGGCCGCGTGCGATCTGGGCCGCATCCCTGGTCGCGCCCATGGCGAGTGCGGCAAGGTCGAAGACATGCGCCGCCGCAAGGTGGCAGGCCTCCGCAGTCAACTCGTCTCCGACCTCCTGGATCGAGCTGATATAGTCGAGCAACAGCCGCATCGCCCCGCTTTGGGTCGGCAAGGGCCGCATAAGAACCGCGGCCGGATCGCCGATCAGAGGCGAAAGCTGCTTGCGCGAAAAACTCAGATTGACGAAGCGAAACCCGCCGGCGCCGATCAGGTTGAGGCCAACCTCTTCACCGCTCATCATCAGCGCCTGGCCGTTGCCGACCGCCTCCTCGCGGCCGCGATGCTTCATCACACTGCCCCCGTCGAGGGCCGCCAGAAGAACGAAGTCGTCATTGTCGATCAGCGACGACGTACGATGCACCCGGAATTCCGATGAGCTGCCGGTGGCGATGCCGAGGCCTGGCAACGCGCGCACCCGCATGTCGATCTGCGCCGGCGCCAGCGGATCGAGGTCCACCCTCAGAACTGTGCGGCCGTAAACCTCACGCGTGATCTCGACGCGATCCCGCTCCGGAAACATCTCCGTCGCCAGCCTGAATGAAGCTGACGTCCCCATCGTCGCAGTCATCGACACCCCCCATGCCCAAGAGCGCGGTCATATGCGCCGGAGCCTGCAAAACGTCAATCCCGGGCCGTTTTGGCCGCTTTCAGTGCCGTTCTGTCCAAGCTGCCCCCCTTTTATGCCCCTAGTTTGCGGCGCGATTCCGGAACCGGAACCGCATTGGCGGCAATCCAAAGGGGGGCACGATGTTTCATTTGCAACTGTTCAAGACGCTGTCGGCACTGGCTGCGGCAGGGTTCAATCCGCGTGTCTATCTGCTGTCGATCGCCTTGGGCAACGCAGTGACCGATCATCGCGAGGCCAAGCTGCCGCCGCGCGCTGCCCGATGATGAGCAGCACCATGAAAAAGAGCATTTTCCTGGCCCTGACCATTGCCCTGGCGGGCTGCCAAACGGGCCAGGTCGACGACAAGCCGGCATCGATCGCGAGCGCGGCCGGCAGCAAGAAGGCCCGGAACGAACCGACGACGGAAACGGCCTGCGCCGATGCGGCCAAGAAGGCGGCGAAGGCGCAGACCAATGCGGCTCTGCTCGGCGGTGTGCTGTCGATGGCGGGGGGTCTTGGCGGTCTGGCTGGCAATGGTGGGGTCATTGCCGGCCAGGCCGCCTCGATCGGCGGCTCGGTTCTGCAGTCCCAGGCAACGAGCAGTGCCCGGGCCGGCATTGCGCAGGACTGTTATGGCTGAGCGGCGTTTCGCAGCCATGCGCCGGCTGGCCGGCGCGCTCGCACTTGCCGGCATGATCTTCGACAGCCCGCAGGCCTTGGCCCTGACAGCGCGGGACGCGTCGGCGGTCGTCGGCCTGATCGAGGCCTTGCAGCCCGAATTCGGTCAGTTCGCCTATGACGAGGAGATCGCCGCCGACTGGTACGAGCGCGATGCCGCGGACAAGGGCTTGATCGGCACAGCCGGTTTCACCGCCGACAGCTGGAAGGTCGCGCTTGGCGAGACCATGCGCGGGTTCCTGGCGACGATGCCGGTCGCGGAACTCGATGCCATTTTCGCCAAGCTCAGAAATGCCATATCCGGCATGAGGGAGCTGACCGAGGCACAGAAGACGGAGACCATCGACGCCATCGACGAAGAGGTCGAAGGCTTGATGATTTTGCGGACTGAGGGCGATCCCTTCGCCGACGTCGTCAGGCCGCTGACGCCAAAAATCCGCAGCCTCATCCTCGGCCCGGTGATGGGGCAATAGGATGTTGGGCAACAGGAAACGGGTGGCCGGAAAAGCAACTCCGGGCGGGAGCCTCGAGGCCGAACATCGCGATATTTTTCCAGCCACGGCACGTGCCGGGCGAGGCAGCCCGATCGCGATGCTGATCTGCCTGCTGGCCTCCGGCTGCAGCCAGACGGCCGCCAGCCCGCCGATCACGCCAGACCAGCATGCGCAATTGGCGGAGTTGGCGGCCGGCCCGGACTCGCCGGCAGGCCTTGGCGAGGCCCTGGCTGCAGTCGAGGCGACCAGGAAAATGCGGGACTGCCGGGCGCGGATGAACGAGACGGTCGGGCAGATGAAGACGATGGGCGCCGTCAATGGCGCGGTCGGCGTCGCCGGTCGCATGGCGGGTCCGGCGGGCAAGACAGCGGCAAAAATGGTGGCGGTCGGCACTGCCAGGGTCGTGCGCGGCAAGCTCAGCCGCCAGATGCAATCGTGCTGAGACGATTGACGCGGTGCCTGGTCAGGCCGGCAGCGGCCGCCGTCCTTTCGCGGCGGCGGGCGTATCAGGCCTCGCCCCGGCATCTCGCGCGTGTGGCCCGATCGGCATGATTGCCGGAAATGGCGTCGCGCCAAAGGCAAACGTCCATTTGTAGCCGATCAGGCCATCCTCCGGCGTCGTGTGCTGGTCGTGATGGGCGAGCAGCTTGGCGCGGTCGGCGAGATCCTCCGCCTCGCGCCGCACCATTTCAGCCGTCTCCGGCCGCATCCGCCTGGAGAAGCTGACGAAGGTCGCTTCCTTGTCGATATGGGTGATGGCCCAGCCGATGAAATTCTTGTTGGTCATCTCGAACAGCGGCCTGAGCGGCCCTTCGAAGTTCCACTGGATCGGCGTCTCGACCAGCAGTCTCGCCGAAAGACCCCGTCCGAGCGCGATCAGGCCGAGTTCCTCGAGATCGCGCAGATAGAGGAACATCGAAGCCTCGCTCAGGCCTTGTGAGCGCATGATGCCTTCGGGCGTGAACTTTTCTGACAGCATGACGAAGATGAACAGCAGCGCCGGCCGGCCGGCGAGCTTGCGCTCGATCTCCGGCGCGATGTGGTTGACCGGCCCAGGCCCCCGGTTCATCGAGCCGAGCACGTTTTCTAGTTCGACACCGGCAGCAGCGCAAATCTCCATCAGCCGGTCGAGCTTGCAATTGCGCTCATGGAAGATACGCTTCACCGTCGGTTCGGAAACGCCCATGCGTTCGGCAAGCGCGCGATAGGTGACGCCCTTCGCCTTCAACGTCCGCTTCAGCGCCTGGAAGATCAGACCGTTCATCGGATGCACCTCTTGCCGCTAGTTTCGTATCGATATTCGATACTAGCGGTGTCAGGCCTTTCCGGAAAGTATCGAAAGCCATAGCTCTGCCTCGTCATCTCAGGAGAGCAGTCATGAACACCCTCATCACCTCAACCTTTATCGCCGTCATCGGCATTGCCGCAGTGCCCGCCGCGGAGGCAGGCGAACTCTGGCGCGCCACCGGGCTCGAACAGCCGGAATCAGCCCTGTTCGACGCCGCTGACAATCGCATCATCGTTTCCAACATATCAGGCAATCCCGGCGAGGCCGACGGCAACGGTTATCTCTCCGTGCTGTCTCTGGACGGCAAGACGGTCACCCAGCACTGGACCGACGGCATGGACGCACCCAAGGGTATGGCGATCTCGGGCGGCAAGCTCTATGTCGCCGACATCACGAAAGTCCGCGTCGTCGACCTCGCCAGCGGCAAGCTGGTCGCCAGCATCGCGGTGCCGAACGCGGTCTTCCTCAACGACATGACATCGGACCAATCCGGCAAGGTCTATGTCACCGACATGCTGGCCGACGCCATCTACCGCATCGATGGCGACCGGCCGGAGCTGTTCGTCAAGGACGGGGCATTGGCTTCACCCAACGGCATCTTCGCCGATGGCGGCCGATTGATCGTCGCCTCCTGGGGCAAGGGCATCAAGCCCGACTTCAGCACGACGGAGCTTGGCGGCCTGCTGTCGGTCGACATCGCCAGCAAGGTGGTTTCGCCCTTGCCGGCCGCCCAGAAATTCGCCGATCTCGACGGCGTCGTAGCCATCGGCGGCACCATCTATACCACCGCCTACATGACCGGCACGCTCTACCGCTATCATGCGGGCGGCGCGCCGGAGGTGGTGGCGCAGTTCAAGCCGGGCAGCGCCGACATCGGCACCGATGGCAAGTCGATCCTTTATGTGCCGTTGATGAACGAAGGCGAGATTGTGGCGCTGAAGCTCGACTGAGAGCCATGGTCGGCGCCTCGGGGCAGAGCTGCGAGACGTTCGCAGCCGTGAGGGGAAAGTTCGTTCGTCGGCGATGATCACCAACTCGAACTTGTCTTGTGGCTAGTAAACGACGTCCGCCGGATCGGCCCACCTTGTGCCAAGCGCAGCGGACGTTACCGGGCAGATGCTTTGATGTCGCCTTTTTTGGGGGCCGGAAGCGGGCCTGTCCGGTTCTGGAACAAACTACCGGGAAGCTGCCAGTCCGCTGACCTCCCTGGCGAACTTCAATAGGTATCCAAAATGGAATTCCTATATCCTTGGATGTCTTGAAGGCGACTAGCGATCGCCTTGCCGACCGCCTCGGGGCTGTGCACCGCGGCCATATATTTCCGAGCACGCTCGCCCATAGCGGCCATGACCTCAACGTTGTCGGCAAGTTGCGCCATGACCCGAGCGGCTTCATCTATGTCGGGATCGGCCCATTTCTGGCCTTCGATGAAATAGGGGTATTGATCGGGTTCGACGCCGATCAATCGGTATGGAATAGGAAACCCCGTTTGCGTGCCAACAAAATCCTTACTTCCCGAAAAGTCTGTTGCAATAACGGCTTTGCCCATAGCCATGGCTTCGGCAATTCCCAACCCGAAGCCCTCCGAGCGATGCAACGAGACAAAGACATCGCAAGATTTTGTCAGACAATAGGTTTCGGTTCGAGTGAGAACCTCATCAATCAACACAACCCTGTTGTCGGTCTGCGCCAGGCTACGAATTGAATTCAGAATTGTTCGTTTGTGGGGGCTATTACCCATCGTCTTGATAACCAAAGAAACGCGTCGATTTCGGTCATCTCCGAACGCGCGAAGGTAGGCTTGTAAAACAGCGTTCGGGTTCTTCCGGTCCGGGTAGGACGAAAAATCGAATGCAAACAGAAATGCGGTAGAGTTCTTTGGAACCTTGAAACGCTCACGGCTCGCCTCGATGTCGGGCGGAACGGATATAGCCACTGGAATATGCACAACGGGGCGGTCAGTACCGGCCATGAAGGCATCCCGAACGAAGGCGGTCGGGGCCCAGATTTCGTCCATTTGTCGCAGACTGTTCAGCCATTGCGGGTGGATCGAAGGCAGTTCCCAGAAAGGCCTGACGATGTTGTATCTGTTTTGGAGAACACCCCCGCCAATGCCATGAATGGTTGACCCCAGCATGTCGGCGTTTACGCAGAAAACGTTCACCATTTTGGATGGTCGAACAACGATATGAGACGTCAGGGCTCTATCCCTCCTCGACGAAAGGACCTGCTCGTCAAAGTTCGTGACATCATAGGTGATGTTGGCACTGTCGACTGAACGAGCGAGCGAGCGCATTGCTTCACCCACGCCCGTTTCTGAAAATGGATAACCGATCAGGGACATGCCGGGGCCGACGGGGGCCTTCGATATCGTGTCGAAATTTGCGGGCCACGCATGCCTGAACATCGCATCGAGAAATTGCTTTCGCTTGGCCGGCGGCACCATTCTATAGAGCCAGCGAATGTGAGGCTGGGCTTTCATGAGAGTTCGATAAGCGCGGCGCGCGATACGCGTCGCGATCACCGATTTTTCTGTGCCTGAAACATCTGCAGTTCCGTGACCTAATTGGCGGATTCTCTTGGCGACAGTTTGCGTGAACCTGGCAGGAATCCCTGCCGACGTTGCGCCACCGGCGATATACCAGTCGGCGTAGTTTATCTGGGATTTCCCCTCTTGGAGAGGGAAGTAGGATTGTAGGTCGCGCCTCGTCGTCCAGAGTGCGTGCGCAAGCTGTGTGACCACACCACCGGGGTTGGGCTTGATGCCGGCTGGACGGTCCAGATGGTCCGGCATCAGAGTGAAAGGATCGCCCTCGAAAGGCTCGAGCTTCTCGCGAAAGAGAATTCGTGCCAGTTTCGGAATCTTGGTGCCGTCCGAGAACGTCCCGAAGCCGTAGGGGACTGAAGAAAAACTGCTTGCCCCGAAACCTTCCAGCTGGTCATGATAACCCGCTGTGAGGCTTGCCAACGCTTCCGTAGATGTTGGTTTCCATCGCTGCTGGTGCTTCGACAGGACGCCCCTGTCGCCGGGAGTGATCCCGCTGAAATGGAAGAAGGCGAGTGGCGCGCCGTTAACTTCGTAGTTCTCATTCGTGGCTTTGATCGTGCGGGTGTCCAGGTTCCAGTACGCCACGTTGTAAGCTGGATCGCGCAGGATGTGTGTGCCTGGGCAATAGGCGGGCCACAGGTCCATGAATTTCTGGTCAACGAAAATCCCGTCGCTCAGGCGATCGGCGACACACTCGCTTTGCAGACGCGACTCCCACCATTCCAGCAAAGCCGACGTCTCGCTCGTCCTGGCGAGGGCCAAAAACCCCAGATTGTAAATGCCGGATTGCATAAAGGTCAGGTCGTTTGGGCCCTCGGAATGGAGATTGGGGGCGAGGGAATGCGGCGTCAGGATGGAAGTCGCTCCCTCGTCGAATGCCCGCAATATCTCGTCGAAGCGACGATAAGCGAAGATATCCGGATCAAGGTAAATCACGCGGTCAAAACCTTCGGCAAAAAGTCGCCGGAATACCGTAGGCTTGATGGCCGTGTTCAGTTCCATGACATCGTAGCGAAAACTGAAGGAGCGACGGTCAGGCAGATCGAGTTCGCCGAAGAAAATATGAGCATCGAATTCGGGGAAGGCGCCCTGTTGCAGGTCGTTCCGAGGTGTGTCAGCGATGGCAAGTATGCGTGAGAAGTCTGGATGGTGGCGAGCAAACGAAGACGCAAGCGTGCGCGAATAGTGGAGATAGTTCCACGATGAAATCGTAAAGAACGCATTCCTCATGCTGGGCCCGAATCTTCCTTTGCCTTCGCATCCAAACGTTGCCATAGCCCACGACAAGGGAAATCCACAATCGCAAGGAACAGGCTGTGGCAAATAAGACCGCTTTGATAACGGGCATCACGGGGCAGGATGGAGCTTATCTATCAAAGCTGCTTCTCGACAAGGGATACCGCGTGGTGGGCTCCATGCGCCGCACGTCGGGGATAGGCACATGGCGTCTCCAGGATCTGCAGGTTCTGCGAGATATCGAATTCGTGTCGATGGAATTGACCGAGGACTCAAACGTGCGTGTGGTGCTGGAGAATGTCCAGCCCGATGAGATATACAATCTTGCGGCCCAGAGTTTTGTCGGCGAATCGTTTAGACAGCCAATCTATACATCTCAGGTGACCGCGATTGGAACATTGCGACTGCTGGAAGGCGTTAGATCTGTCGTCCCGGAAGCTAAATTCTACCAAGCTTCGACGTCCGAAATGTTTGGTAAAGTGCAAGAAGTCCCGCAAAACGAAGGAACTCCCTTCTATCCGCGCAGCCCTTATGGAGTGGCCAAGCTGTTCGCGCATTGGACTGTTGTGAACTACAGAGAGGCGTATGGCTTGCATTGCTGTAGCGGCATCCTCTTCAATCACGAGTCGCCTCTAAGGGGCGTGGAGTTTCTCCCTCGAAAAGTAACACTTGGTATGGCCAAATATGCGTTGCGCGGCGAAGGGCCTCTGCGGGTCGGAAATCTAGAGGCGAAAAGAGATTGGGGCCACGCCCGAGACTACGTCGATGCAATGTGGAGGATGCTGCAAAGGACGCCTGTAGTGGATTTCGTTGTAGCGACCGGGAGAACGCACACGGTTCGTGAATTTGTCGAGATGGCCGCGAAAGCCTGCGGCATCTTTCTGGATTGGCAAGGAACGGGGCACAACGAGCAAGGTATCGACCGGACTACCGGAAAAGTCGTTGTATCTGTTGACCCGGCTTTCTACAGGCCATTGGAAGTCGACCTACTTGTCGGCGACTCTTCGCGTGCCAAAGAGGTGCTTGGCTGGAGCCCCACGGTTCGACTGGAGGATCTGGTCGCCGAGATGGTTGAGGCTGACATGCAACGGGTCTCGTCGAACCATGCGGCAGGGTTCTAGCAGCAGCGATCTAATATCCCCATAGTCTGGCCAGGTCGCGGCCGATCAGGTCGCTGGTCGTGGATACGTCTGCCGCGAACAGCTTTTTCAAATCGACTGCCATATCGTCAGCGATTTTCGTTTCGAATCCTACGGCGCGGTTGTCGTGGTACTCCTGGTTTACATTGACACCCAGGAACCGCTGCAATTGCCACGCCCAGGGACCCTGGCGGAACAGGCGCCGTCGCGTTAGGTCCTCATAGACCAGCACGAGCATCTGGTTTTTGGGGAATCTCTAATAATACGCTTGCAAATACTTTCCGTAAAACGAGTGGTTTATATTCATTGCTGCGGAATACCAGGAGTTATCGCCCAATTTATTATTGTATATATCCGCCACCCCCTTTTAGTTCGGCGCCCAAAGACGGGTCTATCTTTCCCTTCATGTGCCTGTACTGTGAAATCACTCGACTGACAGGATCCCTTGCGATGATTTTCGCGTCCGGATTGTAGGCTTTTATCGCCTCCGCCACCTGGATGCTTGAAAGATAGACGGGAGAGATGTCGGCGAGATAGCGATGCTCAGTCGTCGCCTCCGAGAAGCGCATGTCGTACACGCTTGCGGTTACATCCGCGTCGATGCCGAAGCCATTCATCTCTTTCTCTTCGGGTACGAAGACCTTTCCCGTCCCGCGCAGCATCCACGCCAGACTGCTGGTTGCGGTCCTCGCGGCTCCGATGCCGATCAGATTTACCCGCCTCGCGGTGTGCATTTTCAACAGTGGCAATCTTGATCCCCCAAATCTCCGGCAACCCGGTATGATCTAAATTTTTTTATGTCGGGTTGAAGCCGCAACGCGATCGTTGTACGAGCCCTACACGTCTATGAGCTTTGAACGGGAAAGATCGTTGATCGTGGCAATGACCGCCCACGTTCCGAGCCAGATAGTATCGACGCCGGCTTTTCGACGCATCCGCGCACGCGATCTCGCGACCGCTTTGCTCCTCGGGTTCCTGTCCCTCCTGGTCTTCAACGCGAATATGCGATCGATCGCGGCAGCGGACAGCTTTGCGGCGCGCTATCTGCCCTTTTCAATTTGGCAGAATCACAGCCTGACCTTGAACCCGATCCTAGACCTGATCGCTCAGGGCCGAAAGCTTCCGTCAACGCCGGACAAGACTTACAATGCCCATTGGATCGTGAAGATTCAGGGGGGCGATTACGTATCGAAATATCCCATCGTCGTTCCCGTCGTCCTCTCCCCACTCTACCTGCCGGCGATCATTTATCTGGAACGGCATGGTTCCGATGCGCTGCTGTTGGACAAACTCGCCCGCATCATGGAAAAGCTCTGCGCTTCTTTGATGGCGGCGGTCTCCGTGGGGCTGCTCTACTTGCTGCTGCGCCGAAAGACCGATGAAGGGTGGGCAGCCATTCTGGCCCTGCTCTATGCATTTGGCACCACGACATGGGTCATCAGCAGTCAAGCCCTCTGGATGCATGGCCTGGCGCAGCTGCTGGTCATAGGCACAATGCTTTTGCTTACAGGCCCTGCCAAGCCGTGGCGGGTCCTGCTCGCCGGCCTGCTTTGCGCACTTATCGCGGCCAACCGCCAGCCGGATGCCATTCTGGCTGCGGGCTTGGGTGTCTATGGCCTGTGGTGGGCTGGCCGCATGAGATCACTGCTCGTTTTTTCAGGCATGGTCCCCGTCGCCCTAACCCTTGCCTACAATGTCATGCTCGTCGGCAATATTGCGGGCGCTTATGCAGTGCATGTCGGGGCAGGCGATTTAAATGACAGCTTGATGGGCGGTATCGCGGGTCTGCTTTTCAGCCCGACCCGAGGCCTCTTCATCTTCTCCCCATTCCTGCTGTTTGTCCCGATGTTTTTTCGTCACCTCGCGGCTGAACGCTTGGGGCGAGGTCTAACGGCGGCAGTCGGTTGCGCTATGATCGTGCAAGTGTTCTTCTACGCCATGATCGACTGGCGGCAAGGCATGTCCTGGGGACCGCGATGGCTTACTGACATGTTGCCCATGCTCATATGGATGCTTCCACCGGTCGTGAAAAATCTGTCACGCAGCGGCTGTGCGGCATTCGGCCTTGCATCGCTGGCGGCGGTCTCGACCCAGACGATCGGCGCTTTCTGGTACACCGGCATTTTCGACATGCCCGTCATCTCAACTCAGGGTCCGGACAGAATGCGGCCGGCCTGGGACATTCATAACGCGGCCTTCATCGCCGAACTCTCTCACCCGCATGTGCGCGCCGACCTCGTTGTCGATTTAACAGGCAACATCGATGCCGTTAACATCTTGCCCGCAGGTCAAGCCGTAGGCGCCGAAGCAGGCCGACAGCTCGAGATCCTGGGATGGGCGCTCACCAACCAGCATTCTCCAACCGATGTCGGCGTGCTGATCGACGGCCGGCAGCTGGGTGGAACCAGGGATTTCTTTGGCAGAGCCGATGTAGAAAAGGCTTTGGGGCAATCGAGCCCGGCTGGCTGGCGCGTAACCATCCCAATCGATGATATGACGCCGGGCGAGCATTCGCTGGCGGTTCTGGTGCGCGCGACCCAGGGTGGCGACCCGCGCCTGCTCAAGCAGGTCTCCTTCCTTGTTCCCGTGGACAAAGTTGCAGTTGAGCATGTCAGCGATTTGCCTAGCGCGGCGCGGCACGCCAGGCAGTTGCTGGCGAACGATCAGCAGGCCGGCGGATACTGGCTTACATCCTATACCAGCGCGAGCCGGTTCGAGCAGCCGCGCCTGGAACTCAATACCTATCTCAACGCCGTCATGCTTGACGTGGCGAGCCCGGTGGCCGAAGCCGCCGGCGTGAGCGACATGCTTGCAGGAGCGCGGCAGTTCCTGTCTGCACAGATCGAGGAAAGCGGCCTTGTGCGCTATCATGGTCGGCCGGACGCGCCCACGATCGGCACGCTTGGCTGCGCCATCACGCCCGATTCGGACGACACAACCCTGGCGTGGCGGGTTGCGCCCAGCGACAAGCGCGAACTGCTGCAACCCGCGCTTGCCACCATCACGCAATTCATGCGGGCTGACGGGCTTTACCAGACCTGGCTCGCGACAAGGGACAAGTACCAATGCCTCGACCCGGGGCACGACCCTAATCCTGCGGATGCCGCAATCCAGATGCACATCTTCCTCCTTCTTGACCGAGTGGACAAACCCGCCGCGCGGTCGCTGTGCGAAGCCCTCTCTAAGAAGGCGGGCGATGACGATATCTGGGTTTACTATGCCAATGCGCCCCTCATGCCGATGCTGCGGTTGGCGGATCTGGAAAAAGCCGGCTGCCGGCCGCCGGTTCCGCAATCGCGATTGCAGACCGACATTCCCGGCCAGGACATCTGGGTTCGGGCGGCGGGCGCGCTTCGGCAAGTGGAAAGCCATGCCGGCTCATCCGAGGCCTATCAACGCACGGCCCAGTTGCTGAAGGATATTGCGGCCGATGACTTTTCCTTGTTGAGCCACACACCTCCGCTTCTGTATCACAATGACCTTAGCGCGACGGTAAGACGATTCTACTGGTCGCAAGATTTCGGCTATGCCCTCTGGTTGCGGCTCTATTTCGAGAATGAACTTATGCGTTCGAAGCTTGCCTGCGGCTCGAAACGGGAATGTGGTGACAAGTGACGCAAATCGCCGGCGATGCAGCCTCTCGAAGTCACCTCCCAGCGATTCAGTTGTTGCTGCGTTGGCTTTCTTGCATCCGTTATGACGAGGTCGCGGCCCTGCAGGCCACGCCTTTCGTCGGAGCCGTTTTCTCAGTTGGAGCCTTGTCGGCCGGCCATGTGCTGACCGGGGCCATCATGATGGCCGGCAATCTATGCCTGATGGCTCATGTGTTCGTTCTCAACGACTGGTCAGGTATCTTCGGCGATCTCAAGGACCCGGACCGGGCCGGCCGGACATTCGCTGCAAAAGGCCTGACGCGCACGGAAGTCGGCTATCTCGCCGGCTCGCTACTTGTGATCAGTCTGCTCCTCCTTGCGCTGGTCGGCACGGGAACGCTCCTTATCGCAGCAACGATCGCCGGGTTAAGCGCCTTGTATTCCAGCCCCGCCTTGCATTTGAAGGCTGCGCCGCTGTTCAGCTCGGCCCTGCATTTTGTCGGCGGTTGCCTGCATTTCCTGCTTGGATACACGGCCTTTGGCGCGATCGATGCACAGGGCGTCGTCGTAAGTTGTTTCTTTGGACTGGTATTCACTGCCGGCCATTTCACGCATGAGGCGCGGGACCACGAGGTTGACCTGATCAACGGCATACGCACGAACGCCGTGGCGTTCGGCAAGACGCAAAGCTTTGTCGCCGGCTTGATGCTTTTTATCTCCTCCTACATCTACCTGGTCGTGCTGGCAGCACTCGGCTTCGTTCCGATTGCTCTCGTCCTTGCCGCTGCGCTCATCCCGTTGCATCTGTTGGCGTCCCGCCGCGCCATGCGGGCTGGCTTGACGTCCGAGAGCCTGCGTGGACTGCAGCGGTGCTATCGGGCGCTCTTCGCCACCATTGGCATCGGCATGATCTTGATGGTCGCTCTATCCTAGCCGGCGGTGTCGGATTCCACCGCAACGGCTGACATGTCGGCCTCGAGGTTCCATGCTCTCCGTAATCGTACCGGTCTTTAACGAAGCAGCGACATTGCCACACGTTCTGGCGATGGTGAGTATAGCACTTCCCGAGGTGGCGAAGGAGATCATCGTCGTCGACGACGGCTCCTCCGACGGCACCCGCGAGTGGCTTCAGGCCAATTTTCCAACCGGGTCCGGCTGCGCCACGGCCCTGACAGTCGGCGTCGAAGGAGGTCTAGTCTTCGCCAAGCAACGGGCGAGCGCCCCAGTTGCGGTGCGCGTGTTCTATCACGACAGAAATAGCGGAAAAGGCGCGGCGCTGCAGACCGGGCTGGCGGAAGTCAAGGGCGACGTCATTGTCATCCAGGACGCGGACCTTGAATACGATCCTGCGGATTGGACCGTCATGTATGACCTCATTGCCGGGCGAAAAGTTGCTGATGTCGTCTACGGCTCACGCTTCTACGGCCGACCTCACCGCTCTCTCTATTTTCACCATTATCTGGCCAATCGCCTCATCTCTCTGGCGTTCAATCTGCTCTTTAACCAGACCCTTACCGATATCGAATGCTGCTACAAGATGTTCACGCGAGACGTATTGAGCCGGCTGCGTCTGACCTGCAACGACTTTGGTTGTGAAATCCAGCTCAGTGCCCAGATTGCGCTTGCAGGCCGTTGGCGCATCTACGAGATGGGCATTAGCTATTTCGGTCGCACCTATGAGGAGGGCAAAAAAATCGGATGGCGCGATGGTGTCAAGGCAATCTGGTATCTCGCCCGTTTCCGGCTTTTTTCCTAAACCGCCGACGGCAGTCAAGCATGCCGAGCCATGGTTCCAGGCAAAACCGTCGCGGCGTTGGGCACGGAATGCCAATGCCTAGTCCGTTGCAAGCCGGTTATAAATGGGGTGACTTGGTCATATGTGCCGGATTCTAAGCTCTTCGCCGTCAGCTTTGTGCAGTCGGGTTGGCTTTTTCTAGTTCTGCCTCCAGCGACCTGGCATACTCCTCGGTTTCAGCTCGCGACCGTTCGAGATCTCGGGCGTATTCGGCCGCAGTCTCGTTCGCCTTCCGCAATAGGGCCACGGTGTCCTCTAGGGAGTTCGCATAACGCGCCGCCTCCGCAGCATCTCTCGATCGTGCTTCGAGGGCTGCTTGCAAGCTGTGCACGTATCGGCCGACCTCCCTATCCAGTGCATCGCCGCCAGAGGCCGTCTCCATCTGAATCCGCGACTGTTCGAGACTTCTGGCGTATTCGGCCGCGGTCTCGTTCGCCTTCCGCAATTGGTCCACTGTGCCTTCTAGGGAGCTCGCGTAACGTGCCGCCTCTGCGGCATCTCTCGATCGCTCCTCGAGGGCTATCCGCAGGCTGTGTACATACCGGCCGACCTCGCCCTTCAGCGCATTGCTGTTTGCTGCAATGATCGCTTGAGCGGTACTTCGCTCGACTGCCATTTTTTCCAGGTGTTCGATGCCGATCGTCACCAGAGTTGATGGAGGCGCGCCATTCTTCTGCCCGATCCAGTCGGGGCTCCCCGCGGCAAGAACGGCCAGAGAAATGCCATCGAGCGTCAATCCGGCCTGCTTTGCCACGGCGCTTGCGCTACCAAGACCATTCTGATCCTGAAAGAGAATGGCATCGAAACGCCGCGCCCGGACGTACCTCAATAACCGGATCGTTGAAGCCAGGAAGGATGGCTCGATTGGCGGGTCGTCCTCGTCGGGATACTCGATGTCGAAGGAATGGCTTTCGGCAAAGGCGGCAAAGGCGGTCTCATCTGCGTCGGTGAAGGCGCCGATGTCGATGATAGAAATTTCGATGTCGTCGGCTATGGCGGCTTCGACCGCGGCCATCGCCGCGCCGTCGCCATGGTTAGCCTTCCAAAACAGGCCGCCGGCAAGACATATCTTTCGCCTGCCCCTACCCCGGCGCATGACGCGCAGACGAGATCGCCCTGACGGTGGCTGCTGAGCCGGAGGAGACTGAATGCCCGTACAGATATCGGTGTAGACATCGCCGAACGACTGCTTCACTGCGCCGAAAATAGCCGGGTCGGGGCCACGACCTTCGGCTGCCCCACGAAGCTCCGAAAAAATCGGCGCGATCCATTCGGACCATACCCCATGACGGTGATCCAAGTCTTCGGGCTCTTGATGGTGCCGCCGGTCGCGCGAAAGAAAGCCGTCGATCTCGGAAGCGGCATCCGGGATGGATTTCGGCCATGCGATATTGAGTTCATCGCCCAGGCGGCGCACGACCGCTCTCCAGTCCTCGAGCAATTTCGAATAGTCGCAGAACGCCCTATCGACGCCGCGCGTGTATTCCTCGGCCGCAAGATTGTAGCGCAACCATAGAAGCCCACCCCTCTCCAGCGGCCACGATTGCCAATCACCTGCCACGCCTTGTCGCTTCGCCAGCGAGAGCGCAACCTCCACTGGATTGCGCGAGATGACGACAGTGGCACACCTTATCTTCAGTCTACCCAGCGCGACGCGCCACAAGGGAAACAACAGCGCGATTCGGGGATCCTTCAGCACGAACAGCGGATCGTCGCCATATTCGTCGGCGATCAGATCCGCCAGCCTGTCGACGAACGCGAGAGCCTCAGGCCGTTGCAGCCATTCGCCGGCCGGCCCTTGGACGTCGTTTACGGGGGACTCGGCCAGATCCAGAATCTGATCATTGAGGCGAACGGCAGCCTCCGGCTCCCAATGGCCGATCTCGTTGCCCAATCCCGCGGGATTGAGGTTGCGTGGCAAGGTTGCGCCGAGAAGACTGAGCACCCGCGCCAGCGCAGACGTCCCGCTGCGGTGCATACCGACAACAACTATGGCGGTTCTGTTGGTCATGACGCCTCCAAGGAAACGCGCTCAACGCTTAGGGCGGATACAGGAACAGTGTGAAACGAATGTACGTCCAAAGTTGTTTCAAAGCAGGCGGATGAGGACCGTTGGCGTGAAACCGTGAAGCGCTCTGGCAGCAGTCGGTCGTTGCTGAAGGGGCTGTCCATCCGCCCATCGCAACTGTTAGGGAAATCGGTTGCACTATTGGCAACGATGGAGCCCGCATGCATAGTCGCGGCCTGGCGCCCATCGCTGGCATATGAGGCTCGGGTCAAAAATTTATCTCCTGAGTGAGGCAGGACCTGATTGGAGATTAGAGATATGTACCCGGCAGCACCAGCTTCGACGTCACTCGACCGCGACCGCGCTCGGGCGATCGTTGCAGAGGTAACCCATTGGCACCACAAGTTTGAAGTCTTCCCAGGCGTGGTCACTCCGGGTTCCTATGACCCAGGATTCCTGCTCGAAAAACTCCAATTGCCAAAAGATATGGCTGGCCTCAAAGTCTTGGACATAGGTCCATCGGATGGTTTTTTTTCGATGAACATGGCGCGTCGCGGAGCGCAGGTGACGGTCATCGACTATCGGGCCAAGAACGTTCATGGTTTCGGAGCCATGGAGCAGTTGACCGCTTTGGACTTCGATTACCGCCAAATGAACCTGTACGATATCCCTGCATCAGACATTGGCACGTTCGACATCGTGCTTTTTCTGGGCGTTCTCTATCATTTGCCCGACATGGTGCGCGCGCTGAACATCGTTGCCGGACTGTGTCAGGCTCGCCTGCTGGTTGAAACGGAATTTGCGCCGGCCCTGATGCCTGGCGTCGCGGTCGCGCAATACTACGAAGCGGCTTCCCTTGCCGGCGACATCACCAATTTCTGGGTGCCCAATAAGGATTGTCTCTTTGCCATGGTGCGCGACGTTGGCTTTAAGATTGATCGCATCGACAGTTGGGGCACACGCATCCTTGTGGACGCCTCGCCGGGCAGGACCGCAGAAACGGAAAAGATGGCCTACGCCTATGGGCTGCTGCCAGGTTGACTGATTGACGGCCAATATGGACCAGCGCATCCGCAGTGGCCCCTACCCCGCCTCGATCTTCCCTTTCAGCTGCGCCCGCGCATCCTTGATCGAGGCGGCGTAGGTCACCAGCGGGCGCTTGACGCCGTGGGTGATCAGCATGCGTCGGATCTGCGGCGCGGCACCCGATATGATGAAGCGGACACCGGCGCGTTTCGCCTTGTGGGCGGCGCCTTCGATGACGTTGGCCGCCGTCGAATCGAAGAACGGTACGGCCGAGCAGTCGAGGATGAAGTTCCTGCGCTGGTCGGCTATGCGGTCGAGCACGGTGCCGACGGTCGATGCGGCGCCGAAGAAGAAGGCGCCCGAAATGCGATAGACGACGGTGTCGGCGTCGGTCGCCTCGCTGGCATCGTAGGCCTTGGTGCTGTCGGCGACATCCTCCTGCACCAGCGGCTGATCGGCCTCGACCGCAATCGACTTGGCCATGCGGTCGATGAACAGGATCGACCCCAGCACGAAGCCGACGACGATGCCTTCGGTGAGATCGCGGAAGATGACGAGCAGAAAGGTCGCCATCAGCACCAGCGCATCGCCGCGCGAGGCACGCAGCAAGGTGGCGAAGGCCTGTTTCTCGAACATATTCCAGCACACGACCGCCAGCACGCCGGCCAGGGCGGCGAGCGGGATATAGCTGGCGAGCGGCGCCGCCACCAACATCAAGGCGAGCAGGATGGCGGAGTGGACGATGCCCGAAACCGGTCCGTGGGCGCCGGCCCGCACATTGGTCGCCGTGCGGGCGATGGTGCCGGTGGCGCAGATGCCGCCGAACAGGGCGGATGCGATGTTGGCGAAGCCTTGCGCCACCAGTTCGCAGTTGGAACGATGCCGGCGGCCCGTCATCCCGTCGGCGACCACCGCCGAAAGCAGCGATTCGATGGCGCCCAGCAAGGCGAAGGCAATGGCATCCGGCAGCACGTCAATCATCCTGTCCAGGCTGATCGGCGGCAAAGCGGGCATTTGCAGGCTGCGCGGTATACCGCCAAAGCGGGTGCCGATCGTCTCCGCCGGCAGTGCGAGAAGCGCCACGACCAGCGATGCCAGCCCGATGGCGATGAGCATTGCGGGCCATGTCGGCCGCCAGCGCTTCAGGCCGGCGATGGTGGCGACGGTCAACACCGCCACGAAGGTCGCCGCCGGGTTGATGGTGCCGGCCGCCTCGCCGACCGCGATCAGCTTCGGCACCAGCGGTCCGGGCTCCTTGCCGGCAAGCTTCAGCCCGAACAGTTCGACGATCTGTCCGGAAAAGATGATGACGGCGATGCCGGCGGTGAAGCCGACCGTCACCGGATAGGGAATGAACTTGATGTAGGTGCCGAGACGGAGATAGCCGATGGCGAGCAGGAAGACCCCTGCCATCATCGTTGCCAGCAGCAGCCCGTCAATACCGACCCGGGCAACCGTCGCGGCCACCAGCACGATGAAGGCGCCGGCCGGGCCGCCGATCTGGAAGCGGCTGCCGCCGAGCGCCGAAATGATGAAGCCGCCGACGATCGAGGTGTAGAGGCCGCGCTCGGGCGTGACTCCCGAGGCGATCGCGATGGCCATCGACAAGGGCAGCGCGACAATGGCCACCGTCAGCCCGGCAATGGCGTCCGCCTTGGCGTCGGCGAAGGTGTAGCCCTCGCGCCAGACCGTCACGAGCTTTGGCGTGAACAATTCGGGAAATGTCGGCTTTGCCGACTGGTGGGCCGACCTTTGGGCCGATCTGGGGGCCGGTTCATGCCCTGCCCGCTGCGTCTGATCCATGGACTGCCTTTCGCACCCTGAAAGGCGGCGGGATCGTCGGCAGGGCTGTCGGCGGTCGCCGTCGCGACTTTATGCCGGCTCAGCCTTGGGATCCGGCGGCACGGCAGACTTGAGGCGCACGCCCCGGCCGCCGCGCTCGCTGGCCTGATTCTCGCCGATCAGCTCCACCCCGGCCTCGTCGAGGGCCTGGATGACCTTCATCAGCGTGTCGACCACGCCCCTGACCACGCCATCGCTCGCCTCCATGCGCTGGATAGTCGGAAGCGAAACGCCGGCGCGCTCGGCGAGCGTCTTCTGATCGATGCCGGCCAGCGCCCTTGCGGCGCGCATCTGCGCGGCAGTGATCATCGGCCGGAATCCCCGTCTGAGTCTGCAGGAGTAAGGTATAATATCATCATTCTGATGTTTCAAGCATTAGGATGAATGTTTGAGACGTAAGTAGCGGCGCCTGACTGGCCATTTTTTAGATACTTTCCCGGGATTGCGCGCTAAGGTCTTCCATCTGGGCAGGGAGTAACGCGGTTGAATATCTTCAAGACTTTCATGACATCGGCAGCCTTGCTGTCGGCGGTTTTCCTGTTGGCCGGCTGCGGGCACGGGCTGATCAACCGGCTGATCTAGTCTCCAGTCTCGCCGTCCGGGTGCTGCCCACGCCATCGCTGCCACGTCCGGGCAGCGAGCCAGCACAGCATCGCCCAGACGAAGCCGGCGCACCAGCCGGCCAGCACATCCGACGGCCAGTGGACGCCGAGATAGACGCGGCTGATGCCGACCAGCAGCGTCGTCAGCACCGCCAGCGACAGCACATAGATCTTCGTCGTTCGACCGGGCAGGAAGCGTGCCGCCAGCGCGCCGAGCGTCAGATAGGTCACCGCCGACAGCATGGCGTGGCCGCTGGGAAAAGACAGCGTCGTTTCGTTGACGAGATGCGAGACGAGTTCGGGGCGCGGCCGGTCGATTCCGGCTTTCAGCAGGCTCGACAGCACCTGACCGCCGGCCACCGCCACGAAGATGAAAAGGGCGGTCGCCGGCCTGCGGATAAGCAGGAGATAGACGATTACCGCCGTCACGATCAGCACCAGCACGCTGCCGCTGCCAAGGCTTGTGATGTCGCGCATCGCCCCTTGCAGCCACATCGGGCCGATCGGGCTGTCAGGCCGCCCCGCCTGGCGGAAGGCGAGCAGTATTTCGGTGTCGAAGGCGTGCGGGGTGGTGGCGCGCGCCATCTCCATCAGCTCCTCGAATCCCCAAAGGCCGGCCGCGATGACCAGGCCGGCCAGCAGCACCGGGAATTCGACCCGGTTGAGCAAAGCGTTCGCGGCATTCTTCATCGGCAATCCGCCCGTTACAGCCGGCCTTGCAGATAGGGTCCGAGCGTGATCAGCGCCACTGCGGCGATCGCCAGCATGATGCCGGTCGCCTGCAGCGCGTTGACGCGCTCGCCGAAGAAGACCAGTGCCACGACGTTCACCGAGACCAGCTGGATGACGGCAGACAGGCTGAACGACACCGACATGCCGAATTCGCGGATCAGCCGCAGCATGATCAGATTGCCCAGCGAATAGAGCGCCAGCGTCAGCGCGATCTTGCCAAGGCTCGGCGCCAGGCCCCATTGCTTGGCGGCTGTCGCCGCCAGCAGGAAAATGACGGTTGAAAAGCCGAGCTGCAGCAGTCCCGAAAAACTCAACGTTCCGCCCCCCTCTCGAAGCGGCTCCCGCCGCATGTGTCGCGGACGTTGTTTCCGAAGCGCGCCGGGACGTCAAGCGCTCGACCAAACGAAGCTCTTGGCAATGGCAAGACGGAGGCTCAATGTACCGACATCGTCCAGCCATTCGATTGAAGGGCGGTCAGGGGTTCATGATTCGTATTCTGCAGAACTTGACGCGACGCTGGAGCGAACTCTCTCTTGCCTTGCAATTCGTCGTTGCCGGCGGTTTTGGCCTGCTGGCCGTCATGCTGGTGGTGGGCGCCTGGGTGACGGCGCAGATCAGAGAGGGCGTCATCCGCAATTCGGCCGCCACGACGGCGCTCTATGTCGACAGCGTGATTGCGCCGCTGCTTCCCGACTTGCGCAAGGAGCAGGAGCTCAGCGATTCCGTCAAGCAGGCGCTGGACGAGACGCTTGGCCAGGGCGCGCTCGGCAAGCGCCTCGAATCGTTCATGCTCTGGCGCCGCGACGGGACGGTCCTCTATGCCAAGGAGACGGCCCTGATCGGCCGCCGCTTCGCTCCGAGCGACAATCTGCGTTCCGCTTTCCAAGGCAATGTCGTCGCTGAATTCAATACTTTCGATGAGGATGAGAGCGAGGAGAAGGCGACCGGCTTGCCATTGCTGGAGATCTACAATCCCGTGCGCGAGCCCTGGTCGGGCGAGGTGGTGGCGGTTACCGAGTTCTATGAGATCGCCGACGATTTCCAGGCCACCCTGGCTTCCGCTCTGTGGTCGAGCTGGCTGATCGTGGCCGGCGCGACCCTGGCGGCATTCCTGCTCCTGTCGGGCATCGTCCTGCGCGGCAGCCGCACCATCGACGACCAGCGTGGGGCGCTGCGCCGCCAGGTGTCGGAACTGCAGGGTCTGGTGGCGCAAAACAGTGCCTTGCGACTGCGCGTGCAACAGGCCTCGCGCCGCGCCACCGCGCTCAACGAAAGATATCTGCGCCGCATCGGCGCCGACCTGCATGACGGCCCGGCCCAACTCGTGGCCCTGGCGGCGCTGCGCATGGACAGCCCGATATTTTCCAGCGATGGCCATTCGGGCGCAAGCCGCTCGACCGAGGTCACGATGATTCGCAAGACGCTGGAGGATGCGATGCGCGAAATACGCGGCATCTGCACCGGCCTTGTCCTGCCGCAGATCGAGACGGCTGCCGCAACCGACATTCTGCGGCTGGCCGTCAAGGAACACGAACAGAGGACGGGAACGTCGGTGACGCTGACGCTGGCCGGACAGTTGCCTGAACCCGGCGCCTCCGAGAAGATCAGCATCTATCGTTTCGTCCAGGAAGGGCTGAACAATGCCTATCACCACGGGCTAGGCAAGGATCAGGCGGTGAGTGCCGGGATGAAAGGTGGCAGGCTTTTTGTCGAAGTGTCGGACCGCGGGCCGGGTTTCGATCCGACGGCACGGGTCGAGGGCCTCGGGCTCGCCGGCCTCAGGGAACGGGTCGAAAGCATTGGCGGACAGTTCGAAACCTTGACCGGGCCGCAAGGTACGCGTTTGGTGATCCGTCTGTCGGTCGAGGAGCAAGCATGACTGGGACCATTCGCATTGCCATTGTCGACGATCATCCCCTCTTTCGCGAAGGTGTGACGCGCAGCCTGTCGGAGATCGGAGGCTTCGAGATGGTTGGCGAGGGCGCCACGGCGCAGGATGCCGAACGCCTCGCCGCGACGATGCGGCCCGACATCTTGCTGCTCGACATCTCGATGCCGGGCGGCGGGCTGAGCGCGGTCGCAAGCATCCTCGCCAACCATCCCGCCCAGAAGATCGTCATGCTGACCGTCTCGGAGGCCAATGCCGATGTGACCAAGGCGCTGAACGCAGGGGTGAATGGCTATGTCCTCAAAGGCGTCGGATCGCGCGGCCTCGCCGACATCCTGCGCAATGTCGCAGCCGGCGAAAGCTATCTCTCGCCGACACTATCGGCCCGGCTGCTTTCGGATCTCCAGTCCCAGCAGCCGACCGACGGCTTGGCGGAACGGCTGCGGCAGCTCACCGATCGGCAAACGGAAATCCTGCGGCTGGTGGCGGAGGGGCTGAGCAACAAGGAAGTCGCCTTGCGGCTTGAGTTGCAGGAGAAGACCGTCAAACATCACATGACCGGAGTGCTGTCGAAGCTCAATGTGCGAAATCGCACCGAAGCGGCCTTGATGATGCGTGAGTGGCGCGACCGCGACAGGCCTTCCTAAAGCATTTCACCGTTTCACGGAAACGGCGAGCTGCTCTAACTCTGTGACGCAATTCCCAAGGGAACGGGAAAACCGCTTCACACTTTTTCTAGAATTGCTCTGGGCAGGTCCGAAGAAATGCGCAGCGGTTTCCCGTCCCGGATTGCGCAAAAGCGCGTCGCGCCTCGGGACCGCAGCCATTGCGGTGCCGAAAACCGGGACGACGCCGGCCGGAAACGAGGTCACCTCCGCCGGGGGGCGGCGGAGGTGACGTGCAAAGCTGACCGTTGCCTGTTGGCCAGCTTCACAAGGCCTTGAGACGATTGGCATCGGCCGGCGTGGCCTGGCGGTCGATGATCGTGCGACCGAGAGCGTCCTTCATGCTGAAACGACCGTTCTCGAGCTTTTCCGTTATGCCGTCGGGATGCCTGACTGTGATCTTGTTGCCGGTCACGTCGACCTTGTCACCGGTCTTTGCATTGACATGGCTCCCGCTCTTACCCTGACTGGATCCTGATTTGCCGTTGTTGCCACTGTTGCCGCTGTTGCCGTTATTCCCATTGCCGTTGCCGCTGTTCCCGCTATTGCTTCCGCCGGAATTGCCGCCGTTGCCGCCCCCACTGTTGCCTCCGCCACCACCGCCACCACCACCGCCGCCACTGTTACCGCCACCCTTGGCGTATGCGCTGACGGTGTGGATGCCGGAAACGGAGCCGTCCAGGACAATTTGATAGGGCGCAATCGTCAACACCAGCGCCGCTGCCGATTTGAGCGCCAGCCGGCAACAACGGGTCGTGACCGATCTGTGCATTCTGATCTCCGACGACTGAGCCCGGCGCGCCCCACCCCAACGTTGCAGTGCAACCAACATTGCCGAAAGACGCGGCGCCCGGAAGCGACCTCCGACCGTTGCGGTTGTCAACCAGGACCATTGCAAGCGCAAGGTTGGACTAAAGTCCCAAGTATATGCTACATTAGCTTCGCATGAACGGCGCCGTGACCGCCATCGCTAAACGGGAGACTGGCTTTCCCGATGCCTGACGACCGCAGACGCCGAACATCAAGTCACCTCCGCCGGGGGCGGCGGAGGTGACTTGTCGAGGGTGCAGTTGCCCGTTGATCTGTTTTTTGCAAACGACTGATGTCGTCCGCCGTCGCAGGATGCGCGGCCAAGATGCCGCCTAAGGTCTCCTTTCATCTCGAACCGGCGATTCTGGAGCAGTTCCGGTCTGCGGGAATGCTTAGCCAGCGCTGCGCGCAATGCCTGTCGCGTCTGAAAGGTCTCCCGATGTCACGAAAATGTGATCCGGCGATTATAAGGGGGTCAAACAGGTACCCACGCTCCAGCCAATCCAACAGCCAGAGGCAAGCCATGACTGACCTTCGCTCCCCCGACACCCGATTCCGCACCAGCCTGCTCGAGGAAAACGACGGCCCGGCCATCAACGCTTCCGACAACCGCACCATGGGCGAGATCATCGCCGCGCGGTTCTCGCGCCGCGGCTTCCTCAAGGGTTCGCTGGCTGTCTCGGCCATCGCCGCCACCGTCAGCCCGCTGGCGCTGATCAGCGCCGACGAGGCCCGGGCCGCTGAAGGCTCGGCCTTCACGTTCGACGAACTCGAGGCCGGCATCGACGACAAGCACCACGTCGCGCCGGGTTACGATGCCGATGTGCTGCTGCGCTGGGGCGATCCGCTGTTTGCCGATTCGCCCGACTTCGACCCGACGAAACAGTCGGCCGAGGCCCAGGCGAAACAGTTCGGCTACAACAACGATTATGTCGGCTACATTCCCATCGACGGCTCGGCCGAACATGGCCTGCTGGTGGTCAACCACGAATACACCAATCCGCATCTGATGTTCCCGGGCATCGTGAAGATCGTCGAGAAGGACGGCAAGAAGTCGGCCGAAGTCGCACCCCTCTCGAAGGAGCAGGTCGATGTCGAAATGGCAGCTCACGGCGGCACCATCGTCGAGATCCGCAAGGCATCAGGCAAATGGCAGGTGGTGCGCGACGGCAAGCTCAATCGCCGCATCACCTCCAACACCGAAATGGCGCTGTCCGGTCCGGTTGCCGGCCATGACCGCGTCAAGACCAATGCCGATCCGTCCGGCACCAAGGTGTTCGGCACGTTCAACAATTGCGCCGGCGGCGTCACGCCCTGGGGCACCTATGTGATGGCCGAGGAGAACATCCATGGCTATTTCTCCGGCGAGTTGCCGGAAGGCCACAAGGAAGCCGCGAACTACAAGCGTCTCGGCATTCCCGAAGGCGCCTATGAATGGGCGGCGCATTACGAGCGTTTCGACCTCGCCAAGGAGCCCAATGAGGCCAACCGCTTCGGCTGGATCGTCGAGGTCGATGTCAACGACCCGACCTCGACGCCGAGGAAGCGCACCGCCATGGGCCGCTTCAAGCATGAGGGCGCCGAATCGATTGTCGCCAGGGACGGCCGCGTCGTCTTCTATCTCGGTGACGACGAGCGCTTCGACTATGTCTACAAGTTCGTGACCAAGGCCGCGTTCGATCCGAACGATCATGCCGCCAACCGGGACCTGCTCGATGATGGCACGCTGCATGTCGCCAGGTTCGCCGAAGATGGCACGGTCGAATGGCTGCCGATCGTCTTCGGCCAGGGACCGCTGACGGCTGAAAACGGTTTCACTGGCCAGGCCGACGTGCTGATCGAGACGCGCCGCGCCGCCGACCTGCTCGGTGCCACCAAGATGGACCGGCCCGAAGACATCCAGCCCAATGCCGTCAACGGCAAGGTCTATGTCATGCTGACCAACAATTCGAAGCGCAAGGCCGACCAGGTAGACGCCGCCAACCCGCGCGCCGAAAACGCCTTCGGCCACATCATCGAGATCGCCGAGGACGGCGGTGATTTCACCGCCGCCAAGGGCAAGTGGGAAGTGCTGCTGAAATGCGGTGATCCGGCGGTTGCCGATGTCGGCGCCACCTTCTCGACGGCAACGACGGCCAATGGCTGGTTCGGCATGCCCGACAATTGCGCGGTCGATTCGGCCGGGCGTCTCTGGGTCGCGACCGACGGCCAAGGCCCGAAAGCCACCGGCCGCACAGATGGTCTGTGGGCGGTGGACACGGAAGGGGCGGCGCGGGCGACCTCGAAACTGTTCTTCCGCGTGCCGATCGGCGCCGAAATGTGCGGTCCGCTGTTTGCGCCCGACGACCAGACCGCCTTCGTCGCCGTCCAGCATCCGGGCGATGGCGGCGAAGACTGGGAAGCGTTCGGCCGCCCGTCCTACTATGAGGATCTGTCGACGCGCTGGCCCGACTTCAAGCCCGACATGCCGGTGCGGCCGTCGGTGGTCGCCATCACCAGACAGGGCGGCGGCAAGATCGCGGTCTGATTGTCCTCCAGCGTGAGGCGCAGCAGCGGAGCAGATTTGCACCGCTGCCGCCCCTTGAAGTCGCGGCATGGGGTGAAGTCGGTCAAGCCTCGGGAAAGATTGGCAATTTAAGCATGGCGCCCTAGATCTTTATCAGGAGATCGCCATGTCGAAGTCCGTCTATGACCGTGGCTTGCTCAAGCCAGCCGATATCGCCAAGCTGCAGCGCGTGTTCGACGAGGCCTGCCGGCGGCGCGAGGCACATCCCGATTCCGCCGACGCGCGGGAAATCGCGCTTAACCTGCTCGCCCTGCACAATGCCGGCATGGAGGAAGAGGACATGCTGATGGAGACCGTCGGTTTCCGGCGGCTGGAACCCAAATCAGCGTGATGCGCCGGGTTGGTGCGAGGCCGACCCTGCAATCCGTTTGGCGATCGCCTTGGCCAGGATACCGGCATTGGCGAAGCAGCCGCGAATGCTCGGCCGCATGCCGGTGAACCACAGACCGGGCAATTTCGGATCGGCTTGCCCGCCGTTGAAGAGCGGAACGCCCTTGGCGTCAAGCACGCCGAGCTTGCCGACCATCGGCTCCAGCCCGGTGCGGTAGCCTGTCGCGGCAATGACGATGTCAGGATAGATCAGGCTGCCATCGGCCAGGATCACGCCGTCACGGGTGAATTCCCTTATGCCGGGTACGACGGTGATCTTGCCGGCCTTTATGGCGCTGACGGCGCCGTCGTCGGCGGCGATCGCGGTGTAGTCCGAGGTCAGGCGGCTGGCGCCGCCCGCAGGCGCGGGCGGCAGGCCGAATTTGGTCAGGTCGCCGAAAGCCAGGCGCTGCGTCGCCGACATCACCGCGTCGGCGACCCGCAACGGCAAGCGAGCCATGAACGGCGAAAGCCGGTGCACGGCGATCTTGCCGATGCGCTTGGGCAGCAGGGCGGGACCGCTGCGGGCCGACAGCCAGATGGCGGCCGTGTCTATGCCGGCCAGATGATTGAGCGCATCGAAACCCGAATTGCCGGCGCCGACGACCAGCACTTTCTGGCCCGCATAGGCCTGTGCGTCACCGAAATCCGCCGAATGGATGATGCGCCCGACGAAATCCTTCATGCCTTTCCATTCGGGAATGAACGGCTGCCTGTCGCGGCCGGTGGCGACGACGACATTGCGGGCCAGCCGCAGGCCAGCGCTGGTCCGTACCGCCCAGTGATCGCCCTTGAAGGCAATCTCTTCGACAGCGACGCCAAACTGCACCGGCAGCCGGTTTTCCTCCCTGAAATCATTCATGTGGCGGATGACGACCGTCCGGTGCGGAAAGGCGGGGGTGCCGGGGGGATAGGGGAGACCAGGCAGCGAAGAAAGATCGCGGTGGGTGTTGAGATGCAATTGCTGGTGCCGCCGGTGCCATGGCTCAGCCAACCGGCTTTCCTTTTCCAGGATCGCCGTCGGCACGCCGGCGTTCATCAAGGCGTGCGCGACGGCCAGCCCGGCAGCACCGGCGCCGACGACGATTGCCGGCTCGACCTTGGCCGGCAGATCCACAATCGATCTGATTGTCGTATCAGTCATTCACTCGAATCCCGTTCGACGCTAGGCTGGCAGGACGCTGTAACCGTTTGATCCCGCGCAGGATCCCTGCAGCAAACCGCGGCCGAAATTTCGAGCGATGCGAATTAGCTCCGTACGCCGGGCCGCGGTTGCGCTCTATATGGCATATGCGCGATATCAACGGTAATCAGGTCGCGGCAATGTGATTGATTCGAGGCTCGGGGTGGCTGGCGAGTCTCGGTTATCCCCACGCGCATGCCCGAAATCGACTCCGATTTTCGAGTCATGCGCAGAATCAAAGTGTTACAGCACCTTGGCGCGTCCTGGACGGCCGGCGCTGTAGGCGGCACGCGGAATCTCGACCATGCCCTCCTTGCGGTTCTATTTCGACAAGATCCTTGAGGCCGCCGCGCCCGAGGTCGAGCGGCAGGCGCTGACCCATGTCGAACGCCTGGCACTGGTGCGCCGCTATGGCGACTTCTCGCTCGCCTATTCCACCGCCGTGCAAGGCAAGCTCTCCTATTTCGGCGACGCCGACGGCTACATCGCCTTCGGTACCAAGATGAAGCACCATTTCGCGCTCGGCGACCCGGTGGCGGCTCCGGCGCGTCGGGCCGATTACATCAAGCGCTTCGTCGAGACCGCCGGCAGCCCGTGGTTCGTGCAGGTCGGCGAGGAAACCGCACGCGTGCTGGCCGGCCTTGGCTACAAGGTCAATCGCCTCGGCATCGACACCCGCCTCACCCTGCCCGAGCATGATTTTTCCGGGAAGCGCAACGAGACCGTGCGCTACTCCGAGCGCTGGCTGCTGAAGAAAGGCTTTTCGTTCGACGAGGACAAGCGCACGATTTTTCTGGATGAAATTGCCCGGCTTTCGGAAAACTGGCGCGGCGACCGCATCGTCAAGCGCTGGGAGATGGGCTTTCTCAACCGCAACTTTGCCGACCATCTCGGCACCGACATGCGCCGTTTCGTCCTGCACGGTCCCGACGGCGGACTGGTCGCTCTGCTCGACTTCGACCCGCTGTGCCGCAACGGAAAGGTCATCGGCTACACGACGGCCTTCAAGCGCAAGCATATCGACGCTTCGCCGCATGCCGAGGTCGGCCTGACCAAATTCGCCGTCGATCGTTTTCGCGAAGAGGGCATCTCGGTGGTCACGCTCGGCCTGTCGCCGATGCTCGATATCGGGCCAAGCGGCTTTGCCGAAAGCGATTTCTGGCGCAATGCCTTCCAGCGCGCCTACGATTCGCCCTGGGTCAATCGCCGCAGGTTCAACCTGCAGGGCCAGGCGGCCTTCAAGCGCCGCTTCCACGGTGTCGAGGAGCCGGTCTACATCGCCTTCCGCAAGGGGACGTATGTCGAGATGCTGGGGTTGCTGCGGCTGGTCAAGGCGATCTAGATCTATCGATATTCAGGTGAGGCCGGCCTGCAAATGGCGGCTTCCTGCGCTTCCGGTGCTCACGTACGAAAAGTACGCTCCGCTCCGGTTCTCGGAATCCGCCATTTTCGACTCGGCCTGACCTGAATCTCAACAGACCTGGCGGCGTTCTGCCGTCAATTCCTCAACCGATAACCTGTCCTGAAGATCCAGGCGACGATCGTTATACAGATCAGCAGGAAGACGACCGTCATGCCGAGGCTGACGCCGACCGAGACGTCGGACTTGCCGTAGAAGCTCCAGCGGAAACCGCTGATCAGATAGACGACCGGGTTGAACAGCGTGATCGTGCGCCAGACCTCGGGCAGCATGTTGATCGAATAGAAGCTGCCACCGAGGAAGGTCAGCGGCGTGATGATCAGCAGCGGAACCAGTTGCAGCTGCTCGAAACTCTTCGCCCAGATGCCGATGATGAAGCCGAACAGGCTGAAGGTCACCGCCGTCAGCACCAGGAAGGCGAGCATCCAGAACGGATGCAGGATGGTGAGCGGCACGAACAGCGAGGCGGTGGCCAGGATGATCAGGCCGAGGATGATCGACTTGGTCGCGGCACCGCCGACATAGGCGATGACGATCTCCAGATAGGAGACCGGCGCCGACAGAAGCTCGTAGATCGAGCCGACGAATTTCGGGAAATAGATGGCAAAGGAGGCGTTGGAGATCGACTGCGTCAACAGCGACAGCATGATCAGACCCGGCACGATGAAGGCGCCGTAGCTGATGCCGTCGATCTCGGTGATGCGCGAGCCGATGGCCGAGCCGAAGACGACGAAATACAGCGACGTCGAGATGACCGGCGAGACGATGCTCTGCAGCACGGTGCGGAAAGCACGTGCCATTTCCATCCGGTAGATCGCCCATACTGCGCGAAGGTTCATGGCTCCCTCCTCACCAGATTGACGAAGATCTCCTCGAGCGAAGAGTTTTGCGTGTCGATATCGCGGAACTGGATGCCGCCGGCCTCGAGATCGCGCATCAACGAGGCGACGCCGGGCCGCTCGGCCTGGTTGTCATAGGTGTAGGTCAGCTGCCCGCCATCGGGCGACAATTCCAGCGCATAGCGCGAGAGCGCCTCGGGAATGGCCGTCAGCGGATTGCGCAGTTCCAGCACCAGCCGCTTGCGGCCGAGCTTGCGCATCAGTTCGGCCTTGTTCTCGACCAGGATGATCTCGCCGCGGTTGATGACGCCGACGCGGTCGGCCATCGCTTCGGCTTCCTCGATATAGTGCGTGGTGAGGATGATGGTGACGCCGTCCTCGCGCAGCCGGCGCACCATCGCCCACATGTCCTGGCGCAGCTCGACATCGACGCCGGCGGTCGGCTCGTCGAGGAACAGGATGCGCGGCTCATGCGACAGCGCCTTGGCGATCATCAGCCGGCGCTTCATGCCGCCCGACAGGGTGATCGCCTTGGCGTCCTTCTTGTCCCACAGTGAGAGATCGCGCAGCACCTTCTCGACAAAGCCGTGGTTGGCCGGCTTGCCGAACAGGCCACGGCTGTAATTGACCGTCGCCCAGACGCTCTCGAAGGCATCGATGGTCAGTTCCTGCGGCACAAGCCCGATCAGACCGCGCGCGGCGCGATAATCCTTGTTGATGTCGTGGCCGTCGACGGTGACGGTGCCCGACGAGCGGTTGACGATGCCGCAGACGATCGAGATCAGCGTCGTCTTGCCGGCGCCATTGGGCCCAAGCAGCGCGAAGATTTCGCCGCGCTGAATGTCGAGATTGACTTCCTTGAGCGCGGTAAAACCGGTGGCGTAGGTCTTGGAGACCCCGGAAATGGACAGGATGGAAGGCATGGATGAAAACGGCTGCTTGAAAGAGGTCCCCTGATATAGGCCGAATGTCGGTGCTTGCAACCGCAAGTCAATGCCCTGCTGACAGTTCTCGACAATCGTTGCCGGCCGGCCATTGCAGGTGCGGCGCACAGGCCCGGAGTTGCGCGGCATGCAACCGGGAAAATTGTCCTGTGGCGTTCAGCCTCGCGGCAGGACGCCGCTTTGACCTGAACTCGCTTCGGGCCTATTCTTCGCGAGTATTTGCAGCAGCCGGAGCCCATCATGGACCCGCTCATACTTTCGCGTATCCAGTTCGGCGCGAATATTTCATTCCACATTCTATTTCCGACGATCACCATTGCGCTGGGTTGGGTGCTGCTGTTCTTCAAGCTGCGCTACAACGCGACCAACGATTCCGCCTGGATGCGCGCCTATTTCACCTGGGTGAAGGTGTTCGCGCTGTCCTTTGCCATGGGTGTGGTTTCGGGCGTCACCATGAGCTTCCAGTTCGGCACCAACTGGCCGGGCTACATGGAAAAGGTCGGCAACATCGCCGGGCCGCTGCTGGCCTACGAGATCCTCACCGCCTTCTTCCTCGAAGCGGCCTTCCTCGGCATCATGCTGTTCGGCTTCCGCCGCGTTTCCAACCGCATCCACACGCTGGCGACGGTGCTTGTCGCCGGCGGCACCACCGTCTCGGCGTTCTGGATCATCGCGCTCAATTCCTGGATGCAGACGCCGGCCGGCTTCGAGATGCGCGACGGCGTGGCGCATGCGGTCGACTGGTGGGCAATCATCTTCAACCCGTCGATGCCCTACAGGCTGACCCACATGCTGCTGGCGTCCGGGCTGACGGTGTCGTTCCTGATCGCTGGCCTGTCGGCGCTGCGCTATCTCACCGGCGACCGTTCGGAATCGATGTGGAAGGCGCTGCGCACCGGCGTCTTCACGGCCGCGATCCTGATCCCGATTCAGATCTTCGCCGGCGACCAGCATGGGCTGAACACGCTGGAGCACCAGCCGCAGAAGATCGCCGCCATGGAAGCCAACTGGAACACCGGCCCCAACGTGCCGCTGGTGCTTTTTGCGCTTCCCGACGAGGCCGCGAAGGAAAACAAATTCGAGATCGCCATTCCCGACGGCGCCAGCCTGGTGCTGCGGCACTCGACCAGCGGTGTGGTGCCGGGACTGAACGATTATCCCGGCAACCATCCGCCGGTCTTTCCGGTGTTCTGGGGTTTCCGCGTGATGGTCGGCACAGGCATATCGATGCTGCTCGTCTCGTGGTCGGCTGCCTTCTTCCTCAAGCGCCGGCACAGCCTGCCGAAGCCGCTCGCCATGCTGATGGTACCGATGGCGCTGTCGGGCTGGCTGGCAACGCTGGCCGGCTGGTACACCACCGAAATCGGCCGACAGCCCTGGCTGGTGACGGGCGTGCTGAAAACGGCAGACGCGGTCGGCCCGGTGGCGGGCAGCCATGTCGCGCTGACGCTGGCGACCTACCTCGTTCTCTATGTGCTTTTGCTGATCGCCTATCTCGGCGTGCTGGTGCACCTGGCGCTGAAGGCGGCGAAGGACGGCGATTCATCGCCGCTGCCGGGCGTCATGAACGCCGCCATGTCACAGCCGGCGGCTGGCGAGTAGGAGAAGAAGATGAGCTTCGACTGGCCAACCGCGCTTCCCCTCATCTTCGCCGGCCTGATGGGCCTCGCCATCCTGATCTACGTCATTCTCGACGGTTTCGATCTCGGCATCGGCATCCTGTTCGCCGCCGCCGAAGAGGCCGAACAGGATACGATGATTGCCGCGATCGGCCCGTTCTGGGACGCCAACGAAACCTGGCTGGTGCTGGCCGTCGGCCTGCTGCTGGTCGCTTTCCCGCTGGCGCATGGCGTCATCCTGACGGCGCTCTACATTCCGGTCTTCGTGCTTTTGCTCGGGCTGATCCTGCGCGGCGTCGCCTTCGATTTCCGCGCCAAGGTGCCAGCTGGCCGGAAGCATCGCTGGAACCGTATTTTCTTCCTGGGTTCGCTCATCGCCTCGCTGGCGCAGGGCTACATGCTGGGTGTCTATGTGCTCGGCCTCGATGTCGGCCTCGGCGGCATGGCGTTCGGCGTGCTGGTGGCGTTCTGCCTTGCCGCCGCCTACGCGGCGATGGGCGCCGCCTGGGTGATCTACAAGACCGAAGGCGAGCTGCAGAAGAAGGCGGTGCGCTGGCTGCGCACGACGCTGGTGCTGACCGCGCTCGGCATGGCCGCGGTGTCGCTGGCGACGCCCTTCGCCAGCCCGCGCATCTTCGACAAATGGTTCGTCTGGCCGGAGATGCTTTATCTGTCGCCGCTGCCGATCCTGTCGGCGCTGCTGTTTCTGTGGCTGTGGCAGCAGACCTTCCATCTGCCGAAGCCCGACGACCGCCATTCACTGACGCCGTTCCTGACGCTGGCGGCCATCTTCGCGCTTGGCTTTGCCGGCCTCGCCTGGTCGTTCTACCCGTTCGTGGTGCCGGATCGCCTGACCATCTGGCAGGCAGCCTCGGCACCGGAAAGCCTGGCCATCATCCTGGCCGGCACCGTGGTGGTGCTGCCGATCATCATCTTCTATTCCTTCTATGCCTACCGGGTGTTCGGCGGCAAGGCGACCGACCTGACCTACGATTGATCCGCTCCATCTCTTTGACGCAAAGCGCCATGGGCTTTCTCAGGAAGGGCTGCTTTCAGATCAGCCCGGAATCGCGCGCGGCAGCTGTGGCCTCGCCACGCGAGATGGCATCCAGCTTACCCAGAACCGCGGAGACATGGTGATCGACGGTTTTTGGTGAAATGGTCAGATGCTCTGCGATCCGCTTGTTGGAGAAGCCGCGCTCGATCAGTTGCAGCACTTCCATCTGGCGTTGGGTCAGGCCGGCGCTGTTGGCGCGCGTGGTCTGGCGCGGCCCCCGGGCGATGCGAATGACGCCGTTGCGCCGCATGATTTCGCGCACATGGCTCGCAACCGGCTTGGCTCCAAGGGTCTCGAATATCTCGAGTGCCGCACGCTGCGCCGGCTCATCGCCCTGGGCGAGCGCGAGCGCACGTTCATAAGGTGCGTTGAGATCCGCCCAGACCGCGGCCGCCCCTTGCCAGTCGCCAGCCAGGAGCATTCGGTACGGCGCGGCCATGCCGGCCGTATCCCCCGCGTCGCTACCGGCGGAGAGGATCTGGCGCCAGCTGGCCAGTTCGGCAAACATAGCCCGCGTCGGCGACAGGGTCTCGGCAAGGTCGATCAGCCGCAGCGCCTCGGCGATTTCCGCCTCGCCGAGCCATGCCTGCTCGGCGACGATGGCGGCGTACGGCAACAGCCGCTGCAATTCGGCTCCCCTTTCCAGGAACCGATTCATTTCCGCCAGCAGCGGCTCGGCCGAAGGATCTCCGCGCCGAAGACGCAGTTTCACCAGGGCCACCAAAGCGGGATAGCGGACCAGCGCCGTCGCCTGGTCATTGCTTATGACATCCAGAGCCTCGGCGGCAGCTTCGTTCCAGTATCCCTGACGCAACAACAACTGTGCCCGAACCCCACGCATATAGTCACGCCAAGTCGCCAGATCGTTGTCGACGCAATAGTCGATGCCGCGATCGAGGAAGGATTGAGCCTGGCTGTAGCCCAATTGGTTGATCTCGCCACAGGCGCAATTGGTGAAGGCACGCGCGGCGTGCTCCTGAAAATTCTGCTCCAGCGCGATTTCGAGGCTGCGGGCGAGATGCAGCCGGCTGCTGGCCAGATCCAGCCACTGCTCGGCGGCGCCGACATTGTTGAGCGCGTGACAAACGACATCCTGCCGGTCCAGCTGCTCGGCAAGCTCGATCGCCCTGCCGCCCAGCGACAGGGTCTCGTCGAGCCTTTCGGCCAGCATCGCCAGCTGCGAAAGGTTCGAATAGGCCATGGCAAGTTCGGCACTGGCGGGAACTGCCTCCAGCAACGCGACCGCCTGGGCGCCGAACAGGTCGGCTGCCGGGCGGTCGCCCAACAGATAGGCGAAGCGCGATAGCCACCTGAGGCTGTCGCCTTCCTTCAGCGTGTTGCCAAGCGCCTTTTGCAACGCGCGGGCTTGTTCCTGCGCCTTGATGGCCTCGTCAATGCGGGCGATCAAGTGACACTCGAAGGCATACTGCTCGTAAAGTCCGGCGCGTTCTTCCACGGGCAAGGTGTCGGCCTGCCGCAAGGCAACCTCATAGTAGCCGGCGGCGTCGCGATGGGCGCCGACACGCGAAGCCTCGCGCGCGGCGATCGGCGCGAATTCGCGCACCGCCTCGAAATTGTGCGCTTCCACGGCGTGATGGACCAGGCGTGCGGTGGCGACGCCGCCGTTTTCAAGCAGCGCCGACAGCGCGCGCTGGTTGAACAGTCTCCTGTAACTTGTCGTCAGCATCATCTCGATGGCGCGGCGTGCGATTTCATGGCGGAAGGCATAGCCATCGCCCAGATCGTCGAGCAGCCCATTCGACACACATTCCGCCAGCTGTCCGGCGCTGGCGACGCCGCACAGGCCCTGCAGAGCCCAAGCATCGGCCCGCCTGGGAAACACCGACACCGCGTCGAGCATCGAGCGGGCACCAGCGGACAGCCGTTCGGCCCGCGCCACAACGGCGTCCCGCACGCTGGCCGGCGGCGTCATCTCATTGTCGGCGCACAGGAGCTCGGTGACGAAGAAGGCATTGCCGGCGGTGACCCGGTAGATGGCATCGCCATCGCGGCCGGCAGCGCTGGCGAGCGACAGGACGGCCGCCTCGCTCAACAGCGGCACGTCGATACGGGCAACGTTGCCCGACGGAATTTCACCCAGCGCCCGGCGCACACGCGCCTGTCCTTCGCTGCGGTCGGTGCGCGCCGTCAACAGGACCAGGATGTGGGTGTTGGCGATGCGCCGGCCAAGAAAGCGGACGAAATCGAGCGTCGCGTCGTCCGCCCAATGCAGATCCTCGATTACCAGAAGCGTCGGCTGGGTCCTTGTCTCGAACACGTCGAGGGCACCGGAGAACAGTGGCAGCCGCTGACCCTGCCTGGCGTCGATCGCCTGCGGCATCGCCCATTGCGCCTCGCGGGCGAGGTCATAGAGCGGTCCGAGCGGATCGGGGATCGACAGGTCCTCGCAGGCGCTGCGCAAGATGCGCGTAGCCTTGGCCGCGCCGGCGACGAAGGCCTCGACCAGTGCGGTCTTGCCGGCGCCGGCCTCGCCCGACAACGCCACCACGCTGCCGCGACCACGCGCGGCTTCGGCGAGAAGTCCGTCCAGCTGCTCCAGCTGTGTCTGCCGTTCCAGAAGCATGATCATCCGCTTTTCGTGATCCGGGTCGCTGCCGCACCCCGCTTTCGTCAGGCAGGATAGCGCGGCCCGGTATCGGCTTTGTGGCTCCAGCAGTGAACGCCGTTAACATGGGGAATCGTCCCACGAAACATAGGGAAAGGTTCCGATGCGCGCCCCTGGCGAGCGTGATCAATGTCCTCCGCGCTCAAAACCGGGCGTGAAACAGCAAAGGAACCTGATATGCCTCGCTATGTGGTTGAACGTACATTTCCCAACGGCCTCAGCGTGCCGGTGAACGATGCCGGCGCCGATGCGCTGGGCGGCGTCATCATGCGCAACGCGGAGAAAGGCGTGACCTGGGTGCAGTCCTTCGTCTCGCCCGACAAGAAGCAGAGCTTCTGCATCTATGACGCGCCTTCGCCGGAAGCGATCCGCAGCACGGCCCAGAAAAACGCGCTGCCTGTCGACAAGATCACGGAGGTGCGGGTTCTTGACCCTTACTTTTACCGTTGACCCGATCGATGAGTATCAAACTGCCCTTCGCGGCGACGGCAGCGTGCCTGACGAATCGTTCAGCGGGCCGTCGGCGGCGTCGAGACCCATCGGACGAGACCCGTTACCGGGCCGGGCTTTCTGGCGGCTGGCCTCGCTGCTGTTCGCGCCATTGCGCAAGAGTCGGCGTCGATTGCCTCCGCAGGACGATTATCTGAGACGCGACATCGGCCTGCCGGAGCTCGAGGGTCTGCCGCACTACTGGGACTTCACCCGGTACCAATGATGCGTGCAGCCGAGATCCGACGTCGCAGCGGGAGCGGCTGCTCCCGCGCGCCATCAACAAGGAGGAGAGAACATGAACATCCATCTGTGGACCAAACACCTCATCAACCTGTCGATCCTGTCGATCGCGGCCACGGCGGCCAATGCTCACAACGCTGGCGCGCTGGACGAGAAGGTGCGGGCAGCCAACAGCCGCTTCGAGAACGTGGCGATGGCGACGGCCGAGGGCTATGCGCCGATCCCTTGCGCCAGCGGCATCACCGGCGGCGCCATGGGCATCCACTATGTCAATGCCGGTTATCTGAAGGACGATGCGGTCGAACTCGCCAAGCCCGAGGCGTTGATGTACGAGCCGATGGCAAACGGCAAGCTGAGGCTGGTGGCCGTCGAGTACATCACCTCGAAAGGTCCGGCTTCGCTGGAAGGGCAGCTGTTCAATTTCGACAGTGCGCCCAACCGCTACGGTCTAGGCCCGTTCTATGAACTGCATGTCTGGGCCTGGAAGAAGAACCCGGCCGGCACCTTCGCCGACATGAACCCGACTGTGTCGTGTGACGCGATGAAGGCCATGTAGCCGGCAGGGGCGGGGCGGCTGAGTGCGCAAATCTCCCCCCGCGAGGGGGAGATTGCGCGTTCTCAGTTGCTCGCCGACAGCACCAGCACCGGCTTCTCGCTATAGAGCGCCGGGAACAGGGCCTTCAGGTTCGCCACCTTGGGCAGGTCGTTGTAGACGATGTAGGGATAGGTCGGGTTCAGCGTCAGAAAGTCCTGATGATAATTCTCGGCCGGATAGAAGGTCTTGCCGGTTTCCAGCGTGGTGACGATCGGCTCCGGGAACACCTTGGCCTGGTCGAGCTGGGCGATGTAGCTTTGCGCGATCTTCTTTTGGGCATCGTTTTCGGCGAAGATCGTCGAGCGGTACTGCGTGCCGGAGTCCGGACCCTGGAAATTCAGCTGGGTCGGGTTGTGGGCGACCGAGAAATAGACCTGCAGCAGCTGGCCGTAGGTCACCTTCGACGGATCGTAGGTGATCTCGACGGATTCGGCATGCCCGGTGCGGCCTGAGCCGACCGTCTCGTAGACGGCGGTGTCCTTGTCGCCGCCGGTGTAGCCGGAGACGGCCCTGGTCACGCCCTTGACGTGCTGGAACACGCCCTGCACGCCCCAGAAACAACCGCCGGCGAAAACTGCCTTTTCAGTGCCGGTGGCCGCCTTCTCGTCGAGTGCCGGCGGCGGGATCTTCACCGCGTCCTCGGCCGAAACCGCCGGCGTCAGCCAGAACGCGGCGCCCGCTGCGGCCAGCGCAAGGGCGGCGAGCGCGCTGCGGAAGACGTTCGACGATTGTCTGATGACTGGTTTTTGAATGTCGGTCATGGCTTGAGCTCCTGTGACGTCCATCATGTGGAGTCTATTGGATAAGATACGACGATGCGACGTGCGAGTTGCGGCCGAAGCCTCACTTTCACGTGCATCCGGCTTCGGACCCGCGGGACCGAAGCCGGAAACAGCACCGCCTTTACTTGGCCGGAGCCATCGCATCCGTTGCCGGCTTCATGGCGTCAGCCGCCGGCTTCATGGAATTGGTGGCCATCGGGTCGGCAGGCTTCATCGCATCCGTTGCAGGTTTCATGGCGTCTGCGGCCGGCTTCATCGCATCCGCGGCCGGTTTCATGGCATTTGCAGCCGGCTTCATCGCATTGGTCGCGTCGTCGGCACGGGCGATGCCGCCGGCAAACAGCGCCGTCGAGCACAGAGCGAGAGCGAGCGCCGGCAGCGTCAGGCGGGAAGTGGTCATGATGATCTCCTTGGGGTTGGCGTTGAAGGCGCGCCCTCTAGGCGGCCGTGCTATGCGGCGCCGCTCCATGCGGCGTTGCGCAATCTCTTGTCGAAGCGGGATCTAGTCGGTCGCGGCGGCCAGGATCGGTCCGCCACCGGGCGACTGCACGAGCACGGCGGTGCTCATGCCGCCGGACGCGGCGGGCAGAGGATACGTCGCTGCCGCGCCGGTCCAGCTGCCGAGTTTTTCGAGCGCATGCACGACATTGGCGTGCGGCAAGGTGCGGCCGGTGTTTTCGCCGCGCGAAACAGGCACCTCGACCACGCCCTTGGCATAGCGCACCAGCCAGACATCGGCGTGGCCGCCAGGTGCGGCGCCGGCGCCGATGCTGATCCTGCCGCCATCGAGCGACAATGCCGGGCCGCTCGTCCGGCCGCTCACCGAGATCAGTTTTTCGATCTCGCCGGGTGCGGCGCCGACGACATCGGCATGGCCGTTGACCACCACTTGCGGCGTGAACGGCCCGTCATGACCGAGCGCCGGCTCATAACTGACCTGGCGCCGGGTGAATTCCTGTTTTCCGAAAATATCCTTCCAGCCGAGATAGTCCCAGTAGGTGACGTTGAACGACAGCGCCAGCACACCGGGCTGGTCCTTGACCTTGATCAGATTGGCATTGGCCGGCGGGCAGGACGAGCAGCCCTGGCTGGTGAACAGCTCGACCACGCTGAGCGGCTGGGCGGCGGCCGCACCGAGCGACGCTGCCAGCGCAATCGCCGAGAGGCTGGGCATTTTGATGAACGTGTTGGACCCTGACATCGGCTTGCTCCGTGGGCGGCGGCGCCTGGAAGCACCGCAGATATCCCCACTTCGCCGCTGTCGGCGCCTTCGTTACAGCGCTCACCGGTTTGTGATCGGGCCGCAGGCGTTCTTCCCTTCTCCCCCTGTGGGAGAAGGGAAGAACGCGCCCCTACCGCCAAGGCTGTAGGCTGGTATCCCGTACATAGGCGATGATGGTATCGCAAACGGCGTTCATGTCTTTCAGAACGTCATCGTTCCAAAAGCGCAGAATGCGAAAGCCTTTCTCTTCCAGGTGAGTTTTGCGGACGCTGTCAGACTCCAACTCCGCATGCTGGCTGCCATCGATCTCGACGACCAAGCGTGCTTCGAAGTAGACGAAATCAGCAATGTACTTTCCGATGGGAACCTGGCGCCGAAATTTTATCCGGTCGAGCCTGCGGTCGCGCAGTTCATGCCACAGCCGGTCTTCCGCTTCCGTCATTACACACCGGAGCGAACGGGCGAAGCTTCGTTTGGCTGGCGGGACAGGTTGATGCGGCATGGCTTAGATTAGCCGGCTATTGCGCTCCGTCCAGCACCCCTCATCCGTCTCGGCGCTACGCGCCGATCCACCTTCTCCCGCAAGGGGAGAAGGCAAGAGGAGCAGCATCTACTGCGTCAGCAGTGTGTCGGACGGTCGCTTGTTGAAGTCGCACTTGCCCATCACGCTGTAGAAGAAGTCGGCGTTCGTAACGTCTGGCAGTGGAGGATTGTTGCCGCCGTCTTCCCATGCCTGATCGCTGGTCTCGCTGCAGGGCACCACGGCGAAGATGTCGACGACCGTGTTGCTGGCAACCTCGACGGGGAGGTATTTGGAAGGGTTCAGGGCCTTTTGTGCCGCGGTGCTGTACCCGGCGCCGAGGTAGAGCCGGTTCGACGTGTCTGTATTGTTCGACCTGAGCGGGTTGACCGGCCCGGACGGCACATCCATCTGCAGATAGAGCTTGTCCATCGTGCTCACGTTGATTGTTGCGCCACTGCTGTTTCCGGCGGAATTCGTGGTCGCGCACGTCGTCTTGAAATAGACGGTGGAGCCGTTCGTTTTTCCGCTTTTTGCCACCGCGGTGCTTTTGTAAACTCCCGCAGTGGCCGTGAAATCGGTTGTTGATCCTACTGTCGTGCACAGTTGGGTCTGAACCAGCGTATCGGTTGGTCCCGTGGTAATAGTTGTCGTCCCGTAACCTTTCGGCTCGGCAGCGGTATAGGTCTTACCACCGCTCGTATAGGAATAACTATACGCTTTGTAGTTATAGTTGGCCTTCATCATGGCCGTCGGCGTGGTCGTGGAGGTCCAACCGTAGGGAAGGCCGTACAGAGTCATGGTCTTGTTCCAGTAGCCCGAAACGTGATCGACATTGAACGTAGCTTCGACCAGCGCCGGCGTCTTGCTCACCGCCGACGCGACGCCGACCGTTACCGTGGGAATCCTGGCGATCTGCATGAACACGGTCGGCATGGCGAAACTTGCCGAGGCCTGCGCGGTGGCGGTGCCGTTGGCGCTGACGTCGAAGCTGTTCAGCGTCGCGGTGCCCTGTCCACCATTGGCCACGTAGGAAGCCTGCATCGCCACCTGGCGCTGCGGCTTCGTCGAGGCCGTATCCATCGTGGTGATCGACAGGATCGCGGCGTCGAGTGCCGCCTGCTCGGTCGACCTGGTCTGGACAGCGGAGGTGTAGTCGACGGAAAAGCCGATCGCGGTGATCAACGGTATCATGGCAAGAATGAGTATCGGTGCGAACGAGCCGCTCCGCGACTCGATAAAACTGCCTGCAAGCCCCCGCATGCCTTCGTCCTTACATCAGATATTTCCCTCCGCTAACATCCCGTTCGCAAATTATGCTCTAACGGGCTTGGTTAAAATTTATAGATTTTTCGCGAAAAGCGCGAAAAAAGCGACAGGTGCCCGTGCTGCCTGCTCCGGCAAAGGCGCACAGCTTGCTCGGGCAAGCCACCCCTGCTAAACGCGCGCCATGAGCACGCCCCTCGACCACATCCGCAATTTCTCCATCGTCGCCCATATCGACCATGGCAAATCCACGCTTGCCGACAGGCTGATCCAGCTGACCGGCGGGCTGGAGCTGCGCGACATGAAGGAGCAGGTGCTGGACTCGATGGACATCGAGCGCGAGCGCGGCATCACCATCAAGGCGCAGACGGTGCGGCTGAAGTACCGCGCCAACAATGGCGAGGACTATATCCTCAATTTGATCGATACGCCCGGCCATGTCGACTTCGCCTATGAAGTGTCGCGGTCGCTGGCCGCCTGCGAGGGCTCGCTGCTGGTCGTCGATGCCTCCCAGGGCGTCGAGGCGCAGACGCTGGCCAATGTCTACCAGGCGATCGACAACAACCACGAGATCGTCGTGGTGCTGAACAAGGTCGACCTGCCGGCCGCCGAGCCCGAGCGCATCCGCGAGCAGGTCGAGGAGGTGATCGGCATCGACGCCTCCAATGCCGTGCTGATCTCGGCCAAGACCGGGCTGGGCATTCCCGACGTGCTGGAAGCGATCGTCCACCAATTGCCGCCGCCGCGCGAAGGCGACGCCACGGCGCCCCTGAAGGCGATGCTGGTCGACTCCTGGTACGACGCCTATCTCGGCGTCATCGTGCTGGTGCGCGTCATCGACGGCGTGCTGAAGAAGGGCCAGACCATCCGCATGATGGGCACCGGCGCCAAATATCTGGTCGAGCGCACCGGCGTGTTCACGCCGGCGCGCATCAATGTCGAGGAGCTCGGCCCCGGCGAGTTCGGCTTCTTCACCGGCTCGATCAAGGAAGTGGCCGACACCCGCGTCGGCGACACCATCACCGAGGACAAGCGCGCCACCGCCAAGGCGCTGCCCGGCTTCAAGCCGGCGCAGCCTGTGGTGTTCTGCGGCCTGTTCCCGGTCGACGCCGCCGATTTCGAGGATCTGCGCGCCGCAGTCGGCAAATTGCGCCTCAACGACGCCAGCTTCTCTTTTGAAATGGAAACCAGCGCGGCGCTCGGCTTCGGCTATCGCTGCGGCTTCCTTGGCCTCTTACATCTGGAAATCATCCAGGAGCGGCTGGAGCGCGAGTTCAACCTCGACCTGATCGCTACGGCGCCCAGCGTCGTCTACCGGCTGGCTCTGACCGACGGCTCGATGAAGGAACTGCACAACCCGGCCGACATGCCGGACGTGGTCAAGATCTCGGCGATCGAGGAGCCGTGGATCCGCGCCACCATATTGACCCCCGACGACTATCTCGGCGGCATATTGAAACTCTGCCAGGACCGGCGCGGCATCCAGGCCGACCTGTCCTATGTCGGCAAGCGCGCCATGCTGATCTACGACCTGCCGCTCAACGAAGTCGTCTTCGATTTCTACGACCGGCTGAAGTCGATCTCCAAGGGCTACGCCTCCTTCGACTATCACCTGACCGACTACCGCGAGGGCGACCTGGTGAAGATGTCGATCCTGGTCAATGAGGAGCCGGTCGATGCGCTCTCCATGCTGGTGCACCGCACGGCGGCGGAAAAGCGCGGCCGGCAGATGTGCGAGAAGCTGAAGGAGCTGATCCCGAACCATCTGTTCAAGATCCCGATCCAGGCCGCGATCGGCGGCAAGGTCATCGCCCGCGAAACCATCTCCGCGCTGCGCAAGGACGTGACCGCCAAATGCTACGGCGGCGACGTCTCGCGCAAACGCAAGCTGCTGGACAAGCAGAAAGAAGGCAAGAAGCGGATGCGCCAGTTCGGCAAGGTGGATATTCCGCAGGAGGCGTTTATCCAGGCGCTGAAGATGGGGGATTGAGAAGCCGGTTGGTGCGCGCAGCGCGCCAAGTCATCGATCCGGTGGATCGATGGCAGGCTTCGAAAGCGGGGGAGCTGCCGGAGGCAGCGGGCCCCCCGCCAGCGCGGCGTTGACGCTGCGCGGTGGAGAATATTCTCCGGGAGGTGGGGTGGGGTGTTCGCCGGGCGCAGGCGGAGGCTCTCCCAAATCCGCAGTAATTTCTCGAAAAATGCCATCGATATTCGCGAAGATCAGCCGACCTAATTCGACAACGTCCGATGCGTCGCCCAGACGAATAAAACGCATGGTTCGCAGGCATAGCACCGCAATGTCATCGGGCGAATTGTTCGCTGTTTGATAAACAGGCGGGAATGAGGATAGAACGGCTCGGGCCAATCTTGGCTCTAGGCGCGGCGAAGCAGTATTCCAAACATGTAGGGCGACAGACTGGCTTCCGACTCGGAGGCCAAAATTCGGTGTGAACTTAACCGAAAAGATTTCGCTCGGGCTTCGCACGGTAGTTGGCGGGAACTCCAAAATCGCGCCCAGGTTAAGAGCTCTCCAAGCCTCCAACTGCTGTAGGCCAAGTTGAGCGGATCGTCTCTCTGGCTCTTGTACAAACTCTCTAACGACTCTCCAGCCATCAGACGTTGGCAGAGTCGGCGGAGGCTACTGTGAAAATCATAGCCTCCCCCTCGTGGCGTAAATCTTCGACGCAGCTCCGTCCGTTGCGGTCGGTCGTGTCATATGTAAAATTCTTAAGAAAGCAGAAATTCCGAACGCTGGCATTGAGACACCTTCGCGGATTTCGATTCGCAATCACTAATATATACGAAGATTCCTATTTTGTTCTCTCATTTAACATGCCAATCGCTAAAGGGTGAATATGGCATAGTTAGAATCGGAGAGTCGTGGCTTTCGATCACTCGGCTAGGGTGTCAAACAGCGAAGGCTGGTCGTCATCATGGACAACGCGGGCGAGGAACACTCCCTTTATCGGGACGTGCGGGTAAGCCTCATGGAGAAGTGCCTGTGCCGCCTTAAAAGAAGCTCCCCTTGCGATCACATCATCAAATATTGCAATCGTATCGACGCTCTGGGGCAGGTTAACAGTTTGGAATGCCCAGCCCGCCTTCAAACTTGCGGGGTCTGGTCGATTACTAGTATCATGAGCCGCAACGCGTTCTTCAATTTGTTTTATACAATTAATAATTATCGCGCCAGCTCCAAAACTTCGAGTTATCAGTCGCAAAAGTCTATCGTCATAAGCTGGGTGGCTGACGGGCTTACTGCACGGAACAGGGCACCAAGCAATCTTTGACAAGCGATCCGTTAGCACTGCGCTACGAAGTTTTTCTGCCCAATAGTCAGTTGACCGCGCCTTATGTTTATAGCGATGGACATTCTCATCGCGGATTGCAGGGCTCATTTTAAAGTTTAAGATGTGGTTGTTCGTCTCGGACTTATAACCCCCGTGCGCGGTATACCAGATAAAGGATATAGTCATCTTTCTCTAGGAAGCCATGCTCCCCGCGTGTCAGATCATCGATCTTTGTAAAGCGCGCTGACATTTGCCAAAATATCTTCAATACCAGAAACTCGGATCGCGCCTAGTTCCTCGAACCTGTGGGGCCACGTTATATCGGATCTATGAAAACAGCTTTCAAGAATTAATAGCGGTCGACCTTGTGCTAAAGCCGCTCGCGCTTGCGTGAGTGTTCCAGATGTTTCCCCAGCTTCAACAATAACAGTTGCATCCGTCAAAGCACTCATCGTTATGTTCCGCTCTGGGAAAAAGGTTCGCGTCTTATTCAAGGGCATAGCCTTGTATGCCACAACCGGAACCTGCGATATCAAAAGGTTCTCTCGGGCTATCTTCTCATGAATACCCCTATTTTCTCTCGGATAAGCCGTAGAAATTGGAGTTCCCACTACTGCAATTGTGGGGAATTTCAGAGATATGGCTGTTTCATGGACAATTGCATCGATCCCTTTCGCCAGCCCGGAGACCGGAATAATTTTGTCAGAAATCAGCCCCTGGACTATTCGGCGGGTCTGCAAAATACCTTCATCGCTTGGCTCACGAGTGCCCACCACTGCAATAGAAGGCTGTTCTGAGAGCGCCCAATAGCCTTGATAATAAAGCAGTTCGATAGGATGTTTCGCTACACGAATTTTGTTGGGATATTCGCCGGCGCCGTGAATCCTGACACCATACGGAGCAGAGCTAAATTTCCGTATTTGTTCATCTGCTAGTTCGGCATATTTGACTGCTGTGGGATATGGGACGAAATCAGAGGGAACAGAAAAGGGGACACCGCCGAACCTGTCGGCAATCGACTTAAATGATGCCCCATGGTCCAGCCAAAGGGCCTCATACGCACCCATTTCCAACCAAGGAGAAATGGGGTCGGAAGACTTAAGATCGAATTGCGTAGCTGCGGTCATGTTGCCTATTTAGGGCTGCATCGGCAGATGTTCGACTGGAATTGCGTCAAGGCGCATTTTGGAACAAAACAGGAACTTACACAAGAGACTTTATTGCCGAGCATTTGCAATCGGTTACGTCGTATCCTAATCGGGAATTGCCGGGGAAAACGCCTCCCCTTGTAGCAGGGAAGCCCTGTCGTACAGGCGGCGAGAATACTTGGCCGTCCGCTCCATTCCCCTTCTCCGATGTCCGCCCGTCACCTATTGTAAACGCCCCGCCCTGTCGTATCCTCTCTCCCGGCTTGGGGAGACATCACATGCGTTCCACTCTAGACACCGTCGCCGCGATCGGCCTCGCCATCGGCGGTGCCTTCGGCCTTGCCGGCACCTTCGTCGCCAGCGCCCCACTTCGCGAAACACTCTGGACGATCGACGGTGCCGCACTGGTGGTCGCCACCGCGCTGTTGACGATGAAATACCAGCGGCTGGGCAATGACTGCATAGCCGCGGGCTTCCTGACCTTCCTGGCCGGAGAGACCCTGCTGATGGCGGGCAATGCGGCGGGGCTGGAGGCCAGCGTGCCCTCCTATGTCGGCGGCATCTCGCTTTGGGCGGCGGCACTGGTCATGGTCAGCGTGCCCAGGACATTTGCCCTGTGGATGCGGCTCACCGCGCTGGTGGCGGCCGTGCTGTTTGTCGTCTCGGCTTGCATGATCCTCTGGGGGGCGCCCTTGCTGCCTACCTCGGCACCGCTGCCCGCCGCGGGCTATCCGTTCCTGGTGCTGACCTTTGCCGGCTGGATCTGGACGCTGCTGAAGCCGGCCCGGTGAGGCTTTGTCCGCTTGCGTACCAAACGTCCGGCCTGGTTGATCGGGCATCGGCGGGGCGGTAAAAAATCCGGGCGGCGGACCCAGGTTCGCCAGTGGCCGGCGCGGGCTCAGGCAACTGCCTCACCGGCATTCGCGCCGGCCATTTTCAACCCGCAGATGATCGCAGCGATCCACCGGCTAGCCCTGCACTTGAAGGGGCGCTGACGCTTCTGACCTTCTCCCCTTGTGGGAGAAGGTGGATCGGCGCGCAGCGCCGAGACGGATGAGGGGTGCGTGACGGAGTGAGGCGGTGAAGGTTCTGCTCTGGTTCAGGGCGTTTACTGTTGGCGTATCGCCAAGCTGGAACACCCCTCATCCGTCTTGCCGCTGCGCGGCAATCCACCTTCTCCCACAAGGGGAGAAGGTTAGAAATGCCGGCGCATCACCGTCGCCCGGCCCTTCGCAGGCTCAGAGCGTTCGAGGCTCGTAAAGCCAAGCAATTGGCTTTACGTCCGCTAGCGCGGACCGCCTCTCAGCTCTCAATCCACACCTTCTCAAAGTGCTGCTCCAGCGCCTGGTGCTGTTCGCAGCCTTCGACGCCCTTGCGGTAGGTCCGGTAGACCGAGCGCCAGTAGGGTTGGATGATGATGCCTGAATCGCGCAAATTCTGCTCGATCTTGCCCATGATCTCCTTGCGCGCCTTGGCGTCGGGTGTCGCCAGTGCCTTGTCGAGCAGCGTGTCGAACTCGGGATTGGCGTAGGCGCTCTCGTTCCAGGCGGCGCCGGATTTATACGCCAGCGCCAGCACCTGGACGCCGAGCGGGCGGCCGAGCCATTCGGTGCAGGAGAAGGGGTATTTGCTCCAGTCGTTCCAGAAGGTGGCGGCGGGCAGCACGGTGCGCTTGATCTTGAGGCCGGCCTCGCGCATCTGCGCGCCGATGGCGTCGCCGGTGCTCTTTTGCCATTCGACGTCGACGGAGATGAGCTCGAACTCGTGGTCTGATTTGCCGGCCTCGGCCAACAGCTTCTTCGACTGCTCGACGTCACGCTTCGCCGGGCCGATATCGGCATATTCGGGGTGCATGGGGCCGACATGATGGTTGTCGGCGGGCTTGCCGCGGCCGCCGAGGCCGAGCGCCAGCACGGCGGCATTGTCGACGGCGAGCTGCGCGGCGCGGCGCACCTTGACGTCGTCATAGGGCGCGTTGGCGACATTGAAGCGGGCGACGATGGTCGAGCCGGTGGCGATCTCGGAGTTCATCAGCCCCATCGTCTCGGTCTGCGAGACGGCATCGGAAGCGGTCTCGTGGTCGGTGTCGATCTCGCCGGATTCGAAGGCCGAGAGCATGGCGTTGGGGTCGGAGCCGTAGTCGACCCATTTGATGCCGTCCAAGTAGAATTCGCCCTTCCACCAGGGCTTATCCTTGCGCTTCACCTCGGCACCGGTCTCGGCATCCCAGCTGACCAGCTCGCAGGGACCGGTGGTGATGGCCAGCGCCTTCAGGGGATCGCCGTCGCCCTCATAGGAGCGGTGCATGATCAGTGCCGGATAGTCGGCCATGCCGGCGATCAGCGAGATGTCGGGCTTCGGCAGGTTCAGCTTGATGGCGAAGTCGTCGACCTTTTCGATGCCGCCATCGACGACCTTCTTGGTGTCGGCATTGACCAGCGCGCCCATGCGCGCGGCGACCGAATTGCCCGGCACGGAAGCGTCGCACCAGCGGGTGAGGTTGTGGATGACATCGTCGGCGTTGAAGGCATCGCCGTTCGACCAGGAGATGCCCTTGCGCACGTGCAGGGTCAGCGTCCTGGCGTCGTCGCTCGCCTCCCAGCTTTCGAGCAGCCAGGGCTCGAAGGAGAAGTCGGTGTTCCAGCGCACCAGATATTCGTTGCAGTGGCGCGCGACATTCGACATCTCGACGCCGTCGAAGGTGCGCGGGTCCTTGAAACCCTTGACGTTCATGGCGACGCGCAGGACGCCGCCCTTCTTGGGTTCCGCCGCGCGGGCAGGGATGGTGCCAAGTCCGCCCAGCGCCAGCGCCCCGGCGGCGCTGACGCCGAGCCCGGCCATCAGCGCCAGATATTCGCGGCGGTTGATGCCGCCGGCCTTGAAATCGTCGGCCACGGGTTTGGCTTGCGGGTGGAGTTTGCGGTCGGTCAGCATGAATTTCATCGTCGTTCCCCTGTTGTTGATGCATGCCGCCCAAAGGTGCCCAGCGGTTTGGGACATGGCATGCACAGAAAATCGCCCCGGCCGATCGACAGGCGCGGGGGCGGACGCGACCGCCGGGGCGCCGTTGCTGAGGGGGAATGATAGAGCGGGGTGACGCTGCGGAGTGTTCGCTTTTCCGCAGTGATTGTGCGGGGTTCCGCGGGGCTAATCTCCCCCTCAAGGGGGGAGATTGGCGCTTTACCGTCGGCAACTGCTCAATACGGCCACTCGCCCCTGCCCAGCGC
>NZ_JAIUIC010000009.1:0-277081 GCF_020165455.1 Mesorhizobium sp. BR1-1-3
AGGTCCGGGCGGCCACCCGGACCTTGGCTCAATCGCTCTAATCCCACGAAATCTCTCTCGTGTAGATACAAGGTGGCGTCGCGAAGCGGCGACGGAGTGGGGGAAGGCGCTCATGAAACCCGTAGCCGTCGCAAAACGGGCACTACCCAGCGAGCCAGAAAACTCAGGCAAGGTGACAACCAGGCCGAAGCGCTGCTTTGGCTTGAGTTAAAGGCCCGCAAGCTTGGCGGCTACAAGTTCACGCGACAGTTCTCTATCGGACCATACTACGCGGACTTCGCTTGCCGCAAAAATTGGCTTGTCGTGGAAGTCGACGGACACCAACACGCCGGCAGCTCATATGACCGCCGCCGCGACGATTTCATGCGTGCCCAGGGCTATTCGATCCTGCGTGTTTGGAACCATGACGTCCTGAAACATCGTACTCCGGCCTGTGAAACCATCCTCGCCGCGCTTGATGGCAGCCTGGCCGAGAACACGGCCGCATCCGATCTCCGCTTTGTTTTCACACCCCGCTCACCCGATTCAATCTCTTCAAACACGGACCTATCCAGATGAAATCACACGTAAAAGCGGTTGTCATCGGCGGCGGCGTCGTCGGCTGCTCGGTTCTCTACCACCTGGCCAAAGCCGGCTGGACCGACATCATGCTGATCGAGCGCTCTGAACTCACATCCGGCTCGTCCTGGCACGCGGCGGGCGGCTTCCACACGCTGAACGGCGACCCCAACGTCGCCAAGCTGCAGGCCTATACGGTGCAGCTCTACAAGGAGATCGAGGAGATATCCGGCCAGTCCTGCTCGCTGCATTTGACCGGCGGCGTGATGATGGCCGATACGCCCGAGCGCATGGACTTCCTGCGCCTTGCCCACGCCAAGGGCCGCTATCTCGGCATGGACACAGAGCTGATCACCCCTTCCGAAGCCAAGGCGATGTTCCCGCTGATGGACGAGACCAATTTCGTCGGCGCCATGTGGGATCCGGTCGAAGGCCATCTCGACCCGTCCGGCACCACCATCGCCTATTCAAAGGCGGCGAAAAAACTCGGCGCCGAGATCGTGCTGCGCAACCGCGTCGTGGAATTGACGCAGGAGGTCGACGGCACCTGGAATGTCGTCACCGAACAGGGCACGGTGAAGGCCGAGCATGTCGTCAACTGCGGCGGCCTGTGGGCGCGCGAGATCGGCCGCATGGTCGGCGTCGAACTGCCGGTTCTGGCCATGGAACATATGTATCTGCTGACCGAGCCGATGCCGGAGGTCGAGGAATTCAACAAGTCGACCGGCCGCGAAATGATCGGCGTGCTCGACTTCAAGGGCGAGATCTACACCCGCCAGGAGCGCAACGGCATCCTGCTCGGCACCTACGAGAAGGCCTGCAAGCCGTGGTCGCCGGTCAACACGCCATGGGATTTCGGCCACGAATTGCTGCCGCCGGACCTCGACCGCATCGCGCCGTCGCTGGAAATAGGCTTCAAGCATTTCCCCGGCATCGAGAAGGCCGGCATCAAGCAGATCATCAACGGCCCCTTCACCTTCGCGCTGGACGGCAACCCGCTGGTCGGCCCGGTGCAGGGCCTGACCAATTTCTGGTGCGCCTGCGCCGTGATGGCCGGCTTCAGCCAAGGCGGCGGCGTCGGTCTGGCGCTGTCGAACTGGATGGTGCATGGCGATCCTGGCTTCGATGTCTGGGGCATGGATGTTACACGCTTCGGTGAATGGGCCGGCCTGCGCTACACCAACGCCAAGGTGCGGGAAAACTATTCGCGCCGCTTCTCCATCCGCTTCCCCAATGAGGAACTGCCGGCGGCACGTCCGGCGCAGACGACGCCGCTCTACGACACGATGCTGGCCAACAACGCCGTCATGGGCGACAGCTGGGGCCTCGAAACCCCGCTCTGGTTCGCACCTGAAGGCAAGGAACCCAGGGATATCGTCTCCTTCCATCGCTCCAACGATTTTGGGCCGATCGGCGAGGAAGTGCGCGCCACGCGTGAGCGCGTCGGCGTCACCGAGATCGCCAATTTTGCCAAATACGAAGTCTCGGGACCCGCGGCCGAGGATTTCCTCAACCGGCTGATGACCAACCGCATGCCGAAGACCCGCCGCATCGTGCTGACGCCGATGCTCAACGAGTTCGGCAAGCTGATCGGCGACTTCACCATCGCCAAGGCGGCAGAAGACCGCTTCATGATCTGGGGCTCTTCGGCGGCGCAGAAATACCACATGCGCTGGTTCGAGAAGCACCTGCCGAAGGACGGAACGGTGCGCATCCACCGCTTCGACCAGACGCTGGTCGGCCTGTCGATCGCCGGACCGAAATCACGGGACCTGCTGCAGAAACTGGTCGATGTCGACGTCTCGACAAAAGCCTTCCGTTTCATGGATTTCCGCGAGATGGCTGTTGGCGGGGCGCCCTGCATGGTCAACCGCATCACCTACACCGGCGACCTCGGCTATGAAATCTGGATGGCGCCGGCCTACGAGCGCCTGGTTTACAAAGCGATCAAGGACGCCGGGGAGGAGTTCGGCCTCGTCGATTTCGGCATGCGCGCTCTGCTCTCCATGCGCCTCGAAAAGAACTTTCCGACCTGGTTCCGCGAGTTGCGGCCGATCTATGGACCGTTCGAAGGCGCGATGGACCGCTTCATCAAGCTCGAGAAGAACGACTTCATCGGCCGCGAGGCCGCCGCCAAGGAACAGGCCGAGGGGCCAAAGCTGCGCCGCGTCTCCTTCATCGTCGATGCCGCCGACGCCGATGTCATGGGCGACGAGCCGATCTGGGCCAAGGTCAGCAAGGACTACGGCACGGTGGAAAAGCCGCATGGCTATGGCGCGCCGCGCTTCGACAAGGGCGGCAAGGAAATACGTGGCTCCAAGGCTGCCGAAGGCGCATCCGCCGTGCGCGGCATCGTCGACGGCGACTGGCGCGTGGTCGGCTGGGTCACGTCGGGCGGCTATGCGCATTATGTGCAGAAGTCGATGGCGCAGGGCTATATCCCCGCAGCGCTTGCCGAGGACGAAAGTGCCGGGCTGTTCGAGATCGAGATCCTCGGTCACCGGCGCCCGGCCCGCATCAATGTCGAAGCGCCCTTCGATCCGAGCGGCGAGAAGATGCGGACCTGAGGTTCGACGATGGACAGCGCGGGGCCGAAGGGCAGCTTTGGCCGCCACCGCAAGATCATGCCGTTCGAGCCGGGCTCGATCGAAGCTTTGCGCGACGCCTCCCGCCAGAAGGCGGGTTCGCTCAACCAGCATGTGCTGGGCTATGGCCCGCAGGCCGAGGCTGAGTGGGCGGCGGCAGGCATTGCCGCGCCCGACCTGGCGGCGATGCGAAAATACCGGCTGGAGCGTATCCGCGCCGAGCTGAAGCGGCGCGGCTATGCCGGCGCCCTGCTCTACGACCCCGTCAACATCCGCTACGCCACCGACAGCACCAACATGCAGCTTTGGGTGGCGCACAATCCGACGCGGCATTGCTTTGTCGCCACTGAAGGCCCGGTGGTGCTGTTCGATTATTTTTCCTGCGAGCACCTGTCCGACCATTCCGGCGTCGTCAACGAGGTGCGGCCGGCGGTGTCGTGGATGTATCTCTATGGCGGTGAGTTGACCGAGCAAAAGGTCCGCCGTTGGGCCGCCGGAATAGCCGATTTGGTCAGGGAATATGGTAGCGGCAACAGCCGCATCGCCGTCGACCACATCAATCCCGAAGGCGTCGAGGAGCTGGCTCGCCTCGGCATTTCCATCGGCAATGGCGAAGCCGTGATGGAGAACGCGCGGCTGATCAAATCGCCGGACGAAATCCTCGCCATGCGCCGGGCGATTGTCGCTTGCGAAGCGGCGATGGGCGAGATGGAACAGGCGCTAAAGCCGGGCATTTCCGAGAACGAGCTATGGGCGGAATTGCATCGTGGCAACATCGCGCGCGGCGGCGAGTGGATCGAGACGCGACTGCTGACGTCAGGCCCGCGCACCAATCCGTGGTTCCAGGAATGCTCTTCGCGAAAGATCGAGGCTGGCGATCTCGTCGCCTTCGACACCGACCTGATCGGCCCCTACGGCTTCTGCGCCGACCTGTCGCGCACCTGGCTGTGCGGCGATGCAAACCCGTCGAATGAACAGCGCGCCCTGTTCCGCATCGCCGCCGACCAGATCGAACACAACACGGCTCTGATGCAGCCAGGCATCTCGTTTCGCGACCTCGTCGAAGCCTCGGCGGTGCCGCCCGGTGACTGCTTCCCGACGCGCTACGGCGTGCTCTATCACGGCGTCGGTCTGGCCGATGAATACCCGACCTTGCCGCATGCCAGCGACTGGACATCGGACACGCCGGACGGCGTGCTGGAACCTGGCATGGTGCTGTGCGTGGAAAGCTATATCGGCCGGCTTGGCGGGCGCGAAGGCGTCAAGCTCGAAGAGCAGATCCTGATCACCGAGACCGGCAACGAACAGCTCTCAACCTACCCGCTGGATACGAGGCTGCTCGGATAGTCCGGCAAGCGCTTCTCGCATTGCCCTGACTGTCTTTTCCGGTGTTGCCCTCGCCGTGATGAACGGCAGGCCTTTGCGCCGTCCGGTCCAGCCGACGATCGCGACTTTCCGCGCTGCTGGCTCGAAGCGCTGCGCCAGCGCCCAGCTTTCGCAGTCGATCGCTGCAACATCGGCCCTGCCCTCGGCAATGGCGACGATTGAAGCGCGGTGACCGCCGCTCTCGCTACGCGACGAAAAGATGTCCAAGCCCTCGTCGGCCGCTCGCAGGTCGCGCGTCAGCGCAATGATGCCCGACATGGAATCGAGGCTGTTGAAGGTGAAGCGCTTGCCGCGGATCAGATCGAGCGGGATGAGAGCGCTGCCATCCGCAGGCGATCGAACTTCCGGTCCCTCGCCTATCCGCATCACCAGAGCGCTCGAATAGAGCTCGCCCTGCCCGCCTTCATAGGCGTCATAGCTCGGCTGGCCGACCACCTGCACATGCCTGGACAGGCCAAGTTCCATCGGCCCCCAGCAGGTCTGCGCGAACAGCAGCAACGGATGCAGCCACAATCCATGGAAATCGAGTTCATCCGGCGGCAATGTCGCGGGATCGGGTGCGATCAATGCACCGGCAGCATCGCGAATTCCGCCCGGCACCGGCGGCAGGTCGCCATTGCGCCGCACGATGGCTTCCGGCGCGTCGATCCCCTTTTGCCGAAACGCATCGCGCAGCAGCACCCATTGCGCGTCGACCTCATCGCGCACTTCGGGCCAATCATACATCGGCAACGCCGCAACCAATTCACTCATGCCGATATCAAATCATCATGTCTGGAAAAAGGATCGCGAAAACGCGGCGTCCAATCAGAATTGGCCGACACGGATTCCGGGTAGGCCGGAATTATTCCTTGGGCGGCTCGGCGGGAACCGGCGCACTGCCGAGCCCGCTGATGCTGCGCGCCCTGATGCGCGGCTTGAAGGCCCTGCCCGGCTCAGGCGCACGCCGCAGCACCGGGTGCACGATCGGCTCTTTCGCCTTGAACGCATAGGCTTTGACCAGCGCGAAATAATTCGGATAGGCATAGCCATTGTTCATCCGCAGCCATTCCTCACGGCGGTCGCGAAACAGCTTGGGCAGCTTGTACCAGGCCACGGTCGGGGTCTTGTGATGGACGAAATGCAGATTGTTGTTGAGGAACAGGAACGACAGCGGCGAGCGCTCGACGATCACCGTACGGCCTTCCGGATGGTCCGACCATTGATGCTCGGCGAACGTACGGATCGAGATCAGCGACTGGCCGAGCCAGACCGGCACCAGAATGTAAAGCCACAGCGGGATGCCGAAGCCGAACTGAACGATCGGCAGCACGACGGCCAGGCCGATCGCATGCAGCAGCCAAGCCTTGCGGATCGGCTTGTCGCCGGCGATCACCTGCTTGGCATCGTCGATGAAGAAGCCGACGCAGGACAGCCACGGGCCGAGCACGAAGCGGCCTGCCATGGTGTTGTTGATCTTGAGCAGGAATTTCATCGTCGGCGGCAGCTCGTCATGCTGCCAGAGCGCCTGATAATAGCTTTCCGGATCGTCCAGCGGGTCGGTCAGCCGCTCGTCGGCATGGTGACGCAGATGAATGGTCTTGAAGCGGCGGAACGGCCAGACCAGACCGATCGGCAGAAACACGAAGGCTTCGTTGACCCGCGCGTTGCGCGTCGGATGCCCGTGCAGCACTTCGTGCATGATCGACGACTGCAATGCGGCGGTGAAGGCGAGGACGGCGAGCGCCAGGACGGGATAGGAAGGCCAGAGCAGGAAACCGGTGGCGAGCCATGTTGCGTAGCAGAAGAAGGCGAGTACCACGGTTGGCCACTCAATGGCCCGTACGCTGTGTCGCCTGATGCTCTTGCTCGTCATGCTATCGACCACTGCCCCTCAGTCGCCGGAATCCCAATTGATTCCTGACAGCATTGTGTCAGGAGAAATGATTCCACTCAACGAGACAAAGTGCACAAACTGTTGCGATTGCGCATTTTTGACCGCATATGTTATACATTGTAAACAGACTTAGGGATTCATTTACGCCTGACGCCGCCCTCGGAGCGGTTCCGGCGCAAATTTTTCCTCAATCCAGGTGGAGCACGGACATGGACAAGCGCGACCTGTCGACGATCTTCCGCGAGCGACTGAAAATGCTCTTGACACGCTCCGACCTGAACCAGTCGGCCTTCGCAACCGCGGTCGGCATCGACCGCTCGGCGCTGTCGCAACTGCTGTCGGGCGCCTCGACGCGCCTGCCCCGCGCCGAAACACTGCTCAACATCGCCGCCGAGTTCAAGGTGTCGCTCGATTGGCTCCTCGGCCTCAGCCAGGACGAAGGTCTCACCGGCGAAATCCGCGAAAGCCTGGAGATCGAAGAGGCACCGGATGGTTTCGACCGCACGCTGTTGGCCAAATGGCATGCCGAGGCGGCAGGCACCAAGATCCGCTACGTGCCTGCCGGCATTCCCGATCTTCTGCGCACCGAAGCGCTGGTCGACTACGAAGCCGGCATCGCCAACAAGAGCCGCCTGGCGCAGGCCGGCGAAACGCAATACCGCATCGACTACAACAGGCGGCCTGAGACCGACATGGAAGTCTGCATGCCGCGCCACACGCTGGAGATATTTGCCCGCGGGCTGGGTGTCTGGGACCGTTTCCCCGAAGCCGACCGGCGCGCCCAGCTGCTGCACATGGCGACGCTGCTCGACGACCTCTACCCGACCTTCCGGCTGTTTCTCTATGACGGGCGGATGCGCTATTCGATCCCCTACACCATCTTCGGACCCTATCGCGCCGCCATCTATGTCGGCGACATGTATCTGGTGCTCAACGCCACTCAGCCGATCCAGACGCTGATCCAGCACTTCGACAATCTGATCCGGGCCGCCGACATCAATGCGCACGAGGCGTCCGGCTTCGCGCACAGACTGGCCGGCATGTCATTCTCAACAGGCACTGCCTGATCTTCGGCAACAATGATCCTTTGGACGGAAACCGGCCTCCGCATTGGTGGCCGCGTTGCCGCCATTCCATTGACTACACATAAAGACTTCTTTATATCCTTATTCGACTTCGAAACATGAAAGCCAATCCGATGACGACCACCAACCCGATCGATGCTCTGCTGGCCGAAAAGGGCGTGCTGCTGGCCGATGGCGCCACCGGCACAAACCTGTTCGCCATGGGGCTGGAGGCCGGCGAGGCGCCCGAGCTGCTCAACGAGACGGCGCCCGACACCATCACCAGCCTGCATCAGAATTTCGTCGATGCCGGGGCCGACATCATCCTCACCAACTCGTTCGGCGGCACCCGCCACCGGCTGAAGCTGCATCATGCGCAGGACCGTGTGCATGCGCTGAACAAGCGCGCCGCCGAGATCGCCCGTGCTGTCGCCGACAAGGCCGGCCGCAAGGTGATCGTCGCCGGTTCGGTCGGACCGACCGGCGAATTGCTGGTGCCGCTCGGCGCCATGACCTATGACGAGGCGGTCGACGCCTTCGCCGAGCAGATCGAGGGTCTCAAGGAAGGCGGCGCCGAAGTCGCCTGGATCGAGACGATGTCTGCTCCCGACGAGATCCGCGCCGCCGCCGAGGCTGCCATCCGCGTCGGCCTGCCTTACACCTATACCGGTTCCTTCGACACCGCCGGCCGCACCATGATGGGCCTGCTACCCAGGGATATCCACGGCGTCACCGACGGGCTGTCGCAGGCGCCGCTCGGTGTCGGCGCCAATTGCGGCGTCGGCGCGTCCGACATCCTGGCCTCGCTGCTCGACATGACCGAGGCGAAGCCGGAGGCAACGGTGATCGTCAAGGGCAATTGCGGCATTCCCGAATTCCGCGGCACCGAAATCCATTATTCCGGCACACCCGAACTGATGGCCGACTATGTCAGGCTCGCCGTCGATAGCGGCGCCAAAATTATCGGCGGCTGCTGCGGCACCTCGTTCCAGCACCTTGCCGCCATGCGCAAGGCGCTCGACGCGCACACCAAGGCGGATCGTCCGACGGTTGCCGCGATCGTCGAGCGCATCGGTCCGATGCGCAACAAGGTGGCGACGGAAAATACCGCCGAGACCAGCGAAGCCCGCCGCGAGCGCCGCCGCAGCCGGGCCTGAGCTTATCGGTTTCGATTATTCGCTATTGTCGGCGTAGCTCGACTGCGCCGACTTGAAGTCGACCACATTGTCGCTGTGCATCGTCATCAGCGCGCCGGATGAAACCGGATCGGTTATCTGCTCCAGCATGATGCGGAAGCGGTCATTGGTCAGCGCCGACATGGCGGTGTGGCGCGCCTGCGCGACATCGTCACTGATACGCCTGGATTCCGATGATGGGGCCGATGAAACCGCCGAAGCATCTCTTGCCGGCGGTGTCGAGTTGGCGATAGTCCTGATCTGCAATTTCGGCTCCCTCAAGCCCGGTACACCTGTCCTGCGTAACAAGCAGGGGGTTGCGATCCGCTACCGGAAATGCCGCGCAATTTAACGACCTGGAGATTCTCCGAAAAAAGGCCGGCAAGGGAATGAACCCCTCGCCGGCATGCCTCACCCGCCCGCGGTCGGTTTCCCCTGTCAGAACGATCCCATCTGAAAGAAACCGGCCGTCATCACCACTACCGATTACCGCCCAGCGCCGAGGCAAGGCGCACAAGCGAGAGGAACTCGGACCTGTACCCAAACGGGTCGGCTCCTCGAGCGGCAGTGGCGATCTCCATGATCTTGTCGTAACCGAACTTCGCGGTCGCATCCTCGTCGCGCAGCTTCTGGCCGAAGGCGGCGACCGCGACGGAGAAGCGCTGGTCGGTGCTGGCCTGGTCGAAAGACGAGATCTCGTTGGCCGAGGTCACCGGCGTGGTGATCAGCTTCGAGACGTCTTCATTCGGCAGCTTGTAGCGGATCTTGACGAAGGCATATTCGTCCGCATTGGCAACGCCGCCATTGTCCACCGACGCCTGGCCATAACGCAGCGCATCGATCTGTTCGCCGCCGCTGCCCTTTGGCGTGATTTCATAGATCGCGGTGACGGAATGGCCCGAGCCGATATCGCCGGCATCGACGCGGTCATTGTTGAAATCCTCGCGGTTCAAGGCGCGGGTCTCGTAGCCGATCAGGCGATATTCCGAGACCTTGTTCGGATTGAACTCGACCTGGATCTTGACGTCCTTGGCGATGGTGAACAGCGTCGACGATGCATCTTCGACCAGCACCTTCTCGGCTTCGGCCAGCGTGTCGATATAGGCGGCGGTGCCGTTGCCGTTCTGGGCGATGGTCTGCATCATCTGGTCGTTCAGATTGCCGCGGCCGAAGCCGAACACCGACAGGAAGACACCGGTCTTGCGCTCTTTTTCGATCAGCCGCTTCAGATCGTCGTCGTCGCTCTGGCCGACATTGAAGTCGCCGTCGGTGGCGAGCATCACCCGGTTGACGCCGTCCTTGACGAAGGATTTCTGCGCCAGCCTGTAGGCTTCCTTGATGCCCGCCTCGCCGGCCGTGCTGCCGCCGGGCGTCAGATTGTCGATGGCACTGAGGATCTTGTCCTTTTGGGACGCCTTGGTCGGCTCCAGGACCGTGCCGGCGTCACCCGCATAGGTTACGATCGAGATCGTGTCGTCGGCCTTCAGCTTGCTGACCAGCAGCCGAAAAGCCGATTTGAGCAGCGGCAGCTTGTCCGGCTCGTCCATCGAGCCCGAGACATCGATCAGGAAGACCAGATTGGCCTTCGGCTGCTCGGTCGGCTTGACGTCAAAACCCTTGATGGCGACATGCATCAGCCTGGTATGCGTGTTCCACGGCGTCGGCATGACGCTGACGGTCGAGTTGAATGGTGTCGAGGCCGACTCCGGACCCTTCCAGTCATAGGGGAAGTAGTTGATCATCTCCTCGACGCGAACAGTATCGACCTGCGGCAGGGTGCCCTGCTTCAGCGAGCTGCGCACGAAGGAATAGGAGGCTGTGTCGACGTCGATCGAGAAGGTCGAGACCGGATCCTCGAGTGCCGCATGCACCGGATTGGTCTTGAAATCCTCGATGCGGTCGCGGTTTTCCGGTTGCGGCTGCATCTGGTCGGCCGGCAAGGTCGACGGCTGCTGCGGCGCCATCAGCTTGGACTCGGCCGGCATGCGGGCCCGCGACGTACTGGGCGCACTTACGGCGCCATCCAATGCGAATTCGCCTGTCGGTGCCGGTGGCGCAGGCTCGGCCAGCACACCGCGCTCCAGTGCATTCTGTTGTGCCGCGCCGGAAGCAACGGTCGATTCGGATTTCTGCGGCGAGGCCGGCGCCACAAGCGCATCGGCCGCGTCGCGGCTTTCCACATCGGCGTCGGCCTTCTTGTCTTTCTCCAGCTCGCTGCGAGCCGGCTTCGGCTCGGCGGTCGTCGGCTTCACCGTCGCCGGCTTGTCGGCCAGCGTCTCGGTGATTTTCTCGTCGCCGCCGAATTTCGGCGGCTGTTCCCTCAGCATATCGAAGGTGGCGTATCCGGCGATCGGCAGGGCGACGAGCCCGGCAAGAACCGGCGTGGCAATGAGTTTCTTTTGCATGATCTCGCTCCGGAGCTTTTGTGCTCGCTCTGTGAGACGAAGCCCGCCAACCGATCCTTGGGTAACGGCAGAAATATTTTCCTGATCGTATGCGCGCAGGGCGGCTTCGAAAGCACGTGCCTTGGCATCCTTGGCGGGCGCCGGCGCTGCTATATCGCGCAGTCTGTTGAGTTCGTTGTCGTCAACCATGGTCACACTTCCCCGGCCGCGCGCATCAGCGTCTTCAGCCGTTTCTTCGCTTCATGGATGTGCCAGGAAACCGTCGTCTCCGAGATTGTCATCGCCTCGGCCGCGGCCGCATGGCTCAACCCTTCGCCATAGACCAGCAAAACTGCGTCGCGCTGCTTGTCCGGCAATCGCCGGACGGCCGCCCATAACGCTTCGGCAGGGTCTTCCGGTTCGACCGACGCCTCGCTCGAGATCAGTGCATGGACGCCATAGGCCTCGGTCTTGACGGTCTCGCGGGCGGACTTTCGCATCACGTCGCGCGCGGCGTTCATCGTCACGGAATAGAGCCATGTGGTGAAGGCGCCGCCGCCGCGATAGTCGCGGATCGCTTTGCCCAGCCTGACGCAGACTTCCTGGGCGATGTCTTCGGCATCGGCCTTCCTGCCGCACCAGCGATAGGCGGCGCGATAGACGAAGTCATAGTGCCTTTCCAGCAATGTGCTGAAGGCCCTCCTGTCTCCGCCCTTCGCCCGCCCGATCAGTTCGGCGTCGGAGGCTTCGCTCTCATCCAGCATCATTGCCATCATTTGCCTGTTGGACGAAGGCTAATGGCTAATCCTTGGGGCAATGGAAAGATTTTTTTGGAAACCGCCGGATCGGGACCGCCAACACCCCCGCTTGACATATCCATATCTCGAGAGTTATACGTAAATCAATAGCCACAGGGTTATCGATCGCGGATGACGAACGCTCACGATGTCCTCTTCAGAACGCTCTCCGATCCGACGCGTCGCGCGATCTTCGAGCGCCTGTGCCGGCAAGGCGAGCAGACGGTCGGCGCCCTGACGGCTCAGTCGGGGGTCTCTCAACCTGCGGTGTCGAAGCATCTCGGCGTGCTCAAGCAGGCCGGGCTGGTGCGCGATCGCCATCAAGGACGGCAGACCCATTATAGCGTCCAACTGGCAGCACTTTCCCCACTGACCGACTGGACGAACCAGATGAACGCGTTCTGGCAGAGCCGGTTCGACGATCTCGAAAATTTGCTCAAAAGAATGGACCAATGACCAACATTGCGACCGAAACGCGCTCTGTCATCGTCGAACGTGAGATCCCCTATCCGCCGGAAAAAATCTGGCGCGCGCTGACCCAACCGCATCTGATCGAGGAATGGCTGATGAAGAACGACTTCAAGCCGGTCGTGGACCACCGTTTCAAGCTGCGGAAGGAACCGCAACCTGACGTAAGCATCGTTGTGGACTGTCAGGTAACAGCCGTCGAGTTGAACAAGACACTGTCCTACACCTGGCAGGCCTATGGCCTTGAGAGTGTCGTCACCTGGACCCTCGTGCCGACCAGTACAGGCACCCGGTTGCGTATGGAACAGTCCGGCTTCCGGCCGGATCAGGAGCAGGCGTATCGGGGCGCGACGAGCGGGTGGCGGCAGTACTTTGCAAATCTGAGTCAGGTCCTGGCGCGGATAGATTGAAACCCGCAGGTGCGGATCGGTGGTCCGCACCGGCTGTTTTGACAGGAGGATCTATTGGACTGGAACAAGTGGGTTCGGCAAATGCATCGCTGGCTGTCGATCATCTTTGCGCTGACCGTCATCGCCAACTTCGCCACCATGGCATTCAGGCAGCCTCCCGCCTGGGTGGTCTACTCGCCGCTCCTGCCGCTCCTCCTGCTGCTGCTCAGCGGCCTGTACATGTTCGTGCTGCCCTATGCCGCCAAGGGACGCGGCGTGCAGCGTGCCGGCGGATAGGAGCGGGGCAGAGTGGCCAGGACGCAGGGACAATCGACCGAGGCCAAGGCTGCGCCAGTGCTGCTCTCCGGCGGCAACCCGCAAATCGCCAAGGGCGACGGCGACGCCCCGGTGCAGGCCTATATCGCTGCGATGCCGGACTGGAAGCGCGGCCTGGGCGAGCGCCTCGACGCGCTCATCGTGGGCAACGTGCCTGACGTCCGCAAGGCCGTGCGATGGAACTCACCCTTCTACGGCATCGAAGGCCAGGGCTGGTTCGCGAGTTTTTATGTCTTCACCCACTATGTGAAGATGACCTTTTTCAGTGGCATCTCATTGCAACCGATCCCACCAGGCGGCACGGCCAAGAGCAAGGATGTGCGCTGGATCGACATCCGCGAAGACCGGTTCGACGAGGCGCAAATGGCGGAATGGATCAAGCAGGCCGCCGCCCTGCCCGGCTGGACCCCGTAGCGGCCACAGACGCATGAATACGACAGAGGAGAAGAGCGATGAAGATCAAGCTGACCAGCGTGTATGTGGACAACCAGGAAAACGCACTGCGCTTCTACACCGACGTGCTGGGCTTCACCAAGAAGGCCGATTTCAGCAACGGGCCCTATCGCTGGCTGACAGTGACCTCGGCTGAAGAGCCTGATGGAACCGAACTGCAGCTCGCGCTCAACGACAACCCGGCCGCCAAGGCCTATCAGGAAGCCATCTTCCAGCAGGGTCAGCCTGCGGTCATGTTCTTCACCGACGACGTCAGGGGCGACTACGAGCGCATCAAGGCGAAGGGTGGCGCGTTCACCATGCCGCCGACCGAGGTGACCGGTTCAACCATCGCCCAGCTGAACGACAGCTGCGGCAACCTCGTTCAGATTACCCAACTGGCGCGCTGGTGACAGGCAGCGGTTGAACGCGTCGACGCACAGGAGACACCAAATGACCCCCTCGCAACAGATCGACCAGCTGATCGCCGGTCTCTCGGACTGGCGCGGCGAGACGCTCGCCGACATCCGCAAGACCATCCTTGCAGCCGACCCGGACATCATCGAGGAGTGGAAGTGGATGGGCAGCCCGGTATGGTGCCTCGACGGCAACATCGTGGTCGGCAACGCCCACAAGGACAAGGTGAAGCTGACCTTTTCCCATGGCGCCAGCCTGCCGGATCCCGACAGGCTGTTCAACAATGGTTTTGGCGGCAAGGTGTGGCGGGCTATCGATGTGTTCAAGGGCGACACGCTCAATGAGAGCGCTTTGAAAGAGCTCGTCCGTGCCGCCATCGATTACAACAAGGCCAAAAAGAAGAAAAAGGCGCCGGCAGCTACTGGGGCGAAGCCACGGAAGTAAGTCTATGCTGCCTGGCCTGCCACCCAGCCCGACGACCATGCCCACTGGAAATTATAACCGCCCAGCCAACCCGTGACATCGACGACTTCGCCGATGAAAAACAGGCCCGGCACGGATTTCGCCTGCATCGTCTTCTGGTCCAGCCCGTTGGTGTCGACCCCGCCCAGTGTCACTTCGGCGGTGCGGTAGCCCTCAGAACCGGCAGGCTTGATGCGCCAGTCATTGACTGCGGCAGCTATGGTTTTGATCTGGGCGTCCGCAAGATCGGCGAGGTTGCCGTCGATGCCGGTTCGTTCGGCGATCGACTGCGCCAGCCGCTTCGGCAGGTGATTTGCCAGCACGGTCTGCACCGCCTGCCGCCCATTACCGCGCTTGGCACTACGAATGAGGTCCGCCACATCAACTCCCGGCAGCATGGCGATGCGGATTTCGTCGCCCTCGCGCCAATAGGACGAGATCTGCAGGATGGATGGTCCGCTGACGCCGCGATGCGTGAACAGCATCGCTTCGGAGAACTGCGTCTTGCCGCAGGCGACTTCCGCGTCGACGGCGTTGCCGGCCAGCGGCGCCAGCCGTTCGAGCGTGTTTGCGTCGAAGGTCAGCGGCACCAGCGCCGGCCGCGTTTCGACGATGGCAAGCCCAAACCGTTCGGCAAGCTCGTAGCCGAAACCGGTCGCCCCCATATTGGGGATCGACTTGCCGCCGCAGGCCACGACCAGAGACTGGCACCTAATCGTGCCCGTGGAGAGAGTGAGCACAAACCCCTCCACGGTTTTGCGGACATCCTCAACGCTGGTCGACAGCACCAGTTCGGCGCCCTTGTCCTGCATTTCCGAGACCAGCATGTCGATGATCTGGCGTGCGGAGCCGTCGCAGAACAACTGCCCAAGCGTCTTTTCGTGATAGGCGATGCGGTGGCGTTCGACGAGGGCGATGAAATCGCGTTGCGTATAGCGGCTGAGCGCCGAAATGCAGAAATGCGGATTGCCCGACAGAAAATTCTTCGGGCTGGCATGGATGTTGGTGAAATTGCACCGGCCCCCGCCGGAGATGCGGATCTTCTCGCCAGGCGCCGCCGCATGATCGAGGATCAGCACAGAACGGCCGCGCTTGGCCGCCTCCACGGCGCACATCATTCCGGCGGCACCCGCGCCGATGATCACGACATCATAGGATTGCATCAGGCTGTTCGTTCCCGCTCGGCCCACTCATCCGGCGCAGCGCATTTGTGCTGCCTGATACCGCGAACGGGGCGGACAGCCAACAGGCAAGAACAGCCAATCAAAGGCTCAGATCAGCGTCTCTGCGAACAACGTCGTCAAGCGCTTCCAGTGGCGTTCCGCGCCCGCGGCATTGAAAACGCTGTGATCGGGCACGCACCAGCCATGCGCCATGCCGGCATAGTTCTCGATGACATGATCTACTTCCGCAACCCTGAGCGCCTCGACCAGCCGCGCCGACTGTTCCGGCGGGAAACTCCTGTCGACGCCGGATGTGCCGACATAGACGCGCGCCTTGATCGAGGCTGCCTTGCGATGCGGGCTGTCGGCGGCGTCGCTGGCGAGATTGCCGCCATGGAAGCTTGCGGCCGCTTTTATCCGTTCGGGATAGGTTGCAGCCGCATTCAATGATCGACCGCCGCCCATGCAATAGCCGATGGTGCCGATCGGCCCGGTAATGCCCTCGGCAGCAAGCGCATCGAGGAACGCACCGCTGTCGCTGATGGTCATGTCCTGCGTCGTGCCGGTGACCAGCGCCATCAGCGGGATTTTGGTCTTTTCCTCGGCGAAGGCGGTCTTGGCGTCGAACGGCCCGTAGGGTGCATTGCGGTAGAACAGGTCGGGCACCAGCACCGCATAGCCTTCATTCGCCAGCCGCTCGGCCATACTGTCGAGCGCCGGCCGCGGACCAAAGGCGTCCTGATAGAGAATGACGCCGGCCTTGGCAGGAGATGCGTTTGCCGAGCGGAAAAGCCCGGCATTGGCAACACCATCCCTGGTCTTGATCTGAAGGTCGTGTTTCGTCATCGCTCGCTCCGTTCGACAGATGCGCGATACATATTCGCGCAAGCCTATACGGCAAGGCGCTCCCTGAGCATGGCAGTCAAAATTTCGTGCGGGATTGCGTGACGCTATTGCTCGCCTTCTCGCACCGTCCGCGCACCGACATGCAGCGCGCGGCCGGCACCGAGCCCCATAATGGCTACACCAAGCCCGAGCGCGACGAACAGGAACGCCGTTCCCGAAAAACTGCCGGTCCAGTCGCGGATCAGGCCCACCAGCAGCGGGCCGAATGCCGCCAACACATAGCCGACGCCTTGCGCCATGCCTGAAAGATGCGCGGCGACATGCGAATCCGGCGAACGCAGCACGATTAGGCCCATGGCAGCCGCGATCAGGCCGCCCTGCCCGATGCCTTGCAGGATCGCCCAGAACAGCACGGTCGAGGTCGGTGCGAACAGAATGCCGAGGAGCGCGATCACCGCCGTGGCAACGAGCGCCACATTGATGCCGCGCTGGTCTTTCAGCCGCATCGCGAAGGACGGCACGGCGAGGCAGGTGATGACCTGCGCCATGACAGAGACCGAAACCATGGCGCCGGCGGTGGCCGCATCGAAGCCACGCTCGCGCAGGATCGGCGCCAGCCAACCGAAGATGCAATAGGCAAGTGCCGACTGCAGGCCCATGAACAGCGTCACCTGCCAAGCCAGGCGATCGCGCCAGAGACCAACGAAGCGAAAGCCCCGATGACTGACCTGCCGACGGCTGCCCAGCGCCTGCGGAATCCAGATCAAAAGCACGACCAGTGTAGGCACCGCCCAGGCAGCAAGTGCCCCGGACCACGAACCGGTGACAAAATGCTCGATCGGCAGTGTGAAGCCGGCGGCCGCCGCCGAGCCGGCACAGAGCGCCATGGTGTAGAGCCCGGTCATGACGGCGGCCTTGTCGGCGAAATCTCGCTTCACCAGGCCCGGCAGCAGCACATTGCCGATGGCAATGGCGCCGCCGGCAAGGAAGGTGGCGACAAACAGCAGGGGAACCGTACCGAACCAGCGCAGGCCGGTTCCCAGCACCAGCAAGGTGAGCGCCCCGAGCAAAGTGCGCTCGGCTCCATAGCGCTGGGCAAGTCTTGGCGCGAAGGGCGCGAACAGACCCAGGCACAGAACGGGCAGCGTCGTCAGCAGGCTGGCGCCCGTCGTCGACAGTCCGGTTGCCTGCATCACCTCGGGCAGCAGTACCGACAGGCTGGAAAACAGCGGCCGCAGGCTGAAGGCGATCAGCACAAGGCTCGCGCCAAGCACGATGCGCGCCGCACGGCTGCGCAGTTCAGACGGCTGCGGCGCGGGCAGGCTGTCGGCCTCGGCATCGATGAGTTCCAGACCCTCGATGGCGGCGGATTGCGCCGTCGGGTCAGGCTGACGAAAACTCTGGTTCATTGCGAAAGCAGTCTTTCAAGTTGGGCAAGCACCGGCGCCATGAAGGCGCGAACGGCGGCAACGGCGCGCTCGGGATTGCTCGCGGCAATGGCGTCGACGATTGCCGCATGCGCCTGGTGGTCCGGTTCGGGCAGATCGCCGTCGATGGTGCCATGGATGGTCTCGGTGATGGCGGCGGTGAAGAAGTCGTAGAGCTCCATCATCGCTTTGTTGCCGGACGCCGCGACAACCGATTTGTGGAAAGCGAGATCGCGCCGGATGAAGGCATCGCTTCCGCCGCCCGCGACGGTGCCGCGTTCGGCAAGCAGTTGCCGCATCGTCTCAAGATCGGCTGGCGTGTGGCGCATGGCGGCGAGCCGTGCCGCCTCCAGGTCGAGCGCCGCCCGCGCCTCCCACTGATCGCGCAGGCCGGTGCGCTTGACCCGGTCGAGCGCGGCAGAGGCATCGACGGTAGAGCGCACATATGTGCCCGAGCCCTGGCGCGTATCCAGCAATCCTTGCGAGACCAGCACCCGCACCGCCTCGCGCACCGTGCCGCGGCTGACCGACAGAAGGTCGGTCAGGGCTGCCTCATTGGGAATGCGCTCGCCGACGCCCCAGCGGCCGCTGACGATCTCCGCACGCAGGCTGCTGGTGGCGCTGTCGGTGAGATTGGTTCTGGTGGCGGGTTGCATAGGCCTATTCATAAGTCATCAGATGACTTGATGAATAGGCCTGCTTCTAGCTGCCGTCAAGATGCTCATCGAAGCCAACGAGCACCATGCAATGGGAACGGATCAGCTGGTGGCTCGTGCGAAGCTCGCCATGTGAAAGGCCTGGACCTCCGGCGGATAGCGATACCCCGTGCCATAGGGGCACGCATTGCGATCGAGGCAACCGCCGCTGCGGCAGGGTTCGCCATTCGCTCCCCCCACATGCGCCAGGCAGGATTGATAAGCGAATCCTTGCACGGAATAGGCGTCGACCGGGCAGGATTTCAGGCAGGGTTTCTCGGCGCAGCTATCGCAAAGGTGGGGCGCTGCCTCGGCAACTTGAACTGGAATTTCGTCGTCAAACAGCAGCGCACCGCGGTAGGCATGCCATAGCCCGTAGCGCGGATGCATGAGGATGCCGAGCGGCGACGGTTTCAGCCCCTCCGCCCGCATCGCCCATTGCTGGAACGGCAGATAGGGCTTGTCCGACGGAGAAATCGCCCGTGCGCCAAAATCCTGCGCCACGGCGCCGATCACTTCGCGCGACCATGTGTCGAGCGGATTGGCGATTGCCTGTGACTGTTGCTCCCACCAACGCAGGAAATGCGGCCAGGATGCCGCGCCCGCCTGCCCCACCAGCAGGGCGGCCGCTGCCGGCGCACCCGATGATCCCGTTGGCGGCGCATCGCTTGGCGTAAAATTGAAGCCGCCGCGAAGAACAAGGCCGTTGGCGAGAAGCGCCGCAGCAATGCGGTCAACGCTGCCGGCGGGCGTAATCATCCCTTCTTGTCCGGATCGGAGAACGCGCTCCGCCAGACTTCCTTGTGGATGATGTTGGCGACTTTAGCCCCGCCTGACTCGGGCTCCTTTCAAGTGAAGGCGTCGGGCATCGACCCCTTCTTCTTGGCGATGAAGTCCTTCAACGCTTCGTCGATGCTCGGATCGAGATGCGGCGCCTCATAGCTTTCCAGCCAGCGGCGGGCGAGTTCGTTGGCGCGCTGCGGCGCGGTCTTCTCGCCTTCGGCCAGCCACTGCTCGTAGGAATTGTTGTCGGCGATGTTGGAGCGGTAGAAGGCGGTCTGGAAATTGGCCTGGGTGTGGTCGCAGCCGAGATAGTGGCTGCCCGGCCCGACCTGGCGGATGGCGTCCATCGCCTGGCCGTTTTCCGACAGGTCGACGCCTTCGGAGAATTTCTGCGTCATGCCGAGCTGGTCGATGTCCATCATGAACTTTTCGTAGCAGGAGGCCAGCCCGCCCTCGAGCCAGCCGGCCGAGTGCAGCACGAAATTGGTGCCGGCCAGGATGGTCGAGTTCAGCGTGTTGGCGCTTTCATAAGCCGCTTGTGCATCCGGAACCTTGGACGCGCAGAGCGAGCCGCCGGTGCGGAACGGCAGGCCGAGACGGCGCGCCAGTTGTGCGGCGCCATAGGAAACCAGCGACGGCTCCGGCGTGCCGAAGGTCGGCGCCCCCGACTGCATCGAGATCGACGAGGCGAAGGTACCGAACAGCACCGGTGCGCCTGGCCGGATGAGCTGCGTGAACGAGGCGCCGGCCAGCACTTCGGCCAGAACCTGCGTCAGCGTGCCGGCAACCGTCACCGGGCTCATCGCGCCGGCGAGGATGAACGGCGTGACGATGCAGGCCTGGTTGTGGCGCGCATAGACCTTCAGCGCGCCGAGCATGGTCTCGTCGAACACCATCGGCGAGTTGGCGTTGATCAGGCTGGTCAGCACCGTGTTGTTCTCGACGAAATCGTCGCCGAACACGATCTTGGCCATGGCGACGGTGTCCTCGGCGCGTTCCGGCGCGGTCACCGAGCCCATAAACGGCTTATCGGAATATTTGATGTGGCTGTAGATCATGTCGAGGTGGCGCTTGTTGACCGGCACATCGACCGGCTCGCATACCGTGCCGCCCGAATGGTGGATCGACGGCGCCATATAGGCGAGCTTAACGAAATTCTGGAAATCCTCGATCGTCGCGTAGCGCCTGACACCGTCGAGGTCACGCACGAAGGGCGGGCCATAGACCGGCGCGAACACGGTGGCATTGCCACCGATCTGCACCGAACGCTCGGAATTGCGGGCGTGCTGGGTGTAGACGGACGGTGCGGTCTTGAGCAGCGAACGGCACAGCCCCTTCGGGAAATGCACGCGCTCGCCCTTGACGTCGGCGCCGGCCTCTTTCCACAGTTGCAGCGCTTCTGCATCGTCGCGGAAGATGATGCCGATCTCCTCGAGCACCGTGTCGGTGTTCTTCTCGATCAGCGCCAGGCCTTCCTCGTCCAGCACCTCGTAAACGTTGATCTTGCGCTTGATGTAGGTGAGCTGCGTGCCCGGGCCTCCGCCCGAACGCGCGGCCCGCCGGGCAGCAGCCCCGCCGCTGGCGCCGCGCCCACGTCGCGCGTTTGACGCTTCCTGATCGACTGCCGCGTGTTCGCTCATGGTGTTCTTCCCTGAATCTGTTCTTGTCTGGAATCCATAGCGGCTGCTCTCGCCGCTTCTTGCCAGATCGTAGCCATGCACCCTATTCGAAACGGCCCGCCAGCGCCAACGCCTGTCGCAAAATCGACAAGAATTCCAAGAGAGTTACGGTCGCTTTCCTTTTGCGGGAAGTCGCAAATCAGCTATGGATACATGCCCTCAGCGGGTTAGGTATGAACGCGAAGATATGTGCCTTGCGACATGGTCGCGATGCCGGCAGGAGCTCGATACAAATGTCCGACGACGAGATCATCCTTTCCGAACTTTCCGACGACGAGTTGGTGCAGCAGATGCACGACGATCTCTATGACGGGCTGAAGGAAGAGATCGAAGAAGGCACCAACATCCTGCTCGAGCGCGGCTGGGCGCCTTACAAGGTGCTGACCGAGGCGCTGGTCGAAGGCATGCGCATCGTCGGCGAGGATTTTCGCGACGGCATCCTGTTCGTGCCGGAAGTGCTGCTTTCCGCCAATGCGATGAAGGCGGGCATGTTCATCCTGCGCCCGCTGCTCGCCGCCACCGGCGCGCCCAAGCAGGGCAAGATGGTCATCGGCACCGTCAAGGGCGACATCCACGATATCGGCAAGAACCTTGTCGGCATGATGATGGAGGGCGCTGGCTTCGACGTCATCGATCTCGGCATCAACAATGCGGTCGAGAAATATCTCGATGCGATCGAACAGCACCAGCCCGACATCATCGGCATGTCCGCACTGCTGACCACGACCATGCCCTATATGAAGGTCGTCATCGACACGATGAAGGAAAAGGGCATCCGCGACGATTATGTCGTGCTGGTCGGCGGCGCACCGCTGAACGAGGAATTCGGCAAGGCCGTCGGCGCCGATGCCTATTGCCGCGACGCGGCGGTGGCGGTCGAGACCGCCAAGGACTTCATGAAGCGCAAGCACAATGTGCGCGCTTCGGCCTGATTGGCCAATTCGGCCTGGACGACAGGAGAAGCCGCGCCCTTGCAGCGCGGCTTTTTTGTTACCAGATGATGAGGTGGCCGCGTGCGGATCAGGGCTTGGTGACGGTGTCCTCGACCGCCTTGGCCGTCGATTTGACATCCCTGCCGACGCCACGGACGGTGTTCGCGCAGGCCGCAAGGGCCAAGGCGCAGGCCAGGATGGCAATCGGCGTGATGCGCAGCAGTTTCATGGACGGTGTCTCCCTCAACAGATAAATTAGCGCCACAACAACGAAGGCCGCTCGACTGGTTCCATGGCCAAGACGCAAAAAACGAAACCGAATCAAGACGACAGGCTGCTCGTCATCGCCTGCGGGATGATTGCGCGCGAAGTTCTGGCCGTCAAGGAACAGCTCGGGCTGGATCACCTCGACCTGACCTGCCTGCCGGCGGAATTCCATTTCTACCCGGACCGCATCGCACCGGCCATGGACAAGGCGATCGAAAAAGCCAAGACGGAAGGCTACAGCAACATCTTCGTCGGCTATGCCGATTGCGGCACCGGCGGTCTGCTCGACCGCATCTGCGAGAAGCATGGCGTCGAGCGCATGGCCGGCCCGCATTGCTTCGCCTTCTACCAGAGCATGGAGGCCTATGCGAAAGTCGCAGACGACGACATGATGTCGTTCTACATGACCGACTTCCTCTGCCGGCAGTTCGACGCTTTCTTCATGAAACCGCTCGGCCTCGACAAGCACCCGGAGTTGATCAAGGACTATTTCGGCAATTACGAGAAGCTGATCTACCTCGCCCAGACCAACGATCCGGAACTCGACAAGATCGCCGAAAAAGCCGCCAGAATGCTCGGTCTCGTCTATGAACGCCGCGCCACCGGTTATGGCGACCTGACGGCCGGAATGGCGCAGGCGGCTGCACGCGCCTGAAGCAATTCTTGCCCCGCGATGACCCGAGCCTGGATGACAGGCCGCCGTGGACGGGTAAGGTGTGCGCCACAAGCAAACAGACTGCCAGCCATGGAAACGTACTGATGACCCCTCGCCTCTTGATAGCTGCACTCGGCCTCCTCTGTTTGGCCCTGCCCGCCCATGCCGACGGCGAGATACAGAAACTCATCACCCCGGCCGACAAGACGCGGCTCGACAAATATGGCGAGACCCGCAAGGCAGCCCTTGCCGAGGCGAAGACAGGCAACCCGGCCGAGGTCAAGCAACTCGATGCCCTGTTGGCAAAGCCGCTGGTGGCCTTTTCCGACAAGGACCTGACCGGCAACTGGCAGTGCCGCACCATCAAGGCCGGCGGACCTTTGCCGCTCGTCATCTATGGCTGGTTCAAGTGCAAGGTGACCGATGACGGTTCCGGCTGGCGGCTGGAGAAGATCAGCGGCTCGCAGCGCACCAGGGGCCGTTTCTTCGACGATGGCGAGAAACGCGCGATCTATCTCGGCTCCTTCTATGTCAACAGCGATCCGGCAAAGCCCTATGGCAGCGGTCCGCAAACCGACCAGGTCGGCTACGCCTTCCGCAACAGCGCCAAGGAATGGCGCATCGAATTTCCGGCGCCCTACTATGAATCGAAGCTCGATATCATCGAATTCAAGCGCTGACCGTGTATCGAACAGCTGATCACCAAGGATTAACCCGGACACCCTAGCATCCCGTCTATTGTCGAGAACGGTTGCTTGGAGGGGGCAAGATCCATGGCAGCATCAGAATCCAATACGCGTCCGATCGTGGTCGTCACCGGAGGCGGCCAGCATGTCTGGGCTATGATCAATGCGATCGCCGACCGCGTAGGTCCTGTCAGCGTCGTCCTCGAAACGCCTGAATCCAAAAAGCAATTGCTGCGTGGCCGGGCTCGCCGCCAAGGCTGGATCTCCGCCATCGGCCAGCTTGGCACGATGGTACTGAGCAGGTTGGGCAAGCGATTCCTGGCCGGCCATAGCGCGCGACTGATTGCCGAGGAGAAGCTGGAGGTTGAGCCGCGACCAGGCCAGGAGATCATCCAGGTAGCCTCGGCCAATGGGCTTGAGTGCCTGCAGGCGATCCAGAAGATCCGGCCAGGCGTTGTGCTGCTCAACGGTTGCCGACTTATCTCGGCTGAGATGCTGAGCAAAATGCCCTGCCCGGTGCTCAACTACCATGCGGGCATCACCCCGAAATATCGCGGCATGAATGGCGGCTATTGGGCTCTGGTATCAGGCGATGCGCAGAATTTCGGCACGACTGTCCACCTCGTCGACGCTGGCGTCGACACTGGTGGCGTGCTGAAGCAGGCGCGCGGCAGATCGAAAAAAGGCGACACCATCTCAAGTCACGCGCTACGCCAGACGGCGTTCTCGCGCGACATCTGCGTCGAGGCTGTCAGCGATGCACTGGCTGGAAAACTCACGACGATCGATCCCGGCCTGCCTTCGAAACTCTGGTATCATCCGACGATCTGGTTCTACGTCTGGACGGGCCTCAGAACTGGCATCTGGTAGCGCGTTTTTCGTCCTGGACGGCATACTGCGCGCCAGCGTTTCCGACGCGCTGGACCGGGCGCCGGCACACGCCGCAAACGAATAAACCCACCTTTCATTTTACGACATCGATATGCGTCGCTTTTGAATGCGCGCGCGTCGTCCCATAACAAGCGGCACCACTGCGCTTGCGGCAATGCTCGATAGTTCGAGGAGTGAGAATTCATGGCCGATCTGATCGTCGTCTACTGGCGCGACATCCCTGCCCAGGTGATCGTCAAGAAGGGCCGGCAGAACGCCAAGCGCGAACTGCCGCTGCGCTTTACCGAGGCGATCGACATGTGCGCCATGCGCACCGGCGCCGGCGGTACAGACGACTATCTGGCCGAATGGCGCAAAGCCGATCCCATTCCGGTCGGCGACGACCTCGAAGCCGAAGTCGAGAAGGCATTCAACGACATCGACACGAGATATGACCGCGAGCGGCTGGTCGCTCTGGTCAAGGCGGGCGGCAAAGAAAATGTCTGAAACCATTCCTGCCAAGGAGAGGCCGGCTGTTACCCAGGCCACTCTGGTCAAGAAGGCAGCGCCGAAATCCGACTACAAGCCGGCCGACGTATCGCCGCAGCGGCGCGTGCAGCGTTCCTTCGCGGTCAGATTATGGTCGGTGCGGCACTCGCGATTACTCGAATGGTTCTACGCCAAATTCGCCGACATGTTCCTGCTCCTCCATCCCTTATGGAAAGGCATAGGCTATGGCCGTGTCGAAGGGCCGATCAAATTTGTCGAGAAGCGCGTCAAGGGCTTCATGTTCGACTGCCGCATGTGCGGCCAGTGCATCTTGTCCTCGACAGGCATGTCTTGCCCGATGAACTGCCCCAAGCAATTGCGCAACGGCCCTTGCGGCGGTGTCCGCGCCAACGGCAATTGCGAGGTCGAGCCCGATATGCCCTGCGTCTGGGTCAAGGCCTGGGAAGGCTCGCAGAACATGGTGCACAGCGACAGGATCCTGACCGTGCAGAAGCCGGTCGACCAGTCGCTGCGTGAAACCTCGGCCTGGCTGCGGGTGACCGCGCAGGCGGCCACCGCGCGCGAAGCCGCCGCTGCCGCCAAGAATGAGGCGGCCAGCACCGGGGCGTCGGCATGATCGGCCGCCAGCGCGACGAAAACCCGGCCGGCATCCACCTGCCGCTCGAACCACTGCCCGGCCACACCTCGCGCGGTCGGCTGGAGCGCGTACTGCGGCGCGGCGAGTTCGCTGTGACGACGGAGCTCAACCCGCCCGACAGCGCCGATCCGGAAGACGTCTACAACAGGGCGAAAATCTTCGACGGCTGGGTCGACGCCATCAACGCCGTCGATGCATCGGGCGCCAACTGCCACATGTCCTCGGTCGGCATCTGCGCACTTTTGACCCGCATGGGCTATGCGCCGATCATGCAGATCGCCTGCCGCGACAAGAACCGCATCGCCATCCAGGGCGACGTGCTGGGCGGGGCTGCGATGGGCGTCGCCAACATGCTGTGCCTGACAGGTGACGGCGTCCAGGCCGGAGACCAGCCCGGCGCCAAGCCGGTGTTCGACCTCGACTGCATGTCGCTCCTGGAAACCTGCCGCATCATGCGCGACAACGGCAAGTTCCTGTCCGGCCGCAAGCTGACGACGCCGCCACAGCTTTTCCTGGGTGCTGCGATCAATCCGTTCGCGCCGCCGATCGACTTCCGCCCGCACCGGCTGGGCAAGAAGATCGCCGCCGGCGCGCAATTCGTACAGAGCCAATATTGCTTCGACGTGCCCATGTTCCGCACCTACATGCAAAAGGTGCGCGACCTCGGTTACACCGAAAAATGCTTCATCCTGGTTGGTGTCGGACCGCTCGCCTCGGCCAAGACGGCAAAGTGGATCCGCTCGAACGTGCCGGGCATCCATATTCCCGATTCCGTCATCAAGCGGCTGGAAGGCGCCCAGGACCAGAAAAAGGAAGGCAAGCAGCTCTGCATCGACATCATCAACGAGGTGAAGGAAATATCAGGTGTTTCCGGCGTTCACGTGATGGCCTACCGGCAAGAGGAATATGTCGCCGAGATCGTCGATGAATCGGGCGTGCTGAAGGGCCGCCAGCCATGGAAACGCGAGATCCGCCGCGACGACCAGATGGTCGCCGATCGGCTCGAGCACATACTGCACGACGATATTACCGAAACGCAGGTGGATATGGTGAAGACCGCGCACTGACGGCGCGGACGGCCACCCATTCGCTTGAACGAAACCAGACAACGATATAAAGAAATCTTTATATCACGGCGGAGAGAATTTATGACCCGTACCATCGTCGCTTCGGCGACACGAGAAATCATCATCGGCTTCGACCAGCCGTTCTGCGTGATCGGCGAACGCATCAACCCGACCGGCCGCAAGAAGCTGGCCGCCGAGATGATCGCGGGCAATTTCGAGACCGTCATCAGGGACGCATTGGAGCAGGCAGCCTGTGGCGCCACCATGCTCGACGTCAACGCCGGCGTCACCTCGGTCAATCCGAACGAGACCGAACCCGGCCTTTTGGTGCAGACGCTGGAGATCGTGCAAGGGCTGGTCGACCTGCCGCTGTCGATCGACAGTTCCGTCACCGCCGCGATCGAAGCCGCACTCAAGGTTGCCAAGGGCCGCCCGCTGGTCAACTCCGTCACCGGCGAGGAAGAAAAGCTCGAAGCCATCCTGCCGCTGGTCAAGAAGTACAACGTGCCTGTCGTCGCCATCTCCAACGACGAAACCGGCATTTCGATGGACCCGGACGTGCGTTTCGCCGTCGCCAAGAAGATCGTCGAGCGCTGCGCCGATTTCGGCATTCCGGCGCATGACGTCGTCGTCGACCCGCTGGTGATGCCGATCGGCGCGCTGGGCGATGCCGGCCGCCAGGTCTTCGCGCTGCTGCGTCGCCTGCGTGAAGAACTCAAGGTCAACACCACCTGCGGCCTGTCCAACATCTCTTTCGGCCTGCCGCATCGCCACGGCATCAACGCCGCCTTCATCCCGATGGTGATCGGCGCCGGCATGACCTCGGCCATCATGAACCCGGTGCGGCCGCAGGAAATGGAAGCCGTGCGCGGCGCCAATGTGCTGAACGGCACCGACGAGAACTGCACCAACTGGATCCGCACCTACAAGGATTACAAGCCGGCCGAAGGCGGCCAGGCCGTTGCCGCCCCGACGCAAGTCAATGCGCCGGGCGACGGCGCCGGCAATGGCGGCCGCCGCCGTGGCGGTCGTGAGGCCCGGATGGGCCGAGGATAAGCGCGCAATCGTGAATTCACCTGCAAACATCACCGACCCGCTCGTGCTGTTCATGCCGTCGGGCAAGCGCGGGCGGTTTCCTGTCGGCACCCCGGTGCTCGATGCCGCGCGCCAGCTCGGCGTCTATGTCGAAAGTGTGTGCGGCGGACGCGCCACTTGCGGGCGTTGCCAGATCGAAGTGCAGGAAGGCAATTTCGCCAAGCACAAGATCACCTCCTCCAACGACCACATCACGCCCAAGGGCGCCAAGGAAGAGCGCTATGAGCGCGTCCGCGGCCTACCCGAACGGCGTCGCCTCTCCTGCTCGGCACAAATCCTCGGCGACCTCGTCATCGACGTGCCGCAGGATACGGTCATCAACGCGCAGACCATCCGCAAGGATGCCGACACCAGGGTCATCGCCCGCGATGCGGCGATCCGCATGTGCTATGTCGAGATCGAAGAACCCGACATGCACAAGCCGCTTGGTGATCTCGACCGGCTGAAGATCGCGCTGATGCACGATTGGGGTTTGAAAAGCCTCGATTTCGATTTTTATCTGCTGCCGCAGGTGCAAGGCATCCTGCGCAAGGGCAACTGGACCGCGACCGCCGCCATCTACAAGGATGCCGACTCTGAGACAGCGCGCGTCGTAGCACTTTGGCCCGGCCTCAAGAACGAAGCCTATGGGCTGGCCTGCGACATCGGCTCGACCACCATCGCCATGCATCTGGTGTCGCTGCTGTCGGGCCGCGTCGCCGCCTCGTCGGGCACCTCGAACCCGCAGATCCGCTTCGGCGAGGATCTGATGAGCCGCGTCTCTTATGTGATGATGAACCCGGACGGCCGCGAGGGCATGACGGTCGCCGTGCGTGAGGCCATCTCGGGTCTCGTTGACAAGGTCTGCGCCGAAGGCAATGTCCAGCGCAACGACATCCTGGACAGCGTCTTCGTTGGCAATCCGATCATGCACCATCTGTTCCTCGGCATCGATCCGACCGAGCTTGGCGGTGCCCCCTTCGCGCTCGCCGTTTCGGGCGCGGTGCACATCAAGGCATCCGACATCGGCCTCAAGCTCAACCAGGGCGCCAGGCTCTATATGCTGCCTTGCATCGCCGGCCATGTCGGTGCGGATGCGGCGGCGGTGACGCTGTCGGAAGGCCCGCATCGCCAGGACGAGATGATGCTGATCGTCGATGTCGGCACCAATGCCGAGATCGTGCTCGGCAATCGCCAGCGGGTGGTTGCGGCCTCCTCGCCCACCGGCCCTGCCTTCGAGGGCGCCGAAATCTCCGGCGGCCAGCGAGCAGCGCCCGGCGCCATCGAGCGCGTGCGCATCGATCCCGATACGCTTGAACCGAAATACCGCGTCATCGGCTCTGAACTGTGGTCCGACGAGCCGGGCTTCCTGGAAAGCGTCCAGGCGACCGGCGTCACCGGCATCTGCGGCTCCGGCATCATCGAAGTGGTGGCGGAGATGTATCTCGCCGGCATCATTTCCGAGGACGGCGTCATCGACGGCGGGCTTTCGGCGCGCTCGCCACGCGTTACGGCCAACGGCCGCACCTTCTCCTATGTGCTGAAGGACGGCTCCGCCGCATTGACGGAAGATGGGCCGAAGATCACCATCACCCAGACCGATGTGCGCGCCATCCAGCTTGCCAAGGCAGCGCTTTATGCCGGCACCAAGCTGTTGATGGAAAAGCAGAACACCGAGCATGTCGACCGCATCCATTTCGCCGGCGCCTTCGGCTCCTTCATCGATCCGAAATACGCCATGGTGCTGGGCCTGATCCCGGATTGCGACCTCGACAAGGTCTCGGCGGTCGGCAACGCCGCCGGTGCCGGCGCGCGCATGGCGCTGCTCAATCGCGGCTACCGCCGCGAGATCGAGGACACGGTCAGCAAGATCGAGAAGATCGAGACGGCGCTGGAACCGAAATTCCAGGAGCATTTCGTCTACGCCATGGCGCTGCCCAACAAGGTCGATCCGTTCCCGAAACTGTCGGCAGCGGTGAAACTGCCGCCGCGCAAGACGGTCAGCGAGGATGGCGTTGCCGGCGACGCCGCTCCGCGCCGGCGTTCGCGCGAAGGCCACGAGGGGCGGAGGCGTGGACGGGAATAAGCGGCCCGCCCCCGCCAACACCTTTCGAAACTCATTTGCATGCAAATGTTTCCGGATCGTCTGATCCGGAAACCAAAACGCTGTTTTCGTGAAATTCGCCAGATACATGGCAGGCGCATTCAACCGGAATCGAACGGCAGGCAGGAAATATCTTTCAGCCGCTGCAACGCTCCAGGGGAGACAACGATGTCAATGCTCGAAAGCCTGAGCCGCTATGGCACCGCCATCAGACAAGCCCATGACCGCAGCAAGGCGCGGCGCCTGCTGAACAGCCTGCCGCCCGAAATCCAGAAGGACATCGGCTGGCCGGTGTCGCCGCGATCCAGTGAAAGGGCATCCCTCAGCAGCGCTATCTGGAGCGCCGCGCGCTGATGACCTTCGCCGACAAATGCAAATTGCTCGGCATGCGCCGGGGACCTCGCATGTCTCCGGCGACCACCAGCAACCGGCTGCGAGCCGCACTTTTATCGCGTCGCTGACGACTGCGGCGCGGATCAAACCGCCGTGTAGACGCGGGCGCAAATCTTGACATTTTCAGCCACGGCACAATCTTTCGATTTAGGGGGTTCTCTTAGTCGGCTTTGGCCGAAGTTCGTGTATTCGCATGCCAAGTTTGAAAAGCCATGTCGTGTCTTTTGTCTTGCGGCATAGCCGTAAGCAGGCATTTGCCAGTCCGGAAAATCTGCAGCGCTGGATCGCGGCCGCGCGCAAGACCGAGAACCACCGGCCGCCCGCCTCGCTACACCAGCGTCTCGACATCGAGATGCATACGGTCGATGGCTTCCCCGTATACGAAATCCCACCCAAGTCCGGCGAACAGAAGCGGATTCTCTACTTGCACGGCGGCGCCTATGTCTTTGAAATCACGCCCTATCATTGGCACCTGATTGCCGACATGGCGGATCGGTTGGGCTACGCAATCACGGTGCCGATCTATCCAATCGCCCCCGAACATGATTTCCACGCCATGTTCGGAATGGTTGGCGATGTTTACCGGCAGATGCTCGCCGAGACGGAGGCCGAGGACATCGTCTTCATGGGCGATTCCGCCGGCGGCAACATGGCTGTGGTGCTGACCATGATGGCCGCCGAAGAAGGACTGTCCCTGCCGTCACGGCATGTGCTCATTTCGCCGGGTCTCGACGTGTCGCTCACCAATCCCGCAGTGTTCGAGGCGGAACGCAACGACCCTTGGCTGGGCATAGCTGGCGGACGAGAGGCGATTCGTCTGTACAGTGCCGGCATCGATCCCAGCGACTGGCATATCAGCCCGGTCTATGGAGACCTGTCAGTGCTGCCAAGAACACTGCTTTTGACTGGCTCGCGCGATCTTTTGACGCCCGACAATCTGATCTTCGCGGAAAAAGCCCGCGCCGCCGGCGTTGAAATCGATCTTGTCTATGAGGAAGGCATGTTCCACGTCTGGCCGCTGATCGACATGCCGGAGGCCCGGCGCGCCCGCGAGCGCATCGTCGAATTTCTCGGGGAGAGCCGGATCGTGCAAGACACGAGAGTAAGGCCTGAACAGCGCCCCGCCGAAGCGGCGGAGTAGCTCTATATTGTCGTCCTTACCAGCCGGTCAGAACTTGCCGGTTTCCCGGAACACTTCGAAGGTCGCGCGGATGTGGTCGGCGACGGCCTTGACCGGCGCGCTGGCGTCCGGCGCCACCACCATCGCCAGATTGTAGGTGCCGATGTCGGGCATGCCGTCCTTCGGGCAGAGTTCGACCATGTCGTTGCCGAGAAACGACTTCGGCAGCGGCGCCACGGCGAGATCGGACATGATCGCGGCGCGCTGGCCGGCCGTGTGCGCGCTCATATAGGCGATGCGGTAGTTGCGGCCCTCGCGGCCAAGCGCATCGAGCGCTCCGGCGCGCCAGGCGCAGCCCTCTTCCCAAAGCGACACCGGCAAGGGCTCGCGCAGATGCGCGCAGCCACCCTTGGCGCCGGCCCAGACAATCGGCTCGGTCAGCAGCACCTCGGCGCCGAGCGCGCTGGTCTTGTAGGAATTGGTCAGCAGCGTGATGTCGAGCGCCCGGTCGTCCATGCGCCGGCGCAGATTGCTACTCTGGTCGATGGTGACGTCGACGGCGATCGACGGATGCGACTGCGCGAAACGCTTCAGCACATGCGGCAGCACGCGCTCGCCGTAATCGTCCGGCGAACCAAGCCGCACGACACCGACAATCTCGGGAATGATGAACTTCGACACCACCTCGCGGTTGATCGACAGCAGCCGGCGGGCATAGCCGAGCAGCATCTCGCCGTCCGTGGTCAGCGACACCGAGCGGGCGTCGCGCGCGAACACGGAGCGGCCGAGAATGTCCTCCAGCTTCTTGATCTGCATGGAGACGGCCGACGGCGTGCGAAAGACGGCATTGGCGGCGGTGGTGAAGCTGCCGGTCTCGGCAATCGCCACGAAAGTGCGCAAAACGTCGAGATCGAGCAGTGGCAGCGGATGATTGAGCGGGGCGTTCATGGCAACCGACCTTCAATTTTTCTGATACAAAACATCATTCCATTTCGTTTGATTGAACATCAGATTGGGAGGATAGTCAACTCCATCGAATGAGGCAGCTGCCACAAGCAGCCATGAAACGACCCCGACACAGACCTGCATTCGACACGAAATGAAGTTGAAACAAACCCGACGTAACCAACGCGCTGTCTGGCACCCGCCAGCCACCAAAGGAGAAAGAAATGTCTATCCTGTCGTCTCTTGGTCGCATCGCGACCGAATTCAGCGCGGCACGCGCCCGCTACCAGACCGAGCGCGCCATCCGTTCCTTGCCGATCGAACTGCAGAAGGATATCGGCTGGCCTGAGGCTTCCGACACCAAGACCGGTACTCGCAATGGCATCGGATCCTGGGCTGGAGCAAAGTAGATCGTGTGTACTATGTGCTGAAGGCCTGCCGCGCGAACCGCCCGGCAGGCCTTCTCTATTTTATTTGTATTCAAATGAGTTTTGGAGCCATGTCGCCAACGCATGACGCATATGAGAAAGCCGCATAGCAGCTCCTGTTTTCACTTAATGCCTTGTAAATGATCGTAAATTTTGGGCACCTTGCCCAAATCTATCGCAATCGATGTCGCATTTCATATCAAGCGGTTCGCTTTTGCGATTTAGTTTCTGCTTACACAAGCCTATATCAGCGCCAGCAAACGAGCTGCCCCACTCCATCAAGCGAAGGCGACCCGTCTGAGCAACCGAATGGAGATGATTATGAAGCTTTTTGCCCGCCTCTTTGCCCGCCGCGAAATGAACCTGACCACCGCTCTCGAGCGTCAGCGTCTCGCCAACACCATGCCCGGCCAGACTGGCGCCATGAATGCGGCGCGCCTCGGCTTCGTCGCCTGAAGATTTTCCAGGCAGCGCATCCCTGCCGCTGCTTTAAAATTGCAACGCCGCCTGGCTCCAGCCAGAGCGGCGTTTTTGTTCTGCGCACAGGCTGTACGCTGCCTGTCCCTTGAACAGTTCGTGCCACTTCCGGGCCCCGCTGCACGCCGATTGCCCATTTGCGACCCATGTCGCAAATTTAATCTTGTCGTAGCGGCGTAGCCGATTGACAGACATGGTTTTTCCTGATGTCGCTATGCTATTCGCGACATCCTGTTCGCGCCATGGCTGTGTGAGGTTCCCTTGAACGCCGTAAAGCATCCGATCAAGCGGTCGTTTGTATTCTTCCTTATTCCCGATTTCACCATGATCGCCTTTGCGACCGCGCTCGACCCGCTGCGCTCGGCCAATCGCATGCTCGGCTACGAGGCCTATCGCTGGCGCCTCGCCAGCATCGACGGCAAGCCGGTGCGCGCCTCGAACGGAGTCGAGTGCGCGGTCAACACGTCGCTCGAGGATGAACGCAAGAAGATGGCAGGCCCCGATCGGCCGAACATGGCCATCGTCTGCAGCGGCATCAATGTCGAGCGCTACCAAAACAAGTCCGCCTTCGCCTGGCTGCGCGAGGAATACAATCGCGGCGTCGCCGTTGGCGGCCTGTGCACCGGCGCGCATATCCTCGCCGCCGCCGGCCTGTTGTCCAACAAGCGCTGTGCCATCCACTGGGAGAACCTGCCGGGCTTTTCCGAGGCGTTCCCGAAGGCCAATGTCTTTGCCGACCTCTTCGAGATCGACCAGAACATCTACACCTGCGCCGGTGGCACCGCCGCACTCGACATGATGCTGAAGCTGATCGGCGACGACTTTGACGAGAACCTCGTCAACCGCGTCTGCGAGCAGGTGCTGACCGACCGCGTGCGCAGCCCCACCGACCGCCAGCGCCTGCCGCTGCGCGCCCGCCTCGGCGTCCAGAACTCGAAAGTGCTGACCATCATCGAGTTGATGGAAGGCAATCTGTCGGAGCCGCTGTCACTGATCGAGATCGCCGATCACGTCGACCTGTCGCGCCGCCAGATCGAGCGGCTGTTCCGCACCGAGATGGGGCGCTCCCCCGCCCGCTATTATCTCGAAATCCGGCTCGACCGCGCTCGGCACCTGCTGATCCAGTCCTCGATGCCAGTGGTCGAGGTGGCGGTCGCCTGCGGCTTCGTCTCGGCCTCGCATTTCTCCAAATGCTACCGCGAACTCTACGCCCGCTCGCCGCAGCAGGAGCGCGTCGACCGCAAGCAGCTGCTGGCCGCCTGAGCAGAGGTGTCACGTGAGTACGAGAACGACTCGACCCGAAAGGCTGGCCGACCGGCGCATCTTTCCTCTCGATGTCGAAAAATGGGTAGCGTTCAAGGCGGCTCTGGACGCCCCGAAACGTGATCTTCCTCGCCTCAAGCGTCTGTTGAGCGAGCCAAGTATCTTTCCAGATGATCAGGCTGTGTCGGTCTGACTACGCCTGCGCCGTGCGCATCGCCTCGACCCGAATATCCTCGGTCAGCCGCGCTTTCAGCGCCGAGAATTCCGGGCTGGTCTTCAGCGTGTAATGGCGCGGATGCGGCAGGTCGATGGCGACATCCGACTTGATGCGGCCGGGCCGCGCCGTCATCACGATGACGCGCGAGGCCATGAAGATCGCCTCCTCGATGTCATGGGTGACGAACAGCACCGTCTTTTGGCGCCGTTCCCAGATGCCGAGCAGCAGTTCCTGCATCAGACCGCGCGTCTGGTTGTCGAGCGCGCCGAACGGCTCATCCAGCAACAGGATCTCCGGATCGTTAGCCAGCGCCCGGGCGATCGCCGTGCGCTGTTGCATGCCGCCGGAGAGCTGCTTCGGCCAATGGTTCTCGAACCCTTTCAGGCCGACGAGATTGACGTAGGAAGCGACGACCCCGTCCCGCTCCTTTTCGGGCATTCCGCGTTCGCGCAAGCCGAAAGCGATGTTCTGCGCCACAGTCCGCCAGGGAAACAGCGTGTAGGACTGAAAGACCATGCCGCGATCCGGCCCCGGCCGGGTCACCGCCTTGCCGTCGAGCAGCACACGGCCCTCGCTCGGTGCTTCCAGGCCCGCGACAATCCTGAGCAGTGTCGACTTCCCGCAGCCGGACGGCCCCAGAATAGTGATGAAGTCGTTGGCGGCGACCGCCAGGTCGATCGGCATCAGCGCCTTGACCGGCTGACCGCCGCGCACGCCGGCAAAGGTGCGCGAAACGCCCTCGATGAGAAGCTTGTTCACGCCAGGCTCCACGGAAAGAGCCAGCGGTTGAAGGCCTTGAAGGCGAAGTCGGACAACAGCCCGATCAGTCCGATGACGATGATGCCGAAGATGATCTGACCCGTCGCCAGCCGCGACTGACTGTTGATGATCATGTAGCCGATGCCGGATGACGAGCCGATCAGTTCCGCGACGATGACATAGGTCCAGGCCCAGCCGAGCACCAGCCGCAGCGTCTCGGCGATCTCCGGCGCATTGGCCGGCATGATCACCCGGTTGACGATGCCGCTGTTGGTGGAACCCAGCGTGTAGGCGGCCTCGACCAGATCGCGTCGTGTGCCGCCAACTTTGACCGCGATGATGAGGACGATCTGGAACACCGAGCCGACGAAGATGACCAGCAGTTTTTCCAGCTCGCCGATGCCGGCCCACAAGATGAGCAGTGGGATGAATGCCGACGCAGGCAAGTAGCGGGCGAAGGAGACAAAAGGCTCCAGAAACGCCTCCACCGGCTTCCAGGCGCCCATCGCGATGCCAAGCGGCACCGCGACGACCGAGGCAAGCAGGAAGCCGCCGAAGACGCGCCAGATGGTGATCAGAACGTCGAGCCAGAAACGGTCTTCGACCAAAAGCCGCCAGCCATCCCGCAGCATCGACAGCGGATCGGCGAGGAAGATGCGGTTGACGTGGCCGCCTAGCGTGATCCAAGCCCAGAAGGCCACGAAAAGCACGAAGAAGGAAATGCCGAGCACGGTTCGGATGCCCGGCGAGACTGGATGCAAGGGGCGCATCGTCAAATCGTCGCCATTTTTAAATGGTCCCCATGCTCAAATCGCGCTTTGTCCAAGAGAAGGCGGCAGCGCTAGGCGCCGCCGCTTGATGGTCAAAGGCCGAACGATCAGTTCGAAACCGCGCTGGTGTCAGCCAACGTGGTGACGTCGGGCGCTTCCTTGATCAGTCCCATCTGCAGCAGCAGTTCGCCGGCGGTCTTGGAAAAATCCTGGAATTCCTTGGTGAAGAACTGTTTGTTCTCCGCCCGGTCGGCCCATTTCAGGTATTTCGCCGAATCCTCGAATTCCTTGGCCGACTGTTTCACGTCGGCACCCATGGTCTCGTAGGATTTCTGCGGATCGCTCTTGATCAGGTCGAGTGCATCAAAATAGCTGTCGGCCAGCGCCTTGGCGGCATCCGGATTGGTTTTCAGGAATTCGGGTGTGCAGCCCACCGTGTCGAGCACCATCGGGTAGTCGAGCGTCGTCGCCAGGATATGGCCCTGGTCCGACTTGTCGCGCACCGCCGAGATGAACGGCTCGTAGGTGACGGCGGCGTCGTTCTGCCCGGCGAGGAAAGCTTGCGCCGCCGCATCAGGCTCCAGATTGACGACGGTGACGTCCTTCGTCGACATGCCGTTCTTGTTCAGCACCCAGGCGAGCATGAAATAGGGCGACGTGCCCGGCGCCGATGACGCGACGTTCTTGCCCTTGAGATCGGCGACGGTCTTGATGTTGTTGCGGGCGACGATGCCGTCGGCGCCGTAGGATTTGTCGAGCTGGAAGATCTGCTTGGTGGTGACGCCGCTGGCGTTCCACACCAGCCAGGTCTCCACCGTGGTGGCCGCGCATTGCAGGTCGCCGCTGGCGATGGCGAGCGGCCGGCTCGCTTGCGGCACCTTTTTCAAGGTCACGTCGAGTCCGTGTTTCTCGAAGATGCCCGCCTGCTTCGCAAGCGTCAGCGGCGCGAAGCCTGTCCAGCCGCTGATGCCGATAGTGACCGAGGTGGCAGCCATCGCCGGTGCGGACAGGCCGGCGGCAAGTGTCAGAGTTGCGGTAAGAACGGCGATCCTGTTCATGTCGGTTCCCCTTTTGTTTTTGCTGGGGAATTGTCTCACAGACGCCAATCGGCTTGTCAATGAACAGCTTGGTGAGGCAACCGGCAGGCCCGGCTCTGCTGTCGGCCAATGGCTACCACCACCAGAAATCCATCGTGGCTAATCCAAAATGGCCTCAATAATCGTCGCAGGTGCACTCCGCCGACGATATACGGTCATTCCAGTCGCTGCCGCCGAAATCGCGGATCCGGCGCCGGATCTCGATCGAGCGGCCACCCATCCGGGAGTCCTCATAGGCAATGAGTGTGCAACCGCGGCGCACGATCACCGACGACACACGGTCGTTCCAGAACTGGCCGCCGCGAAAGTTCACGGAATCGTCGGGGCCCATACCGATGGACCGACCGCGAAAATTCGCGTGCTCGAACATCATGCAGGCGGGCTCATCATTGTATTGGGCGCTGGCGGCGTCGGCAAAAAGCACGGACGCGACAGCAGTCAGGATGGCTAGACGTTTCATCTGATGTTTCCTCGGTTTTTGCCGCGGCCCCTCCGACTGGATAGCGCGGTCCGGCCAATTTGCCAATGCTTCGGTCGCCTAGCGGCTGTCAAACATCCAGCTGCGGTTGCGCCACATTTTCTCGCCGACCAGGCAGTCGGTGGCGGGCTTGTCCTGCGCCAATACCATCGGCGGATGCGTGGCTTCTTCTGCCGCCCATTGCGGCGAGGCCGGGCCGGCGAGTTCCAGCACCAGCTTGCGACGGATGGCTTCGGGAAACTGCGTCCAGTCGTTGACCGGAATCATGAAGGCTCCGGGTCCGCCGATGACGCAGTCGCTGTAGTAGCGATCGAGATTGCTGACGTCGTAGGCGCCGGAAAAACCGCCTCGCGTCATCAGCGGCAGGCCGTTGATGACGATGCCTTGCTTGATCAGATCGTCGCGGGTCAGGTTGACCGGCGCGCCTTGATTGTTGGGGCCATCGCCCGAAATGTCGATGACCCGCTTCGTGCCCTGGTAGCCGCTTTCGGCGAACAGGTCATTGCCGAACTCCAGCGCTCCGGAGATCGAGGTGCGCCGCGCGCTGTTGGGCGGCTGAGCGGATAGTTGCGCAACCACCCGCTCGGCGTCGGTGCGGCTGGCGATCACCGTCCACGGCACGATGACGCGCTGCCAGTTGGTGCCGGCCCATTCGACATAGGTGACGGCGATCTTGCCATAAGCGCCATCGGCAATGGCCTGCAGCACATTGTCGTGCGTCAGTGCCGCGGCGTAGCCGTGACGCTGGATCTCGAGTTCGTCCGGAGACATCGACAGCGAGACATCGACGGCCAGCACCAGCTCGACATCGACGGGCTCGTCAGCTTGGGCCGCGGGCGTCAACCAGAGCGTCAGTGCGAACGCGGCGCAGCCTGAAAGGAAATGTCTTGCGCAGGCAAAAGCAGACATGCCGCGAAGGTAAGCGAAAACCGTCGGCTTAAAAAGAGAAAAGCCCGGCCGATGGCCAGGCTTTTGCCTTCATGCCCTTTGCGCCGGCTAGCAATCAGCTGCGCGGCTTCAAATTCTCCGGATCGTAGAGCGGCTTGTAGCCGACAGCCGCCACTTCGACCGGATATGTCTCACCGAAATACTCGATCGTGAGCTTGCGGCCTTCCTGGGCGTACGCCCACGGCAGATAGGCAAGACCGATATTCTTGCCGATGGTCGGGCCATAGGCCATCGAGGTGGTGAAGGACCGCCGGCCGAGTTCGTCGACCAGCGTCTCGCCGGTCTTCGGATCCATCACCGGCATGGTGCCGACGGGATAGCGGGCAACGCCTTTGGAATCGACATTCTCGGTCATCACCAGCGTGCACAGCATGGCCGGTTGGTGCTCGCGGGCGCGGTATTCGACGTGCTTCGCCTTGCCGCAGAAATCGTTCTCCTTGACCTTTGGACGAGCGAGATCCGCTTCGAGCAGATTGTACTCGGTCAGAAGGTCGGCGTTCTGCAGGCGCAGGCTCTTTTCCATGCGGCGCGTGTTGGCATAGGTCTCCACACCGAAAGGCATCACGCCGGTCGAGCGCAGCGCATCCCACACAGCGAGACCGTCCTCGTAGCGCATATGCAGTTCCCAGCCCTGCTCGCCGACATAGGAGATGCGGAAAGCGGTGACGTCCTTGCCGCCGATCCGGACCGGCTTGATCGCCGCGAATGGGAAGTTCTCAACAGAGAGCCCGTCCGGGTTTTCGACCACTTTCTGCAAGGTCGCCCGGGCGTTCGGCCCCCAGATGCCGATGGTCACATAGTTCTCGGTCACGTCGGTGATGGTGACGTCGAAACCTTTGTCCTGTGCCGTGCGGCGCATGTACTGGAAATCGCGCGGGCCAGCATCCGCGCCGTCGATCAAACGACAGCGGTCGGCCATGCGAATGACGGTAAAGTCGGCCCGCACCATGCCTTCCTCGTCGAGGAAGTGGGTGTAGATGCCCTTGCCGATGTTGTTGTCGCCGCCAATCTTGGCTGCGCACAACCATTCCAGCAGCGCGACATGGTCTGGACCTTCGATGTCGTACATGGCGAAATGCGACAGGTTGACGATGCCGCAATCCTCGCTCATGGCGAGATGTTCGGCATTGGAGACGCGCCAGAAATGGCGGTTGTCCCATTCGTTCTCACGCACCGGCACCCGGTTGCCGTATTTCTCCAGGAGATGCTCGTTGGCGGCATAGCCGTGGGCGCGCTCCCAGCCGCCGAGTTCCATGAAATAGCCGCCGAGTTCCTTCTCGCGTTCCCAGAACGGCGAGCGCCGGATATTGCGGGCCTTGGAGAACGGCTCGCGCGGATGTACCGCCGGATTGTAGACCTTCATCGCCGTCTCGGTGCAGCGGTCCCAGATGAACTGCTCCTTGGTCTGGTGCGGATAGAACCGTGCATAGTCGATGGCATGGTGATCGATTGCGGTGCGGCCGTCGGTCATCCAGTCGGCGATCAGCTTGCCCATGCCGGGACCATCCTTGACCCAGATGGCAACGGCATACCACAGACCCCGCACCTTCTGGCTTTCGCCCATCGACGGGCCGCCGTCCGCGGTTACCTGGAGAAGTCCATTGAACGAATGACTCTCATTATAGCCGAGTTCGCCGAGGATCGGCGTCAGTTCCATGGCGCGTTCGAGCGGCGCCAGGATCTGTTCCATGTCGAGATCGCGTTGCGACGGCGAAAGCCGCGCCTGGTCCTTCTCCAGCAGGTCGCGCGGGTGGCAAAGGCGCGGATTGGTCTCTTCGTAATAACCCCATTCGATCTGCCCGCCCTCGGCGGTCTTGGGATCACCGGTGTCGCGCATATAGGCCGAGTTGCCCTGGTCGCGCAGCAGCGGCCAGCCGATCTCCTTGCCGGTGCCGGCGAACTCGTTGTAGGGGCCGAAGAAGGTCAGCGGATGGTCGATCGGCATGACCGGCAGGTCTTCGCCGACCATTTCCGCTATCAGCCGGCCCCAAATCCCGGCGCAGACGACGACATAGTCGGCCTCGATGGTGCCGCGGTCCGTCACCACGCCTGATATGCGGCCGTCCTTGACGACCAGCGACCGGGCCGATGTGTTGGCGAAGGATTTGAGCTTGCCCGACGCTTCCGCCTGGTCGACCAGCTTGCCGGCGACCGTCTGCGAACGCGGGATGACCAGACCGGCATCGGGATCCCAAAGACCACCTTGAACAATCGCTTCTTCGATGAGCGGAAATTTTTCCTTGATCTCGGCCGGCTCGATCAGGCGGGCGCGCGTGCCAAACGCCTTGGCGGAGGCGATCTTGCGCTTGATTTCTTCCATTCGGCTGTCGTCGCCGACACGCGCGACCTCGAGGCCGCCGATACGCGCATAATGACCCATCTTCTCGTAGAAATCGATGGAGTAGAGCGTCGTCCAGCACGACAGGAAATCGTGGCTGGTGGTGTAGCAGAAGTCGGAGGCGTGCGCCGTCGAGCCGATATCGGTCGGGATGCCTGATTTGTCGATGCCGACAATGTCATCCCAGCCGCGTTCGATCAGGTGATGGGCGATCGATGCGCCGACAATACCGCCCAGGCCGACGATGACGACCCTCGCCTTTTTCGGAAACTCTGCCATTGCCCGCGACTCCAAAGTGATAAAGCGGGCGGACTATAGGGCGGAGCGGCAGGGCGATTGAAGCCTGTTTGCGACATTGGCAAAAAGCCGAGCGACCAGACGGCAGAATGCTTCACATCGGGCGCCTGGGGCGGTTCGCTTTTCGGTGGCTAACTCAGGCGAAGGCCCAGATGTCTTCGGCCTGGAAGCCGACCTGATAGCCTGATGTCTTCAGCTTGACCACGACCTGGCCGATCTCGGCGGCCGGCAGCGCGCCAACCTCGACCTTGATCATGCCGGGGCGGTAGCGCTTGAGGTCGAGCTGTTCGAAGACGATCCAGTCGGCGCCCTCGCAATCGATGAGGAAGGCATCGATATGGATGATGCCGTTGCGGTCGAGCAGCGTCTGCAAGGTCTCGGATGGCACCTCGATATCCCTGAGGTGCGGGGCGAACTTGTTGAAGTTGGCGTCGGCCTCGCCCCAGGCATTCTTGCCCGACATCAGATTGGTGTCGGTGACCGACGAACAGCCGATGAATTCGATGGGCAGTGTGCCGGACTCGAGCGCGGCGGCATCGAAGGTGTGGACGGTGATCGTCCCCTTGGCCTTTGTCACCGCCACCGGCTCGATGATGAACCGGCCGGTGTCGGGATAATTGGCGCGCAGCCGTTTCTGATTGTACGGGATCGGCTCGACCAGCATCGCGCGTGCGCCAGCTATGCGGTGCAGCCACGGCGTCACATCGTCGAACAGCGCGCCGTCGCAGGCGCCGACATTGACCATCTGGAACGGCCGCCCTGCCCCACCGAACCGCGCCTTCAGCGCCGCCTTGGCCAGGAACTTCGTGCCGCGCAGCGATGGTCCGCGGTCGAGAACGCCACTGGGAAGACCGAGCGACAGGGCAACGCGCGCCAGGCTGGATAGCGAACTCATGACTTGTCTCCAGGAATGATTTGCATGGCAGCGCGATTCTGACCGCGAGCCGCGGCCGCCCACAACGCCATGAGCGGCGTCGCCAGCAGCAGGAATGGCGGGATCAGATGCGGGAAATAGATGCGCGTGTCGTGGATCGGGAAGACGGTGAACTTCGCCAGCGCGCCGAGCACCAGTGCCGCAAACAGGATGCCGGCGCGGCGGTCGAGGCGGAAGCCGGCGCGGGCGGCGGCAAACCAGCCGGCCAGTGCCAGCACCGACACCCCGACCCAGCTGTTCAGGCTGACGGCACGCAGCAGCGAGGTGGCAAATGCCCTGAGATAGGCAACGATGGAGAATGGCGGCTCGAACCCGTCCATATTGTAATGCTGCTCTATGCTGGAGAACCACAGATGCGGCCACCAGCCGGGATGATGCGCCCAGTGCGAGATGGCAAAATAGGCAACGAGGGAAGCGGCAAAGCCGGCCAGCGCGCCCCACGATTTCTGCCGGAAGGCGACCAGCAGCACGGTAAAAACAGCAAGGAAAACGATGTTGTCCGGGCGCACCATGAAGGCGAGGAAGAGCAGGATCGCGGTCGCCATCTCGCGCCCGCGGACATAGGCATAGAGCCCGCCGAGCAGCAGCGCTGACGTGAGCAGATCCGGCGTCGAAGCGCGCGCCGCATCGCCGAAATCGGCCATGATCAGCACCGCGCCGACCACAGGCGCCAAGGCCAGTGCCCCCTCGGAGCGCAGCCACATCAGGGCGATCGCGCCGAACAGCAGAACCGAGACCACTGAGACCAGGCGCATCGCCTCGACCGGCGACATCACCGCGCTCATCGTCGACAGGACCTCGGCGTAGAGGAACTTGATCCGGTACATGCCGAGCAGCGAATGGAAATCGGCGGCATTCTCCGCCATGTGGCTGCGGAAGCCGCCACCATCGTCGGTCAGCGCCTTGTAGTCGCCTGCGGACACGCCCGATTTGACAGTGTTGTAGGCATAGTCATGCAGCGCCTGTGCATCGGGATAGGTGCCTTCCTCTGATATAGCGAGATAGGGCAGCATGTCCCAGTTGGCGTCGGGCATCACCCATGCCGTGAACGCTGTAAAAAGGATGTAGAGCGCGAAGGCCGCAGCGCCGATCGGTGCCGCCAGCCGCGCATAAGTCCCCTCGCCCCACGCCAGGCCGGCTCCGGTGAGCCGGTCGAGTGGGTTTTGTGGAGCGGGCGACTTGGTCAGCATCGTTGTACCCAGCGAACTCGCTTAACGAACCTGGCTTTTGACGAAATCCTTCACGATCGACACGATGCCGCGCGACAGCAGGCTGTCGAAGGCATCGACGAAGCGGTCGACATGCTCGCGCTGGCAGATCAACGGCGGCTCCAGCCGGATGACGTTTCGGTTGTACTCGGTGAAGGCGACCAGCACGTCGTAGTCGCGCAGCAGCAGCGCGCCGACGAAGCCCGACAGCGAGCCCTTCAGCTTGTCGTCGAGCACGCTGACGATCGGCCGCAGCACCATCGGCAAGGTCTGCGAGAAGTCGTGGAACTCCAGGCCGACCATAAACCCCTTGCCGCGCACATCCTTGATGATCTTGGGGTACTTTTCCCTGAGCGCCTGCAGGCGCTGCAGCAAATAGTCGCCGGTGACGGCGGCATTGTCGATCAGGCCCTCGTCGTAGAGCACGTTGAGCCCTTCGATCGAGGTGACGCAGGCCTCGCCCATTCCGCCGAAGGTCGCCATGGCATGGATCATCGCCGTTTTCGGCGTGCCATAGGCCTTCATGTAGACCTCGCGCCGCGCAATCATCGCGCCGACCGCCGCCTTGCCGGCGCCGAGCGACTTGGCCAGCGCCGTCACATCGGGAACGACGCCGTAATGTTCGAAGGCGTAGAAGCGGCCCGAACGGCCGTAGCCGCACTGAACTTCGTCGGCGACCCACAGCACGCCATACTGGTCGCACAACGCGCGCAGCTTCTGCCAGTACTCGGCAGGCGCCTGGATGATGCCGCCGCCGCCCTGGATGGTTTCCAGCACGATGACGCCGACCTCCGGGTCGGAACGGAACAGGCGCTCGACCGCCTCGATGTCGGCAAACGGGATGCGGACCGTGTTTTCGGCCACCTTGAAGTCGGCGCGGTAGAGCTGGCCGTCGGTGATGCCGAGCACGCCCTTGGTCTTGCCATGGAAGGAATTCTCGGCATAGACGACCTTCGGCCGCTTCGGACCGGCGGCGCGCTCGGCGAGCTTAACCGCCGCTTCCATCGCTTCCGAGCCGGACGAACCCAGAAACACCATGTCGAGATCGCCGGGCGAGCATTTGGCGATGTTGTGCGCAAGTGCCGCCGCATATTGCGACATGAAGGCGATGGCGATTTCCTGGCGCTTCTCCTCCTGGAATTTCTTGCGTGCTTCCAGGATGCGCGGATGGTTGTGGCCAAAGGCCAGCGAACCGAAGCCGCCGAAGAAGTCGAGGATCTTGCGGCCGTTCTGGTCGATGTAGAACATGCCTTCGGCACGCTCGATCTTGATCTTGTGGAAGCCGAGCAGCTTCATGAAGTGCAGCTGGCCGGGGTTGAGATGCGCCTTGAACAGGTCGGTCATCTCTGCGACGTCCATCGCCTTGGCCTGCTCGACACTGATCAGGTCGGGCTTGGCGATGGTGGCGGGCGACAGCGCCGGCGCACTGACCATGGTGCGCGCATTCGTCTGTTCGGGCTTGGCCATGACGGTCATTTCAATCTCCTGTCTGCACGCACGACCGCAATCGTGCGCAACGAAAGCTGTTTTGCGAGCCGCTATTCGGCGGGCACATGTGTGGTGGCGACCGCGAGACCGGCTTTCTTGGCGCGGTACTCGCTATAGGCGGCGATCAGCATGTCCTCGTCGCGATATTGCGGCGCCCAGCCGAGCTGACGCCCGGCCTTGGACACGTCGAGCACGCATTCCTCGTCGGCGATCAGATACTGTTCTGGGTCCATGATCGGCATGTTCATCAGGTCGAGCAGGTCCAGCGTGCGCTTGACCGCCCAACCCGGTGTCGGGATCAGGATCGATTTCGAGCCGGCATGCCTGATCAGATCGCCGAGCAGCTTCTTGACCGGCGGTGGATTGAGTGAGCCCAGATTATAGGCCTCGTTTGGCACGCCGGCCTTCCAGGCCGCGCGGGCGGCTTCGGCGCAGTCGAACACCGAGATGAACTGATAAGGGTTCCTGCCCGAACCGATCATCGGCACCGGAAAATTCCAGTCGATCAGCTTGAACAGTTTTTCGAGAATGCCGAGCCGGCCGGGACCGATGATCAGACGCGGGCGAAACAGCGAGATCGACATGCCGCGCTTGCGCCACTCGGCCGCCAGCTCCTCGGTCTTCTGCTTCGACCAGCCATATTCGCCCAGCGGCGCCACCGGGTGCTCCTCGGTCATAGGCTGCGTGACCGTGTGGCCGTAGATCATGTCGGTCGTATAGTGGACGAGTTTTGACGCACCGGCTCCGTCCATGGCCTGCATGATGTGCTCGGTGCCATGGAAATTTACAGGGAAGAAGAAGTCATGCCGCTTGGCGCGCACCTGGATCGGCGACAGCATCTTGGCCGACAAATTGTAGACCATGTCGTCGGCCTTCAGCCCAATCGCGGCGACCGAGGCCGGATCGGTGACGTCGCATTGGATAAAGCGGACGCTGCGGTAATGCGGCAGGTCGCTCTTGACGATGTCGGCGACGACAACCTCTTCACCATCGGCCACAAGCTTCGGGGCAAGATGGCGGCCGACGAAACCGTCACCGCCGAAAATCATATGTCTCATCGAACGATCTCGTTTGCTTGGATCTTGTCGGGCGTGATGGAAGCGGCCTGGTCCTCATGCCCTTGCCCACCCAAATCCCGGCCACTTTGCGCGATCAGCACCGTGCCGACGCAGATGAAGGCGATGCCGGCGATCCGCCAGCCATTAAGGTCCTCGCGGAAGACGAAATAAGCGAAGATGGCGACGGCAACATAGGCGAGGCTGAGGAACGGATAAGCGAAGGAGAGCTCGACCTTGGACAGCACATAGAGGTGCGAGGCCATCGAGATGACGAAGGTACACAGGCCAAGGAACACCCAGGGGCTGAAGACGATCTGCAGCAGCTTGACGAGCGGATTGACGCCCTCGAACGAGATCGGTCCGAGCGACATCATGCCTTGCTTCAGCATCAGCTGCGCCGCGGCATTGGTCATGACTGTAAAGAGAATGAAGACGATGTATTTCATGAGTTCCAAGCCACCCCTTCACGCTTCCTACTACAAACCCGCAAACATTTGGTGAAGCCCCAACATTGTTTTGAGTGAATCGCGCTATTAACCATCTGTTAACCAATAATTATTCGGATTTTATCTATTCGGCTGCCTCGACCGAGCCTCGCCGCACATCCAATTTCTTCGCAGTGCGCGCCCAGAAGTCGGACATGAAGGCGTGGTCGCGGAGCGCTTCCAGCCGCTGCCATTCGGGAAAGGACGAAGCGAAGATTTCGGCCCCCATGCGGGCGTCCTTGTACGGATTGACCGCGCCGCCGGCCTCGACCGTGATGCGGTCGAGCTCCCGCAGCAGTGTCAGCGTCGCGGCGCCCCTCATGGGGAAATCCAGTGTCAGCGTGTAGCCGGGACGCGGAAACGACAGCAGCGCCGGCGAGCGGATGGAGCCGAAGCGTTTCAGCACCGTGAGGAACGAGCCCTGCCCGGCTTGCCTTGCAGCCGCCAGCAATGCCGGCACGGCCTCGCGCGCCGTCGGTTCCGGCACCACGCTCTGGTGCTGGAACAGCCCTTTCGGCCCATAAAGCCGGTTCCAATCGCGCACGCCGTCGAGCGGGAAGAAGAAGCGCTGGTAGCCGGCCTGGCGCGGCACCGTTGCCCGGCTCTTCCTCCACCTGTAGGCAGCGTTGAAGGCGGTCAGGAACGGCCGGTTGAGCACGTTGAACGGCGGCTGGACCGGCACCGAGAAATTGCCGCCGGCGCGCGAAGCGGCATGCGAGCCGTGCTCGGCGTGATTGCCAGTGAGCAGCAGGCCGCGACCGCTGTTGCGACCGCCGGCAAGCTGGTCGATCCAGGCGACCGCATATTCGTTGGCCTGATCGGCCGCCGCGGCCAGGTCGAAGAATTCGCAGAGGTCACGAAACGGCGTCGCCCTTTCGACGATGTCGAGGGAATGCACCCGCATCAGCCGGATCGAGGCCGACAGAATGAGGCCGGTCAGCCCCATCCCGCCGATCGTCGCCGCAAACAGCCGCGCATTGTCTGTCGCCGAGCAGCGATGGGTCTTTCCATCGGACCTGAGCAGCGTGAAGCTCTCGACATGGCAGCCGAAGGTGCCGCGCCGGTGATGGTTCTTGCCATGCACGTCATTGGCGATAGCCCCGCCGAGCGTGACGAATTGCGTGCCTGGCACAACGGCGGGGAAGAAGCCGTAGGGGGCAGCGTGGGCGATGATGTCGGACAACAGCACGCCGGCATCCGCCTTGAGAACACCGGTTTCGGCGTTGAAGGCGTGGATCCGGTTCAGCGATCGCATATCGACGACCGCTCCGGCCCCGTTCTGGCAGGAATCGCCGTAGGAGCGGCCATTGCCATAGGCAAGCAGCGACGCCGGCTTGGCCTGACCGCCCTTCAGCAGCGCGATCGCCTCGTCGGCACCGATGGCGCGCGGCGCCGGCGGCGTGGCAAGGCCAAAGCTTGGGAAACGTCCGGCGGCCATGCCTACCAGCCCCCGATGACCAGCATCACCGCACCGATCAGCACCACGATCTGGCTGCGCCAGTCGCGGATGATGAAGACGACCGGATCGTCATGCATCTCGTTGCGGCGCGCCAGGATCCAGACGCGCATGGTAAGATAGAGCACGATCGGCGCCAGCGGCCAGATCAGCCATGGATGCGGATAGAGTTCCCGCACCGCGACACTGTCCATGTAGAGCGCCAGCACCAGCGCCGAGGAGAAGGCCGAGGCCATGCCGGCCTGGGCGACGATCTCCTGGTCTTCGGTGCGATAGCCGCGACCGGCAATGCGCTCGCCGGGGGGAATGGCGGTGGTGCGCAGTTCGACGAAGCGCTTCACCAGCGCCAGCGACAGGAAGAAGAAGATGGAGAAGGCCAGCAGCCAAAACGAGACGTCGACGCCGGTCGCCGCCGCGCCGGCCAGGACGCGGATCGTGTAGAGGCCGGCGAGCGTCAGCACATCGACCAGCAGCATGCGCTTGAACGACAGCGAATAGGCAGTGGTGACGACCATGTAGCCGCCGAGCACAGCCATGAATTCGGGCGACAGGAACAGCCCGGTGCCGATGCCGATCGCCAGAAGCACCGCGATCGCGCCAAGTCCGAACGGGATCGACAGCGCACCGCTGGCGAACGGCCTGTTGCGCTTGGTGAGGTGTTTGCGGTCGAGCGCGAGGTCGAAGAAATCATTGAGGATGTAGATGGCCGATGCCACCGCGCTGAACGAGACGAATGCCAGCAGGCATTCCCAGATCATGTCGGTGTTGAAATATTCATGCGAGAGCACCATCGGCACTGCGATCAGCGAATTCTTCAGCCACTGATGCACGCGCAGCATCTTGACGATGGTCCGCAAAGTCGGCTTCGGCGCCGGCACCGTCTCGGCGCCATGTGCCGCCTGCCAGCGCGCGGCATGGCGGTCGGGCGCGACGACGATCGCGTTGCGTGCGGCATCGAAGACCTGGAGGTCATGGCGGCTGTTGCCGGCGTAGTCGAAACCGCCATCGCCATAGGCTGCGATCAGCGAGGCGCGCTTCCTGCCCGAGGTGAGATTGGCGAGACCATCGGTGGCCAGCACCTGGTCGAAAATGCCGAGATGGGCCGCGATGGCGTCGGCGAACTTGCGCGGCGTACCGGTCGCCAGCACGATCTTGCGGCCCTCGGCGTGCTCGGTCCGGAGGCGGCAAAGCAGCACCTCGCGATAGGGCAGCGATGCCGGATCGATGTCGATGCGCTGCGCGATCGCCTGCTTCAGCCGCGCCGGCCCGCCGGCGATCCAGAACGGTACGAGGAAGATATAGAGCGGGTTCTTCTTGAGAAGGATGAACAGCCCTTCCCACAACAGGTCGGTTGCGATCAGCGTGCCGTCGAGATCGACCGCAAGCGGTATTGCGTTCCTGTCCGATCGCGCATCCATGTCCGTCCTGCCCTGCCCGCGTAGAGTTGCGCGCCGCTTTTCGGCGTCTTGAGGCTGGTATAGCGGGCGATGGCGTAGCGAACGTTAAAACGCACGGTTGCAGACGGCTGCCATGGCGGTATTTCCGGTGTCATTGTTAAACAACCGCTACCGGAAACGATAAAAGGCCGGGCAAATGCCCGGCCTCTACAATCGTGACGCCAAGATTACTTGATGCGGGCGACACCGCCCGAGATCTCGACCGTTTCCGAACCGGTCAGGGCTTCGAGATCGCCATTGGGCAAGGTGACGAAGCAGCCGTTCGGGCAGAACTCAACCGTTTCGCCACCGGCCAGCGCAAGGTCGGTCTTGCTGCCGCCCTCCGTTACGACCAGCGTGCGGGTCTCGGCGTCCTTGTTGACCGCGCTCGCGGCATGGACCGAGCCGATGGCGGCGACCAGGGCGACTGCAGCGACGAGAGACTTCCACATGGTGCAATATCGGTGTTCCCACCGCCTCTGTTGCATTTGGCAAGGCATTTTCGCCTTTGCATGGAGCTTATATGAGATGGAAGCTGAACCGCAACTGAATGCCCCATTCATGCCGCAATCGATTCCGGGCAGGATTGAGGTCGACGGAGTCCGAGCCTAGTCCGGGTCCGGCTTCTTGGTTTTGCGAGACTTGACCAGTCGCTTCTTCTCCGCCTCGGCTTCGGCCCTTATCTGCTCCTGTTCGGCGAAGTCGGCCTCGATCTTGTCGTCGTCCGTCGGCCAGGCCTTGGGCTTGTGGGCCTCGACCACGGCGCGCGGCGTCGAGGGTATCTCGATGTGTTCGCTGCTGAATTTTTCGAGGACGGCAAAACGGATATCGTTCTGCGCGATGTTGCCGTTCATCACGTCGGCCAGGAACACGCGGATTTCGAATTCCAGGGCGGCAGGGCCGAAATTGGAAAACAGCACGAAGGGTTCGGGGTTCTTCAGCACCATCGGGTGGCTGCGGGCGATCTCCAGCAGGACGGCATGAACCTGCTTGACGTCGCTGCCATAGGCGACGCCGACCTTGATGTCGACGCGGCCGAGCTTGTTGCGGTGCGTCCAGTTGCCGACGGCGTTGTTGATCAGGTTCGAATTGGGCAGGATCACCGATTGCCGCTGGAAGGTTTCGATCTCGGTGGCGCGCACGCTGATCTTCTTGACCGTGCCGCTGACGTCGCCGGCAACGATCCAGTCGCCCACCTTGAACGGCCGCTCGGCCAGAAGGATCAGGCCGGAAACGAAATTGGACACCACGTTCTGCAGGCCAAAGCCGATACCGAGGGAAAGAGCGCCGGCGACCAGTGCCAGGCTGGACAGGTCGATGCCCGCCGCCGAGATGCCGACCAGTGCCGCCAGCGCGACGCCGGCATAGCCGACCGCCAGCCTGATCGAGTTGCGCACGCCGGTATCGACCTTGCCACGCGCCATGACCGAGCCGTCGAGCCAGCCCTGGAACCAGCGCGTCAGGAAATAGCCTATGACGAAGACGACGATGCCGGAGAGGATGCCGGTGACCGAGATCGTCACCGAGCCGATGTTGATCCCGGTTGCGAGCTTGTAGGCCCAAGCCTGGATATCGCCGGGCTGGAAACCCCACATCAGCAGGATCAGCGGCAGGAACACCAGCACGATCATCACATTGATGGCAACGCTGACGACAAGCCCGAGCTGGTCGAGGGCCGTATCCTCGTAGCTGGAATTGGCCGACAGCCAGCGCCCGACGGAGGTGTTGGCGAAAGCACCCTCCTCGCCGATCGCCTGCGCCGACAGGAAGCCGATATAGGCGGTGATCAAGGCTGTGCCAGTGACGACGACCTGCAGCGAAACGAACAGCGCAAGGCCGATATAGCCGAGCAAGGCGGCGATGATGGTGAATAGGCCAAGGCCCAGCGACAGGTAGCGCAGCCATGCCGGCCAGGGCCGCCAGCTTCCGTCGCGCGCCTTGAACGGCCTCAGCATCGCCATCAGGATCAGGATGATGCCGACGATGATGGTGGCGACAAAACTGCGGGCGATGGTCAGCGACAGCGGCGAACCCATCTTGTCGTTGATCACCGATAGGAAGGTGTTGACGCTGATGACCACGGCCATGGCGGTGGCCAGGCGCACCAGCCAGCGCGCCGGCCCGGTTTCGACCGGGATCAGGCGCCAGTTCGGCAGCCGCGGTTCCAGCGCCGCATTGGTCAGCCGGTTGACGCAGAACACCACGCCGATGACGGTCGCCAGCGCGTTGAGGAAGAGCCCAATGTCGCCGCGCAACACATTGTAATAATTGAAAAAGAAAATCGTCGATCCAAGAAAGGCGGCAACCGCCAGCGTCGGCAGCAAGGTCGACCAGAAGGCCACCGAAAGGCGGCTGAGATAGGATGGGTCCTCATTGGTGGGGTCGGCTTCGAACACCCGCCCGAACAGGCGCCTGCCGCCGACCAGCAGCACCAGCGCCAGCCCGAGCGCCACGAAGGTTGCCGCCAGGATCGCCTGGAACTTGAACTTGAAGGCAAAGCTCAACCAGGACGACACCGCCTTGTAGAGATTGCCGAACTCGTCGCGGGCGTCGGAAAACACCTGCGGGCTCAGCGCATCCGACAGCACGTAGCGCTTGGTCAAAAGATTGCGGAACAGCTCGCTGCGCATATTGCCGATCTTGTCGATCAGCCCGCTGATGCGGATCGACAGGTTCTGTGCGCTGGCAACGACCGCGTTGATCTCGGCCTTTTCCGATGCAAGCGCCTGACGCTCGCCCGTCACGATGTCGGGCTCCTGCGGCTGGCCCGCCGCCGGTGGAGGACCCAGCACCTCGATGCGATTGTTGATCTCGGTGAGCCGCGAGCGGAATACCAGCGCACTGGTGAGTGCCGCCCGCGACAGGTCCTCCAGCTGCAGACGGATCTCCACGAGTGAGGCATCGTCCTCACCGTCCTGCTGTATCTTCTTCTCGAGATCGTCCGTCTTGGCCGTTAGATCCTGGATGACCTTTTGCTGATCGGTGACCAAACCGGCCGAGCCCTGGCCGAGCGCTTGCGCCATCGCCTCAAACGAAAGCGGCGCCGAAACGACCAGCGTGAGTACCAGGATGAGACGAAGCAATCGGAAAAGCATGATTTGTTGGCGACTCATCGGCGGCAAAGGCAATTTGAAAGCCTGTCCTTGATAAAGACGGCCCTATCATGGGGCAAGCCGTCGTATCGCGAGCCCATCCGATCATTGGCCCCAACCGATCACTCACGCCGAGTGATCCCATCCCGGGCGTCGGCCAGTCGAAAGGCGATGGCGCAATATTGGCTTTGCGGATGCGGCCTGCTCTATAGTCTGCCGCATCGCCCGAACCGGATGACATCAATGGCAGAGTACTCGGCCTTTTCGCTGCTCGCGAACGCGCTCAAGGGAAACAAGGATTGGAAGCCGGCATGGCGCAAGCCTGACCCGAAGGCGTCCTATGACGTCATCATCATCGGTGGCGGCGGTCATGGGCTGGCGACCGCCTATTATCTTGCCAAGGAACACGGCATCACCAATGTCGCCGTTGTGGAAAAGGGCTGGCTCGGTTCCGGCAATGTCGGCCGCAACACCACGGCCGTGCGCTCGAATTATCTGCTGCCTGCCAACACCCGCTTCTACGAACACTCGATGAAGCTGTGGGAGAACCTGTCGCACGAGCTCAACTACAATGTCATGTTCTCGCAGCGCGGCTGCCTGAACCTGGCGCACACGCCGGCCCAATTCGACGACTATGCAAGGCGCGGCAACGCCATGCGCCATCTCGGCGTCGATGCCGAACTGATGACGAAGACTGAGATCAAACGCCTGATTCCGGCGCTCGATATCTCCGACAACGCGCGTTTCCCGGTGGTCGGCGGCTTGATGCAACGCCGCGCCGGCACCGCCCGCCACGATGCGGTGGCCTGGGGCTATGCGCGCGGCGCCGACAGGCGCGGCGTCGACATTATTGAAAATTGCGAGGTCACCGGCTTCCTGCGCGACGGCGACCGCATATCAGGCGTCACCACTTCGCGCGGCGACATCCGCGCCAGGAAGGTGGCCGTGGCGGTCGCCGGCAGCACCGGACGCGTCATGCAGATGGCCGGCATCGAGACGATGCCGATCGAGAGCCATGTGCTGCAGGCCTTCGTCACGGAATCGCTGAAGCCCTTCATCGACACGGTCGTCACCTTCGGCATGGGCCATTTCTACATGTCGCAGTCGGACAAGGGCGGCCTCATCTATGGCGGCGACATCGACGGCTACAACAGCTACGCCCAGCGCGGCAATCTGCCTGTCGTCGACGAGGTGATGAGTGAAATGCTGGCGTTGTTTCCGGGACTCGCGCGCGTGCGCATGCTGCGCTCCTGGGGCGGTGTTTGCGATATGTCGATGGACGGCTCGCCGATCATCACCGCCGGCCCCCTGCCCGGCATGTATCTCAACTGCGGCTGGTGCTATGGCGGCTTCAAGGCGACGCCGGCTTCCGGCTGGTGCTTCGCCTGGACCATCGCCAAGGACCAGCCGCACGACCTCAACGCGCCCTTCACGCTCGACCGCTTCCACCGCGGGCTGCTGATCGACGACAAGGGCCAGGGTGCAAACCCGCGGCTGCATTAGGCAATAGGTAGAGTCCAATGTTGATCACTTGCCCCTATTGCGGCCCGCGCGACGTCATCGAGTTCACCTATCAGGGTGACGGCAATCGTGAGCGTCCCGACCCCGCCTCGCAGAATTTCGAGGCGTGGAACGCCTATGTCTATGACCGGCTGAATCCGGCCGGCGATCACAATGAGATCTGGCAACATTCCGGCGGCTGCCGCGCGCATCTCAAGGTCGTGCGCAACACGCTGACGCATGAGATTTCCAGCGTTGCCTTTGCGCGGGGCGATCATGGGCCGGCCGCGCGCCGCAAGGCGGAGGACAAGGCATGAGCCCGCGCCGTGCCGACACCGGCGGCCGCATCGACCGGCTGAAAACCATCCGCTTCACCTTCGATGGCACGGCCTACACCGGCCATGCCGGCGACACGCTGGCGTCAGCCCTGCTGGCCAAGGGCGTCACGTTGTACGGGCGTTCGTTCAAATACCACCGCCCACGCGGCCTGCTCACCGCAGGCGTCGAGGAACCTAACGCGCTGGTGACGGTGCTGAAGGGCGAGGTTCGCGAGCCCAACATTCCAGCGACCATGGTCGAGATCCATGACGGGCTGGTTGCCATCAGCCAGAACCGCTTTCCCTCGCTTGCCTGGGACATCAACGCCGTCAACCAGCTCGGCGGCAAGATCCTGTCGGCCGGGTTCTACTACAAGACCTTCATGGGACCGGTGTTCGGCCCGCTCAAGGGCACGCGTTTCTGGATGTTCTGCGAACACTTCATCCGCCGCGCAGCCGGTCTCGGCAGTGCCGGATCGGCGAAAGACCCGGCCCGCTACGAACGCATGAACGCCTTTTGCGACGTGCTGGTCGTCGGCTCCGGCCCTGCCGGCCTGATGGCCACCAAGGCCGCCGCCGATCAGGGTGCGCGCGTCATGCTGGCCGATCTCGAGCCGCATTTCGGCGGTTCGGCCAACTGGTCCGAGGAAACGATCGATGGCGCGCCTGCCGCCGATTGGGCGCGGCGCACCGTCGCCCAGCTCGCAGGCCGCGACAATGTCCGGCTTCTGCCGCGCACCACGGTATGGGGTTACTACGACAACAACACGCTTGCCGCGCTCGAACGGGTCAGCGACCATAAGGAGCACCCCGGCAAGGGCGAGCCGCGCCATCGCTATTGGGCGATCCGCGCCAAATCCGTGGTCCTGGCCACTGGTGCGTTCGAGCGGCCGCTCATCTTCCCCGGCAATGACCGGCCAGGCGTGATGCTGGCGCATGCAGCCGAACGCTATGCCAACGAATTCGGCGTGCTGCCGGGCGAGCGGATCGCGTTGTTCACCAACAATGACAGCGCCTATCGGGCGGCTGTCGCCTTGAAGAAGGCCGGCGCCGCGGTCGTCGCCATCGCCGATGTCAGGCCGGAACTTTCGCCGGAGATGCGCAAGCTGGCCGCGGAAGCCGAGGCAGAGATCTTTGCCGGCCATGCCGTCGTCGCCACCGAAGGCGGCAAGGCGCTGTCCGGCCTCAAGCTGCAGCGCTTCGACCTGGCCAATGGGGCACTCATCGGTGATGCACGCAGTATCCATGCCGATTGCCTGCTGATGTCCGGCGGCTGGTCGCCGACCATCCATCTGGCCAGCCAGGCCGGCGCCAAGGCGGAATGGAACGCCGCGCGGCAAGCTTTCCTGCCGCCAAAGCCGACACAGAGCTGGATCGGCGCAGGCGCCTTCACCGGAAGCTTCTCGACGGCCGAAGCCATCGCCGAAGGCCGCGCCGCCGGCCTCGCCGCCGCAGGCGGGCAGAGCACACCGTCCATGCTGCCGACCGTCGAAGCAGTGCCTGGCGATCCCGACCCCGCCCCGGTGTTCGAGATCAGGGCCAAGGGCAAGAGCTTTGTCGATTTCCAGCACGACGTCACGGCCGAGGACGTGCGGCTGGCTCACCGGGAAGGCTTTGTCTCGGTCGAGCATCTCAAACGCTACACCACGCTCGGCATGGCGACCGACCAGGGCAAGAGCTCCAACGTGCCTGGCCTTGCCATCATGGCCGAGGCGCTGGGCAAGCCGATCCCCGAGGTCGGCACGACACGCTTCCGGCCGCCCTTTGCTCCGGTGTCGATCGGCTCGCTGGCTGCCGAGCGTTTTGGCGACCTGAAGCCAGAACGAATGACGCCGATGCATGACTGGCATCTGGCCAATGGCGCGACGATGTATTCCGCCGGCCTCTGGTACCGGCCGATGATCTATGGGCTTTCAGGCGAAACGGTCGAGCAGGCCTATGTGCGCGAAGCCAAGGCGACGCGCGAAAGCGCCGGCATCGTCGATGTCTCGACACTGGGTAAGATCGCGGTGCAAGGCCCTGATGCCGCCGCATTCCTCGACCGCGTCTACACCAACATGTTTTCGACGCTGGCCGTCGGCAAGGCCCGCTACGGGCTGATGCTGCGCGAGGACGGCCTCGCCTTCGACGATGGCACCACCTGGCGGCTCGGCGAGCAGGATTTTCTGATGACCACCACCACGGCCAACGCCGGCAAGGTGATGCAGCATCTGGAATATTTCCTCGACGTGATCTGGCCGGACCTGAAAGTCCACGTCACCTCGGTGACAGACGAATGGGCAGGTGCCGCGATCGGCGGCCCGAAGGCCAGGCAGATCCTCGCCGCCTGTGTCACCGGCACGTCGGTCGACAACGCCACCTTGCCCTTCATGGGCATCGTGCGCGGCGAAATATCAGGCGTGCCGGTGATGATCTGCCGGCTGTCCTTCTCCGGTGAAATGGCCTTCGAGGTCTATTCCGGCGCCGGCCATGGCACCCATGTCTGGAAAGCGCTTGTCGAAGCCGGCAAGCCGTTCGGGCTGGTCACCTACGGTCTTGAGGCATTGGGCACCATGCGCATCGAAAAGGGCCATGTCACCGGCGCCGAGATCGACGGCCGCACCACGGCACGCGACCTGCATCTCGACTGGATGCTGTCGAAGAAGAAGCCGTTCATCGGCTCGGCGATGATGGACCGCGAAGGCTTGATCGCATCGGACCGCCTCGAACTGGTCGGCCTGATCGCCCTCGATAACCGGCCGCTCAACGGTGGCGCCCACATCGTCGAGGAGGTTGACGAAGCCAATCCGCACGACTCCATCGGCCATATCACCGCCTGCTGCTATTCGCCGGCGCTCGGCAGACATATCGCGCTGGCGCTGATCGAGGGCGGCAAGGCACGGCACGGCACGCGCGCCCACGTCTCCGATCCCTTGCGCAACCGGTTCGGACCGGTCGAGATCGTCTCCAACCACTTCTTCGATCCGGACGGGAGCCGCATGCATGGTTGAGCACCAATCCCCGCTTGAGCCGGAATTTCACGTCGGCTCGCACGGCAATTTCGAGCATGGCGTCGAGATCATCCTGACCGAGACGAGGCCGGGCTCGATCGTGCAACTCGCCGCCTGGCCGGGCGAGGAGAAGAGGCTGATCGCAGCCATCCGCACCGTCACCGGGCTGGCGCTTCCCGATGGCGCCGGCGGCGGAGTGAGCGACGGGGTCAAGTCAGTGTTCGGCTTCGCGCCGGGGAAGTTCACCGTTGCCGACGAGGCCGAAGGGCTGGCCGCTGCCTTTGCCAAGGTGGTGACCTCGGCCATCGGCACGGTGACCGATCTCTCGCACGGCCGCACCGCCATCCGCATTGCCGGGCCGAAGGCCGAATGGGTGCTGGCGAAATTCTTCGCCATCGACTTTTCGCTGCCGGCCTTTCCCAATGGGGCCGGCCGCTCGACCGCTCATCACGACGTCTTCGCCCAGATCCAGCGCACCGGCGCCGACCAGTTCGACATCTATGTCTTCCGCTCGTTTGCACGCTCGTTCTGGAAGGCGCTCTGCCACGCCAGCGAGGAAGTCGGCTACGAGGTGCAATAGGCGGCGCCGAAAGGTCGCATCGCTCCTGCTTCTGGCATCAACGCCAGCCGTTTCTGCCGCTAGAGAATCAGGCCGCAGGCGCCCATGGTGCGAAAATGCGGCCGCCCAACCGGCCCAGGGATATGAAATCCCTTCTTCAAGAGTCGGCACATTCGTTTGGTTCGAACATCTCCATGACCGCAGAACTATCCGCCGGCGCCACGGATCGCGCCGATGTGCCGGCCAGAGCCTTGCTCCTGCTGCCGCTGACGGTCGCCTGCGGCGTGTTCATGACCAGCCTCGACCAGAATGTCGTGGTGACCGCGCTGCCGGGCATCAGCGAAAGCCTCGGCCGTCCGCCCAGCCAGCTCGGCCTGCTGATCACCGTCTATGTCGCCAGCCTGATCATCTCGATGCCGCTTGGCGGCTGGGCCGCCGACCGCTTCGGCCTGCGCAACGTCTACTGCTTTGCCTTGCTGGTGTTCGCCGCCTCGTCGGCGCTTTGCGGGCTGTCCGACAACATCTGGACGCTGGTTGGTGCGCGTGCGTTGCAAGGCTTCGGCGGCGCCTTGATGGGCACACTAGGCCAGGTCGTCATCCTGTCGACTTTTCCGCGCAGCCGAACGCTCAAGATCAACATGTACATCTCGCTGGCCGGCCAGTCCGGACCGTTGGTCGGTCCGCTCGTCGGCGGTGCGCTGACCACCTACATTTCCTGGCGCTGGATCTTCTTCATCAACGTGCCGTTCGCGCTGGCGGCGGCAATTCTTGCCGCCTCGCTGTTTCCGACGATGACCAAGCCCGTGCGCACGCCGTTCGATTTTCCGGGCTTCCTGCTGGTCGGCAGCGGCATGGTCCTGCTGGTCTTCGGCATGGATTCGCTTGCCGCCAAGGACGCCGCGGGCGGCATCATCGCCGGCGAACTGGCGCTGGCGCTCGTCATCCTGACCATCGCCTCGTTCTACTGCCTGCGCGTGCGCAATCCGCTGCTCGATCTCAAGCTGTTGCGCATCCGTACCTTCCGCATTTCGTTCCTCACCGGCGGCGGGCTGGACACGATCGGCCTTAGCTCGGTCGTCTTCCTGCTGCCGCTGATGTTCCAGCTCGGCTTCGGCATGAGCGCGGTGCAGGCGGGATCGCTGACCTTCGTCGCCGCGGTCGGCTCGGTGGCCATGCGGTTCTTCATGCCGCGTGTCCTCAACCGTTTCGGCTTTCGCCGCGTGCTGGTCTACAACACGCCCATCGTCGCCGCCCTGGTTACCGGCTTCGCGCTGATGCAGGCGACGACGCCGGTGTGGATCGTGCTCACTTACATCTTCGTCTTCGGCGTCTTCCGCTCCGCGCAATGGGCCTCGACCGGCAACCTCGCCTATTCCGACATCGCGCCCGAGCAGCTCGCCCGTTTCAGCGCGCTCTATTACATATTATGGCAGCTGGCGGTGGCGATCAGCGTCGGCCTGGCCGCCGCGGCATTGTCGTTTCTGGCGGGCGGCGGCCCCGCCGTCGCCGACGATTTCCGCATCCTGTTCGTGATCGAGGGCGTCATCACGCTCTGCGCGCTGCTCGCCTATCTCAAGCTGACGCCCCAGGACGGCGCCCATGTCAGCGGCCACGGCGCACAGATGAACACGGAATGAGGCTGGCTGGCTTATTCGCTGAACGTCACCCACTCTTGCAGCGGCACGCGGTCGGTGCGGAAGGCGTTTTCAGGTTTTGACGTATCTTCATAACCAAGCGCCATGCCGCAGACGACGATCTCCTCGTCCGGAATGTCGAGCACCGGCCTGATCTGCCGGTGATAGGGCGCGAACGCCGCTTGCGGGCAGGTATGCAAACCCCTGCCCCGCGCCGCCACCATGATGTTCTGCAGGAACATGCCATAGTCGATCCACGAGCCCTGGTTGAGCCGGCGATCGATGGTGAAGATCATGCCGACCGGGGCATCGAAGAAGACGAAGTTGCGGTCGTGCTGGGCGCGCATCTTGTCGACCTCGCGGCGACCGATCCCGAGCGCGCCATAGAGGCCGAAGCCGTTGGCGCGGCGGCGGGTCAGATACGGCTCGAAGAACTGCGTGGGATAATACCGGTACTCGTCCCAATCGGCTTTTTCGGCGCGAATGCCGGAATTGAGAATGGCGTCCGATATCCGCTGCTTGCTCTCGCCCTTGGTGACATAGACCTTCCATGGCTGCATGTTGGTGCCGGATGGGGCGCGCGCCGCAACCGCCAGAATGGCGCGGATGGTGTCGTCTTCGACCATGTCGGGCAGGAATGCGCGCACCGAACGGCGCGACAGGATCGCCTCGTCGACAATCTCGGCATCGCCCTCGATTCGGGGGTTATTTTCCAGCATGGGCCGTCCCTTACCCTTTGTCTCGATCGGACGTCCCCACTCGCCGCTCTCGGCGGAGCCTTTGCATGAACCGTCAAAATCGCGCAAGCAAATCTTGTGCATCCGTGAAAATCTGCTTGATTTTTTCATGAGCTTGATTTCTCATGAAATTTGTCGGTGATTTTTCATAAAGAGAGCGTTTTGCCTTCGACTACCGCAAGAACATTGCAGGGACCTGACGAACGCGTGCTGGCCGGCGACATCAGGGCCCTGCGCAAGGCGCGCGGGCTGACGCTCGCCGAGATCGGCCTGAAGCTAGGCCGTTCGGTCGGCTGGGTCAGCCAGGTCGAGCGTGGCCTGTCGACGCCGTCGCTCGGTGACCTCAGGGCCTTCGCCGAACTGTTCGGCGTGCCGATCAGCCTGTTCTTCAGCCATGACGTACCTGTCGAAAGCGAGCGCGGCGTGGTCGTGCGCGCCGGCAGGCGCCGCACGCTTGGCACAAGCGAATCCGGCCTGGTGGAGGAGCTTCTGTCGCCCGATCTCGGCGGTAGCTTCGAGATGGTGCGTTCGGTCTTCGCGCCGGGCGCGGAACTGAAGGCCGAGGCGCAGCGGCCGACCGAGGAAGCCGGATACGTCGCGTCCGGACTGTTCGACATCGAGATCGGAGGTGTCTGGCATCGGCTTGGCGAGGGCGACTCCTTTCGCTTCGAAGGCAAGCCCTACCGCTGGCGCAATCCGGGTGCCGAGCCGGCAATTGTCATCTGGGTGGTTTCACCACCCGTCTATTGAGTTCAAGTTTGGAGAAGAACATGGCGGGTTTGCCGAGCACGGCGCGCGTGGTGATCATCGGAGGCGGCGCCGTCGGCACCTCCGCGCTCTATCATCTCGCCAAGGCGGGCTGGACCGACTGCGTGCTGCTTGAGAAGAACGAGCTGACCTCCGGCTCGACCTGGCATGCCGCCGGCAACGTGCCGACCTTCTCCTCGTCCTGGTCGCTGATGAACATGCAGCGCTATTCGACCGAGCTTTATCGCGGGCTGGCCGACGCGGTCGACTACCCCATGAACTATCACGTCACCGGCTCGCTTCGCCTTGCCCACTCGCTCGAGCGCATGCAGGAATTCCAGCGCGCCAAGGGCATGGGCCTCTACCAGGGTATGGACATAGACATTGTCGGTGTCGACGAGATCCAGCGTCGCTATCCCTTCATCGAGACGCATGAGCTGAAAGGCGCGCTCTACGACCCGAGCGACGGCGACATCGATCCGGCGCAACTCACCCAGGCGCTGGCCAAGGGTGCGCGCGACATGGGCGCGAAGATCATCCGCTTCTGCCCGGTCACAGGCGTGCGCCGCGAGAACGACGAGTGGGTGGTCGAGACGGCACAGGGCGAGATCCGCTGCGAGATCGTCGTCAATGCCGCCGGCTACCGCGCCGCCGAAGTCGGCCGGATGTTCGGCCGCGACGTGCCGATGATGGTGATGAGCCATCAGTACATTCTGTTCGAGGAGATCCCCGAACTCGCGGCATGGTCGAAGGAACAAGGCAAGAAGCTGCCGCTGCTGCGCGACGTCGACACCTCCTACTATCTGCGCCAGGAGAAGAACGGCATGAATCTCGGCCCCTATGAGCGCAATTGCCGCGCGCATTGGGCCACCCACAATGACCCGATGCCGGAGGACTTTTCCTTCCAGCTGTTCCCCGACGATCTCGACCGGCTGGAACATTATCTGGCCGACGCCGTCGCCCGCGTGCCGATCCTTGGCACGGCCGGCCTGTCCAAGGTGATCAACGGGCCGATCCCCTACACGCCGGACGGCAATCCGCTGATCGGTCCGATGCCTGGCGTTCCCAATGCTTTCGAGGCCTGCGTCTTCACCTTCGGCATCGCCCAGGGTGGCGGCGCCGGCAAGGTGCTGGCCGAATGGGTGACCGAGGGCCGGACCGAATGGGACATGTGGTCGTGCGACCCGCGCCGCTTCACTTCCTATGCCGCGGCGCCGGACTATTGCGTCGCCAAGGGCATGGAGATCTACGGCAACGAATACGCCATCCAGTTCCCGCGCCATGCCTGGCCGGAAGGCCGCGACCGCAAGCTGTCGCCGATCCACGATCGCATCAAGGCGCTCGGTGGCCGCTTCGATGCCTATAATGGCTGGGAGCGCGCCACCTGGTACGCGCAGGACGGCGATGACATTTCCGAGGAAGCCACGCTGACCTTCCGCCGCGACGGGCCATGGCAGCATCGTGTGCGCGAAGAATGCCTGGCCGTGCGTGACGCTGCCGGCATTTTGGACCTGCCTGGGTTCTCGCGCTTCAATCTCGATGGTCCAGGTGCCGCCGAATGGCTGAGCCTGCAGGTCACCGGACTGGTGCCGAAGCCAGGCCGCATCGGTCTCGTCTATTTCGCCGACGACAAGGGCCGCATCGTCACTGAAATGTCCGTCGTGCGTCACGACGAGAACCTGATGACGCTGATCACCGCGGCGGTCGCGCAGTGGCATGATTTCGAATGGCTGAAGTCGCGCATGCCCAAGGACGCACCGTTCAAGCTGATCGACCGGACCGAGGAATTCTCGACCCAGATCCTGGCAGGCCCGAACTCGCGAAAAATCCTCGCCGATGTCTGCGAAGCCGACCTCACTCTGCCATGGCTGACGCATCAGGAGACGAAGATCGCCGGCCGCTGGGCCAAACTCGTGCGCGTCTCCTTCGCCGGCGAACTCGGCTGGGAAATCCACACCAGGATCGACGACACCGCCGCCATCTTCGATGCCGTCTGCGCCGCAGGCCAGCAGCACGGGCTGAAGCCTTTCGGCATGTACGCGCTGGATTCGCTCCGGCTTGAGAAAGGCTACCGCACCTGGAAGGGCGACCTGTCGACCGACTATTCGATCCTGCAGGGCGGGCTCGAACGCTTCGTCAAATGGGACAAGCCCGACTTCCGTGGCAAGGCGGCACTGCTGAACGAAAAGCAGCAAGGCGTGAAGAAGCGCTTCGTCACGCTGGTGGTGGAAAACCCCGGCGATTGCGACGCTCCGTCAGTTTCTACACTCTGGCATGACGGCAAGATCGTCGGCGAGACGACGTCCGGCGGCTGGGGCCATCGCATCGACAAGTCGATCGCGCTCGGCATGCTGCGCGCCGACCTGGCCGAACCAGGTACATCAGTCGAGGTCGAAATCTTCGGTGACCGCTTTCAGGCAATCGTGCAGAAGGATGAACCGCTGTGGGATCCGAAGAACGAAAGGCTGCGCGCATGAAGAAAATCATCCTCACCGATGGCGGCATGGGCCAGGAACTGGTCCGCCGCAGCCAATCCGAGCCGACGCCGCTATGGTCGGCCAGGGTGCTGATCGACAAACCGGATCTGGTGCGCGACCTGCACACGGAATTCATCCGTGCCGGCGCACGTGTCATCACCATCAACACCTATTCTGCGACACCCGAACGCCTGGCGCGCGAAGGTGCGGAAGACCTCTTCAAGCCATTGCAGAAGCGCGGCATCGAATTGGCCAGGCAGGCCCGCGACGAGGCCGGCGATGCATCCATCGCCGGTTGCCTGTCGCCGCTTTTCGGCAGCTATGCACCGGCACTGACCATTTCCTTCGAGGAGACGCTCGATATTTACCGCCGCATCGTTGCCGAGCAGGCCGATGGCGTCGACCTGTTCCTATGTGAAACCATGGCGTCGGCGGACGAAGCCCGCGCAGCGGTGACCGCTGCATCGGAAAGCGGCAAGCCGGTATGGGTATCGTGGACGCTGGCTGACCACGGCAAGCCGCGGCTGCGCAGCGGCGAAGCCATTGCCACCGCGGCAAGCGCGCTCGACGGCCTGGCAGTCGCAGCGCGGCTGGTCAATTGCTGCCGGCCGGAAGCAATCGCCGCGGCTTTGCCTGAACTGATCGGCCTCGGCGGCCCGGTCGGCGCATATGCCAATGGCTTCACGTCAACCGAAGCACTTAAGCACGGCGGCACCGTCGATGTGCTGCACGCTCGTCACGACCTTGGCCCGGATGCCTATGCAGACCAGGCGATCGGCTGGGTGGAGGCTGGCGCAAGCATCGTTGGCGGCTGCTGCGAAGTCGGACCACCGCACATCGCCGCCCTGCGCGACCGGCTCGAACAGGCCGGCTACGAAATTTCGGGAGTTTTGCATGCCTAGACCATCATCGCGCATTTCCGGCATCGTGCCTTCGGGCAAGGACGGCTGGGAAGTCCATTTCGCCGCCTGGACGCGCAAGGAGGCCGGCGAAGACATCATCATGCTGTCGGTTGGCGACCATGATTTCGACACGCCTTCGCAGACCATTGAAGCCTGTGTGACCGCGGTTCGCGGCAGCAATCATCACTACACCCCGCTTCCCGGCTTGCCGCGCCTGCGCAAGGCGATGGCCGCAGCCTCGAGCGCCTGCACCGGCGTCGAGACATCGCCGGATCAGGTGATCGCCACGCCGGGCGGCCAGGCCGCACTCTACGCGGCCGTGCAGGGCGTGCTCGACCAGGGCGATCACGCCATCGTCGTGGCGCCCTATTATGCCACCTATCCCAACACGTTCAGCGCCGCTGGCGCTGATTTCACCGTCGTCGAGACACCGGCCGAGGATGGCTTCCAGCCGCGAGCCGACATGATCCGCGCGGCAATCCGGCCGAACACGCGCGCCATCCTGATCAACACGCCGAACAATCCGACCGGTGCGGTCTATTCGCGCGAGCGGCTGGAACAATTGGCAGAAGTCTGCCGGGAGCACGACCTTTGGCTGCTGTCGGACGAAGTCTACTGGACGCTCGGCGGCGGCGAGCACGTCTCGCCGCGCTCGCTGCCAGGAATGGCCGAGCGCACGCTGGTCATCAATTCGATGTCCAAGAGCCACGGCATGACCGGCTGGCGCATGGGCTGGCTGACGGGACCGGAGCAGATGGTCACGCTCATGATCAATCTCAATCTGGTGACGACCTACGGGCTGCCGGCCTTCATCTCGATCGCTTGTTCCGAGGCGCTGGAGAACCGTTACGGCGTCAAGGAGATCGCCGAACGCTACGCGGCACGCCGCACCGTCTTGCTCGACGCTGTGCGGGGCATGAACGATATCACCGTGCGCGGTTCGGAGGGCGGCATGTATGTCATGCTCGACATCTCGGCCGTCGAGCCGGACGACGAGAAATTCGCCTGGGCCCTGCTCGACAAGGAAAAGGTTGGCGTGATGCCCGGCTCCAGCTTCGGCGAGGCGGCCGCCGGCCACATTCGCATCAGCCTCTGCCAACCCGAACCGGTGCTGCAGGAAGCTGCACTTCGTCTGCGCCGCTTTGCTTCCAGCTACCGTCGCGAGGCAGCATGACCGTCAAGGCAGTTCCCGCCAAAGCAAGAGCGGTCATCATCGGCGGCGGCGTTTCCGGCTGTTCGGTCGCCTATCACCTGGCCAAGCTTGGCTGGACCGACATCGTGCTTCTCGAACGCAAGCAGCTGACGTCGGGCACGACATGGCATGCTGCCGGCCTGATCGGCCAGCTGCGCGGTTCGCAGAACATGACGCGGCTGGCGAAATATTCCGCCGACCTCTACGTCAAGCTGGAAGCAGAGACCGAGGTCGGCACCGGCATGCGCCAGGTCGGTTCGATCACCGTGGCGCTGACCGAGGAGCGCAAGCACGAGATCTACAGGCAAGCGTCGCTGGCGCGTGCCTTCGATGTCGACGTGCGCGAGATTTCACCAAGGGAAGTCAGCGAGATGTACCCGCATCTCAATGTTTCCGATGTCGTCGGCGCCGTGCATCTGCCGCTCGACGGCCAGTGCGACCCCGCCAACATCGCCATGGCACTGGCCAAGGGCGCGCGCCAGCGCGGTGCGACCATCGTCGAGAACGTCAAGGTCACCAAGGTCCACAGCAAGGCCGGCCGCGTCACGGGCGTGTCCTGGACACAAGGCGAAGAGCAAGGCACGATCGAGGCCGACATCGTCGTCAACTGCGCCGGCATGTGGGCGCGCGAACTGGGAGCGCAGAACGGCGTCACCATCCCGCTGCACGCCTGCGAGCATTTTTACCTCGTCACCGAGCCGATCCCCGGCCTCACCCGCCTGCCGGTGCTGCGTGTGCCCGACGAGTGTGCCTACTACAAGGAGGACGCCGGCAAGATGATGCTGGGCGCTTTCGAGCCGGTGGCAAAGCCCTGGGGCATGGACGGCATCCGTGAAGATTTCTGCTTCGACCAACTGCCGGAGGATATGGAGCATTTCGAGCCGATCCTCGAAATGGGCGTCAACCGCATGCCGATGCTGGCGACCGCCGGCATCCACACCTTCTTCAATGGTCCTGAGAGTTTTACGCCCGACGACCGCTACTATCTCGGCGAGGCGCCGGAACTGTCCGGCTACTGGATGGCGACCGGCTACAATTCGATCGGCATCGTCTCCTCCGGTGGCGCCGGCATGGCGCTGGCGCAGTGGATCAATGACGGCGAAGCCCCCTTCGACCTGTGGGAAGTAGACATCCGCCGCGCCCAGCCGTTCCAGAAGAACCGCCGCTATTTGAAGGAGCGCGTCTCCGAAACGCTTGGCCTGCTCTATGCCGACCATTTCCCCTATCGTCAGATGGCGACGTCGCGCAATGTCAGGCGCTCGCCGCTGCACGAGCATCTGAAGGCGCGCGGCGCTGTCTTCGGCGAAGTCGCCGGCTGGGAGCGCGCCAACTGGTTCGCCCGCGAGGGCCAGGAGCGCGAATACCGCTATTCCTGGAAGCGCCAGAACTGGTTCGACAACCAGCGCGAGGAACACCTTGCGGTCAGGAATGGCGTCGGCCTGTTCGACATGACCTCGTTCGGCAAGATCCGTGTCGAGGGCCGCGACGCCTGTGCTTTCCTGCAAAGACTATGCGCCAACGACATGGATGTCGCGCCGGGCAAGATCGTCTACACCCAGATGCTCAACCAGCGCGGCGGCATCGAGAGTGACCTGACGGTCTCGCGGTTGTCCGAGACGGCGTTCTTTCTCGTCGTCCCAGGCGCCACGCTGCAGCGCGATCTGGCTTGGCTGCGCAAGCACGTCGCCGACGAGTTCGTCGTCGTCACCGACGTAACGGCGGCCGAAAGCGTGCTCTGCCTGATGGGCCCGGACGCGAGAAAGCTGATCCAGAAGGTCAGCCCGAACGATTTCTCCAATGAGAAAAATCCGTTCGGCACGTTCCAGGAGATCGAAATCGGCATGGGCCTGGCCCGCGCCCACCGCGTCACCTATGTCGGCGAACTCGGCTGGGAGCTCTATGTCTCGACCGACCAGGCGGCCCATGTCTTCGAGGTGGTCGAGGAGGCAGGTGTGGATGTCGGCCTGAAACTCTGCGGCCTGCACACGCTGGATTCCTGCCGCATCGAAAAAGCGTTCCGGCATTTCGGCCATGACATCACCGACGAGGACAATGTGCTGGAAGCCGGCCTCGGCTTCGCGGTTAAGACCGCCAAGGGCGACTTCATCGGCCGTGATGCGGTGCTGCGCAAGAAGGAAGCCGGCCTGTCACGCCGGCTTGTACAGTTCCGGCTGAAGGATCCAGAACCCCTGCTCTTCCATAACGAGGCGATCCTGCGCGACGGTAAGATCGTTGGTCCGATAACGTCTGGCAATTACGGCCATCACCTCGGCGGCGCAGTCGGGCTGGGCTATGTGCCTTGCGAGGGCGAGAGCGAGGCGGATGTGCTGGCGTCGTCCTATGAGATCGAAATCGCCGGCGAGCGTTTTGCGGCGGAAGCCTCGCTGAAGCCGATGTACGATCCGAAATCGGAGCGGACGAGGATGTAGTGCCTTCTCGCCTCCCCCTTTGTGGGGGAAGGAAGGGAAAGTCGCCCTCTCAAAACCTTTCCAGCTTCCCTCGCACCTTCGCCAGAAACGCCGCCCTTGTCGCCGGCGTCGAGGCATCCATCAAATAGTGCGCCAAGAAAAACGTCCGGCAGCGCGTCGCACACAGCGCCCGCATGCCACGCAAAAGGGTCTTGCGTCCCGGCTGGCCGACGACGACGCTCCACCAGGTCGGGGCGCCGCAGGTGGTGATGACGCCGACCTTGGTTACATGCGTCATCAGCGACTTGATCCGTCCCTTGCCGGCCGGCAGCTTGAAGGCGACGTCCGTTGCCCACACCCGGTCGAGCCAGCCCTTCAGCATCGCCGGCAGTCCGTACCACCAGGTCGGATAGACGAACAGGATCGCTTCGGCCCAGTTGAGCAGTTCGAAATGCGGCTTCAGTGCCGGGTCCTGCGGCGCCTGGTCATTGTAGGAGCGCCGCTCGCCGCAGCCCATCACCGGGTCGAATTTCTCCGCATAGAGGTCGAGCAGCCGCACCTCCCAGCCTCGTCGCATCAGCACGTCGATGGCAGTGTCGCGGATGGCGGCGCAAAAGCTCTCGGGTACCGGATGGCAGTAGACCACCAGCGCGCGCATCAGAAGGCATCCATGCTGGCCGCGACCTTGGTCGTGAAAGCCTTGCGCGAGCCGTCGGTAGACAGGTTCATCGCGTAGTGCGCGAGGTAGGTCACCGGCGCGCCCGGTTTGACGGTGGCGCGCAGCATCCGCTTGATCAGCCTGCGCGGCGGATCGCCCATCAGCAGGGCGCGGAACCGGCTGCCGCCATAGGTGGTCACCGCCGCAACCTTGCGAATGTTGTGCAGCGACGGCTGCGCCTTGCCGTCGACCAATTTGAACGACACGCCGGGCAAGAACACGCGATCGAAAAAGCCTTTCAGGATCGCTGGAAAGCCATAATTCCAGACGGGATAGGAAAGCACCAGCGCATCGGCGCGCAGCAGGCGCTCGACATAAGGCGCGACAGCGTCGGCGGGGCCACGTGGGTTGTGGTAGTCCAGCCGCTCCTGGCGCGTCAGTCGCGGATCGAAACCCTCGGCATAGAGATCGCAGTCGTCGACCGTATGGCCCGCCGCCGTCAGGCGCTCGACGATCATCCGGTGCAGGCCGGCATTGAAGCTGGTCTCGACCGGATGGGCGTAGAGGACGAGGATGTTCATCATCCTACCTTCTGCAGCCCCCTGAACAAAAAAGTCCGCCCGGAACGGTAGTCGTAGTCCGGGTTCTCCCAGGCGATCATCTTGCCGGGGTTGAGGAGCCCTTGCGGATCGGTCTCGCGCTTGAAGGCGAGTTGCACCGCGTCGGTCTGCTTCATGCCGCCCTCTTCCAGCGTGTAGCGATGCGGGTTGAAGATCGGGCAACCGTTCGCTTCATGCAGGCGCACGATCTCGTCGAGCCGCGCCTCGGTCGTGAACTTGACCAGCGGCAGGCCGAAGCAGGTAATGTTGCCGTCCAGCCGCACGAATTCGAGATGCGAGAAAACCTCGCCCGGAAACATCGCATCCATCTTCTCGACAAGCGCCAGCTGGTTGGGAAAGGGATAGAGCGACTGCAGATAGGTGATCGAAGGGTCGACGCGCAGCGCCCTCAGCGTGGTGTGGTTCCAAGCCAATTCATAGGCCGGCGGCAGGCCTTTTTTCTCATCCGGCGTCGCCGTGGCCGCATTGTAGATCACCTCGCCGCCGGCACGCCGGGTGAAGGCAAGAAAAGCGTCCAGCCCATGCTGCGCCACCATGACGACGCAAATGCTCTGCCCGTCGCTCAGGAATTTCTGGTGCCGCTTGAAATAGAGCTGCGGCACGGGTGCCGCTATCGGCGTGATCAGCTTGGTCAGGATGCCATCCTGACAGGCCAGCGCATTGCCATAGCGGGCCGCATCCATGAAAGCGTCGAAGCCGACAATGACGTCGATCCAGTCATAAGCCGCGGTCAGCGGCATCTCGACTTCCGATATGATGCCGTTGGTGCCGTAGGCATGGGTCACCTTGTGCAGATCCGCGCCGGTGAGCTCGAGCGCTTTCGGCTCGGCCTCCATGGTCACCACGCGCAGCCGAAGCACATTGCCGAAATCGCGCAACCCGCCGAAATTGATCGAGCCGACGCCGCCCGAACCGCCGGCGATGAAGCCGCCAATCGAGGCTGTGTTGTAGGTGGAGGGCGATAGCCGCAGTTCCTGCCCGGAATGCGCCCGCGTTGCCTTGTCGATATCGGCCAGGATCGCCCCCGGCCCGGTCACGACGCGACCCGGAGCGATCGACTTGATCTCGTCCATCTCGGCAAGGTTGAGCACGACGCCGCCGGAGAGCGGCATCGCCTGGCCGTAATTACCGGTGCCGCTGCCGCGCGGTGTCACCGGCACGCCATGACGATGACAGGCGGCAAGCACGCGGATCAGTTCGGCCTCGTTCTTCGGCGTCACGATCAGGTCGCCGGTGACATGGTCGAGCTGCTGCTTCAGCACCGGGCTGTACCAGTAGAAGTCACGGCTCTTCTGCTGGACGATGGCCGGATTGTCGTCGACCTTCAGGCCTTCGAGATCGCGTTTGAGCGCCGAAACATCCATCATTCCACCATCAGTTCGTCGAGTTCGGCATAATCTGGCAATTGGCGGTCGATCGCCTTGCCGCCGCGCACCACGATGCGATCCGATTCGGGCCGCGACAGCAATTCCGTCCAGCTTCGGCCTTTGAACACGATGAAATCGGCATCACCGCCGGCAGCCAGCGTGCCGAAGCCATCAAACCGCATCACCTTGGCCGGCGTCGCGGTGACCGCTTGCGGCCAGTCGGCGACCGGATGATCGAAATGCAGGATGCGCGTCGCCATGCGGTAGACCTCCAGCATGTCGAGATCGCCATAGGCATAGAAGGGATCACGCGTGTTGTCGGAAGCAACCGCCACCGGAATGCCCCTCGCCTTCATCTCGTGCAGCAGCGTCACGCCACGCCAGCGTGGCGTGGTGCCGTCGGCGCGCCGGTCCTGCAGATAGAGATTGCACATCGGCAGCGAGACGACGGCGAGCCCCGCTTTCGCCACCTTGTCCAGCGTGTCGAGCACGTCGAGATCCGGCTGGCGCGCCAGCGAGCAGCAATGGCCGACGAGGATCTTTCCTTCGAAACCGTTCCACAGAGCGGCCTCGGCGATCTTCTTCAGCGATATGGCGGAAATGTCGTTGGTCTCGTCGGCATGGAAATCGAGATCGAGGCCATGCTTGATGGCCTGCGCGAAGACGTGGTCGAGCAGCTCTTCGAGGTCCGGCGCCATATAGGTGACGACACCGAGCACGCCCTTTGCCGCGGCAACCCTCTTTGCCAGCCTGTCGAACCACTTTTTGTCGCGCACGCCTTCGATGCCGAGCAGGCAGGCGCCCTGCAACTCGATGCGGCCGCGCCATTCCTCGCGCATCGCCTCGAACGCCGGCCAGGAGATTTCCTCCTGCGGCGCGACGCTGTCGATGTGGGTGCGCAGCGCTCTTGTGCCATGGGCGTAGGCGCAGCGCAGCGAGAAATCCATCCGCCGCGCCAAATCCTCGGCGCTCCAGCGTGCCACACGATCGGCGCCGGCGGCATTCAGCGCACCCATGAACGTGCCGTCGGGATTGGGCTTTCGAGGCCAGATATGGCCCTTGTCGATATGCGTGTGGCAGTCGACGAAGCACGGCAGGATTATACGGCCGCCCAGGTCGACCGCATCAGCGGATCGGCCATGCGCGGTGATGCTGGAGATTTTGCCGTCGGCCACAGCGATGTCGGCAAGCCCGAAACCGTCAGCATCGAAGGGCTCGGAAAGGCCTGGCGTCAGTGAGCGATGAAGGCGAACATTGGCGAGATGGTAAGAGCCGGAGGTTGGTATCAAGCGTTGCCCCCCTCTGCCCTGCCGGGCATCTCCCCCTCAAGGGGGGAGATTGGCAGCGTCCGTGCCGGCTCATTTTTTTCAATGTTGGAGATTGGCGAAGATCGTGACAGCGGCCAATCTCCCCACTTGAGGGGGAGATGTCCGGCAGGACAGAGGGGGACGCCTCGCACCAACACATCAATCACGTCACACACCCTAGCGCTCCTGCTTCAGCGCGCTTTCATGCCAGCGCCGCAAGATGAGATGCGATATCAGCGACAGCACGAGGAAGATCAAAATGCCGGTCAGCGAGATCAGGAACAGCGCCGCGAACAGCCGCGGCGCGTTGAGCCGGTAGCCGGCCTCGATGATGCGCGAGGCAAGGCCGGACGACTGGCCGGTGGTACCGGCAACGAACTCGGCCACCACGGCGCCGATCAGCGACAGGCCGCCGGCGATCTTCAACCCGCCGAGGAAATAGGGCATCGCCGCCGGCAGCCTGAGATAGCGCAATTGCTGCCAGCGCGTCGCGCCGTTGAGCTTGAACATATCGCGCAGATTGCGGTCGACGGAGTTGAGGCCAAGCGTGGTGTTGGACAGGATCGGAAAGAAGGCGACGATCCAGGCGCACAGCAGAAGCTTGGTCGTCTGGTCGTTCACATAGATGTTGATCAGCGGAAAGATCGCCACGATCGGCGTCACCTGCAGCACGATGGCGAAGGGGAAGAACGACATCTCGACCCATTTCGACTGCGCGAACAGCACCGCCAGCCCGACCCCGCCTATGACCGCCAGAGCCAAGCTGAGAAAGGTGATGCGCAAGGTGACCAGCAGCGAGGAAAACAGCAGGCCGGCATCGTTGTAGAGCGTCCACAGCACCACGCCGGGACGCGGCAGGATGTATTGCGGGATCTCGTTCCACATGCAGATGCGATCCCACAGCCAGATCGCCAGGATCATGATCGCCAGCGGCAGCACCCAGCGGCCGATCCGTTCGAACCGCGCCTGGCGCACGCGGCGTGCTTCCTCGGGATCGAGTTGGAGCATCCGCTCGTCAATGACCGTCATAATGCGCGCCTGCGGTTGAGTTGATGGCCTTGACCAGCACGTCGGAGGCCTGACGGCACAGTGCCGCATAGTTTGGCGAGGTGCGAAACGCCTCGTCGCGCGGATAGGAGGCCTCGATGGCGAGTTCGTCGAACACCCTGCCCGGCCGCGCCGCCATGACGACGACGCGGTTGGACAGGAACACGCTTTCGAAGACACTGTGGGTGACGAAGACGACGGTGAACCGTTCGTCCTGCCACAGTTCCAGGAGATCGTTGTTGAGCTTGAAGCGGGTGATCTCGTCGAGTGCGGCGAACGGTTCGTCCATCAACAGCACGCGCGGTTTGGTCACCATGGCGCGTGCGATCGAGACGCGCATCTTCATGCCGCCGGACAGTTCGCGCGGCACCGCGTCTTCGAAACCGGTCAGATGCACCCGCGCCAGCATTTCCGTGATCGCCGGTGTCGCCTTGGCGCGCGAAATGCCTTTCAGCCGAAGCGGCAGCCAGACATTGTCGAAAACATTGGCCCAGGGCAGCAGCGTCGGCTCCTGGAAGACGAAGCCGATGTTCGAGCGGTCGAGCGAGCCGCCACCGCGCCAATCGAGCACGCCGGAAGTTGGCGTCGACAGGCCGGCGATCAGCCGCAGCGCCGTCGACTTGCCGCAACCCGACGGCCCGAGCAGGCTGACGAAATCGCCTTCCCGGATGGTCAGGTCGACGTCGCTGAGCGCCGTCACGCCGTTGGAGAACACCTTGCCGACGCCCTTCAGCGCCAGGAGCGTCGGGGCCGCACCCGACGCAGCCGGCGCTTGCGCCACTTTTTCCCTTATCATTCCGGGGCGGCCTATTTCTTCAGCTCGAGCCCGACGCCTTTGTTGATGAAGGTCAGCGTGTAGGCCTTCTTGATGTCGATGCCGGCTGGCGTGACCTTGGCCTTGACCATCTTGTCGTAGAAACTCTTGATCCGCGCGTCGGTCATGGCGCCGATGCCGAGCTTTTCGGTGTCGCCGGAATCGGCCAGGCCGAACTTCTTCATCTGCTCGATCGAGAACGCGATCTGCTCGTCGCTCATGTCGGGATTGTCTTTCTTGATCATGTCGTTGGCGGCTTTGTTGTCGCCGTAGAGATATTTGTACCAGCCCTTGGCCGAGCCATCGACGAAGCACTGGACCACCTCCGGCTTCTTGTCGATCGTGTCCTGCATCACCTCGATCGTCGTCGAATAAGTGTCCCAGCCATAGTCGGCGAGCAGGAACTGGTTCGGCACGAAGCCGCCTTCCTTCTGGACCGCGAACGGCTCTGAGGTGACGTAGCCCTGCTGGATCGACTTCTTGTTGGCGAGGAAGGGAGCGGTGTTGTAGGTGTAGGGCGCGCGTTTGGAGGCGTCGAAGCCGAGTTCGATGACCATCCACTGGAAGAAGGTCTGCACGCCCTCGTCGCCCAATATGTACTGGTCGGCGTTCTTCAGGTCCTCCCATTTGTCGAGCCCCTCGCCGGGGTGGGACATGATGACCTGCGGGTCCTTCTGGAAATCCGCCGCCACCACGCGCATCGGTATGCCTTGCTGGACCGCATCGAAGGCCGACAGCAGATTGCCGCCCATGTAGAAATCGATCTTGCCGGCCAGCAGCATCGGCCGGCCGCTGACTTGCGGACCGCCCTGCATGATGGTGACGTCGAGGCCGCAGGCGGCGTAGGTGCCGTCCGCCACGGACTGGTAATATCCGCCATGTTCCGGCTCGGCCAACCAGTTGGTGCCGAAGGTGACTTTCTCATTCGCAGCCGCACCCAGCGTGCTGGCTGCAAGCAGGGCCACAACCGCCACCGAGATCTTCTGTTTTCCGTACATCGACACCACCCTCTGTTTGCTCCGGCGCGCCACGCGCCAGGCTCGACACCAAAGATTCAAGAAGCAAGACACATGCCACCGGCGTCTGGCGCCGGGACCGCCCGCTTGAAAGACGTTGCCATGCCAAGCGCGAACGGGTCATGCTGTACGGAAGGCATCGTGCCTATTTTTTGAACGGCTGTCCACAATCGCCCGGGCAACATGCACCGCCATCTTGAAGGTGTAATGAGTCCGGCTTTAGGTGGCGGCATCCAGGAGATTGCCATGTTCAAATTCCTCACCCCGAAGTCCATCAAGCCGCCCTTTGCCCGCTACAGTCACGGCGTCGAGGTGCCGGCCGGCAAGCGGCTTGTGCTGTGCTCGGGCCAGGTCGCCATCACCGCTGACGACCTGATTCCCGAAGACGCCGGAGCGCAGGCCGAACTCTGCTTTCAAAACATCGCGGCGATTCTCGGCGAAGCCGGCCTGGGTCTCGGGGATATCGTGCGCATCAACGCCTATGTCACCGACCGCGCGCATCTGCGGCCCTATATGGACGTCCGCGACCGGCTGTTTTCGAGCCCCGCGCCAGCGTCGACATTGATGATCGTTTCCGGCTTTGCCCGGCCCGAATTCAAGGTCGAAATCGAGGCCATCGCGGCGGGGTGATCGACAGGCCGCCCGTCCCGCGCTAGGTCTGCCTGACCATTGAAGAGGCATGACATGACCGTACCCAAAAGACGCGTGTGGTGGGGCGACTACCGGACCACCGAATACGCCTCGATCGATCCCGAGGCGACCATCGCCGTGCTGCCAGTGGCGGCGATCGAGCAGCATGGGCCGCATCTGCCTGTTTCGACCGACACGTCGATCATGAACGGCATGCTCGACACGGTCATTTCGCGCCTGCCCGACGATCTCGACATCCGCATCCTGCCGGTGCAGGCCGTGGGCAAGTCCAACGAACACCTGCATGCGCCGGGCACCCTCACTCTGCCGGCAACCACGCTGATCGAAGCCTGGACCGAGCTTGGCCTGTCGATCGCGCGCGCCGGTGTGCGCAAGCTGATCGTGGTCAATTCGCATGGCGGCAACGAGGAGATCATGGGCATCGTCACGCGCGAATTGCGCGTGCGCGAAAAGATGCTGGCGATGAAGACCAGCTGGCAGCGTTTTGGCCGTCCGGCCGGCATGTATACCGAACTGGAGGACCGTCACGGCATCCATGGCGGCGATGTCGAGACCTCGCTGATGCTGCATTTCCGGCCGGACCTCGTGGACATGGGCAAATCAGACAATTTCGTTTCCAATGTCGCCAAGGCCGAAAAGGAATTCTCGCTGCTGCGCCACACCGGCACCCACGCCTTCGCCTGGATCGCCAGCGATCTCAACCCGAACGGCGTCGTCGGCGACGCCAGCATCGCGACGGCGGAGAAGGGCCGGTTGACGGCAGAATATCAGGCCGACGGCTTCATCAGCCTGCTGCAAGATGTGCGCAAGGCGAAGCTCGCGGAGTGGTTGACGTAGCCTCCAAACCAGTGGCAAGCGCTGTCATCGCTATTCCAGATCCTCTTGAACAAACGAGGCGATGGAGGAGGCGGATCAGACGAACAACGATATGGGGGCAAAGCTAGCTGTCGATCCTCAGCGCAAAGGGCGTGCCTTCAAAGGCGTCCGCGCCGCGCCCGATCGACTCGATCGCCTCGACCATGCGGCCGTTGCGCTCAAGCAACGCATCGGCCACGGCGATCAGTCGCGGATTGGGCGTTGCCGAAGGCGACAGCACCCGCAGCGTCCGCGCCAATTCGGCCTCGTCACGCTTCGGCGCCAGTGCTGCCGCGATGATATAGGCCGAAGCCGTCGAGCGGCTGATGCCGGCATAGCAATGCACGAGCATCGGCCTTGCCCGGTCCCACCGGCGCGCGAAATCGAGCAGATTGCGGACATGATCTTCGCCCGGCATGGTCATGCCGTCCTGCGCCACCGCGATGTCGTGCATGACCAGATGCAGGTGGTTTTCCCTCGAGATCGAGGCCGGCCGCACCACCTCCGTTCCGGCGGCGAGCAGCGAAAGCATGCGGTCGGCGCCGGTCCTGGCCACCGTTTCCTCGATCTTTGCCAGCGAGCAGACATGGATCATTGTTTTGAACCCTTCGATTGATGCTCGCGCCGCGACGCCCATTCGGCAAGTGCGGATTCGAGCCGCTGCCATTCCTCCTCACTGCCCGGCAGGCCGGCGCGCAGAACGTCAGGCCGGTCGGCAAAATGGCGAAGCAGGATGCCGCGCTCGCCGAGCGCTGCAAACAAATCGGCGGCATTGGTCAGACTGAGGAAACGATACAGTGTGGTTCCGCCCGCAACAGGAACGCCGAAGCGGCCGAAAAGCGCATCGAGACGCGCCGATTCACCGGCCAACGACGCCCGCATCACGTCCTGCCACCCGATGTCGGCAAGCGCGCGGATGCCATATTCCAGCGCCGGGCCGGCGACGGCCCATGGTCCGAACTGCGTATCCAGCCGGTCGACCGTCGCAGTATCGGAAAGTGCAAAGCCGAGCCGCAGCCCGGCCAGGCCAAAGAACTTGCCGAACGAGCGCAGCACGACGAGGCCGCCCCGACCGACATCGCCCGCGACGCTGTGCTGACGCGGGCCGACATCCATGAACGCCTCGTCGACGACCAGCAGTCCGCCCTTGGCTCGCAATCCGGCGGCCAGAGCCAGCAACCGGTCGCGCTCTATGACACGTCCATCCGGATTGTTCGGATTGACGATGATGACGAGGTCGGCGTCAGCCAACGCTTCGAAATTATCGACCTCCGCCGCCTGGTGCCCGGCGTTCGCGGCAGCGCGGGCATGTTCGGCGTAGGTCGGACCCAGCACCAACGCCTTGCCGGGCGAAATGAGCGACGCAACGCGCGGCAACAGGATCTGTGTGCCCGGCGCCGCCACGACGTTGGCTGGCGACGGCGCGCCGTAAGTACTGGCCGCGATCTCTGTCAGGTCGCGTGTGCGCGCGGCTTCCGGCAACCGCGACAGCGAGGTGGCGGGCAGGTCGAAAAGCGGGTAGGAGTGCGGATTGATACCGGTCGAGAGGTCGACGAAAGGCAGCAGGGCGTTGGGGAAAAGCACCCTCGCGCGGCCAAGACTTCCACCATGGTCCACAACCGCCCCATTAAGAAGCTTCATGTCAGTCCTGATCGCTTTCCTGTCATTGGTCGTCGAATTCGCCCTCGGTTACCCCGACTGGCTGTTTCGCGCCATCGGCCATCCGGTGACGTGGTTCGGCAGGCTGATATCCTTTCTCGACCGCAGGCTCAACCGCGCCACTGATCCCGACGCGCTGCGTCGCAAGCGCGGTGTCCAGGCGCTGCTGGTCATCGTGCTGGTGCCGGCGGTGATCGGCCTCAGCGTACAGATCCTGTTCTGGTTCGTTCCCATGGGCCTCGTCATCACGGCCCTTCTGGCAACGTCGCTGCTGTCGCAGAAGAGCCTCTATGAGCATGTCGAGGCGGTGGCTGACGCCCTCGACACCGGCGGCCTCGCCTTGGCCCGCCTTGCCGTTTCGCGGATCGTCGGTCGCGACCCTGAAACGCTCGACCGGGCCGGTGTCTGCCGCGCGGCGATCGAGAGCCTGGCCGAGAATTTTTCCGACGGCATCGTCGCCCCTGCCTTCTGGACCGGCGTCGGCGGCCTGGCCGGCGGCGCCGCCTACAAGGCCGCCAACACCGCCGATTCGATGATCGGCCACCGCACCCCGCGCCACGAGGCGTTCGGCTGGGCGGCGGCGCGCTTCGACGACTGGATCAACCTGCCGGCGTCGCGGCTGACGGCGCTTCTGATCGTGCTGGCGGCGTTCTTCGTCAAAGGCGCTGACGCGAAAAAAGCCTGGCATGCGGTGCGGCGCGACGCGAAAAAACACCGCTCGCCCAATGCCGGCTGGCCGGAAGCGGCGATGGCCGGTGCGCTCGGCCTGGCGCTCGCCGGCCCGCGCTTCTATGGCGGCGTGCTGGTCGACGACGTCTTCATGGGCGAAGGTGGGCGGCGTGAAGCCGACAGCCTCGACATCAGGCAGGCGCTGAAACTCTATCGCGTCGCCGACTATCTGCTGATCGCTCTGTTCGGGTTGGTTTCGGTCGTTGTCATCGTTGTGACCTAACCTCACCCTCCCCCGTCTGGGGAGGTTGAGGAACACTCAGAACTCGATCCCCTGCTGCGCTTTCACGCCGGCGGAAAAATGATGCTTGGTCACGCCCATTTCGGTGACGAGGTCTGCGGCCTCGACCAGCGCCGGCTTGGCGTTGCGGCCGGTGACAACGACATGCAGGCCCTCGCGCCGCGCTTTTAGCGCGCCAACCACTCTGTCGAGATCGAGATAGTCGTAGCGCAGCGCAATGTTCAATTCGTCGAGCACCAGCAGGCTGATCGACGGATCGGCCATCAGTTCGAGCACCTTGGCCCAGGCGGCTTCGGCGGCAGCGATGTCGCGCTTCAGATCCTGGGTTTCCCAGGTGAACCCCTCGCCCATCGCGTGCCACACGACACGGTCGCCGAAGGCGGCGAAGGCGTCCTTCTCGCCGGTGTGCCACTTGCCCTTGATGAACTGGACGACACCGACGCGCTTGCCGTAGCCGAGCATCCGCAGCGCCAGCCCGAAGGCGGCCGTGGTCTTGCCTTTGCCCGGGCCGGTGTTGACGATGAGCAATCCCTTCTCGACCGTCTTGCTCGCCACCTCGGCATCCTGCACCGCCTTGCGCTTGGCCATCTTGGCGCGGTGGCGCTCTTCGTCCTTATTGTCGATATCGGTCATATCATTTCACCTTGAGCGGCAGCCCCGCCACCATCAGCAGCACCGTATCGGCAATCGCCGCGACCTGCTGGTTGAGCCGGCCGGCGGCATCGCGAAAGCGGCGCGCCAGTGCATTGTCCGGCACGATGCCTTGGCCGACTTCATTGGACACCACGAACCAGGGTCCGCGCGGCCGCGACAACACCTCCGCCAATCGCCGGCATTCAAGGTCCAGATCGTGTTCGGCCAGCATATGGTTGGTCAGCCACAGCGTCAGGCAGTCGACAAGCACCGGCCGATCGTCCGGCAAGGCGGCAAGGGCGCCGGCGAGGTCGAGCGGTGCGTCGATGGTCGTCCAGCCTTCGCCGCGCCGCGACCGGTGCAACGCGATGCGCTCACGCATCTCGTCATCATAGGCTTGCGCCGTGGCGATATAGGTCCAGGGCGGCGGCAAGGCGGTCGCCAAAATTTCGGCGCGCGCGCTCTTGCCGGAGCGCGCACCGCCGATGAGGAAGGTCAGTGTCTTGCGATCAGGCAAAGCTGTCGCGCAGGCTGGTCGCGGTGCCGGTGAAGCGGCCGCGCACCACGCCGACAACCGCGCCGAGCACCAGCCAGAACACCAGATTGGTCACGGTCACCGCCACCACGAACTGGTGATGCAGCCCTTCCGGAATCGCCGTCTCGTAACTGTCGGGCTGCGGTGCCCCGACAACATGCGGTGCGACGATCAAAAGGACGGCAAGGATCGCCAGCGGCAGCGACTTGCGGAACGCGATCAGGCCGAGACCGGCAGCGGTTGCCGCCACCGTTGCCCACCACCAGATCTGGCGCTGGGTGAGATCGGCGGCCGGCATGGCCGGCAGTTCCGGCGGCAGGCCGAGGCCCGGCGCCAGCGTGAACACGGCAAAGCCGGCCAAGCCCCAGAACACGCCCTGGCGCCAACCACCGATACCGCCGGCGAATTCGGAAACCGCGACCAGGATCAACCCGAAGCCGATGCCGGTGACGATGTTGGCAAGCACGCTGAAGGCGAAACGCTCGAAACCGTCTGCCGGCGCCCAGCCCTCGTCTTCCGCCGCAGCAGTCGCTTCGGCAGGGGCCGGAGCGGCTGCGCTCATGGCATTGCTATCCGTTGCTGCCGGAGCGGCATGGTCATGGTGATGCCCGCCGCCCGCCTGTTCGTAGACTTCCGCCTTCAGGATCAGCGGCACGGTCGCATAGGCCTGCATGCAGGCAAGAACGACGCCGGCCACGAGCCCTGCGATCGCCGCGATGAACACGACGTTGCGAAACAGGTTCATGATGTCAGCCCCTCGTCAGTGGCAGGGAAATGCCATCGAATGGCGATAGTCGTGAGCCGCATTGTGGACCGCATCGATATGCGAGAAGCCGACAAAGCCCATCACGAAAATGCCGAGCAGCGCGGCGAGCGCGAGCTGCATGAAGCGCGACTGCGAGGAGACGGAAGCGCCGAGGGAGACGGAAGCGGTAGTCATGTCTTGTCCTTTCGCCCTCCACCCGAGGGCATCGAAGTCAGTTTCCTGTCGCCGGCAGGTCTCCTGGCTCACGGATCAGCGTCCTTCCCCACCTTCCCGAAGAAAAATCTTCAGTGGCATATGGAGAGGACTACCGCACACAGTTGCGGGGGCAGCCACGGCATTGGGCGAAATCCGCCCTTACCGCATTCCCTCTTGGCTCCAAAATGGAACCGGCGACACCGGCGACTATAGGCAGAATCCTCGCGTCCGGCAAACCAAATTCCGCCGGCGACCGTTGCGAATGCGCCATGAAGGTCAAAGCGATTTCGGCAGATAGCGCCACGTCACGAAGCCGCAGACCGCCGCCAGCAGGCCGAGCGTGACGAACACCGAGCCCAGGCCGAAGAAGGCCAGCACCACCGAATAGACCAGCGGCGGCGTCAGCTCGGAAAAGTCGAGATAGGTGCGATAGACCGCCGCCATCTGCGATCTTTCATAGGAGCGCACCGAGCGCATGAAGGCGGTCGAGCCGAGCGCGTCGAGTGCAATGGTGAAGAAGGCGCCGCAGAGCAGGAAGGCGCCGGTGAGCAGCGGCACGGTTTCGCCGACGAAGCCCGCCGCCAGAAGCGCGACCGACATGGCGAAATAGGCAAATGTCATGGTCCTGCGGCCGCCAAAGCGCTTTCCCGCCTTGCCCCAGAAAATCGCCATGAACAAAAGCGCGTTGCCGGCCGAAACCAGCAGGCCGCCGGCCAGCTTGCCCTCACCCGTAATGACCATGAACAGCGGCCCATAGACGAAGAACGTCGTCCAGAAACAGGAGCGCCCAAACGCGATCAGCCAGGCCAGCCTGAGCCTGGGCTGGGCGATGAAGCGGCCGATATTGGCGAGCGGATTGGCTGGTCGCGTCTTGCCGGGACGGATCGACGGGTTGTCGCCGAGCCGGTAGGTCCAGAACAATGCCAGCAGCGCTAACGCGAACACGGCCACCGCGCCATGCGCGGCATAGACGCCGAAGCGCGTGTAGAGGAAGATGCCGAGCGTCGGCCCACCGGTCCAGGCCAGCATCGACCACGCCATGCGCAGCGATTCGGCCTGCATGAAGTCGGTCTTGCGGATGTGGTCCATGATGTAGAGGTTGAGCGTGATCGACAGCGCGCTGGCTCCCATCACCCGGCACAGCATGCCGGCCAGTTGCCCGGCAAGCGTGTCGGTGACGAAGAACAGCGAGCCGATGGCCAGCAGGCAGGCGCCCGCCGTGTAGACCCAGCGCCGGGCGAAACGGCGGATCAGCATCGGCATGAACAATGTCACCGACAGGCCGAGCATCGCCACGACGGTGTAGAGGATCGAGACGATCTGCTCGTTGTGCAGGATCTCGTAAGCTTGGATCGGGATGACGCTCGACACCGTGGCGCGGGCGAAGGATTCGACCGCATAGAGCGAAGCGAAGGTGCGCGCGTCCGCGGCCTTGAGGGCCGGTAGCCAGATCGGATGGCGCACATGGGTGGACATTGCTTTCCCCGAAGCAGATTCACCGGGTCAAATCTGCCGTGGCGACCTCAGCGCCAATAAGAGGAAACCGACGTGCATCCGGCAAAAGCGAAGCCGGCCAAAGGCTTTCCGGCACTGGCCCAATGCCGCGGCTGATCCGGCGTTATCGGCAGGGTTGCCGGTCTTCTTTTGTCCTGGGCAACCGTGATAGTCCTCCAGCGGGGCTGAATCAGAATGCGAGACCATGAGCATCCAAACGCCGACCGCGCCCGTTCAGGATCGACCAAAGCGCATCGTCGCCATCGACATCGTGCGCGGCATCGCGCTGATCGCCATGGCAAGCTACCATTTCACCTGGGATCTGGAGTTCTTCGGCTACACCGATCCCGGCCTGACCGCCTTCGGCTGGTGGAAGATTTACGCGCGCTGCATCGCCTCGACCTTCCTGTTCCTGGTCGGCGTCAGCCTGTATCTCGCCCACGGCCGACAAATCCGCTGGAACGGCTTTTGGAAGCGGTTCGCCATGGTCGCCGGAGCCGCGATCGCGATTTCGGTCGTCACCCGCATAGCCACTCCGGACGGCTTCATCTTCTTCGGCATCTTGCACGAGATCGCGCTGGCCAGCCTGCTCGGTCTCGCCTTCCTGCGCCTGCCGGCGCTGCTGACGCTTGTCGTCGCCGCGCTCGTTATCGCCGCCCCCGTCTATCTGCGCTTCGAGGCCTTCGATCACCCATGGCTGTGGTGGGTCGGCCTGTCGGCGACCAATCCGCGCTCCAACGACTACGTTCCGCTGTTTCCGTGGTTCGGCGCCGTACTTGCGGGCATCGCGGTGACGAAACTCGCCGCAGGTGCCGGCCTGCTTGCCAGGCTTGCCAATCTGGCGCCCGGTCGCTTGGCCAACCCACTGGTCTTCATCGGCCGGCACAGCCTGGCTTTCTATTTGATCCACCAGCCGCTGCTCATCGGCTGCGTCTGGCTGTTCTCGCAAATCATGCCGGCGCAGGTCGAAACCCCGCAGGTGAATTTCCTCAAAACCTGTCAGCTGTCCTGCGAGCAGTCGCGCGACACCGAGTTCTGTACGAGCTACTGTGTCTGCATGCTCGATACGCTCGAGGGCGAGTCCACGCTTGATAGGCTCTACAACAACGATCAGACTGCGGAGTGGAAAGCGCATTTGTCCGATCTCGCCGGCATGTGCACCGCCAAGACCGACAGCAAGTTGATGGAGGGAGGGGCCGAATGACCGAGAACCAGCCGAAGCCGGGGCTCATACCGTGGCCGCCGCTGATCTACATCGCCGCCATCGCCGTCAGCATCGCACTGGGCCTGCTCTATCCCCTGCCCTGGATCGGCGACCTGCTGGGCGATATCCTGTTCGCGGCCGGCTGGGTGGCGCTGTTTGCCGTCGCCGCACTCTGGTTCACCGCGATCCGCACCATGATCCGGGCCAAGACCACGCTCAACCCCAACGCTGTACCCGATCACCTGGTCACCACGGGTCCCTTCGGCGTCACCCGCAATCCGATGTATCTGGCCAACACGCTGCTGTTGATCGGCGTCGCCTTTGTCTCGGGCATCGTGTGGTTCCTGCCGCTGGCGTTCATCGCCGCCTATGCCACGCAGAAGGTGGCGATCGAAGGCGAGGAAAAGGTGCTGGCGGCAAAATTCGGCAAGAAATACCGCGACTACGCCAAACGCGTGCGCCGCTGGATTTGAGCTGGCTTTCAAGCGGACATCTCCCCCTTCGTGGGGGAGATGTCCGGCAGGAGAGAGGGGGCGCTGTCCCTCAAACTCTCTGCCTACGTATTCACGCCAAGCTCCACCAGCCGCTCCACACAAGACTCCTCGGCCTGGTCGAGTTCAGCCAGCGTCTCCTCGAGGTCGCGGCGTTTCTGCCGGAGATCCTCGCGCTTTTCCTCGATGCGCTTGATCATCAGGTTGAGCTGGCCGACTTCGCCGGGCGGCTCCTTGTACATCTGGATGATTTCGCGAATCTCGTTGATCGAGAAGCCAAGCCTTTTGCCGCGCATGATCTGGCGAATGAGCTGCCGGTCAGAGGGGCGAAACAGCCGCGTGCGGCCGCGCCGCACCGGCTGCACCAGTCCTTCGTCCTCGTAAAAGCGCAGCGTCCGCGTCGACACGTCGAACTCGCGGGTCAACTCGGTGATCGAATAATATTCTCGCATTGCCACTCCCACACGCCGAAACACCGGGGCGATCGCCATGCCGGCGTCACCCTTCTGTCCCGAACCAAAACCCATGCCATGCCGGAATCGACATGGCGCCCCACGCGAGCCTCGCACGGCATTTACGTAAAAGTCAATTGAGCCAAAAGGCGTGCCTTCAGGGCACGCCGAACCACCACGTGGCAATGCCGAGAAATGCAAAGAAACCGACGACGTCGGTAACCGTGGTGACGAAGACCGCCGAAGCGACCGCCGGATCGACCTTGAAACGATCGAGCAGCAGCGGGATCAGGATGCCGGCCAGGGCGGCCACGAACATGTTGATGATCATCGCCGCCGCGATGATCCCGCCCAGATTGGGATCACGGAACCAGGCTGCCGCGACGATGCCGATCAGGATGGCGAAGACGATGCCGTTGATGAAGCCGACACCCATCTCGCGGCGAATGATGCGGCCGGCATTGTAGATGTCGAGATCCCTGGTCGCCAACGCCCGCACGGTGACGGTCATGGTTTGCGAGCCGGCATTGCCGCCCATGCCCGCGACGATCGGCATCAGCACCGCCAGTGCCACGATGTGTTCGATCGTGCGGTCGAACAGGCTGATCACCGACGCCGCCAGGAACGCGGTCAGAAGGTTGATCAGCAGCCACGGAACGCGTGAGCGCGAGGTCGAAAAGATGCTGTCGGAAAGCTCTTCGTCGCCGACGCCGCCCATGCGCATCAGATCTTCCTCGGCCTCCTGCTGGATGACGTCGACGACATCGTCGATGGTCAGAACGCCAACCAGCCGTTCGTTCTCGTCGACGACCGCGGCCGACAAAAGATCGTACTGCTCGAATTCCCGCGCCGCCTCTTCCTGGTCCATGGTGGCCGGAATGGCGTGCCGCGTCTCGTGCATCACCTCCTCGACCTTGACCGAACGCTTGGTGCGCAGGATCTGGTCGAGGTCGATGGCGCCGAGCAGCTTGAAGCTCGGATCGATGACGAAGATCTGGCTGAAGCGCTCGGGAAGATTGTTGTCCTCGCGCATGTAGTCGATGGTCTGGCCGATCGTCCAGAACGGCGGAACCGCGACGAACTCGGTCTGCATGCGGCGGCCGGCCGTCTCTTCGGGATAATCGAGCGAGCGGCGCAGCCTGATCCGCTCGGTGAACGGCAGTTGCGACAGGATCTCGTCCTGGTCTTCCTGGTCGAGATCCTCGAGAATGTAGACGGCGTCGTCGGAATCGAGCTCCTGCACCGCCTGCGCGATCTGCGCATTGGGCAGATTGTCGACGATCTCCATACGGATCGCCTCGTCGACCTCCGTCAGCGAGGAAAAGTCGAAATCGGCGCCCAGGAGTTCGACCAGCGCGCGGCGCTGTTCGGGATGCAGCGCCTCGAGCAGATCGCCGAGCTCCGACTGGTGCAGGTCGTCGACTTCATGCTTGAGGGTCAGCGTGTCGCGGTCGGCGATCGCCGCGCCGATCCGCGCCAAGAAGGACGAAAGCACGGCGCCGTCCTCGCCATAGATGTCGGCGTGGTTGTCCTCGGCGGCCCCGGCGCCGGTCGTCCGTTCGTGCTCGCCTTCCACCAGCGCCTCCCGCCACAAGAATCCCGGAAAAGGTGCAAATCAGGTCTAGAGCATCGGACCCAAAAGGGGAAACCGGTTTTGGAGAATCCGACGCTCAAAAAGAAAGTGGCGTAAAGTGCGGGAATATCAACGAAATGCGTCCGGCCCGCAGCGGGCGAGACCGGCACAAATCGGATTATGGGAAGAGAATGGTGCGGTCGAGAAGACTCGAACTTCCACGGGTTGCCCCACAGCGACCTCAACGCTGCGCGTCTACCAATTCCGCCACGACCGCACGTGGTAGAGCCGGAACCGACCGGCTCGCGGCGTGTAGCAAATCGTTTCCGGTGAAACAAGTGCACGGCAAGCAATAATGTCAGGCGATTGGCATAATGCTCCACAGGGCCCGAACGCAGCGCCGGAACTGGACGTTTGCGCCTGATATCGCCATATGGAAGGCAAGTTGATGTCGCCCAAAGGTGCGAGGCGTTTTTGGGCGCGCCATGGACAAACGAAAAGACGATACGCCATGACCGAACGCAGCCAGATCGCCACGTCGTTCCTGCCGCTTCCCGGCTCGGCACCGGTCGAATGGCTGATCGAGCCCGGCCTTACCGCCTATCCCGAGGCACTTGCCTTCATGGAGGCGCGCGCCGAGGCGATCCGCAGCGGCGCTGCCGGCGAAATGGTCTGGTTGGTCGAACACCCGCCGCTCTACACGGCCGGCACCAGCGCCCGTGGCGAGGATCTGATCGACGCCAGCCGCTTCCCGGTCTTCGCGGCCGGACGCGGCGGCGAATACACCTATCATGGGCCGGGCCAGCGGGTCGCTTACGTCATGCTCGACCTGAAGCGGCGGCGCGAGGATGTCCGCGCCTTCGTCGCGGCGCTCGAACAGTGGATCATCGGCACGCTTGCCGCTTTCAATGTGCGGGGCGAGCGCCGCGAGGACCGGGTCGGCGTCTGGGTCGTGCGGCCGGATCGCCCTGCTCTGCCGGACGGCTCGCCGGCGGAGGACAAGATCGCGGCCATAGGCATCCGGCTGCGGCGCTGGGTGAGTTTTCACGGCATCGCCATCAATGTCGAGCCCGATCTCGACCATTTCAGCGGCATCGTGCCTTGCGGCGTGCAGGACCACGGCGTCACCAGCCTCGTCGACCTAGGCCTTCCCCTGACCATGGCCGATCTTGACCTGGCGTTGAAATCCGCCTTCGAGGATGTGTTCGGTCCCGCCACGGCCTTGCCTGTCGAAGCGGCCCGCAAAGCCGGCTGATCCTTCCGGATCCGGTACGGCTCAAATCAGCTGGGCGGAGGCCCACAACACGCCATAGCCATGGATGGCGAACACCGCCAGCAACGCCGCCGCCATGGCCAGCCGGTCGATGGTGCGGATCGGCTTCAGCTCGTGACGCGGCTTCACCCCGCTGCTCATCGTCAGCAGGCTGAGGAGCGAAAACACCGCTCCCGTCGCGAGCAGGAAGGTGGCGGAAAAGCCGGCCTGCCAACCCACGGCCAGGAAAGCCGAGAGCAGGAAGAAGGAGGCCAGCGCCAGCGCGACCGGTCCCGGACAGATCTGGCGCAGCACCTGGCCGCCGTCGAACTTCCACACCGGCACCAGATTGGCGATGTTGAACAGTGCGGCGAAGCCCGCCAGGGTCGCCAGCAGGGCCGCCGCCAGCCGGTGACCTTCCGCGCCGGCAAAGGTGCTTGCGGCGATGGCGATCGGCACCAGGAAGGCCGAGAAGCCGGCGCCCATCAATGCCACGAAAGCCACTTCGAAACGGCTGTCATAGGGCCGCCCGCCAATGGCGATGCCGCCGAGCAGCGGAATGAAGATCATCCGTGCACGGTTGTGGCCCATAAGCCGGAACGCCGCCATATGGCCAAGCTCATGCAGGGCGACCACCGATGTGAGGATCGCGGCCAGTGCCAAACCGCCGAAGTGAAGGCCGAAGAATGGCCACAGGATCAGCGCCGAAAGCCCGGCAAAGCCGACCTGGCTGAGCGGATGCTCGAACCAGCCGCCCTTGCGATGCTTTCCGGTCCGCGCCCAGCGCTGCAGCTTGGAGAGTTCGCGGCGCAGGGCGAAATAGCGGAACACCAGGAAGGCAACGCCACGATAGCGATCGGTCTGGCTGAGCGTCACCCGCGTGCTGTTGCCTTCCGAAACGAGTTCGGCGGTTCGCGAAAATCCTTCCAGAACGAAGCGTCGAGTGCCGTATCCTCGATGACACGCATCGAGAAGCGGCTGCCTTCGACGACGTCTTCAAACCGCGACTTGCGTTCGATCGGCTTGCCGTCGCGACCTTCCCAGGACAGCGTAATGCGGGCCACGCCCTCGCCGTCCGGGGCCTCGGCGGACAGGATCTCACCGGACCAGCCGGCATCGCTGCCGAGCGGCCACAGCGCCTGCCAGAGGCGCTGCCGATCCATCGCCACCAGACGGGTCAGCCGGACCGTGCGCAAACCAAGCGGCACCGTCATCAACAGAAAGATCAGCCCGAGATTGCTGGCCACCAGAATGGCCGTGACGATGGGCGACACCTGGACGTTGCTCCCTGTCTTGCCGGGGCACTCTAACGTCGCTGCGGCAAGAAAAGCTTAACGGCGGAGCGGTCTTCGACCGCATGGGACCCACGGCGGCGAACGCCGCCAAATCACATGGCTCCAATCCAGATTGCCATGGAGACGAGAAAGGTGCTCATGCAAACCAGTGAGATGACATCCTGAACCAGATCGGTCATAACTCTCTCCTGTTGTTGATATGTTCGTATTTTGTTCTAATTTTGTTCAAATGTCAAGGCGCACAATCCGGCCGTGTCCGAATTTCCGGGCGATCAGATCGGCAGGGTTAAGAAAAGGTTGACGGGCGAACGACGGTTGCCCAGCGCCGACCAGGGCACGACGAGACTGGGGTCAGGCAGAGCCGAGAATGGTGGATTTCGAGAACCGGAGCGGAGCGTACTTTTGGGTACGCGAGCACCATTCTACCGCGACGGGGTAGAACGGGAAGCGCAGGAAGCCGCCTTTCGCAGGCCGGCCTCACCCCAGTATCGCCGTGCCCTAGAGCGGCACCACTTTGCCGTCGGCTAGCGTGACGCGCCGGTCCATGCGCGATGCCAGTTCGTGATTGTGGGTGGCGATCAGCGCCGCGAGGCCCGATTGCTTGACCAGCGCCGCCAGCGCCTCGAACACATAGGACGCGGTGACCGGGTCGAGATTGCCGGTCGGCTCGTCCGCCAGCAGTACCAGCGGCGCATTGGCGACCGCACGCGCAATGGCGACGCGCTGCTGTTCGCCGCCGGAGAGCTCGGACGGCCGGTGCGCCGCGCGTTTGCCGATCTGCATGTAATCGAGCAGCTGCGCCGCGCGCTCGGCCGCGTCCTTGCGGCTGAGCCCCTTGATGAGCTGCGGCATCATGATGTTTTCCAGCGCCGAGAATTCCGGCAGCAGATGATGGAACTGGTAGACGAAGCCGACATCGTTGCGGCGGATCGCCGTGCGCTCGTCGTCGGACAGCCGCCCGCAGGCGCGGCCGGCCAGGATGACGTCGCCGGCGTCGGGACGCTCCAGCAGGCCGGCGGTGTGCAGCAGCGTCGATTTGCCGGTGCCAGACGGCGCCACCAGCGCCACCATCTCGCCGCGCTTCAGCGAGAAGTCCGCACCATTGAGAATGGTGAGCTTTCGCGGTCCCTGGACGTAGTGCCGCTCGACGCTCTTCAGCTCGATAATGACCTCGGCCACTATTCGTACCTCAAGGCTTCGACCGGATCGAGACGCGCGGCGCGCCATGCCGGAAACACCGTTGCCAGGAAGGACAGGCCGAGCGCCATCAGGACGACATAGGTCGTCTCGCGCGGATCCATCTTCGCCGGCAACTGGCTGAGGAAATAGAGTTCAGGATTGAACAGCACCTTACCGGTCATCCACGAGAAGAACTGGCGGATCGATTCGATGTTGGTGCAGATCAGTACGCCGAGCAGCACACCGGCAAGCGTGCCGGTCACGCCGATCGCCGCACCCGTCATCAGGAAGATGCGCAGGATGGCGCCGCGCGACGCCCCCATGGTGCGCAGGATGGCGATGTCGTGGCCCTTGTCCTTCACCAGCATGATCAGGCCGGAGATGATGTTCAGCGCCGCCACCAGCACGATCAGCGTCAGGATCATGAACATGACGTTGCGTTCGACCTGCAGCGCGGAGAAGAAGGTCTCGTTGCGCTGGCGCCAATCGACCATGTCGATCGGCCGCTGCGCCGCCGCCTCCACTTTCGGTTTCAGCGCATCGACATCGTCTGGATTGTCGACATAAATCTCGATCGTTTGCGCCCGCCCGTCCATGTTGAAATAAAGCTGCGCTTCGGAAAACGGCATGTAGACGATGGACGTGTCATATTCGGACATGCCGACTTCGAAGATCGCCGCGATCTTGTAGCCCTTCATGCGCGGCGTGGTGCCGATCGGCGTCACGTCGCCGTCGGGCGAAATCAAGGTGATGGTATCGCCAAGCGTCAGGCCGAGATTCTCAGCCATGCGCTTGCCGATGGCAACGCCCTCGCCAGAATCGAAATCGGCGATCGAACCCTGCTTGATGTTGCTGGCAACGATGGCGATCTTGCTTAGATCCTCGCCGCGTATGCCGCGAACCAGCGCTCCGGTTCCGCCGCCGACATTGCCTTGCGCAAGCACCTGGCCATCGATCAGCGGGATGGCGTATTTGACGCCTGCTACACCGTTGATGCGGCTGGCGACCTGCGCATAGTCCTCCAGCGGCGAATCGAGCGGCTGCACGATCAGGTGGCCGTTGACGCCGAGGATGCGCGTCAAAAGCTCCGCCCTGAAACCGTTCATCACCGCCATGACCACGATCAGCGTGGCGACGCCCAGCATGATGCCGAGGAACGAGATCGAGGCGATCACCGAGATCACCGTCTCCTTGCGCCGCGAGCGCAGATAGCGCCAGGCGACCATGCGCTCGAAGATGGAAAAGGGTCCGGCGCCGACCGATCTTGCCGCCACCGCCTCGCTCATGCGGCGACACCGAAGCGCTTCTTCGCGTCCGCGATCGGCAGCGTCTCGCGCTCGCCGGTCTTGCGGTTCTTGATCTCGATCTCGCCGGCGGCGACACCGCGCGGTCCGACGATCACTTGCCAGGGAAGGCCTATCAGGTCGGCGGTGGCGAACTTGCCGCCGGGCCGCTGGTCGGTGTCGTCGTAGAGCACGTCCTTGCCGGCGGCGACGAAAGCGGCATGCAGTTCGTCGCAGACGCCGTCGCACTCGGCGTCGCCCGCCTTCATGTTGATCAGTCCGATGTCGAACGGCGCCACCGCCTCCGGCCAGATGATGCCGTTGTCGTCATGGCTGGCTTCGATGATCGCCGCGACCAGCCGCGACGGACCGATGCCGTAGGAGCCGCCGGAGACGAAATGATCCTTGCCGTCGGGTCCGGTCACCTTGGCGCCCATGGGCTTGGAATATTTGTCGCCGAAATGGAAGATGTGGCCGACCTCGATGCCGCGCGCCGAAACCTTGTCGCTCTCGCCGATCTTCTCCCACGCCGCCTCGTCATGCATCTCGTCGGTGGCGGCGTAGGGCGTCGTCCATGTCTTGACGATGTCGGCGATCTCGGCGTCGTTGGCAAAATCGGTGTTGGCGCCGGGCACATCGAGCGCAAGATAGTCGCGGTGGCAGTAGACCTGGCTCTCGCCGGTGTCGGCCAGGATGATGAATTCATGGCTGAGATCGCCGCCGATCGGCCCGGTGTCGGCCCGCATCGGTATTGCCTGCAGCCCCATGCGCGTAAAAGTCCGGAGATAGGACACGAACATCCTGTTGTAGGCCGCCCTGGCGCCTTCGAAGTCGAGGTCGAAGGAATAGGCGTCCTTCATCAGGAACTCGCGCGACCGCATGACGCCGAAGCGCGGCCGCACTTCGTCGCGGAACTTCCACTGGATGTGGTAGAGATTGAGCGGCAGGTCCTTGTAGGACTTCACATAGGCGCGGACGATCTCGGTGACCACTTCCTCATTGGTCGGGCCGTAGAGCATGTCGCGGTCCTGCCGGTCCTTGATGCGCAGCATCTCCTTGCCGTAGTCGTCATAGCGGCCGCTTTCGCGCCACAGATCGGCCGACTGGATGGTCGGCATCAGGATTTCCAGCGCACCGGCGCGATCCTGCTCCTCGCGGATGATGCGGCAGACCTTGTCCAGCACCCGCTTGCCGAGCGGCAGCCACGAGAAACTGCCCTGCCCCTGCTGGCGGATCATGCCGGCGCGCAGCATCAGCCGGTGCGAGACGATCTCGGCCTCGCGCGGATTTTCTTTGAGGATCGGCAGGAAATAGCGCGACAAACGCATGGACAGGTCCGTGAGTGAGGAGGGCCGCGTCAGAATCGGCGCGACTTTGGCTTGCTTGACCCGGCTTCATAGCCATTTCAAGGCGGAATGGGAACCCGGACGCTTCGGCCCGAAAAGCGGAATCGATTTCCAAAAAACATGGGTAGCCGGGATCAGAAGCGTCGCACCGCCGTTCGCCCGTCCAGAAGACCCATGGCGCTGCAAGGCCTCCCGGTCACTGTGCGCGTCTTGGTGATCGTTCGCCAAGCAACGCCTGCCACACTATTGTGCAGTGCAGCACGAGAATGCCCGTTTCAAGGCAAAATTCTTCGTGACATTTTCATTCGCCTTAGGCTAATGTACCTCGATAACCGAGAGGGCAGAAAAAAATCTGCTCTCCTACGCGGTCAAAGTCTTGGGAGGATGCGATCTAGGCGCGGTTACTCGCTGCCGCCGGAAACCGGAAACAGATCGGACGCGTTTAAATTGCAAGGCCTCGTGCCTTGCTTTTTTTTGTGCAATCATCTGCTTAGCGCAACGCGTTGCCAAACCACCTTACCCAGCGTCAGCGCTCGTCAGGCCGCAAAACGGCACGACATTCCCCGCCGAAACCCGCCCGGTTCCGACATATGAAAACGCCGTCGCTGGACAGTCTATTTAGCCGGCGTCTGGCTGAATTCCGGCACGATGTGCGGGATGTCGTTGAGGCTGTATCCCAGCCCATGCGTCAGGCCATAGAAAATGCCCATCAGGATCGCGGTGGCGATGGTGGTGCGGATCACGGCGCGCAACATGTGAGGCCCACGCGGCGCGCTCGGAACCGTGCCGAGCGTCACGTCGTGATCGTCGTCCTGCGTCCTCACGCTGAACGGCAGCACGGCGAACAGCACCACCCACCAGGTCGCGAAAAACAGGGCGGTGAACGAAACCCAGCTCATGATTGCTCCAGTTCGATCAGCGTGCCGAAGAAATCCTTCGGATGCAGGAACAGCACCGACTTGCCGTGCGCGCCGATCCTCGGGTTGCCGTCGCCCAGCACGCGGGCGCCGGCGGCCTTGAGCTGATCGCGCGCGGCCAGGATGTCGTCGACCTCATAGCAAAGGTGATGCATGCCGCCGGAGGGGTTCTTCTCCAGGAAGGCGGCGATCGGCGATCCCTCGCCCAAAGGCGCCAGAAGTTCGACCTTGGTGTTGCCGACATTGACGAACACCACCGTCACCCCGTGCTCCGGCAGTGCCTGCGGCGCCGTCACCTCCGCGCCGAGCGTGTTGCGGTAGGCCGCTACGGCAGCAGCCAGATCCGGCACGGCAAGCGCGACATGGTTCAGACGTCCGAGCATAGGCACTCCCAGCTAAGGGAGTAAGGGAATAGGGGAGTAAGGGAGTAGGGGAAAAGACAGATATGTCGGCTGTTTGCTCTTCCTACTCCCCTACTCCCTTATTCCCCTACTCCCTTTCGTCACCTTGTGACGAATACAGTCACCAGCGGCTTCTTGCCCCAGGCTTCGTTGGCGGCCCCGCGTACGGCGCGCCGCACTGCTTCCTGCACCAGGTCGAGGTCTTTTCGGCGCTGACGGGGGATCGAGTCCACCGCGCCGATTGCCGCATCGATCATCAGATCTTCCAGCGACTCGCCACGGCCATCGGCCTCGGCGACACCGATGGCGACCAAATCGGGGTCGCCGGCAAGCTCATATTTGTCGTCCAGCACGACATTGACCGCCACGTGGCCGGCAAAGGACAATTTGCGCCGGTCGCGGATGCCCATCGCCTGATCGGTGCCGATCAGTCTGCCATCCTTGTAGATACGGCCGAACGGCACCTGATCCATGATGGTGGCTGGGCCGGGAGCAAGCCTGAGCATGTCGCCGTCGCGCACCTGCGCCACCTGGCCGATGCCCGATGTCGACATCAGCGAGCCCTGCGCCACCAGATGTGCCGCCTCGCCATGCACGGGAACGCCGATCTGCGGGCGCACCCATTCATACATCTTGCGCAATTCGCTGCGCCGCGGATGGCCGGAGACATGCACCAGCGCATCGCCGTCCTCGATGATCTTGACGCCGAGGTCGATGAGACGGTTCTTGATCTCGAGGATCGCCTTCTCGTTGCCGGGAATCGTACGCGAGGAAAACACCACCGTGTCGCCTGCCGTCAGCGACACCGACTTCATCTCTTCGCGCGACAGCTTGGCCAGTGCGGCCAGCGGCTCGCCCTGGCTGCCGGTGCAGATGATGACCAGGTTTTCGCGCGGGATGAAACCAAAATCCTCCTCGGCGATGAACTCCGGCAGACCGTCCATGTAGCCAAGTTCGCCGGCCACATCGATGACCCGCTTCAGCGAACGGCCAAGCACCAGGCACTGGCGTCCGGCATCGCGGGCCGCTTTGGCGATCGAGACGATGCGTCCTACATTGGAGGAGAACGTGGTGACGGCGACACGGCCCTTGGCAGCCTGGATGACGCCCTTGAGGCCCTCGCCCACAGCCACTTCCGAAGGCGACTCGCCTTCGCGCAGCGCATTGGTCGAATCGCAGATCAGCGCCAGAACGCCCTTGTCGCCATAGGCGCGGAAACGCGCCTCGTCGGTCTTCGGCCCGATCGTCGGCTCCGGATCGATCTTCCAGTCACCGGTATGGATGACGGTGCCTGCCGGCGAGGTGATCGCCAGCGACATCGGCTCGGGAATCGAGTGCGCGACCGGAATGGCTTCGATCTCGAAGGGGCCGACGGTGAATTTCTCGCCCGCCCGGTAGATCGTGACCGGTATTTTCGGTGCGCCCTGCTCGCCTTGCCGCTTGGCTTCCAGCAGGCCGGCGCTGAACGGCGTCATCCAGACCGGCGCCTTCAGCTTCGGCCATGTGTCGAGCAGCGCGCCGTAATGGTCTTCATGCGCATGCGTGATGATGATGCCGCGCAGATTGGCGAGGTTCTCCTCGATGAAGCGCGTGTCGGGCAGCACCAGGTCGACGCCCGGCAGGCTGGCATCGGGGAAGGTCACTCCGACATCGATGACGATCCATTCGCGCGCGCTGGGCGGTCCGTAGCCGTAAAGAGCGAAGTTCATGCCGATCTCGCCGACGCCGCCGAGCGGCACGAAGACGAGTTCGGCGTTTTCCGCTTTCGCCATGATTTGTCCCTTCCTGGCCCTCAGGCCAAGCTCAAAAAGCAATTCCGGGAAAAGTGTGTAACGGTTTTCCCACCGGAGTTGCGCAAAAACAAACAGTTAGAACCGTTCATGAACGGCCCTATGCCCTGGCCGAAGCGACCGCGCCGAAATGCACATCGCCGGCGGCGATCGTCCGAACCGAACCTTCATCGTCGCGGATCACGAAACGGCAGTCCTCGTCAATGGTCTCAAACACCCCGCGCACCACATTACCGTCAATTCTGACGGCAACCTCGCCGCCGAGCCCCGCGGCACGATCAAGCCACCGTCGCCTGACGGCGGCAAGTCCGCGCCCCTCATCCCACAATCGGGCATTCTCGCTCCAGGCATCCGACAGCGCCAGGAACAGTGTTTCCGCATCGCATGCCGCGCCCAGCGCGCGCAAGGAAGTTGCGGGATACGGCAAATCCTCAGGGTACGCCACCACATTGACGCCGATGCCGACCGCCACTCCGAAACGGCCGCCCTCGAGGATTGCCGATTCCAGCAGGATGCCGGCCAGCTTGGCGCCGGAGGCAAGCACGTCGTTCGGCCATTTCAGCTCGAAACGGTTTTTTCCTTCGCTGCCACCGTCGAGGCCAATGGCGATCCGGCCCTTCGGCACCACGGCATCGAGTGCATCGGCCAGCGCCAGTCCTGCGACGAAGCCCAATGTCGCGGCAAGGCGAAGCTCTGCCTTGGTGATGACGAGCAGCGTCGCCGCCAGGTTGCCTTCCGGGGTCGCCCAGACGCGGCCGCGCCGGCCACGCCCGCTTTCCTGCTTCTTGGAAACGACCCACAATTTGCCGGCGTCGCCTGCCCTTGCGTGGTCCAGTGCCAGCGCATTGGTGGAGCCGACGCTCTCATGCGCCTCGAGCCGGAACCCTTCCGACGCCGAGGTTGGAGCCAGCCGAAATGCCATGCCGTCTAGAAAAACGTCTTGGCGGCGGCTTCGGCATAGGTGCCGATCGGCCCACCGATCAACACGTAGAACAGCACGAAGGCGCCGGAGACGCCGAGCACGACACGCAATTCCGTCGCCATCGGCACGAAGCCGCCGACCGGTTCGTCGAACCACATGATCTTGATGATGCGCAAATAGTAATAGGCGCCCACTACCGAGGCCAGCACGCCGATGATCGCCAGCACGTAGAGATTGGCGTTGATGGCGGCGAGGAAGACGTACCATTTCCCCCAGAAGCCGGCGAGCGGTGGAATGCCGGCGAGTGAGAACATCAGGATGGTCAGGATCGTCGCCATGACCGGATTGGTCGACGACAGGCCGGCCAGGTCGCTGATCTGCTCGACATTGCCTTCCTTGCGCCGCATGGCGAGGATGAAGGCGAAGGTGCCGAGCGTCATCACCAGATAGATCAGCATGTAGATGGCAACGCCGCGCACGCCGGCCTGGCTGTTGGCGGCAAGGCCGACCAGCGCGTAACCCATATGGCCAATCGAGGAATAGGCCATCAGGCGCTTGATGTTGGTCTGCCCGATTGCGGCGAAGGAGCCGAGTGCCATCGAGGCGATCGAGATGAAGACGATGATCTGCTGCCAGTCGGCGGCGATTGGCTTGAACGCGCCCATGGTGACGCGCACGATCAGTGCCATCGCCGCCATTTTCGGCGCCGCCGCCAGGAAGGCCGTCACCGGAGTCGGCGCGCCCTCATAGACGTCAGGCGTCCACATGTGGAACGGCACCGCGGAAATCTTGAAGGCAAGGCCGGCCAGCACGAAGACGAGGCCGAAAACGAGGCCAAGCTGGCGCTCGCCGCTGCCGAGTGCCGTGGCGATTTCCTGGAAGCCGGTGTTGCCGGTGTAGCCGTAGACCAGGCTGATGCCATAGAGCAGCATGCCCGACGACAGCGCACCGAGAACGAAATATTTGAGGCCCGCTTCGGTCGAGCGCAGATTGTCGCGGTTGATCGCGCACAGCACATAGATCGCCAGCGACTGCAGCTCGAGGCCGAGATAGAGGCCGATCATGCTGTTGGCCGAGATCATCAGCATCATGCCGAGCGTGCACAGCAGGATCAGCACCGGATATTCGAACTTGTCGAAGCGTTCAGCCTTGGCGAAGCGCATCGACATCACCAGCGTCACCGCCGAGCCGACCAGTGCCAGCACCTTCATGAAGCGGCCGAAGGAATCCTGGATGAAGGCATTGCCATAAGCGCTGCCCTGCCCGGTTCGGAAGATCAGCCAGGCGCCCGCGATCGCCAGCACGGCAACCGCGAGGCCGGTTACCGTGTTGGCCGTGTTGGCGCGCGAATAGGCTCCGACCATCAGCAGCGCCAGCGCGCCGACGGCAAGGATCAGCTCTGGCGTCGAGAGCGACAGGCTGGAGAGAAGGTCCGGCGTCATGGTTCGCAAAACCTCTGGTCAGTTCGCCGCCGCGGTCTGCGCGGCGCCGATGGATGCAGTGACATTGGTGACGAGCGACTTGACCGATTGGGCCGTCGCGTCGAAGACCGGGGCGGGATAGACGCCGAAGAAGATGACCAGCACGACCAGCGGGTAGATGATCACCTTCTCGCGCGGCGACAGGTCGAGCAGTCCCTTAAGGCTCTCCTTGGTCAGTGCGCCGAAGATCACCCGGCGGTAGAGCCAGAGCGCGTAGGCGGCCGACAGGATGACGCCGGTGGCGGCGAAGAACGCCACCCATGTGTTGACCCGGAACACGCCGAGCATGGTCAGGAACTCGCCGACGAAGCCGCTGGTACCGGGCAGGCCGACATTGGCCATGGTGAAGATCAGGAACACCGTGGCGTATTTCGGCATGTTGTTGACCAGCCCGCCATAGGCCGCGATCTCACGTGTGTGCATGCGGTCGTAGATGACGCCGACGCACAGGAACAGCGCGCCGGAGACGAGGCCGTGGCTGAGCATCTGGAAGATCGCGCCCTGCACGCCTTCCTGGTTCATGGCGAAGATGCCCATGGTGACGAAGCCCATATGAGCAACCGACGAATAGGCGATCAGCTTCTTCATGTCCTCCTGCATCAGCGCCACCAGCGAGGTGTAGATGATGGCGACGACGGACAGAGCGAAGACCAGCGGCGCGAACATTTCCGAAGCCAGCGGGAACATCGGCAAGGAGAAGCGCAGGAAGCCGTACCCGCCCATTTTCAACAGGATGCCGGCCAGGATGACGGAGCCCGCCGTCGGCGCCTCGACGTGCGCGTCGGGCAGCCAGGTGTGCACCGGCCACATCGGCATCTTCACCGCGAAGGAGGCGAAGAAGGCAAGCCATAGCCAGGTCTGCATGTTGGCCGGGAAGTTGTGGGTCAGCAGCGTCGGGATGTCGGTTGTTCCGGACTGGAAGAACATCGCCATGATGGCGAGCAGCATCAGCACCGAACCGGCGAGCGTGTAGAGGAAGAACTTGAACGAGGCGTAGACGCGCCGCTTGCCGCCCCAGACGCCGATGATGATGAACATCGGGATCAGGCCGGCTTCGAAGAAGACGTAGAACAGCACGATGTCCAGCGCGCAGAACACGCCGATCATCAGCGTTTCGAGCAGCAGGAAGGCAATCATGTAGGCCTTGACGCGCTTCTCGATCGATTCCCACGAGGCCAGAATGCAGAGCGGCATCAGGAAGGTCGTCAGGATGACGAACAGCATCGAGATGCCGTCGACGCCCATATGGTAGGAAATGCCGGAATCGAGCCAGGCGACCTTCTCGACGAACTGGAAGCCGGACTGCGAATTGTCGAATCCGGTCCAGATGAACAGCGAGATGATGAACGTGAACGTCGTCGTCAACAGCGCGATGGCGCGGATGTTGCGGCGTGCATTTTCGCTGTCGTCATTGATGAACAGGATAAGCAGCACACCAACCAGCGGCAGGAAGGTGACCAGCGAGAGGATTGGCCAGGCGGTCATCAGAGCATCATCCAGGTGACGAGTGCGGCAACGCCGATCAGCATGGCGAAGGCGTAGTGGTAGAGATAGCCGGTCTGCAGCTTGACGACGCGGTTGGTGACATCGACGACGCGCGCCGAAATACCGTCGGGGCCGAGGCCGTCGATGACGGTGCCGTCGCCGGTCTTCCACAGGAAGTGGCCGAGGCGCTTGGCGGGCCGCACGAACAGGAAGTCGTAGAGCTCGTCGAAATACCACTTGTTGAGCAGGAAGGCGTAGAGCCCGCGATGCTGCGCGGCCAGGTTGACCGGCATTTCCGGCGAGCGGATGTAGAATTTCCAGGCCAGCGCGAAGCCGATCAGCATGGCGATGAAGGGCGACAGTTCGACCCACAGCGGCAATTCATGGATGTCGTGCAGGATGTGATTGTCAGGCAATGTGAACAGCGATGCCTTCCAGAACTCGGCATAGCCCTCGCCGATGAAGGCGTTGTGGAAGATGACGCCGGCAAACAGCGCGCCGGCAGCCAGGATGAACAGCGGCACCAGCATCACCGGCGGCGATTCATGGACATGGTGCATCACCTCATGGCTCGCCCGCGGCTTGCCGTGGAAGGTCATGAAGATCAGCCGCCAGGAGTAGAAGGAGGTGAAGCAGGCGGCGATGACCAAAAGCACGAAGGCCATGCCGGCAACCGAATTGTGGCCGGCAAAGGCGCTCTCGATGATGGCGTCCTTGGAGAAGAAGCCGGCGGTGCCGATGACCGTCACCGGAATGCCGACGCCGGTCAGCGCCAGCGTGCCGATCACCATCATCCAGTAGGTGGTCGGGATCAGTTTCCTGAGGCCGCCCATCTTGCGCATGTCCTGCTCGTCGGACACGGCATGGATGACCGAGCCCGAGCCGAGGAACAGCAGCGCCTTGAAGAAGGCATGCGTGAACAGGTGGAAGATCGCCGCGCCATAGGCGCCGACGCCGAGCGCCACGAACATGTAGCCGAGCTGCGAGCAGGTCGAATAGGCGATGACGCGCTTGATGTCGTTCTGGACCAGACCGACGGTGGCCGCGAAGAAGGCCGTGAAGGCACCGATGAAGGTCACGACAGTCAGCGCCGAATGCGACAGTTCGAACAGCGGCGACAACCGCGCCAGCATGAACACGCCCGCCGTCACCATGGTGGCGGCATGGATCAGGGCCGAAACCGGCGTCGGGCCTTCCATGGCGTCCGGCAGCCAGGTGTGCAGCGGCACTTGCGCCGACTTGCCCATGGCACCCATGAACAGGAGCAGGCAGACGATCGTCATGGCCGCCTGCTTGTCCAGCGCATGGCCAAGGAAAGTCAGCACCGCGGCACCCTGCGGCGCGCCTTCAGCGGGGATGAACGTCGCCGCATTGGCGAAGATGGTGCCCAGATTGACCGAGCCGAACAGCACGAACACGCCGAAGATGCCGAGCGCGAAGCCGAAATCGCCGACACGGTTGACGACAAAGGCCTTGATTGCCGCGGCATTGGCCGACGGCTTCTTGTACCAGAAGCCGATCAGCAGATAGGACGCCAGCCCCACCCCTTCCCAGCCGAAAAACATCTGCACGAGGTTGTCCGCCGTCACCAGCATCAGCATGGCGAAGGTGAACAGCGACAGATAAGCGAAGAAGCGCGGCCGGTTCGGATCGTGGTGCATGTAGCCGATCGAATAGATGTGGACCAGCGCCGACACGGTGTTGACCACCACCAGCATGACCACCGTCAGCGTGTCGATCCGGAGCGCCCAGGACGCTTCCAGCCCACCCGACTGTATCCAGCGCAGCACGGGCACGGTGAACACCTCGCCATGGCCGAAACCGACGGTGAAGAACGCGACCCACGACAGCACGGCCGCGACCACCAGGAAACCCGAGGTGATGTATTCGGACGCCTTGGCGCCGAGCGACGTGCCGAACAGGCCGACGATCAGGAAGCCGAGCAGGGGAAGGAAGACGATGGCCTGATACATGGTGGTTCCGTCAACCCTTCATCATGTTCACGTCTTCGACCGCGATCGAGCCGCGGTTGCGGAAGAAGACGACGAGAATGGCAAGTCCGATGGCGGCTTCGGCCGCCGCGACCGTCAGCACGAACAGCGCGAACACCTGGCCGACCAGATCGCCGAGTGCTGCCGAAAAGGCGACGAAGTTGATGTTGACCGCCAGCAGGATCAGCTCGACCGACATCAGGATGACGATGACGTTCTTGCGGTTCAGGAAGATGCCGAACACGCCGAGCGTGAACAGAACAGCCGATACGGTCAGATAATGTGCGATGCCGACAACCATCTCAGAGTCCCTCGCCTGTCTTGACCTTGCGGATTTCCATGCCGGTCGCCGGTGTGCGGCCGACCTGGGCTGCGATCGACTGCCGCTTGACGCCTGGCTTGTGGCGCAGCGTCAGCACGATGGCGCCGATCATGGCGACCAGCAGCACGAGGCCCGAAATCTGGAAATAGTAGAGGTAGTCGGTATAGAGGATGTCGCCGAGCGCGGCGGTGTTGGTCCGCGTGGCAAGATCCGGAATGGGCTTGGAGACCGTCGAAGCGAGCTGCGGCGCGAAGGTGTAGCCGCCGAGAACCACGATCAGCTCCGCCGCCAGGATCAGCCCGACCAGCGCGCCGATCGGCGCATATTGCAGGGCGCCGCTCTTCAGTTCGGCGAAATCGACGTCGAGCATCATGACGACGAACAGGAACAGAACCATCACCGCGCCGACATAGACGACGAGCAGGATCATCGCCAGGAACTCGGCGCCGGTCAGCATGAACAGGCCGGCGGCGTTGAAGAAGGTCAGGATCAGGAACAGCACCGAATGCACGGGGTTGCGCGACGAAATGACCATGAACGCCGATGCCACCGCGACAAAGGCGAAGAGGTAGAAAAAGGCCGCCTCTAGTCCACTCAACATTGGGGATCCCCCGGGTTTCCTGTACAAACAGGACAACCGTCCTGTTTCGATGTTTGCCGCCTCAGGCCGCAAGTTTCGTTGTGTCCTTAGACGAGGCCCCTCGCCCCGTCCATGCGTCAAATATCAGCGGTAGGGCGAGTCCAGCGAGATGTTGCGCGCCAGCTCGCGCTCCCACCGGTCGCCATTCGCCAACAGTCTGTCCTTGTCGTAGTAGAGTTCCTCGCGCGTCTCCGTCGCGAACTCGAAATTCGGCCCCTCGACAATGGCGTCGACCGGGCAGGCTTCCTGGCAGAAGCCGCAATAGATGCACTTCACCATGTCGATGTCGTAGCGCACCGTGCGGCGGGTGCCGTCGTTGCGGCGCGGGCCGGCCTCGATGGTGATGGCCTGCGCCGGGCAGATCGCCTCGCACAATTTGCAGGCAATGCAGCGTTCCTCGCCGTTCGGGTAACGGCGCAACGCATGCTCGCCGCGGAAGCGCGGGCTGGTCGGCCCCTTCTCGTGCGGATAGTTGATCGTCTCCTTCGGCGCGAAGAACTGGCGCATCGACAGGAAGAAGGCGCTGACGAAATCCTGCAGCAGCAGCGATTTGGCGGCTTGGGAAAGAGCGGACATCACGCAAACCCCGTGATCTTGAGGAAGGCCGCGGTGGCGACCACCATGAACAGCGAGATCGGCAGGAACACTTTCCAGCCAAGCCGCATCAATTGGTCGTAGCGGTAGCGCGGCACGAAGGCCTTCACCATGGAGATGCCGAAGAACACGAAGCAGACTTTCAGCACGAACCAGATGACGCCCGGCACCCAGGTGAACGGCGCGAAGTCGAACGGAGGCAGCCAGCCGCCGAGGAACAGGATGGTGGCCAGCGCGCACATCAGCACGATGGCGACATACTCGCCGAGGAAGAACAAAAGGAACGGGGTCGACGAATATTCGACCATGTGGCCGGCGACCAGTTCCGATTCGGCTTCGACCAGATCGAAGGGCGGGCGGTTCGTCTCGGCCAGCGCCGAGATGAAGAAGATGATGAACATCGGGAACAGCGCCAGCCAGTTCCAGTCGAGGAAGGTGTTGGGCAGGCCAAGCCGCGTACCAATTCCATCATGCTGCGACAGCACGATATCGGTGAGGTTGAGCGAGCCGGCGGTGAGCAGAACGGTGACGATGACGAAGCCGATCGAGACTTCGTAGGACACCATCTGCGCGGCCGAGCGCAGCGCGCCGAGGAACGGATATTTCGAGTTCGACGCCCAGCCGCCCATGATCACGCCGTAGACCTCGAGCGAGGAGATGGCGAAGACATAGAGGATGCCGACATTGACGTTGGCGATCGCCCAGCCGTGGCTGACCGGGATGACCGCCCAGGCCGAGATCGCCAGCACGGCCGACACCAGCGGCGCCAGCAGAAACACGCCCTTGTTGGCGCCGGACGGGATGACCGGCTCCTTGAAGACGAACTTCAACAGATCGGCGAAAGCCTGCAGCGTGCCCCAGGGGCCGACGACGTTCGGGCCACGGCGCAATTGCACCGCCGCCCAGATCTTGCGGTCGGCGTAGAGGATGTAGGCGACGAAGATCAAAAGAACGACGATCAGCACGACTGACTTCAACAGGATCAGCAGCGCCGGCAGCACGTAGAAGGAGAAGAAAGTGTCCATGCTTATTCCGCCGCCTGCTTGAAGCCGCTCTTGGCCAGTGCCGAGCATTCCGCCATCACGGCCGATGCCCGCGCGATCGGGTTGGTCAGGTAGAAATCCTTCACCGGCGAGGTGAAGGTGCCCTTGTTCAGCCGTCCGCCGAGCTTCGCCACCTCGGCGATATCCTCGGCATTGCCGGCCGCGACCTGGTCGATACGGGCCAGATGCGGGTATTCGCCATAAAGCTTGGCGCGCAGCTGCGGCAGCGAATCGAACGGCAGTTTCTTGCCCAGCACATCCGACAGCGCCCGCAGGATCGCCCAGTCCTCGCGCGCCTCGCCCGGCGCGAAGCCGGCGCGGTTGGTCTGCTGCACACGCCCTTCGGTGTTGACATAGGTGGCCGATTTTTCCGTGTAGGCGGCCGCCGGCAGGATGACATTGGCGCGGTGCGCGCCCTGGTCGCCATGCGTGCCGATATAGACGACGAAGGCGCCGCCGGTCTTGGCCATGTCGATCTCGTCGGCGCCGAGCAGGAACAAGAGCTCCATTTCGCCCAGCATGCCGGCAACGTTTCTGCCGCCCTCGCCCGGCACGAAGCCGAGATCGAGACCGCCGACGCGCCCGGCCGCATTGTGCAGCACGGCAAAGCCGTTCCAGTCTGCGCGAGCAGCGTTGACGGCGGCCGCGAGCTTGGCCGCCTGACCGAGCACGGCCGCGCCATCGGCACGCGCCAGCGCGCCCTGTCCCACGATGATCAGCGGGTGTGTCGCCTTCTTCAGCGTCTGGAAGAACTTGCCATTGCCGTTGGCCAAATCCCCAAGCGAATCCGGCCCGGCGCCCAGCTGTTCGTAATCGTAGCGGGTATCGCCGACATCGCCGATGACGCCGACCGGCAGATTGCCGGTCCGCCAGCGCTTGCGGATGCGCGCATTGAGCACCGAGGCTTCATAACGTGGGTTGGCGCCGATGATCAGCACCGCATCGGCCTGCTCGATGCCTTCGATGGTCGGGTTGAAGATATAGCTCGCACGGCCCAGCGCCGGATCGAGTGCGGCGCCATCCTGGCGGCAATCGGTATTCTTCGAGCCGAGCGAAGCCATCAGCAGCTTGAGCGCATAGGTTTCTTCGACGGCGGCGAGATCGCCCGCGATAGCGCCGATCTTTTCGGGCGCCGTCTTCGACACCGCGTCCTTGATCGCGGCGAAGGCCTCGGCCCAGCTGGCAGCAACCAGCCTGCCGTCCTTGCGCACATAGGGGCGGTCAAGGCGCTGCGTGCGCAGGCCGTCCCAGATGAAGCGGGTCTTGTCGGAGATCCACTCCTCGTTCACCGCCTCGTTGACGCGCGGCAGGATGCGCATCACTTCGCGGCCCCGGCTATCGACGCGGATCGCCGAGCCGACCGCATCCATCACGTCGATGGATTCGGTCTTGGTCAGCTCCCACGGCCGCGCCTGGAAGGCGAATGGCTTCGAGGTCAGCGCGCCGACCGGGCAAAGGTCGATGACATTGCCCTGCAGCTCCGAGGTCATCGCCTGTTCGAGATAGGTGGTGATCTCGGCATCCTCGCCACGGCCGATCAGGCCCAGTTCGGAAATGCCGGCGACTTCGGTGGTGAAGCGGACGCAGCGCGTGCAGTGAATGCAGCGGTTCATCACCGTCTTCACCAGCGGTCCGATGTATTTGTCTTCGACCGCGCGCTTGTTCTCGTGATAGCGCGAGGAATCGACGCCGAAAGCCATCGCCTGGTCCTGCAGGTCGCATTCGCCGCCCTGGTCGCAGATCGGGCAATCCAGCGGATGGTTGATCAGCAGGAACTCCATCACGCCTTCCCTGGCCTTCTTGACCATCGGCGTGTTGGTGAAGATTTCCGGCGCCTCGCCATTCGGGCCGGGACGCAGGTCGCGCACGTTCATGGCGCAGGAAGCCTGCGGCTTGGGCGGCCCGCCCTTCACCTCGATCAGGCACATGCGGCAATTGCCGGCGATCGACAGCCGCTCATGGAAGCAGAAGCGCGGCACTTCCGCGCCAGCGTCTTCCGCCGCCTGCAGCAGCGTGTAGTGGTCGGGTACAGTGATCTCTTTCCCGTCGACCTTGAGCTTTGCCATTCGCCTCAAACCCCTGCGGAGTTCCCGCAATCTCTTTTTCCGGACGCGGTCGAGACCACGTCGGGCACTTCATTCACTTCTTGACGGCGAGCGCCGCCGCTTGAGCTGTCCAATCGTCGCGGCCGATGCGGCCGCCGAGCGACAGATAGTCCTCGACCCAGGCAACCTCTTGCGGCGTCCATGCCGCGATCTGGGCATACGTCCAGATGCCGAGGCCGTTGAGAACCTTTTCCAGCTTGGGCCCGATGCCCGATATCGCCTTGAGATCCGCCGGTTTCGCCGGCTTCTCCACGGCCTTGGGCTGCCTGAAATCCTCGGGCAACAGCGCATCGCCGACGCCGCTTGTTGCTGGAGCGGCGTTTGCGGCCGGCACGGCAGTTGCGGCTTCCTTGGCGGCAATATCGGTGACCTCCCTGGCGAAGGACTGCGCCTCGGCGATCATGGTTTTCGCCGTCGCCCGCGCCTTGGTGGAGGAAGAGTTCGGATCATCGAACTGCGCGACGCGCGCCTCGAAATCATCGACGATCGGCTGCAGCAGCCGTTGCGAGGCTTCTGCCGCACCTGAAAACGCGCCCAGCCAGACGCCGAAAGCATGATTGGCAAGCCCGAGGCCAAGCGCCGACATCGCCGCCGCACCCGCCACAGGATGCACGAAAAGGTTGACGGCACTGGCCATCTCCTTCGGCATCATCCTGGTCAAGTCCTGGTTCATCTTGTCGATCTGGTCCAAATTGGGCATCAGCGGGTTCGAATACGGCGCCATAGAGTTCTCCTGGTCGTTTCGTCGTTCGCCCCGCCCTTCGCTGCGGACTTTCGTCCGCGTAAAACGTTCTTCTATTCCGCCGCCACCATCACAGGCTCGGCCCGGTGCGCATTGCGCGAAAACTCGTCGATGCGCCGCTCCACTTCGCCGCGGAAATGCCGCATCAGGCCCTGGATCGGCCATGCCGCCGCGTCGCCCAGCGCGCAGATCGTATGGCCTTCGATCTGCTTGGTGACGTCGAGCAGCATATCGATCTCGCGCTTCTGCGCCTCGCCGCGCACCAGCCGTTCCATCACCCGCCACATCCAGCCGGTGCCTTCGCGGCATGGCGTGCACTGACCGCAGCTCTCGTGCTTGTAGAAGTAGGAAAGCCGCGCGATCGCCTTCACGACATCGGTCGACTTGTCCATGACGATGACAGCCGCGGTTCCAAGGCCGGATTTGAGATCGCGCAGCGCGTCGAAATCCATCGGCGCGTCGATGATCTGTTCGGCCGGCACCAGCGGCACCGAAGCGCCCCCCGGTATGACCGCCAAAAGATTGTCCCAGCCACCGCGAATGCCGCCGCAATGCGTCTCGATGAGTTCGCGGAACGGGATCGACATCGCCTCTTCGACCGTGCACGGATTGTTGACGTGGCCGGAGATGCAAAACAGCTTGGTGCCGACATTGTTCGGCCGGCCGAAGGACGAGAACCAGGCCGCACCGCGGCGCAGGATGGTCGGCGCAACCGCGATCGATTCGACATTGTTGACCGTGGTCGGGCAGCCATAGAGGCCGACATTGGCCGGGAATGGCGGCTTCAGCCGCGGCTGGCCCTTCTTGCCTTCGAGGCTTTCGAGAAGTGCTGTCTCCTCGCCGCAGATATAGGCGCCGGCGCCGTGGTGCATGTAGATGTCGAAATCGTAGCCGGAGGTGTTGTTCTTGCCGATCAGCTTGGCCTCATAGGCCTCCTCGATCGCGCGCTGCAGCGCCTCGCGCTCGCGGATGAACTCGCCGCGCACATAGATGTAGGCGGCAACCGCACCCATGGCGAAACCGGCAAGCAGCGCGCCCTCGACCAGCGTATGGGGGTCGTTGCGCAGGATGTCGCGGTCCTTGCAGGTGCCGGGCTCGGATTCGTCGGCGTTGATGACGAGATAGCTCGGCCGGCCATCGCTCTGCTTGGGCATGAACGACCATTTGAGGCCCGTCGGGAAGCCGGCGCCGCCACGGCCGCGCAGGCCCGACGCCTTCATCTCGTTGACGATCCACTCGCGGCCCTTGGCGACGATGCCGGGCGTGTTATCCCAGGCGCCGCGCGCCATCGCGCCGGCCAAGGACTTGTCGAACAGGCCGTAGATATTGGTGAAGATGCGGTCTTTATCCCCGAGCATTTTTCGTCCCTCAGACCGGCTTCTTGCCGAAGACGCGGATGTATTCGGCGACGCCACCCTTGGCGAGCGCCTTGGCCTGCTTGACCCAGTCGTCGCGATCGATGCGGCCCTGGAAAGAGAGATAGCCATCCACCCACTCGCGTTCGGCCTTCTTCCACGACGCGACCTGCGCGAAGGTAAAGATGCCCAGCCTATGCAGGATGCCCTCGATCTTGGGGCCGACGCCGGAGATCAGTTTGAGGTCATCGACCTGTGCCGGCCTGTCGATGCCGGCCGGGCGGTTCTTGTCCCCGAGCGACGGTTTGGCCGGCTTGGCGGCCGGTACCTTGACCTCTGGCGCCTTGAAGGCGGAGGCCGGCTCGGCCTTGGTGATGGGGCCACTGCGCTGCTTGGAAACCTGCTCGACTTTGGAGTCTGCCTTGTTGGCATTGGCGGCCGAATGCAGTGGAGCGGCAACACTCGCCGCCTTTTCAACCGCCGGCGCGACCTTGGTTTTTGAAGGCGTCTTCAACGCCGGGCTGGTTTCAGGGGCGTCGGTCTTCGGCTTGCTGGTGTTGGACGGTGCGACAGGGGCCGCGGCCGGCGCCGGCACCGGCGCTGCGACGATCGCGTCGGGTGCCGCCCTGGCGGCCTTGGCCGCCTCCCTGGCTTCCCTGTCGCGGGTCGACTTGAGGATCGCCTTTTCGCTCTTCAGCGTGGTGAGGCCGGAGGCCGGCTCCGAGCCGGTGCGGCCGTTCTGCGGCCCCGGTTCCACCGCAGCACCCTTGCCGGCGTCATAGAGATCGATGATTTCAGCCAGGCGTTCCGGCGTCAGATCCTCGAACGTGTCCTTGAAGATCATCACCATCGGCGCGTTGACGCAGGCACCGAGGCATTCCACCTCTTCCCAGGACAAGGTTCCCTTGTCGTTGGTGTGGAACTGGTCGTGATGGATTTTGGAGCGGCAGACATCCATCAGCGCTTCCGAACCGCGCAGCATGCAGGGCGTGGTGCCGCAGACCTGGATGTGCGCACGCGTGCCGACCGGATTCAACTGGTACTGCGTGTAGAAGGTCGCGACTTCCAGCCCGCGGATGCGCGGCATGCCGAGCATGTCGGAGATCGTCTCGATCGCCGCCTTCGTCACCCAACCTTCCTGCTCCTGTGCTATCATCAGAAGCGGGATGATGGCCGACTGTTCACGGCCCTTCGGGTACTTCTTGATCCATTGCTTCGCAGCCGCGGCATTCGCCCGGTTGAAGGCGAAGGATGCTGGCTGGACGCTGGCTTCTGCGAGACGGCGGACTGACATTTAGCGATCGACCTCACCAAACACGATGTCGAGGGAGCCGAGAACGGCGGTGACGTCGGCCAGCATGTGGCCGCGGCAGAGGAAATCCATCGCCTGCAGATGCGCGAAACCCGGCGCGCGCAGCTTGCAGCGGTAGGGCTTGTTGGAGCCGTCGGAAACCAGATAGACGCCGAATTCGCCCTTCGGCGCCTCGACAGCGGCGTAAACCTCGCCGGCCGGCACGCGATAACCCTCGGTGTAGAGCTTGAAGTGATGGATCAGCGCTTCCATCGAGCGCTTCATTGCCTGGCGCTTGGGCGGCACCACCTTGCCATCGAGGTTCGACACCGGGCCGGTGCTCTCCTTGCCGAGCAAAAGGTCGACGCACTGGCGCATAATCTTCGCCGACTGGCGCATTTCTTCCATGCGCACGAGGTAGCGGTCGAAGCAGTCGCCGTTCTTGCCGATCGGAATATCGAAATCCATCTCCGAATAGCATTCATAGGGTTGCGACTTGCGCAGATCCCAGGCTGCACCCGAGCCACGCACCATCACGCCCGAAAAACCCCAGGCCCAGGCATCCGCCAGCGAGACGATGCCAATATCGACATTGCGCTGCTTGAAGATGCGGTTGCCGGTCAGCAGCCGGTCGAGGTCGTCGATCGACTTCAGGAACGGGTCGATCCACTTGCCGATGTCCTCGACCAGTTGACGCGGCAGGTCCTGATGGACGCCGCCGGGCCGAAAATAAGCGGCATGCATGCGCGAACCGGAGGCGCGCTCATAGAACACCATCAGCTTTTCGCGTTCGACGAAGCCCCACAGCGGCGGCGTCAGCGCACCGACGTCCATCGCCTGCGTCGTCACATTGAGGATGTGCGACATGATGCGGCCGATCTCGCTGTAGAGAACGCGGATCACCTGGCCACGCTTCGGCACCTCGATGCCGAGCAGACGCTCGGCGGCCAGCGCAAAGGCATGTTCCTGGTTCATCGGCGCGCAATAGTCGAGCCGGTCGAGATAGGGTACCGCCTGCAGATAGGTTTTGGCTTCGATCAGCTTTTCGGTACCGCGATGCAGCAGTCCGATATGCGGATCGACGCGATCGACGACTTCGCCGTCCAGCTCCAGCACAAGGCGCAAAACGCCGTGCGCCGCGGGGTGTTGCGGGCCGAAATTGATGTTGAAGTTGCGGACGGAGGTTTCAGCCATTTACTGCTTTGCCTTCTCGTCACCCGGCAGCACGTAATCCGTACCTTCCCACGGGGACAGAAAATCGAAATTGCGGAATTCCTGCTTGAGCTCGACCGGCTCATAGATAACGCGCTTGGCCTCGTCGTCGTAGCGCACCTCGACGAAGCCGGTCAGCGGGAAATCCTTGCGCAAGGGATGGCCTTCGAAGCCATAGTCGGTCAGCAGGCGGCGCAGGTCGGGATGGCCGGAGAACAAAACGCCGTAGAGATCGTAGGTCTCGCGCTCGAACCAGTCGGCGCCGGGATAGACGCCGGTGATCGACGGCACCATGGTTTCCTCGTCGGCCTGCACCTTGACGCGGACGCGCACATTCTGCTTCGGCGACAACAGGTGATAGACGACGTCGAAACGCTTGGCCCGCGACGGATAGTCGGCGCCGCAGACATCGATGATCGAGATGAACTGGCAGCGCGCATCGTCGCGCAGGAAGGTCATCACCTCGACCAGATCGCGCGGCTCGACATGGATGGTGAGTTCGCCATAGGCGATATCAGCCTCGTTCACGCGGCCGATCAGCTTCTCGCCGAGATAGGTCGACAGTTCGCTCAGGGATGCGGTCATGGATTTACCGTTCGATCGTGCCGGTGCGGCGGATCTTCTTCTGCAAGAGAAGAATGCCGTAGAGCAGCGCTTCGGCGCTCGGCGGACAGCCGGGCACATAGATGTCGACCGGCACGATGCGGTCGCAGCCGCGCACCACCGAATAGGAATAGTGGTAATAGCCGCCGCCATTGGCGCAGGAGCCCATCGAGATGACGTAGCGCGGCTCCGGCATCTGGTCGTAGACCTTGCGCAGCGCCGGCGCCATCTTGTTGGTCAGCGTGCCGGCGACGATCATGATGTCGGACTGGCGCGGAGACGCGCGTGGCGCGACGCCGAACCGCTCCGAATCATAGCGCGGCATCGAGGTGTGGATCATCTCGACCGCGCAGCAGGCGAGGCCGAACGTCATGAACATCAGCGACCCGCTGCGCGCCCAGGTGATGAGCGCCTCGGTCGAAGTGACCAGAAAGCCCTTGTCGGCCAACTCGTTGTTGATCTCGAGGAAGAAGGGATCGTCCTCCCCCACCGGCCTGCCGGTGTTGGGATCGATGATGCCCTTGGGCTTCGGCGCGACGAGGGTGCCTGAACTGTCGTTCAATCCCATTCCAGCGCTCCTTTTTTCCATTCATAGGCAAAGCCGATGGTCAGCACCGCCAAAAAAACCATCATCGACCAGAAACCGAGCATGCCGATCTTCGAAAACGACACCGCCCACGGAAACAGGAAGGCTACTTCCAGGTCGAAGATGATGAACAGGATCGACACCAGGTAGAAACGGATGTCGAACCTCATGCGGGCGTCGTCGAACGAGTTGAAACCGCACTCGTAGGCGGAAAGCTTTTCGGGATCGGGATTGCGGTAGGCCACCAGGAAGGGCGCGGCCAGCAGCGCCAGGCCGACAACCAGCGCCACGCCTATGAACAGGACGATGGGCAGGTATGAGCTCAAGAGTGCGTTCATGCTCGGCTTTCCGTTGGCGCCAATCCACGTTGATTACAGCACCGGACCCTAATGCGGAAGCGTGACAGTTTAACCGCTGAACCGTTTTAAGGGCCTATGCTGCAACGCGGCGAGGGTTAGCGCAGCACTTCCAGCGAAGCAAGTCAAACCTTGTTCAAAACATCGACCTGGACGGCATATCGCGGCAAACTGGTCCGATCCGCTCCTGTTTGATTTCCTTCGCTTTTTACTCCACTTTTCTCTCCTGACATGGATGCCGCCAAAACCCTGCTAGCATGGGTTGGAATCAGCCATTCGACCCTCGGTCAAAACACGTCAAAGTGATACCTGCATGAAGGAAAAGATCTCGCTCCCGATGGCCCGGCGCATCGCCCTTGCCGCCCAGGGGTTCCTCGATCCTCGCCCGACCGGCACGCCCGACCGCCGGCATTTTGCCCGCACCCTCTCCCGCACCGGCCTGTTGCAGATCGATTCCGTCAGCGCGGTGGTGCGCGCTCATTATATGCCGCTCTATTCGCGCCTTGGCCCCTACCCGTTCTCGCTGCTCGACAACGCGGCCGTGACGCGCAAGCGCATGGTTTTCGAATATTGGGCGCACGAGGCCTCCTTCCTGCCGGTCGAGACATACCCGCTGATGCGCTGGCGCATGCAGCGCGCCGAGCGGGGCGAGGAAATGTATCTGGGTCTCGCCAAATGGGGCCGCGAGCACGCCGCCTACATCGAAGAGATCTACCGCGAGGTCGCCGAGCGCGGCCCGATCGCCGCTTCCGCGCTGGAGGGCCAGAAAGGTTCGGGCGGCTGGTGGGGCTGGAGCCATGCCAAACACGCCTTCGAATGGCTGTTCTGGGCCGGCCGCATCACCACGGCGCACCGCCGCGGTTTCGAGCGCTTCTATGACCTGCCCGAGCGCGTGCTGCCGCAGGCGATCCTCGATCTGCCGGTGCCGACGCCTGAGGACGCGCACCGCGAATTGCTGCGCATTTCCGCCCGCGCCCACGGCGTGGCGACTTCAGGCGATTTGCGCGACTATTTCCGCCTGTCGCCGGCCGATATGAAAGGCCGGTTGGAGGAACTGGTTCAAACGGGCGAGTTGCTGCCGGTGCGTGTCGAAGGCTGGGACAAGCCGGCGTATCTTCACCGGGACGCCCGTCTGCCGCGCAAAGTCGGGGCCCGCGCCTTGCTGGCACCCTTCGATCCGGTCGTCTTCGAGCGCTCGCGCACCGAGCGGCTGTTCGATTTCCACTACCGCATCGAGATCTACACACCGGCCGACAAGCGGCAGTATGGCTATTATGTCCTGCCGTTCCTGCTCGGCGACCGGATCGTGGCGCGCGTCGACCTCAAGGCCGATCGCCCGGCCAGCATACTGCGGGTCCATGCGGCCTATGCCGAGCCCGGTGCGCCGCCTGAAACCGCTGCGGAGCTGTTCGAGGAATTGAAGCAGATGCAAGGTTGGCTCGGGCTCGAACGCATCGAAGTGACGCCTGCCGGCGATTTGGGCGCGGCGCTGGCCGACATAGCCGTGTCGTAAGCTCGCGTTGACACCGCCGCCCGCAAAAGCCTAAATCCGGTTCCAGATGGTCCCTTGCCCGCAACGGCAAGGGCTAAGAGGGAATGCGGTGCCGGGCAAAATCCCAAATCCGCGGCTGTCCCCGCAACTGTAAGCGAAGAGCCAAGGCCGAAAACCACTGGGAATTCCCGGGAAGGCGGCTACCCAAGGCGATGACTCGCGAGCCAGGAGACCTGCCGTCTGCGACTGTAGAATCCGATCGCCCGGCGGGTTTCCGGGCAAGGAGCCCGATCTTTGGACCACGACAGCAGTTTTTCGGCTGGCACAGCGGATATTTCGTCCGGCCATGATGATGCCTTGGCCGGCGTCACCATCATCGTCTGCGGCTCCTGCCGCAATGAGACCGGCTCCGACGCTCATCCCCGCGCCGGCGAGTTGCTGACGGACGACACGCGCCGCGCCGCCGCTGGCGACGATATCCGCATCCGCAGCGTCGAATGCCTTGGCAATTGCAAGCGGCGCCTCAGCGCCGCGATCCTGCGCGACGGCTGCTGGAGCTATGTCTTCGGCGACCTGACCGCGACCAGCGGCGCCGACCTCGTGACAGGCGCAAAGCTCTTCGCCACCTCGAAAGATGGCCTGATCCCGTGGCGTGGCCGCCCCGATAGCCTCAAGCGCGGCCTCGTGGCCCGCATTCCACCCATCGACATGCTGAAGGATTGACCATGACCACTTCCGTATCCCGCGTTCCCTGCACCGTCGTCACCGGCTTCCTCGGCGCCGGCAAGACGACGCTGGTCCGCCATCTCCTGGAAAACGCCGGCGGCAAGCGCATCGCCATCATCGTCAACGAATTCGGCGACATCGGCATCGATGGCGAGATCCTCAAGGGATGCGGTATCGACACCTGCCCCGAGGAAAACATCGTAGAACTGGCCAATGGCTGTATCTGCTGCACTGTCGCCGATGATTTCGTCCCGGCGCTCGACCAAATCCTGTCGCTGACGCCGAAGGTCGACCATATCCTGATCGAAACCTCGGGCCTGGCACTGCCCAAGCCGCTGGTCCAGGCCTTTCAGTGGCCGAGCGTGAAAAGCCGGGTGACCGTCGATGGCGTCATCGCCGTGGTCGACGGACCGGCATTGGCCGAAGGCCGCGTCGCCAACGACATGGAGGCCCTCCAGGCGCAGCGCGCCGGGGACGAGACGCTCGACCACGACGATCCGGTGGAAGAACTGTTCGAGGACCAGATCGCCTGCGCCGACCTGATCATCCTGTCGAAGAGCGACCTGATGGACGCCGCCGGCACCGCCCGCGCCAATGCCATCATTGGCGAACACTCCGCCCGCGCGGTGAAGATTGTGCCGACCTCGCATGGCAAGGTCGATCCCTCGGTGCTGCTCGGGCTCGGTCTCGCCGTCGAGGACGACATCGAAAACCGCAAGTCCCATCATGACGGCGCATTCGACCACGAGCATGACGACTTCGACACGTTCATCGTCGACATTGCCTCGATCGCCAATCCGGACGAGCTGGCAAAGCGTGTCGCCACGGTCGCCGAAGAAGAGAACGTGCTGCGCGTAAAAGGCTTCGTCGAGGTCGGCGGCAAGCCGATGCGGCTCTTGCTGCAGGCCGTCGGGCCGCGCGTCAATCATTACTATGACCGCGCCTGGACCGCGCAGGACGACCGCCGTTCGCGCCTCGTCGTCATCGGCCTGAAGGGGCTGAACCGCCCGGCGATCGAGCGTATACTCGCCGGCTGATTTCGGACACGGATTGCGATGCACATCCTAACCACGACATCCGCCTCGCTCGACGACCTCGCCGAGCCGGTCGATCTGCGGCAGACGCCGGCGGATATCGTGGCCCTGTCCTTCACCGACAGCGACCTCGCCGGACTGGCGGCGGCGTGGAGGACCGATGCCGACCGCCTGCCCTCGATGCGGCTGGCCGCACTGCGCGACCTGCGCCATCCCATGTCCGTCGACCTCTGGGTCGACAGCGTCGCCCGCCATGCCAAGATCATCCTCGTGCGCATCCTCGGCGGCTACGACTGGTGGCGCTACGGCTGCGACCAGCTTGCCTCGACCGCCCGCGAACGCGGCATAAAACTGGCGCTGCTGCCCGGCGAATGCCGCGACGAGGATCTGCGCCTGATCGAAGCCTCGACGCTGCCGCGCGAGGAGTTGGACGGCCTGCTCGACTATTTCCGCGAGGGCGGCCCGGCGAATATGAGCGCACTGGTGCGGAAATTGGCGGGGTTGGCGGGACAGGATGCGGAAGTTATCGGCCCGGTGGTGGTGCCGAAAGCTGGTTCTTACGTGCCCGGATGTGGAGTTGTGGAGAAGCGGGACTTATCGAATGCTGGCGCTTACAACGTCAACGCTCCTATCATCCCCATCCTGTTCTATCGCTCGATGCTGCTGGCCGCCGATGTCGCGCCCATCGATGCGCTTGTTGAAGCGCTGCGGCAGCGCGGCATCGACCCAGTCCCGATCTTCGTCTCCAGCCTCAAGGACCCAACCTCCCTCGCCTTCGTGGAAACAGCACTGACGGCGCTGAAGCCCGCCGCCATCATCACCGCGACCGCTTTCGCCTCAGGCGCCGAACCCGGCATCGAAACGCTGTTCGACCGCGCCGGCGTGCCTGTCTTCCAGGTCATCGTCGCCACCACCCGCCGCGACATCTGGCAAAACAACCAGCGTGGCCTGGCACCCGCCGACCTCGCCATGCATGTCGTGCTGCCCGAACTCGACGGCCGCGTCCTCGCCGGCGCCATTTCCTTCAAGGGCGAGACCGAGACCGATCCCGCACTCGGCCACCGCGCCTTCGCCAACCGGCCGGAACCGGATCGCGTGGCGCAGGTCGCTGACCGCGTCGCGGCCTTCATCAAGTTGCAGGAGACACCCCGCGCCGGGCGCAAGCTGGCGATCCTGATCCCGGATTACCCTAGCGCTCCTGGTCGAACCGGCTATGCCGTCGGCCTCGACGTGCCGTCCAGCGTGCTCGCCATGCTGCATGACCTGAAGGAGCAGGGCTATGTGATTGAGGGGATTCCGCAGACGCCGCGTGGGTTGCTGGATTTGCTGGAAGCCAGCGATACTGGATTGGCCTTAGATAACTACATTGCCTTCTCGACGGAGTTGCCGACTGCGGCAATTACTGCGGTCGAAGCCGCTTGGGGCAAAGCGGAAGACGAAACAGGTTTGCGCGGAAGCTTCCCCTTCCGCGCCGCCACCTTCGGCAACGTCACCATCGCCCTCGCCCCCGACCGCGGCCGCTCCGTCGACCGCCGCGCCGACTACCACGACCCGACGCTGCCCCCGCGCCATGCGCTGATCGCCTTCGGCCTCTGGCTGCGCAAGTCGCTCGGCGTCCACGCGCTGGTCCATGTCGGCGCCCATGGCACGCTTGAATGGCTGCCGGGCAAAACCGTTGCTCTGTCGGAAAACTGCTTTCCGGAGATCGTCACCGGTCCCCTGCCCGTCATCTATCCCTTCATCGTCTCCAACCCGGGCGAAGCGGCGCAGGCCAAGCGGCGCATTGCCGCCGTCACCCTTGGCCATTTGCCGCCACCGCTGACCGGCGCCGGGCTGGACGAAAACCAGCACAAGCTCGAGCGGCTGGTCGACGAATATGCGCAGGCCGACGGGCTCGACCGTCGCCGCCGTGACCGACTGGCGAAACTGATCGTCGACACCGCGCAAAAAACCGGTCTCGCCTCCGAAGCCGGCGTCGCCACGACCGACGCGCCGGACGAGGCGCTGCGCCGCATCGACGCCTGGCTTTGCGATCTCAAGGATTTCGCCATCAAGGACGGGCTGCATATCTATGGCCGCGCTCCGGAGGATGAGCCCGACGCCATGCGCCGCCAGAGCGCTGAAGCCGAGAAGGCGGCGCTGCTTGCCGCGCTCGATGGCGGCCACGTCAAGGCCGGTCCGGCGGGCGCGCCTGCGCGCGGCCGCTCGGACGTCTTGCCCACCGGCCGCAATCTGTTCACCTCGGACCCGCGCACCATGCCGACGCCGACCGCCTATGATCTGGGCAAGGCCGCGGCGGAGGAAGTCGTGCGCGGCTACATGCAGTCGCATGGCGACTGGCCACGCTCGCTGGTCATCGATCTCTGGGGCTCGGCATCGCTGCGCACCGGCGGCGAGGAGATCGCTCAAGGCCTGGCGCTGATGGGCTGCCGGCCGCAATGGGATTTGGCCACCGGCCGCATCACCGGCATCGAAGTGCTGCCGCCGGCCACGCTCGGAAGGCCACGCGTCGATGTCACATGGCGCATATCGGGCCTGTTCCGCGACATGTTCCCGACCCAAATCGCGCTGATCGATGCCGCAGCCAACGCGGTTGCCGCGCGCGACGAGGAGGATTCGGAAAACCCACTCGCGGCCAAGACCCGCGCCGACGGCAAGATCAGCCCGCGCATTTTCGGCACCTCGCCGGGCACATACGGCGCCGGCGTCGAGGATCTCATGTCCTCCGGCGACTGGAGCGCGCGCGACGAAATCGGCCGCGCCTATCTCGACGCTACATCGCACGCCTATGGCGGCGCCGGGGGCGAAGGCATCTCCGCGCCCGGCGCCTTCGAGGGCCGCATCGCCGAAGCCGATCTTCTCGTCCACACCGGCGACGACCCCGGCCGCGACATCCTCGAGGGCTCCGCCGATGTCGCCTTCATCGGCGGCTTTTCCGCAGCAGTTGCGGCGCTCGGCAGGAATGCCGACGTCATCGTGCTCGACACCACGGACCCGCAAAAGCCGAAGCCACGCTCGATCAGTGAGGCCGTAGCGCGCGTCGTGCGTGCCCGCGCCGTCAATCCACGCTTCATATCAGGCCAGATGCGCCACGGCCCGCGCGGCGCCTCGGAATTCGCCGAAACCGTCGACCGGCTGATTGGCTTCGCCGAAACCACGCACGCCATTCCGGGAACGCTGATCGAGGCGGTTCATGATGCCTATCTAGGCGATCCCATGGTCCGCGCCTTCATCCTGCGCGAGAACCCCGCCGCGGCAAAAATCATTGCCGAACGCTTCCTGTCGGCGCGCCGGCGTAGTCTCTGGCACCCCTTGCGCAATTCCATCGACGACGATCTCGCAGCCCTGATCGCCGAGGCAGAAGCGCTTGGAGTGGCGGCATGAGCGCCTTCTCGCGCCGCGGCGCCTGTCCGGCTTTGTCGGCGCCGATGCAAACCGGCGACGGCCTGCTGGTGCGGCTCAACCCGGTCGCTGGGGGGATGTCGCCAGAGTCGTTGATCGGACTAGCCGAATCCGCTTTGCGGCACGGCAATGGCATCATGGAAGTCACCGCGCGCGGCAGCCTCCAGATACGCGGGCTGACGGCGCAAAGTGCTGCGCTGCTGGCGGCGGAGGTCGATGCGCTTGATATCGCGGTTCGCACCGGCGTGCCGGTCGAGACCGGGCCGCTGGCCGGCATTGATCCGCAAGAGATTGCCGATCCCCGGCCGCTGGCTGAACGTATCAGGGCTGCGATCGAAGAAGCTGGGCTCGTACAACGCCTAGGGCCGAAGGTGTCGGTCGTTGTGGACGGCTGCGGGCAACTCACCATGGATGCGGTCACGGCCGACGTGCGGCTTGCTGCAACGCGCACCGATGCGGGAGTTCGGTGGCGGGTGTCTGTCGCGGGTGACGGGAGGAATGCGAGGCCGCTGGCGTTTGCCGATCAAGGTGCGGCGCGCGATATTGCCGTTGCAGCTCTAAGGATGGTTGCAGAGAAAGGCCGCGAGGCTCACGCAAGGGATTTATCGGAGAGGCAATTAGTGTCTCTGGCGGGTTGGCTATGCTTGACGAGTTTGCGCGAGGCGCCCCCCTCTGTCCTGCCGGACATCTCCCCCTCAGGGGGGGAGATTGGCAGCTTCGACGCCGGCTTTTCCTTAACAGCACCGGAGATTGGCGAAACCATCGGTGACGGCGTAATCTCCCCCCTAGAGGGGGAGATGTCCGGCAGGACAGAGGGGGGCGCCTCGCGCAAACCTATCGGCCTTTTCCCCTTAGCCGGCCACGCCACCGCCCTCGGCATCGCCCTGCCCTACGGCAACATGCCGGCCGACAAGATCATCGCCCTCGCGCAAGCCGCCATCGCCCTCGGCACAACCGAAATCCGCCTCGCCCCCGGTCGTGCCTTGCTGTTCCTCGGGCAACCAACCGCCGCCAACCCATCGCTCCAACACACCGCCGCCATCCTCGGCTTCGTCACCGCCCCCGCCGACCCGCGCACGCGCATTGCCGCTTGCCCGGGCATGCCGGCCTGCGCCTCCGGCCGCATCGCCACACGCGACATCGCCGAGACGATAGCCGCTGAAACAGCCGACATCCTCGACTTCACCCTTCACATTTCCGGCTGTGCCAAAGGCTGCGCCCACCCCGGTCCGGCAGCGCTGACGATCGTCGGCGGCGAAAATGGAGCCGGACTTGTCGTGAACGCGACGGCAAAGGCCCTTCCTGCCGGCTACAGGCCGGGCTATGACGCCGCGCGCGGCATCGGCCGCGTCGCGGCGATGATCCGCAGCACACGATATCAAGGTGAAACCGCCGCCGCTTGCCTGACAAGGCTCGGGCCGGCCGGTATCGCCGAGGCCTACCGACAGGCCCAAACTGAAAAACGGAAATGAGCATGGCCGCCTACGACTACATCCATGACGGCACGGCGATCTACGAGCGCTCCTTCGCCATCATCCGCGCCGAGGCCGATCTGTCGCGCTTCTCCGAAGCTGAGGCCGATGTCGCCATTCGCATGATCCATGCCTGCGGCCAGGTCGAAGCTTCAAATCATTTTGTGTTCTCCACCGATTTCGTTGCCGCCGCCCGCACCGCTTTGGCGGCCGGCGCGCCGATCTTCTGCGACGCGGAAATGGTCTCACATGGCGTCACCCGCGCCAGGCTGCCGGCGGGCAACGAGGTGATCTGCACCTTGCGCGACCCGCGTACGCACGACATCGCCAGGGAGATCGGCAACACCCGCTCGGCCGCCGCCATCGACCTCTGGGGCGAGCGCATGGCCGGCTCTGTGGTTGCCATCGGCAATGCGCCGACCGCGCTATTCTATCTCCTGGAAAAACTGCGCGATGGCGCACCGAAGCCGGCGGCCATCATCGGCATGCCGGTCGGTTTCGTCGGTGCGGCCGAATCCAAGGATGCGCTGGCCGAGAATTCCCACGACGTTCCCTACGCCATCGTGCGTGGCCGGCTTGGCGGCAGTGCCATGACCGCCGCCGCGCTCAATTCATTGGCGAGGCCTGGCCTGTGAACGCCTTTCTCAAAGGCCGCCTCGTTGGCGTCGGCACCGGTCCTGGCGACCCCGAACTGCTGACCCTAAAAGCCGCCCGCATCCTGGCCGAGGCCGATGTCGTGGCCTATTTCGCCAAGCGCGGCAACAACAGCAACGCCCGCGCCATCGTCGAAGCGCAGTTCCGGCCCGAAATGACGGAATTGCCGCTGCTCTATCCCGTCACAACCGAAATCGCCAGGGATCACGACGACTACCGCTCGCAGATCACGGCTTTCTACGAGGAGTCGGCCGAGAAGGTCGCCGAGCACCTCGAAGCCGGCAGAATGGTTGCGGTGCTGTCGGAGGGCGATCCGCTGTTCTACGGCTCTTACATGCATCTGCATGTGCGCCTCGCCCATCGTTTTCCGACCGAAGTCATCCCCGGCGTCACCGCCATGTCCGGCTGCTGGTCGCAGACCGGTATTCCGATCGTCCAGGGCGACGACGTGCTCACCGTGCTGCCGGGCACGATGAGCGAATTCGAGCTCACCCGCCGGCTGGCCGACACCGATGCCGCCGTCATCATGAAGGTTGGCCGCAACCTGCCCAAGATCAGGCGGGCGCTGGAGGCTACGGCCAAGCTGTCGCGCGCCGTCTATGTAGAGCGCGGCACCATGGCCGGCAGCGTCTCGATGAAGCTTGCCGACAAAAAGGACGACAAGGCGCCCTACTTCGCCATCGTGCTGGTCGCCGGCTGGTCCGGCCGCCCCGGCGCCGTGGGAGCGCAGGCATGAGTGGCCATCTCACCGTCATCGGCCTTGGGCCCGGCAATGCCGATCAGGTCACCCCGGAGGCCAGCCGCGCTGTCGCCGAGGCGAAATTCTTTTACGGCTACAAGCCCTATCTCGACCGGCTGGACCTGCGCCCGGACCAGACCCGCGTCGCTTCCGACAACCGCGAGGAACTCGCCCGCTCCAAGGACGCATTGAGCAAGGCCGCAGAGGGCCATGACGTCGCCGTGGTCTCCGGCGGCGATCCCGGCGTGTTCGCCATGGCGGCGGCCGTCTGCGAGGCGATCGAGGCCGGTCCGGTCGAATGGCGCGCGGTCGATGTCGCCGTGGTGCCCGGCATCACCGCCATGCTGGCGGTTGCCGCCCGCATCGGCGCGCCGCTCGGCCATGATTTCTGCGCCATCTCGCTCTCCGACAACCTAAAGCCATGGGAGTTGATCGAACTGCGCCTGCTGGCGGCGGCCGGTGCCGGCTTCGTCATCGCGCTTTACAACCCGATCAGCAAGGCCCGCCCCTGGCAACTCGGCCGCGCCTTCGAGTGCCTGACCGCCATCCTGCCGGGCACCACGCCGGTAATCTTCGGCCGCGCCGCCGGTCGCCCGGACGAGCGTATCGAGGTCTACCTGCTGGCCGATGTCGAGGCTGAAAAGGCGGACATGGCGACCTGCATCATCGTCGGCTCGCCGGAAACCAGGATTATCAAGCGCACGGAGAAGCCGGCGCTGGTCTACACGCCGCGCTCGTCCACGGGACGGACAAAATGATCGATCCCAAATCGATCGACAATGGCGGCCAGCGCTTCGACGGTTTCAGCCGAGGGCACGTCCGGCAGATCAGGCCTGCGGATCATGACCACCTCGATGCCAAGCGCCCGCGCCGAGGCGATTTTGCCAAAGGTCGCCTCGCCGCCGCTGTTCTTGGACACCACGACATCGATGCGGTGCCTTTCGAGCAGCGCGCGTTCCTCCGCGTCGCGAAACGGGCCACGGGCCAACAGATATTCGGCGTCGGGCACGGCCAGCTTCGGCTCGACCGGATCGACACTGCGAATGAGATAGTGGTGCTGGGGCGCTGCTTCGAAAGCCGCAACCTCTTGCCGGCCCAGTGCCAGAAAAACGCGGCGCGGCGCCGGTCCAAGCGCTTGCGCGGCATCGCCGACCGTACCGACCAACGTCCAGCGGTCGCCTTCGACAGGCTCCCAGCCGGGACGCCGCAGGGCAAGGATCGGCACGCCGGCCATGCGCGCGGCTTGTGCGGCATTGGCGGAGATTTGCGCCGCATAGGGATGCGTGGCGTCGATCAGCAGATCGGTGGCCGTTTCCGTAAGGTAAGCGGCCAGCCCGTCGGCGCCGCCAAAGCCTCCGCTTCGCACCGGCACGCCTTGCGCGACCGCGCTTTCGGTGCGGCCGGCCAGCGACAGTGTGACCGAGGCACGCGCCGCCAGTTTTCCGGCCAGTTGCCGCGCTTCGGTGGTGCCGCCGAGGATCAGGATACGGTGGGTCATTATGCCTGCTGAGCGTCAATCGCGAGCCGCCTGGCTGACAGTCGTCGGCATCGGCGAGGACGGTTTAGCGGGTCTCGGCGACGAGGCCAAGCAGCGGATTGCCCAGGCTGAGATCATCTTCGGCGGCAAGCGGCACCTCGCCCTTGTCGCTTCCTTCGCCAAGGGCGAGGCGCACCCATGGCCGATTCCGTTCGATGCCGAGATGGCTGACGTGCTGGCGCTCGCCGGCAGGCGCGTCTGCGTGCTCGCCTCCGGCGATCCCTTCTTCCACGGCGTCGGCGCCACGCTCGCCCGCAAGGTCAAGGCACAAGAGATGCACGTTATCCCCGCGCCTTCAGCCGTTTCACTGGCGGCCGCCCGGCTCGGCTGGGCGCTGCAGGATATCGAAACCGTCTCGCTGCACGGCCGGCCGCTCGACCTGATCCGGCCGCTGCTGCAGCCAGGCGCGCGCATCCTGGCGCTGACCTCGGATGCAGAGGCCCCCGCGGCGATTGCCCGCCTGCTCGCGGAACTCGACTTCGGCGCATCGCGGCTGACGATCCTGGAGGCGTTGGGTGGGCCAAGCGAGACCCAGCGCTCGGTCCGCGCCGATGCCTTCGACCTCGAAAACCTCAATCCGCTCAACGTGCTGGCGGTCGAAGTTGAATCCGGTCCGGACGCGCGCGTGCTGCCGCTCACATCAGGCCTTGCCGATCACCTGTTCGACCATGACGGCCAGATCACCAAGCGCGAAATCCGCGCGATCACCCTGTCGGCGCTGGCGCCGCGGCGCGGCGAGTTGCTGTGGGACATCGGCGCCGGCTCCGGTTCCATCGGCATAGAATGGATGCTGGCCCACCCTTCCATGCGCACTTTTGCCATCGAGGCCGATCCGGTGCGCGCTGCCCGTATTGGTCGCAACGCCGCTGCCTGTGGCGTTCCCGGCCTTGTCGTGGTCGAAGGCAGCGCGCCCAAGGCGCTTGCCGGGTTGGACACGCCAGACGCGATCTTCATCGGCGGTGGTGGCAGCGATGCCGGTGTCTTGAAAGCTGCCATCAAGGCCCTGCACACTGGCGGCCGTCTCGTGGCAAACGCGGTGACGCTGGAGATGGAAGCCCTGCTTCTTGCCCAACATACGAAGCTCGGCGGCGATCTCACGCGGATAAACATCTCCCGGGCCTCGCCGGTTGGCTCGATGCAGGCCTGGCGGCCGGCCATGCCAGTGACGCAATGGAGCTGGATGAAGCCATGATGGTCGCAGGCATAGGCTGCCGAAAGGGCGTGGGCGTCGAAGAGGTGCTTGCGGCGATCGAAACGGCGCTGGAGGCGCATGGGTTGGCGATGACGGCGCTGTCGGCACTGGCGACTGCCGCGTTCAAGAAGGATGAAGAAGCGATCGCCGCCGCTGGCCGCACGCTGAGTCTTCCCGTCATCGTCGTCGACGACTCAGCACTTCAAGCTGCCTCGTCGGATACGCTCAGCCATTCCGATCTCTCGCAGGATGTTGCCGACACACCATCGGTCTCCGAGGCGTCCGCCCTCGCCGTGGCCGGCACAGGCGCAAAACTGCTTGGCCCCCGCACCGTGCTCGGCCCGGTCACCTGCGCCATCGCCATCAGCGGAGATGCGCCATGACCGTTCATTTCATCGGCGCCGGTCCAGGTGCGGCCGACCTCATCACGCTGCGCGGCGCAAGGCTTTTGGCAAACTGCCCGGTTTGCCTGCATGCCGGCTCGATCGTCGCGCCCGAATTGCTGCAGCACTGCGCGCCGGGGACAAAGCTGGTCGACACCGCGCCGATGTCGCTCGACGAGATCGAGGCCGCCTATCTCGAGGCGCACAAATCAGGCCAGGATGTCGCCCGGCTGCATTCCGGTGACCTGTCGGTATGGAGCGCGGTCGCCGAGCAGATCCGCCGGCTGGAAAAGCACGGCATCCCTTATACGCTGACGCCGGGCGTCCCCTCCTTCGCCGCTGCCGCCGCAGCATTGCGCCGCGAGCTGACCATTCCCGAAGTGGCGCAAAGCCTGGTGCTGACCCGCATTTCCGGCCGCGCGTCAAAGATGCCGCCCGGCGAAACGCTGGCCGGCTTCGGCCGCACCGGCGCCACGCTCGCTATTCATCTTGCCATCCACGCCATCGACCGTGTCGTCGCCGAACTGACGCCGCACTATGGCGGCGATTGCCCGGTGGCGGTCGTCTTCCGCGCTTCCTGGCCGGACGAGCGCGTGCTGACCGGCACGCTGGCGACCATCGAGGCACAGCTCGCCGCCGATCCGATGGAGCGCACGGCGATCATCTTCGTCGGCCGCTCGCTGGCGGCGCAAGGTTTTGGCGAGAGTTCATTATACGACGCCCATTATCAGCGGCGTTTTCGCGGACGGGACGGATTGTGAGCGGCAGCACCAAAAACACCGGCGAAAACGCCACGCTCGAAAAAGCCTTGTCCCGGCTGAACTTCAAGCCGCGCCGGCTCGAGCCGGGCCATGTCTGGCTGGCCGGCGCCGGCCCTGGCGACCCCGGCTGCCTGACGCTCGAAGTGTTGGCGGCTTTGGCCGAGGCGGATGCGCTGGTCTACGACGCACTGGTGTCCCCTGACATTGTCGCAGTTGCCGAAAACGCCGAGCTTTTCTTTGCCGGCAAGCGCGGCGGCAAACCGTCGATGAAACAGGACGACATCACCGCACTTTTGGTGCGGCTCGCGCGCGACGGCCGCCGCGTCGTCAGGCTGAAGGGCGGCGATCCCTATATTTTCGGCCGTGGCGGCGAAGAAGCTCTGGCGCTGGCGCGGGAAAACATCCCGTTCCGCGTCCTGCCCGGCCTGACCTCGGGCCTCAGTGCGCTGGCCGCGACCGGCATCCCCGCCACTATGCGCGGCATCAACAAGGCGGTGATCCTGGCGACCGGCCACGCCGCCGGCACCGATGACGATCTCGACTGGGCGGCGATCGCCCGCACCGGCCAGCCTGTCGTCGTCTATATGGGCATGGCCAATCTGCCCTTGATATCGGCCGCCCTTCTCGATGGCGGGCTGGCGCCGTCGACACCGGCGGCTGTAATCGTCGCCGCGACGACGCCGCAGGAGCGGACCGTCGTCGCCACGCTCGCCACCATTGCCGAGGAAGCTGCGGCCGCCGGTCTGGCCTCGCCGGCGCTGATCGTCGTTGGCGGCATCGTTGCCATGCGCGCGGCCCTGGCGGGGCAAGCATGACGGCCCGCGCCATCATCATCGGCGCGCCGCGCTCCGGCTCCGGCAAGACCAGCGTCACCATCGGCATCCTGCGGGCGCTGACCCGGCGCGGGCTGAAGGTGCGCGGCGCCAAATCCGGGCCCGACTATATCGACCCCGGCTTCCACACCGCCGCCACGGGCCTCTCCGGTGTCAATCTGGACAGCTGGGCGATGCCGCCATCGCTGCTCAACGCGCTTGCCGCGCAAGCCGCCGATGACACCGATTTCGTCATCCTGGAAAGCGCCATGGGCCTGTTCGACGGGATACCCGCGGCTCCCGGCCGAACCGGCTCGGCGGCCGACCTGGCGCGGCTCTATGGCCTGCCGGTGCTGCTTGTGCTCGACGTCTCCGGCCAGTCGACCACGGCGGCGGCTGTCGCCAAGGGTTTTGCCACCTATGATCCTGACGTGCGCATGGCCGGTGTCGCGCTCAATCGGCTGGGCAGCGAGCGGCACCGCAAGCTGTGCAGCGAGGCCATCGAGGCGATCGGCCTGCCGGTCGTCGGCGCCATCCTGCGCGATCCCACTCTGAACCTGCCCGAGCGGCATCTCGGCCTTGTCCAGGCTGGCGAATATGACGACCTGATGGCGCATCTCGACCGGCTGGCCGACATGGCGGAAAAGTCGCTCGATCTCGATGCGATCATGGCCCTGGCGACGCCCCTCACCCCCGCGCCCGGCGGTTTCGACGACGCGCTGGCGCCGCCCGGCCAACGCATCGCGCTGGCCGAGGATGCCGCCTTCACCTTCCTCTATCCGCATGTCGCCGCCTACTGGCGCAAGGCGGGTGCGGAAATCGTCCCGTTCTCGCCGCTCGTCGACGAAGCGCCCGACGGGACCTGCGACGTTTGCTGGTTGCCGGGCGGCTATCCCGAGCTTCACGCCGGCAAGCTCGCCGCCGCCGCGACTTTCCGCGCCGGCATGGCGCGTTTCGCCGCGACGAAGCCCATCCATGGCGAGTGCGGTGGCTTCATGGTGCTCGGCGAAGCTCTGGAGGACGCGTCGGGCGAAACGCATGCGATGCTCGGCCTGCTCGGCCACGCCACCAGCTTCGCCAGGCGCAAGATGAACCTCGGCTACCGCGAGGCGCGGCTGCGTGCCGATTGTCCGCTGGGTGCACAGGGCGCGCTTATCCGTGGCCACGAATTCCACTATGCGCAGATGACGGCGACAGGCAATGACGAGCCGCTGGCCGACCTTGCGGACGGCCAGGGCAATCCGATCGGCGCCTCGGGCTACCGGCGCGGCCATGTCAGCGGCACCTTCTTCCATGCGATTGCGAGGGGCTAGAGCATGAAATTCGGGAATCTGGCCCTCTCACCACGACAGGTCGTCGACGACATCGCGCTCTGCCTGGTCTTCTTCACCAGGCTGCCGCTGCCCGTCTTCGATTTTCGCGGCCGCAGCCTTGCCGCGGCGATCTGGGCCGCCCCCATCGCCGGTCTCGTCGTCGGCCTGATCGGCGCCATCGTTTTTGCCACGGCGGAACGGTTCGGCCTTGCCATGGGGCCGGCGGCCGCACTTGCCCTCGTGGCAACCCTGCTCACCACCGGCTGCCTGCATGAGGACGGCCTGTCCGACGTCGCCGACGGGTTTGGCGGCGGCAAATCGCGCGGCCGCAAACTTGAGATCATGCGCGACAGCCGCATCGGCGCCTATGGTGCGGCGGCGCTGGCTCTGTCGCTGCTGGTCCGCTGGAGCGCGCTGTCGGAGTTCGTCGATCCCACACAGGCCCTGTTTGCCGTCCTGGCCGCACACGCGGCCTCGCGCGGCCTGCTTGGCGCTTTCATGCATCTCTTGCCTCCAGCGCGCGTCGACGGCCTCTCGGTCGACGCCGGCACCGTGTCGCAGGAAACCGCCATGGCCGGCGCCTTGCTCGGCGCGATCCCGCTTCTCTTGCTCGGGCTGGGCGGCGCCGTCTTCGCGCTGATCCTGCTTGGCCTGCTGTTTGCCGCATTCCGCGCCCTTTGCTTCAACCAGATCGAGGGCCAGACCGGCGACACGATCGGCGCCTTGCAGCAGGCAAGCGAGATCGCGGTGCTGCTCGTCGCTTCCGTAGCGCTTTCCTGATCCCTTTGGCCTGATCCCCATGGCCTGATTCCTTTTCGGAGACTTTGCCCCCATGTCCTTCAAGTCCCTTAGTGAATTGCGCGCCGCCTGCCTCGACCTGCCGGCTGGCAGCGATGCCGCGGCCAATGCGGTCGCACGCCGCCAGGACACGCTGACCAAGCCGCAAGGCAGCCTCGGCCGGCTCGAGACCATCGCCGCGTGGCTGGCGCGCTGGCAGGGCCGCGACATGCCGAAACTCGACCGCGTCAAGGTTTTCGTCTTCGCCGGCAACCACGGCGTCACCGCGCAAGGTGTGTCGGCCTATCCCTCGGAAGTCACCGTGCAGATGGTGGCGAATTTCGCTGGCGGCGGTGCCGCCATCAACCAGCTTGCCCGCATAGCCGGCGCCGAACTCGACGTCATCCCGCTCGATCTCGACCATCCGACCGGCGACTTCACCCAAGGTCCGGCAATGGACGAAGCGCCCTTTCTGGCGGCGGTCTCGGCCGGCTATGATGCGGTGACGAAGGATCTTGACCTTATCTGCTTCGGCGAGATGGGCATCGGCAACACCACGCCGGCGGCTGCCATCTCAGCAGCCCTGTTCGGCGGCGGCGCGGAAAAGTGGACAGGGCGCGGCACCGGCGTCGATGACGCCGGCTTGAAGCGCAAGGTGGTCGCCATCGAAGCCGGCCTGAAGCGCCATGCCGCAGCCCTCGCCGACCCGCTTGCTATCGCTGCCGTGCTCGGCGGACGCGAACTGGCCGCCATCTTCGGCGCCACGCTCGCCGCCCGACATCTCGGCATACCCGTGCTGCTCGACGGCTTCGTCTGCACCGCCGCCGCAGCCCCGCTGTCGAAGCTGCACCCGACCGGCCTCGCCCACACCATCGCAGCCCATGTCTCCGCTGAGTCAGGCCATCGCGGCCTGCTCGAAGCGCTCGGCCTGCCGCCGCTGCTCGACCTCGGCATGCGGCTCGGCGAAGGCTCCGGCGCCTGCCTCGCCGTCAACATCGTCCGCTCGGCGCTGGAGTGCCATGCCCGCATGGCGAGTTTTGCAGAGGCTGGCGTGTCGGAGAAGTAGTTATTCATTCCCCGTATCGGCCGACAAAGATGCCGTTGTCACGACAAAGGGGGCATCTTACCGCAACGGCGATTCTCAAATAGATTTTCGTGGATGAATTTCATCCTGCCGCAGCTGCGGTGTTATCGCCGGGGCGGTCGCTGTTGTGTCCCGTCACAGCAGCTATTCAAGTCATGGCCCGATCGACACCGGCATTTTCGTTGTCTTCCTGGTCTTCTTCTGGTGGCTCGTCAGCGATTTCTCCGGGGGAAAAGACGGAACTGGCGCCAACGAAGCTGCAGCCGGGGAAAGGAGCCTTGCTTTTCGATTCGGCCGGTTTCTGAGCCGCATTTTTCAACGCGGCTAAATCGCCACAAGATCCGGATAGCGCGTTTGAAGAATCACGGTCGGACAGCCTTGCCCGAGATGCGCCAAACGCGTCTCGCTTTCAGGGTCTTTCCACCAACTCTTCTAGGAATTTGGTGGGTGCGCACAGGATTGAACTGTGGACCCGCTGATTAAGAGTCAGCTGCTCTACCAACTGAGCTACGCACCCACTCGGCCGGCAAAAACCGGCGTTGGCGGGCATATAGCCGCCACCATCGGTCCTGTCCAGCCCTGCCGGAATCATTTCCCGACAAATCGACCGAGCATGCGTTCGATCAAACGAACAGCTTGCCCTCCGCCACCTTGATTGCGTTGCCGCCGATGCGCGCCGAGGCCAGTTTTCCGCCTTGCACGGTCAGTTCGAGGCGGATGCGCGATGGCCGGCCCATCTCCAGCCCCTGCTCGATCCACAGCTGTGAAATGCCATCGGTCGGCGCGTCGAAATGCATGATGGCGCCGGCAAAGGCGGCTGCCGCCGAACCGGTCGCCGGATCCTCGTAGGAAGGCGTGCCGGGCACGATCATGCGCACATGGAAGGCGCTTTCGTGGTTCACCGTCTCGCGGCAGTAGACATAGGGGCTGGCGAAGGCCCATTCGCTCTTGCGCGGCGCCAGTTCCGACCAGGCCTGGTTGTCCAGCCGGATGCGACCCGCCGCCTCGAGATTGGCAACCGGGATGGTGACATAGGGCACGCCCGCCGACCAGAATGCGACGCGGTGATTCTCGAAGCCGATCTCATGCGGCGTCAACCCAAGCGCGGCACCGATCGCCTCCGGATCGGCATCGAGCTTCAGCGGCTCCGGCAGCTTCGCCAGATCGAACTCGGCAAAAGTGTTGCCGTCATGCTTGCTGACGGCGCACCGCACCGGACCGATGTTTTCCTCCAGCACGAAGATGCCGGCGCCGCCCTCCTCCGCAAGTTCGGCCAGCGCGATCGCGGCGCCGACCGTCGGATGGCCGGCGAACGGCATTTCATAGTCGGGCGTGAAGATGCGGATGCGGTTTTTGTGCTTGGGATTGTCCGGCGGCAGGACGAACACCGATTCGGACAGGTTGAATTCGCGCGCGATGGCCTGCATCGCGGCCGTGTCCAATCCCTTGCTGTCGAGCACGACGGCCAAAGGATTGCCGGCCAGTCGCTCGGTCGTAAACACATCGTAAAGCAAGTAATTCCGGGTTTTCATTCCTGCCTCAATCCCAACATGGGCGAAATTTAATTTGATATTTGAACCGGTAAGCCTGATCTGTGCACAGATAGGGACATTGCGCGTTATAGGGGTCCAGCGTGGACCAGATTGTCAATCTGCCAAAGACGGAATCGGATTCCGCCATCGAGACGGCGCTTGGGCTCGACCAGACAGGCCGGCGCAGATCGCGCGGTCGTGGGTGGCTCTATGCGCTGCTGGCGCTGATCGTGCTCGTCGCCGGGCTTGGCGTCTATCAATGGTATGCCGGCTCGCCGGCCAGGATTGACTACACCACCGTGCCTGCCGCCAAGGCCGACCTCACCGTCGCGGTGTCGGCGACCGGCACGCTGCAGCCACTCACCCAGGTCGATATTTCAAGCGAACTGTCCGGCATCATCCGCTCGGTCTCGGCCGAGGAGAACCAGCAGGTCAAGAAGGGTGACGTGCTGGCGACACTCGACACGGTGAAACTCGAAGTCCAGATCGAGCGCGCCGAAGCTTCGGCCAAGGCCGCCGCCGCCAATGTCGAGGACGCCGCGGTTACGCTGGCCGAAAACGAGAAGGCGCTTGTCCGCGCCGCAGCGCTCACCAAGCGCGGAATGGCGACCGACCAGTCGCTTGAAGCAGCAACCGCCACGCGCGACCGTTCCAAGGCAGCTCTCGACAGTGCGCAGGCCAACCTCGCCATCGCCCAGGCCGACCTCAAGGCGCAGCAGACCGACCTTGCCAAGAGCACCATCTATGCGCCGATCGACGGCATCGTTTTGACGCGCTCGGTCGATCCCGGCCAGACGGTCGCCTCCTCGCTGCAGGCGCCGGTGCTGTTCATCATCGCCGCCGATCTCAGGAACATGGAACTGGTGGCGGCGGTCGACGAGGCCGACATCGGCGCGGTCAAATCCGGCCAGCATGCCCGCTTCACCGTCGATGCCTTCCCCGAGCGGCCATTCGATGCCGAGATCCGCGACATCTCCTATGCCTCGGTCACCACCGACGGCGTCGTCACCTACAATGCGCGGCTCGAGGTCAACAACAACGAGCTGCTGCTGCGGCCCGGCATGACCGCCACCGTTTCGGTCGTCACCAAGCAGGCCAAGGACGTGCTCACCGTACCGGCCACCGCCTTCCGCTATCGTCCTGCCCAACAGGCCGCACGCGGCTGGAGCCTCAGCGACCTGTTCACCGGCCGCATGGGCCGCCCCGGCGGCAACCGCCAGCGCCAGGCCGCCACAGTGCCCACCGACGGCTCGCGCACGCTCTATGTGCTGGAGAACGGGCGTCCACACCCGGTCAACGTCAAGATCGGCTCCACCGACGGCGAACTGACCGAGATCATTTCTGGCCTCGACGAAGGCGCACAGGTCATCACCGCGTCGCAGCAGCGGAGCTGATGCCGTGGCCGCCGGTGCTGCCCTCATCACCTTCGACAAGGTCTGGAAGAGCTATGGCCAGGGCGAGGCCAAGGTGCATGCGCTGGCCGGCGTCGATCTTGCCATCCGGCGTGGCGAATTCGTCGCCATCATGGGGCCGTCCGGCTCCGGCAAGTCGACGGCGATGAACATCATCGGCTGCCTCGACACGCCGACGGCCGGAACCTATTCCTTCATGGGCATCGACGCTGGCCGCCTCGACCGCAACCGCCGCGCCATGCTGCGCAACCTCTATGTCGGCTTCGTCTTCCAGGGTTACAATCTGCTGGCCCGCACCACGGCGGCCGAAAATGTCGAACTGCCGCTGATCTATCGCGGCGTGGCCGCCCGCGAGCGCCGCGACCTTGCCATGCAGGCCCTGGCGGAGGTCGGCCTTGTCGGCCGCGAGCACCACACGCCGGCCGAACTGTCCGGCGGCCAGCAGCAGCGCGTGGCGATCGCGCGCGCCATCGTCACGCGGCCGACGCTGCTCGTCGCCGACGAGCCGACCGGCAATCTCGACACCGCCCGCACGCACGAGATCATGGAGTTGCTGACGCGGCTCAACAAGGAGCTTGGCCTAACCATCGCCATGGTCACCCACGAGGCCGATGTCGCCGACTATGCCGAACGCACCATCCGCTTCCTCGACGGCCACGTCGCCTCTGATTCCAGGAAGCTGGAGATCGCACAACCATGATCTGGGAAACCGTCCGCCTGTCGCTGCGCTCGATCCGCCGCAACGTGCTGCGCTCGTTCCTGACCTTGCTCGGCATAGTCATCGGCGTTGCCGCCGTCATTGCCATGCTCACCATCGGCTCGGGCACCACGCAGAAGGTCAAGGCCGACATCTCCAAGCTCGGCAGCAATCTGCTGGTCGTCCGCTCCGGTCGCCCGGCCGGTCCCGGTGGCCCGGGCGGGCTCGACCAGGTGGTGCGTCCGCTGGCCGAAAAGGAGCTGGCGGCGCTGGTTGCGCATCTGACTGGCGCCCGCGCCATTTCGCCGGCTTCGCAAAAGCAGGTCCGGGTCATCTTCGGCACCGAGAGCCTGACCTCGGGCGTCACCGGCACCGACAGCGCCTATCTCGATGCGCGCGACTGGAAACTGGTGTCGGGCCGCCCGTTCAGCGATTCCGAAACCCGCTCGGGCACCGGCGTGTGCCTGATCGGCGAGACGGTGCGCCAACAATTCTTCGGCGCTGGCGATCCCGAGGGCGAGATCATCCGCGTCAACCGCACCTCCTGCAAGATCATCGGCCTGCTCGAGCCCAAGGGCTATACCGGCTTCGGTCAGGATCAGGACAATGTCGTGCTGATGCCGCTGCACGCCTACCAGCGCCGCATCGCCGGCAACCGCGACATCGACAACATCTACATCGCCGCCGATGACCGCACGCCGACCAGCGAGCTGCAGCCGCGCGTCGAGGACATTCTGCGCGACGCCAGACGCATCACGCCCGATCGTGAAAGCGATTTCGCCATCCGCGACATGACCCAGATCGCCGACGCCATGGCCAGCGCCACAACCACCATGACCGGCATGCTGGGCGCCGTCGCCGGCGTCAGCCTGCTGGTCGGCGGCATCGGCATCATGAACATCATGCTGGTGTCGGTCACCGAACGCACCCGCGAGATCGGCATCAGGCTCGCCATCGGCGCGCATGAAAAGCACATCTTGATCCAGTTCCTGGTCGAGGCGACGGTGCTGTCGCTGCTCGGCGGCATTATCGGCATCCTGATCGGGCTGGCGCTGGCCGGGCTCGCCGCGGTGACGCTGACCATCCCGTTTGCGCCGAGCCCGGCGGTGATCCTGCTCGCCGTCGGCTTTTCCGCGCTGATCGGCATGGTGTTCGGCTTCTTCCCGGCGCTGCGCGGCGCCAGGCTCGATCCGATCGATGCGCTAAGGCACGAGTAGGGCAACCGGCCGAAACGCGGCCGGCGCTTCGACGGGTTTTTGCACAGTCTTCGACATTTCCACCCAGCCCCGCCACTGTCGTCGCGCCGTTCATGATGCTAGGGCAATTCACCCTTGGGTGGAGAAATAGCCAATGAGCAAGAAGGGGCGACTGATCCTGGCGATGGTCATCATCGAGGCCTTCCTTGCAGGCATCTGGTGGTATCTCGCCCGCTTCGGCATGGCCAATCCCGATCGCGTCACCCCTGACTTCCAGGCAGTCGTCGGCCAGACCATGGGAATGGCGATGGGCGGTTTGCTGGGCATCGGCTTCATCCTGTTCCTCGTCGCCGCCCGCAACGATCGCAACGCGGCACAGAACAAGACGCGCCCTTAACTCCCGTTTGCGAAATGCCACTCGATCAGCGGCTTCATGTGCGGTGACAGGCCGACCGGCAGGTCGGCGGCATGGCGGATGATCACTGGCCCGTCGATCTCCGGCTCGGTTTCGGTGGCGACGAAGGCTGAGATGCGCTGGGCGATCTCGTCTGCGGGCGCCGCCGCGTGGTAGCGGCGGAAGATCACCGTGCCGCTGTTGGTCGACATGGCGTGGTAGCGCTGGCCGCGTTCCGCACCTGACAGGTCGAGGCCGGTTTCCTCGCGCACTTCGCGGATCATGTTGAAATCGACATCGACCAGGCCATCGCGAAAATCGACCGGCTCGAATGAGCCGGCGGCAAAATAGACGCGGCCGGCGTTGACCGTGTGCGGACCCATGCGGATCGCCACCAGCGCATTGTCGGCTGCCACCAGCATGGCATGGGCATAGGCATGCTCGGCGCCCGAATTCTCGCGCCGCTTCCGCCACAGCATGAAAGTCGAATAGTTGACCGCATGGCAGCGGCCGGCGAGACGGTTGTCGCGGTAGGCAAGCTGCGACAGCAGCACCACCATGCCGTCGAACAGCGCCGGATTGGCAGCGATTTCGTGCTGCCAGTTCTCGGCGATCGCCTCTGCATTGTCCCTTGCGAACGGGTGCGGACCGGGATCGAGCCGGACGTCGATGGCGTCGACCGGCAGGATGACGTTGCGTGGCAGGTCGAAACTCATGCGTCAGGTCATGTCCAGCGTGATCGCCACCGGGCAATGGTCCGACGCCTTCGGCCGGTCCCAGCCGGCACGCGGAAAGCGGTCGACCTCCTGCCCCGGCGGAAAAATGGTGCGCCAGGGCTGGCCGTTGCGGATGATGTCGGGAACAGCCGTCGCGTTGCTGGCGGCGAGCCCCTTCGACAGCAGGATGTAGTCGAGCTGGCACAGATGCCGTTCTTCCGGTCCGCGCGTGTGGTAGAAACTCCAGCGGTTCATCTCCGGCCGCCGCTCGACGACGTTTTCGCAGAAGCCGCCGGCCGTCAGCACGTTGATGCAGGACAGGGCTTCGTCGACGACCTCGAAGCGATAGCCGTCGATCGCATCGCCGGCCACCTTCACACGCTGGCGGTAATCGTTCATATCGCCGCAGATTGCCCAGCGTTTGTCGGCGGCATAGTCCTTGCCGAAGCGCTCCTCGATGATGCGCCGCACGGCCTGCGCCTCCGCGATGCGCACCGGCATCGTCGCCTCGCGCCCGTCGAGCCCGTTGCGCGGCGAACCCATCGACTTGAAATGCACGAGATAGAGCGTCAGCGGCACGCCGCCCACGGTGACGTCGATCTCCAGGCAGTCGCGCCGGAAAATGCGCTCATTGGCCTGATTGCCCAGTGCCTCGAGTTCCGGCGTGTGCAGCCCGAACTGCTCGTAGGTGACATAGGCGTGGCTGGTCATGCGCACGAATTCGATCGGCTGGCCCTGGGCGGTCTCATTGCGCATCATCACGGCAACGTCGATGCCGCGTGAATCATTGCCCGATGTGGTGTATTTCTGCCGGTAGCCCTGCCCCACCATCTTGAACAGATAGCCATATTCGAAGGCCTTCAGCGCCTCGATGTTGTCGACCTCCTGCATGCAGATGATGTCGGCCCGGGTGGCAGCGATTGCCAGCGCCGTCAGCTGGCGCGTGTCGTCGGATTGGGCGATGGCGCGGGCCTGCTCCAGCATCCTGTATTCCGCCTCGCTCTGGATATCGAACAGCGCCAGCGTTCGATCCTCGTTGAGCTGGTTGCGATAGCCGGAATAATCGAACCTGTTCATCAGGTTCTCGACATTGAAGGTGGCAAGGCGCAGCGACATGCCATGACCTTTGCCCGCAAGTGCTTCGGAAAACAAGCGCGCAGGACCACCATCTGAGATCGATTGGTCCTGGGTGCGTTCGCGTCATGGTTGACGGAACCTTTCCGTTCATCCGCCGTTCAGATGCAAACATCCATTGTTGCCCCATTCCTCGGGTGGGCGTGGGGCCTGTAACTCTTGGAGAGTGCAATGAATTCGCTCTTTTCTTCCACGGTCAAATCGGGGCTGCTAGCCCTGGGTATCCTCTCCGGCGTCACGGCACCGTCCGCCGCCGGCCCGATCATGCAACCGGACCTGTCGATTCCCACCAGCACCGCGGCGCCGAATGTCACGCCGGTCCGCGACAGCTGGGCGGGCGGCAACAACAACCGTCAGTTCAACAACGACAATTGGAGATGGCGCCGGTCGGGCAATTGGGACGGCGGCCGTCGGCACTGGCACGGCGGCGGCGGTCACTGGAATGGTGGAGACAACTGGCGTTGGCGCCATGGTCGCCATCACTATCGCGGCGGCCGTTACTACGATGATGGCGCGAGTGCCGCGATCCTGGGCCTTGGCCTGGGGCTTGGCCTCGGCAGCATGTACAACAACTACGACTACTATGACCGGCCGGCGCCGCGCCGCTACTACCGCGCGGGACGGCTTTCGAGCGCCCATGTCCAATGGTGCTACAACCGCTACCGGTCGTACCGGGCCTATGACAACACGTTCCAGCCCTACAACGGCCCCCGCCAGCAGTGCTACTCACCCTATTGATGGGCTGGCCCTGTAGCTGAGCTGACCGACAGAATGAAAAAACGGCGCCACGTGGCGCCGTTTCTTGTTCATGGAAGCTGCTATTTTCGAGCGCTTGTGGATTTCGCTCAGTTCTTCGCCTTGTCGACCAGCTTGTTTTTGGAAATCCACGGCATCATCGCGCGCAGCTTGGCGCCGACTTCCTCGATCTGGTGGCTGTCATTGTTGCGGCGGATGCCCTTGAAGCGGGACATGCCGGCGCGGTACTCCTGCATCCACTCCGAGGTGAATTTGCCGGTCTGGATGTCCTTCAGCACGCGCTTCATCTCGGCCTTGGTCTCGGCGGTGATGATGCGCGGACCCGAGACATATTCGCCCCATTCGGCGGTGTTCGAAATCGAGTAGTTCATGTTGGCGATGCCGCCTTCATAGATCAGGTCGACGATCAGCTTGACCTCGTGCAGGCACTCGAAATAGGCCATCTCAGGCGCGTAGCCGGCTTCCACCAGCGTCTCGAAACCGGCCCGGATCAGTTCGACCAGGCCGCCGCACAGCACGACCTGCTCGCCGAACAAATCGGTCTCGCATTCCTCGCGGAAATTGGTCTCGATGATGCCCGAACGGCCGCCGCCGACGCCGCAGGCGTAGGACAGTGCCAGGTCGAGCGCATTGCCCGAGGCATCCTGGTTGACGGCGACCAGGCACGGCACGCCGCCGCCCTTCTGGTATTCGCCGCGCACCGTGTGGCCGGGACCTTTCGGCGCGATCATGACGACGTCGACCGTCGGCTTCGGCTCGATCAGGCCGAAATGCACGTTGAGGCCGTGCGCGAAGGCGATCGCGGCACCATCGCGGATGTTCGGGGCGATCTCGTTCTTGTAGATGTCGGCCTGCAGTTCGTCCGGCGTTGCCATCATCATCAAGTCGGCCCATTTGGCCGCGTCCGCCACGCTCATCACCTTGAGACCGTCGGCCTCGACCTTCTTGGCGGTTGCCGAGCCGGCCTTGAGGCCGATTGCGATCTCCTTGGCGCCGGAATCCTTGAGGTTGAGCGCATGCGCCCTGCCCTGGCTGCCATAGCCGATGATGGCGACCTTCTTGCCCTTGATCAGATTGAGATCGGCATCACGATCGTAATAGACGCGCATTTTGTCTTCCTTCCCGTTTATAAATCAGAGCATGATGCCGAAAAGTGCGAAGCGGTTTTCGGACGACATCATGCTCTATCTTCTTGATTTAGAGACGGATTCAGATTTCAGGTCGACTTGACCTGAAATCATCCGGCTCTAGGGCCTTGCGGCCGGTTGTTGCTCCATGAAGAGCGAGAAACTGCTGCGTCGCCCGTGCGGCATCGCCGCCGATCGCCGCCTCAGTCAATTCCAGCCGGTCGCCGAGCAGCAGACGGATCTGCACATCGCGGGCGACCAGCCCGAAAAAGGTGCGGAACGCCGTCTCGGCATCCGCGAAATCCAAAAGCCCGGTCCGTCGGCCGGCCTCGAGCACCGGCTTCAGCCGTTTGGCCAGCGCGAAGCGGCCGTTCTCCAGCACCACGGCGCCGAGATTGTCCTTGCCGGAACCGGCATGGCTGACCGCCACCCGATTGAGCGCGATCGACGTGTCGCTGGAAATCACCTTGAGCCAATCCGAGGCGAAGCGCTCGAGGCTCGCGGTCAGCGAGGCAAGATCGAGCCCCTTGCGGTCGACCGGTGCCACCCGCACTTTCGAGGCCTGCCATTGCACCGTCGCCGTCAGCAGCCCGTCGCGGTCGCCGAACCATTTGTAGAGCGTTTCCTTGGAACAGCTGGCGCGGCGCGCCACGGCGGTCATGGTCAGCTGGTCGCCTTCCTCGACCAGCTGCCGCAACGCCGCGTCGAGCACGGCCTTCTGCCGCTCTGTCAGCGCTTCGCTGGTGTCGATGTCAGGCACGATGTGCAACACGCTCTTCTCTCGAAAGGTCGGCATTCCCGATAAGCCGTACCGTACGTTACGGTTCGGCTTATTGCGCGATCCGAGGCCGTGCGCAAGAGGACGAGAGCAAAATATCTGCAAAATGGACAGGCGCTGGCGCGACAGGCTCGCTTAATCGCTGGCTGGCGGATGGCGCAACCGTCCAAGCAGTGCCGAGACCATGGTCAGCTCATCTGCCGACAGTTTGGCGCCAATCAGTTCGGCGATCGAGCGTCCGTACACAGCCCACATCTGGCGGCGTGTCTCTCGCCCCTTGGCCGCGATGCGGATGGTCTGGCCACGGCCGTCATCGGCCACCGGCAGTTTCTCGACGAGCCCATCGGCCTCGAGCCGGGCCAGCAGGCGCGAAATGTTGTATTGCGCGAACAGCGTGCGCTCGATGAGCTGGAACGGCCGCAACCCGCCCTCGCCCGCCTCGGCAAGCTCATGCAACACGTCGTACCAGGCAAGCGGCGGCAGACCGACGGCCTTCAATGCCTCTTCGGCGCTCTCCATCAACTGGCGCGATACGCGCATCAGGCGAGCCCAAGCCTTGATGGCTTCGGGCGAAGGCGTGGCTTTCTCGGTCATGGCGCACCTTAGACGATAGATGCAATTGCATCAAGCTTGACGATCAATGCATATGCATCTACATAGATGCAATTGCATTAATCAGGGAAAGCCAATCCGATGAAACACGAAATCTGCAAACGCGCCGACAAGCTCATTCTCGTCAGCCATCACCTCTGCCCCTATGTGCAACGCGCCGCGATTTCGCTCACCGAAAAGGGCGTGCCGTTCGAGCGCGTCGATATCGACCTCGCCAACAAGCCGGACTGGTTCAAGGCGATCTCGCCGCTCGGCAAGGTGCCGCTGCTGCGCGTGCAGCGAAATGGCGAGGAAACGGTGATCTTCGAATCGGCCGTCATCCTCGAATTCCTCGAAGAGACGCAAGCCAACCCCCTCCACCCTGCCGATCCCTATGCCCGCGCCCGGCATCGCGCCTGGATCGAGTTCGGTTCGGCAACCCTCAATGCCATCGGCCGGTTCTATTCAACATCGACCGAGGCCGGCTTCCTTGACGAATCCAGCGCGCTGTCCGCCATGTTCGACCGTCTCGAAGCCGAGCTGGCGGACGAGCCTGGCGGCCCCTGGTTCGCCAGCAAGCACTTCTCGCTGGTCGACGCCGTTTACGGTCCGGTCTTCCGCTATCTCGATGTCTTCGACCGGATCGGTGATTTCGGCATTCTTGACCGTAAGCCCCTCGTCCGCGCCTGGCGCCAGGCTTTGAGTGAACGCCCGTCGATCAGGCAAGCCGTGGCGCCGGACTACCCACAGCGCCTGCATACCTTCCTGCGGGCAAAGGGATCGTACCTTTCGAGCCTCATTGGCCAAAACGATCCGGCCACCGCGCTTCGACCAGTCCTATCCGCTTGAACGGATCGATTACGGTGCCGGCCACCATCGAGGCGAGAAACTGCGGCGCCGGCGGGATTTTTGCCACCGTCGCCACCAGCCTGTCGCGGATGAAGGGCAGCGCCACCGAATCCGACTGGTAGAACGGCGTGAACGCCAGCGACAGCGCCTGGAAGATGCGGACATGCCAGCGCCGCGCCCTCGCATAGGCTTCAAGTGCCGCTTCGACACTGTCCGTCCGCGCCAGCGCATGGCTGAGCGCCGCGGCGTCGAGCAGCGCCATATTGGCCCCTTGCCCGAGCTGCGGGCTGGTCGAGTGCGCCGCGTCGCCGATGATGGCCAGCCGCCGCCCAACCGGCCGCTTCATCGTGTGGTGGCCATAGCGCGCCAGCGAGAGCTGGTCGAAACTGTCGATCTGGCTGACATACGCCTCGCTCTGCGGCCACAGCCGGATCACCCTGTCCTTCCAGGCATCCAGGCCCCGGACGCGCACCTCATCGGCGTCCGACGGCTTCAGGCTCCAGAAGAAGGCCGCCATCTTTTCAGCGCCCGGCTGCGGCCGGCCGATCGGCAGCACGCCGATCATCACGCTCGCTCTGTCGTAGCGTTGCAGCAGCGCGCGCTCATCGAAACCGTCGCCGCGCCAGCCAAGCGAGGCCCAGAACGCGCCATAGGTGAGCGGTCGTGGCTCGCCTGCAGCGCTTGCGCCGCGCAGTTTCGAGCGCGAACCGCTGGCGTCGATGACGAGGTCGAACGGCCCCGTCCTTCGTCCGTTGCCGCAGATCAGCGTCGTCCGTTCGCCCGTCTCCAAGGCCTCGATCTCGACGCCGGTTTCGATGGCGATCGCTTTGCGTTGGGCGGCGCGGAAGAGCACGCCGAACAAGGCCGCCCGGTGCACCGCCAGCCCGAAGCGGCCACCGCGCTGCGCATCGTAGCGGACATCGAGCACGGTACGGCCTGTGGTGGCATCGGCGCCATGCAGGCGGTCGATGCGGCTGCCCAGCGCCAGCATGTCGTCGAGCAGGCCAAGATCGGCCAGCACCGTCAGCCCTGTCGGCTGCAGGATCAGCCCGGAGCCGACCGGCTTCGGCTCATCGAAGCGTTCAAAGACCGTGACCCGATGCCCGGCGCGCTTGAGATAGAGCGCCATGGCCAGTCCCGCCGGCCCGGCGCCTGCTATTGCGATGTCGTAGGAAATGCCAATGCCCCCAAAGCCGAACTGGCCGGGACAATCCTTCAGCAGCCCGGCGAAATCAAGCCGCACCCTGGGGCTTTAGCGGTCGTTCAAGCCAGGGCCTTGGCGGCCGTTCAAGCCTGGGACGCATCAAAATCGGCGCGCGCTGCGCGCACCGCATCATGGTTGAGTTCGGCCCACAGAATCAATTGATGAAAGGCGCCGAACATAGAGCGCCCGAGATCGGTCAGGCTGTATTCAACGCTTGGTGGTTTGGTCGGGAACACCTCACGATGCACATAGCCATCGCGCTGAAGATCGTACAGCGTCTGGGTCAGCATGCGCTGCGAAATGTCGGGCACAAGGCGCCGCAACTCGCCGAAGCGATAGGGTTTTTCAGCCAGCGCCATCATCAGCAGCGACCTCCATTTGCCGCTCACCCCCTGGATGACCTCGCGAACCGGACAATTGGCAATATTACCGCCGCCTGAGATGGCCTTGTAGACCTCCAACTTCGACTTCAGATTGATGACCTTGCCGTCCATGGCTGGTTCCCTGCGTGTGCCTACCTCCCGAAAAACTGCCTTCTTTACGGCACCAGGTCAATTCCTATTTTAGTGCTGGTCTCTTTTTGAGACTGCCACTCGAACCGCCTTAGCGGCGCAATGTCAGGACCTTCCATGAGCGAAACCCTTCTCGTCACCGGCGCTTCCGGCCAGCTCGGCCGCGGCGTCATCCAATATCTCCTGGACAAGCACAAAGTTCCACCGGCAAACATCATCGCCGCCACACGCAATCCGGAAAGCGTGGCCGATCTGGCGTTGCGCGGCGTCGTTGTCAGGGCCGCCGACTTCAACGACGCGGCGTCGCTGGAAACCGCATTCAAAGGCGCCGACAAGGTGCTGATCATTTCGACCGGCGATCTCGATCTCAAAAGCGGCAGGCGCCTGAAGCAGCACGAAAATGCCGTCGCCGCGGCCAAAAATGCCGGTATTTCGCATCTGCTCTACACCTCGATGCCCAATCCGGAGCCGGTATCGCCGGTCCTGTTTGCCGATGACCACTACAGCACCGAGCAGGCGATCAAGGCGAGCGGCATCCCCTACACGATCTTCCGCAACGGCTGGTACCAGGAGAACCTGTTCATGGCCCTGCCGCACGCGATCGCATCGGGAAAATGGTACACGTCGGCCGGCGACGGGCGCATTGCCCACGGTGCGCGCGACGACATGGCAGCGGCCATCGCCGCCAGCCTCGCTGGCGCTTCAAACGAAAGCAAGACCTACACCTTGACCGGTCCGCACGCCTACACCACGGCAGAGATTGCCGCCCTGGTAAGCGAGGTCACCGGCAAGTCGCTCGATGTCCTGCAGGTTCCGGATGAAGCGCTCACCGAAGGGGTAAAGGCATCAGGCGTTCCCGAGGATTTTGCTGAAGTCATCGTGTCCTTCGACGTCAACACGCGCTCCGGCCGCATCGCCATGGTGACCGACGCGATCGAGACGCTTTCCGGCCGCAAGCCAAAAACGCTGAAGCAGTTCCTCGAGGCGAACAAGGCCGCGCTGGCCGGTTGAAGCGGAGTGACATGGACTGTGCCGCAAGACACAGCTCATTCGCCAGGACATGTCGAGATTCAGGTCAGGCTGGACCGAGAATGTGGGTTCCGAGAACCGGAACGGAGCGGACACTTGGTCCGTGAGTACCGGAAGCGCAGGAACCTGCCGTTCGCAGGCCGGCCTCACCTGAATATCGGCATGTCCTAGATGGCCACCTGAGTGCCGATCTCCACCACGCGCCCGGTCGGGATCTGGAAATACTCCGTCGCGTCGGCCGCCGTGCGCGCCAGGCCGATGAACAGCCGGTCCTGCCACACCGGCATGCCGGAATTGGGCGAGGCCTTGAGCGAACGCCGCGACAGGAAGAACGAAGTCGTCATGATGTCGAATTTCCAGCCCTGCTTGCGGCAGATCGCCAGCGCGCGCGGGATGTTGGGCTGCTCCATGTAGCCGAAGGTCAGAGTCACGCGCATGAACAGCTCGTTGACCGTCTCCATCTTGACCCGGTCGCTGTCGGGCACCACCGGCTGCGGCGCGGTCACCACTGAAAGGATGACGTTCTGCTCATGCAGCACCTTGTAGTGCTTCAGGCTGTGCATCAGTGCGGTTGGCGCGCTGAGCGGATCGCTGGTCAGGAACACGGCGGTGCCTGACACCAGCTGCGGCTTCTTCTTCAACAGATTGCCGGCGAGGAAATCGAGCGGGATCTCGTTGCGGCGGGTCTTGTCGAACAGATAGCGGCTGCCGCGCACCCAGGTCCACATGGCCAGCACAATGGTGAAGGCAACGGCCAGCGATGCCCAGCCGCCCTCAAACACCTTGACGATGTTGGAGGCAAAGAAACCGACGTCGATGAAGCCGAACAGCGCCGTCAGCGAGACCGCCAGCCACAGCTTCCATTTCCAGATCCGCGTCATGACCACAAACAACAGCACCGTGGTCACCAGCATGTTGCCGGTCACCGAGATGCCGTAGGCCGATGCCAGCCTGCTGGACTCGCCGAAGCCCACCACCAGCATCATCACCACCAGCGCCAGCAGCAGGTTGACGCGCGGCATGTAGATCTGGCCGGACTGTTTCTCCGACGTATGCAGAATTTCCAGGCGCGGCAGCATGTTGAGCTGCACCGCCTGCCTGGTCAACGAGAAGGCGCCCGAGATCACCGCCTGGCTGGCGATGACCGTGGCGGCGGTCGCCAGCACGACCATCGGGATCAGCGTCCAGCCTTCATTCATTTCGAAGAACGGATGGCCGACGACGCCGTTCTTGGCCAGCACGAAAGCGCCCTGCCCGGCATAATTGAGCAGCAGGCACGGAAACACGACCCACAGCCAGGCGAGCACGATCGGCTTGCGGCCGAAATGGCCGAGATCGGCATAGAGCGCTTCCGCGCCGGTCACGGCGAGGAAGATGGCGCCGATGGTGACGAAAGCGACATCGGGCGAATTGATCAGGAAGGCGACGATGTAGTGCGGGCTGATCGCCCACAGGATTTCCGGATCGGCGATGATGTGGTTGAGGCCGGAAAGGCCGATCGCCAGGAACCACACCGCCGTCACGGGACCGAAGACCAATCCCACGCCGCCCGTGCCGAAACGTTGCACCGCGAATACCATGGCGAGAATGACCAGTGTCAGCGGCACGACATAAGGCTGGAAGGTCGGCGTGACGACGTTCATGCCTTCGACCGCCGACAGCACCGAAATCGCCGGCGTGATGACGGCGTCGCCGAAGAAAAGCGACGCCCCGACGATGCCGATGCCGAGCATCAGCGCCGAGCGCTTGGGGAAACTGCCGCGCGCCAGCGCCATCAGCGACAGCACGCCGCCCTCGCCGCGGTTGTTCGCCCGCAGCACGAACATGATGTATTTGATGGTGACGATGATGGTCAGCGACCAGATGATCAGCGACAAAACGCCCAGGATGTCACCGCGGTCGGCCACTTCTCCGCCGGAAGATGCCACCAGCGCCTCGCGAAAGGCGTAGATCGGGCTGGTGCCGATATCCCCATAGACGACACCGAGCGCGCCCAGCATCAGAACCTTGGTGCTGTGCTGTTCGACTTCCGAATGGCTCGATTGTTCGACGGGTTCTGCCTCACTACCATTATTGGTAAGGGCCATGGACGACACTCCGATAAGCGCGCGGTGCTCTACGCTTGCTGCAATGCAATATCAAGTGCCGTCGCGTAATGGCAGCCATGCCTGCCATGCGAGGCTGCCATTGCTACCACCCGCAGGCCTTGAGGAACCGACCCACCGTGCCGGCCATGCCATACTCCAACGCGTCGGCTGTCAACCCATGTCCGATCGACACTTCGGCCAATGCCGGAATGCGCCTGGCAAGTGCCGGCAGATTGCTGACCACCAGATCGTGCCCGGCATTGACCTGAAGCCCGGCGGCAAGCGCGGCGTCGGCTGTTTTTCCCAGCCTTTCCAGCTCTTTGGCCGCTTTGGCGGAATCTGTGTGATAGCTGCCATATGGACCCGTATAGAGCTCGATGCGGTCGGCGCCGGTGTCGCATGCGGCCGCCACCCAATCGGGGTCCGGATCGGAAAACAGCGACACGCGAAAGCCCCCCTTTTTCAGACGCTTGACGATCGGTGTGAGGAACGCGGCCTGGGTAGCGAAGTTCCAGCCATGGTCCGATGTCGCCTGAGCCGGATCGTCCGGCACCAAAGTCACCTGTTCGGGCTGATGCTTTTCCACAAGCAACAGGAAATCCTCGGTCGGATAGCCTTCGATGTTGAATTCCGCGCGCGGAAACTCGTCGTCGATCAGCGAGCGAATCTCGGGCAGATCGGAGTGTCTTGTATGCCGTTCGTCGGGGCGTGGATGCACCGTCAGCCCATGCGCTCCGGCCGCCAGCGCGATGCGGCCGATGCCGGTGACGCTGGGCCACGGCAGGTCGCGCCGGTTGCGCAGCATGGCGATGGCATTGAGGTTGACGGAGAGCTTTGCAGGCATGCGGGTGGCCTCGGAAATCGTTAGACGCGCCCACCTATAATGCCTTTGACGGGAACAGTAATGCCTTTGGTGGGAACAGACTGGGGGTTTCGGGTGTTCCAAGCCTGATGAACCAGCGGGGAAAGGTAGCGCCGATGAATTTTCTTGATGAGGTGCCGGCAATCCGCCGTATCGAGACCAGCCGTGACGACCTTTTCGCCATCGATGTCGTCGGGCACGTTTCCGCGGCCGACGGTGAAAATCTTTTCGGATTGCTGGAGGCAGCCTACGCCCTGCATCCGCGCGTCGATGTGCTGGTGCGCCTCGTCGACCACGACGGCGTCGACTGGGCCGACATCGCTGACGAGACCCTGAAGCAGGGCGCCATTCATGCATTGGAACATGTCGACCGTTGCGCGACGATCGGCGAACCGGACTGGATAGCGGACGCACAACGCTTTCTGCCGTCCTCACCACCCATCGAAATCAGGCATTTCAGGACGGAGGACGAGGCTGCCGCCTGGCAATGGCTTGCCGCACAGCCTATCGGGGCAACAGCATCCGGCGCCCCTACCTGACGATCGTCAGCCGCTCGGCCGCCCGCGTGATGGCGGTGTAGAGCCAGCGCTGGCGGGTTTCCTTGAAGGCCCAGCTTTCATCGAACAGCACGATCTCGTTCCACTGCGAGCCCTGCGCCTTGTGCACGGTCAGCGCGTAGCCATAGTCGAAATCGTCGAAGCGCTTCTTCTGCTGCCAGGGGATATCGGCGTCCGGATCCTCGAACGCCGCCTTGAGCAGCTTGATCTTGGCGACGCCGCGATCCGGATCGTCCTCTTCCGGCGACACCAGAAGGTTGATGCCGGGCTTCACCGTCTCGCGCGACGATGTCATCACCTTCCACAGCGAGCCGTTGAGCAGGCCCTTTGCCGGATCGTTGCGCAGGCAGACGAGCTTGTCGCCGGCCTGCGGATAGTCGGCGTTGAAGCCCTTGAGCTCGCGCAGCCGCTGATTGTAGCGGCGCCGCGTGCGATTGGTGCCGACCAGCACCTGGTCCGCCTTCAGCACCAGTTCCTGGGTAACGTCTTCCTTGCCGATCACCTGCGCCGTGCCATAGTCGCCACGCATGAACTCGCGGCCCTCGCGCACATCGAGCGCCAGCCGCAGGATCGGGTTGTCGCGCGCCTGCCGGTGGATTTCGGTGAGCAGAAAATCCGGCTCGTGGTCGGTGAAGAAGCCGCCGCCCGAGATCGGCGGCAACTGGCCGGGGTCGCCGAGCACCAGGATCGGCGTGCCGAAACTCATCAGGTCGCGGCCGAGTTGCTCGTCGACCATCGAACATTCGTCGATGACGACCAGCTTGGCCCGCGAGATCGGGCTCTGCCGATTGAGCGAAAAAGTCGGCGACATCGACGTCTTGCCGGTGATTTCGTCCGACACCGATTCCTCGCCTTTCGGCCGGTAGATCAGCGAATGGATGGTACGCGCATTGACCGCGCCCTTGGAGCGCAGCACCTGTGCGGCCTTGCCGGTAAAGGCGGCGAACTGCACCTGGCCATCGACATGCTCGGCGAAATAACGCGCCAGCGTCGTCTTGCCGGTGCCGGCATAACCGAACAGCCGGAACAGCTGCGGCTTGCCGGTCTTCAGCCAGCGAGCAACCGCTTGCAACGCCTCGTCCTGTTGGGGAGAGAATTCCATCAGCGCGAGAGACCGGATTCGCAAGGGAAAGACAAGACAGCCGCCATCACCATCGACGCGTCGGGGCGCTTCAACACCGCCGACAAGTCAGGCTATCAGGCGCGGACAAGAACGTAAAGGGAACAACCGACCACGTCGGCTGGAAGCGAAATTCAGGCAATGGCCATGGCGGCCCGCGGGTCGCGGTCGTCGGGTGGTAGCGGAACGGGAGCGTATCCGGCATAGCTGACGCTCAACCGTGCCTGCCCGTTCGAACAGGACCGGAGTGCATCCTCCAGCTTGGACATCTAAGCGGCACTGTCGCGTTGACGACGACGACCACGCCGCGGATTTCCCGACTCAGGATCTGGCCACGGCGGCTTTGCAGTTCGGCGATGACGTTGCCGACATGGGTTGCTGAAGTCATTACTTCGACCTTCATGATCGGCTCGAGCAACTGCACGCCGAGGCGTGGCGCGGCTTCGCGAAAGCAGGCGCGGCCGGCGATCTCGAAAGCCAGAGCCGAGGAATCGGTATCGTGAAAAGCGCCATCCATCAGCACCGCCTTGACGCCGATCATCGGGAAGCCCGCAAATGGACCTGAGGACAATATGCTGCGCAGCCCCTTTTCGACGCCCGCAATGTATTCGCCATGAAGCGCACCACCGACGATCCTGGACTCGAACACGGAGTCCGCGCTGTCCGCGTTCGGCTCGAACATGATCTTGACGCGGGCGAACTGACCGGTGCCGCCGGACTGCCTCTTGTGCGTGAAGTCCTGCTTGTGCGTACGGGTGATCGTCTCGCGATAGGCCACTTGTGGAGAACCAATATTCACATCGACCTGGGACTCGCGACGCAGGTGGTCAATGATGATGTCGAGGTGGAGTTCGTCCATGAAGGCGATAATGGTCTGGCCCGATTCCTCGTCTTGCATGACGCGGAAGAAAGCATCCTCGTCCGCCAGCTTCGCCAAGGCGATACGCAGCCGCTCCTGATCGGCCTTCGATTTCGGCTCGATCGCGATTTGCAGCAAAGGCCAGGGCGCGGCAGGCTTTTCCATCATGGGGATATGGTCGCTGGTGGCCCCAATATTTGCAACTGAGTGCAGGAGCGAAATCCGGACTGAGATAACGGAAGACTAAACTGATCTTTTTGGCCTGGCTGCTCGCAGCCTGCTGTCAGGGTCCAGGATCGTTCTCCAGCAGGATCGGCTTGCCGTGCGGGGTGGCATGCGCGGCGCGTTCCCATGCCTCTGCCATCGCATCGACATCGGACTTGGCGGCCAGACCTTTTGAGGCAAGCAGCTTTTCCAACGCAGCCAGCCAATGTTCGTAATAATCATGGCCGTCCGCTGCGGCGCCCGGTCTCTTCACTTCTGCCGACAGTGCCTGCGCCCACTCGCTCCACGAAAACAGGCCCTTGTCGTGCAGCGCAACCGTCATGGCGAAGGCTTCGGCTTGCCATGGCTCGGCGAAAACAGGCGCATCGGCGCCCGGCGGCAAATCGGCGGGGCCATCACGCCGGCTCAAGATAGCTCTCCCAGGCGTCGATCGACACAACAAGCGTCGGGTCGGCGCCCTCGCCCCAGATCTCCGATCCTTCGAAAACCACGGTGTACACCCATTGCGGATTTTCGCCGTGTCCATGCGCGTTGCTGTCGGGAAAAACAAAACCGTCGTGCACCGCCTCGACCACGCCGTGCTTGCCGCGTGCGTAGCGTGGCAGCCGCGTGTGGCCGGTCGGGTTGAAGTTCTTGGTCCGCACGGGGTCTCCGGCCTTGAACCGCGCCGCTTGCGCCACCGGCCGGTCGCAAGGGCTGCCCTTGGCCAGCACTGCGGGCACGTTTTCCGCCTTCAGCACCCTCTTGGGAGTCGCTACTGGATCGACTGCCTTGCCCGCTTCGAGATCGCGCTGGCTGACGAAGCCATGGCGCTTTAACAGCACCTCCAGCGCCTTGATCCATATCTCGTAGTAGCTCGATGAATAGTAGACAGCCGGATGCAGCGATTCCCGTGCATGCCGGCTCTCGTCGATGTTCCACGCGCCCATGGCGCCGGCAGTCAGCGTCACGCCGAGCGCCCGCCTTTCCCACGCGGCATGGAAATAGGGTTCGTCCTTTTCCGGCGCGACCGGGCCGAAACCCATCTGTCCGCCGAGATCCTGCGGCCCGTTCATGCCGGCTGCCCCTCTATTCCAGGTCTTTGGGCCAGGCCGGTGCCGATCATCGCATCGCGGCTCACCAGCTCCGCCAGCCGCTCCTCGCTCCAGCCCTCGGTACCCTCGGGCCGCATCGGCACGACGAGATAGCGCAGCTCGGCAGTGGAATCCCAGACGCGGATTTTCTTGTCCGCCGGCAGCGTCAGCCCGAACTCTTCCAGCACGCCGCGCGGATCGATCACCGCGCGCGAACGATAGGGCGGCGCCTTGTACCAGACCGGCGGCAGGCCAAGCACCGACCACGGATAGCAGGAGCACAGCGTGCAGACGACGAGATTATGGGTATCCTGCGTGTTGAACACCGCCTGCATGTGCTCGCCCTGGCGGCCGGTATAGCTCAGCGATGCGATCGCCGCCGTCGCGTCGCGCTTCAGCCAATCGGCAAAGGCAGGATCGCTCCAGGCCTTGGCCACCACCCTGGCGCCGTTGCGCGGCCCGATCTTGGTCTCGTAGGTATCGACGATGACGTCGATCGCCGCCGGATCGATCAGCCCCTTCTGGGTCAGGATGGTTTCCAGCGCACGCACGCGGGCGGCAAACGGATCGAGTTCGTTGTCGTGGTCATGATCGTGTGACATGGCTACAAACTACGTTTGCAGTGATGCCGCCGCAAGCGCGACGGCTTGGGCCAGCGGACCATGGCGCCAGCTCTACCCCCTATTCGGCGGCCGCCCGCTGCGGCTCGGGCAGCATGTCTTCCCTGGGCTTGAACAGCGAGGGCTGATCCCCCGCTTCGACCGAGCCCGGCTCGCCCTTGCGCTTCGACCAAAGCCCCACCAGCCAGCCCGAGAAATTCTCCATGTAGACATAGATCACCGGCGTCACGAACAGGGTCAGTGCCTGCGAGGCAAGCAGGCCGCCGACAACGGCAACGCCCAGCGGCTGGCGCAGTTCGGCGCTGGCGCCGGTGCCGAGCGCAATCGGGAATGTGCCCATGAGTGCCGCCAGCGTCGTCATCATGATCGGCCTGAACCGCATCAGGCAGGCCTTGTGGATCGACTCGGTCGCCGACATGCCTTCTCGTCGCAGTTCGAGCGCGACATCGACCATCATGATGCCGTTCTTCTTGACGATGCCGATCAGCATCAGGATGCCGATCACCGCGATGACCGACAGATCCATGCCGGCGAAGCGCAGCGCAACGACCGCTCCCAGTACGGCCGATGGCAGGCCGGTGAGGATGGTCAGCGGGTGGATGAAGCTTTCGTAGAGGATGCCGAGCACGATGTAGATGGTCAGGATTGCGCCGCCGACCAGAAAACCCTGGTTGGCCAGCGAATCCTGGAAGGTCTTGGCGGTGCCGGCAAAGGTCGTCGAGATCACCGTCGGCATGCCGATCTGCTCTTTCAGCGCATTGATGCGCGTCACGCTGTCGCCCAGCGCCACGCCCTGCGGCAGATTGTAGGAGATGGTCACGGCTGGAAGCTGGCCGAGCTGGTTGACGGTCAGGGCGCCGGCCGTGCGATCGACGCGGGCGAAGGCGCCGAGCGGAACAAGACTGCCGCTCGCCGTCCTCATCTGGATGGCCAGCATCCGCTCGGGCGACCACTCGATCTTGGGATCGAGCTCGGTGATGACTTCATAGCTGTCGGCCGAACCGAAGATGGTCGAAACCTGGTCGGTGCCGAACCCGCCATAGAGGGCGGAGCGCAACGTGTCGGTATCGATACCGAGTTGGGCGGCCTTGTCGCGATCCACCACCAGCGTCGCCTGCAGCGCATTGTTCTGCAGGTCGCTGGTGACGTCGGTGAAGTTCGCATGGTCGGCCGCCATCGCGTCGTTCAGTTTCTGCGCCCAAATATCGGTGAGGCCGGTATCAAGGCCCTGAACCACGAGCTGGTAGGCGCTTGCGGACGACCGCGAGCCCAGCCTCAAATTCTGCACCGGCTGCATGTAGGTCTCGATGCCAGCAACGCCGGCCAGTTGCTTGCGCAGATCCGAAAGCACCTTCTCGATATCGGGGCGCTGGTCCTTGCCCTTGAGCTGGACGAAGAGCTGCCCCTGGTTGAGCGCATTGTTGCCGCTGCCCGCCGACCACGCCACATGGTCGACATAGGGCGAATGCGAGAAGACGCTGGCGACCTGTCCTTGCAGCCTGGACATGGCGTCGAACGAGATGTCCTGGCGGGCGATGGTGGTCACCGATATCTGGCCGATGTCCTCCTGCGGGAAGAAACCCTTCGGCGAAGTCTGGATCAGCCACACCGACGCTGCCGCGGTGCCGACGAAGACGAGGAACACCAGGAAGGTGTGCCGCAGGCAGAAGCTCAAGACCCTGTCGTAGCCGCGCGTGACGAGGTCCTGCTTGTGACCGGGGCCATGCTTGTCGCGGTCGGCTTTGGTCACCGACAGCAGCCGCGAGCACAGCATCGGCGTCAGCGTCAGCGACACGAACATCGACGCCAGGATGGCGACCGTCACCACCACGGCGAACTCGTTGAAGATGCGCCCGATGACGCCGCCCATCAGCAGCACGGGGATGAAAACCGCCACCAGCGAGATCGAGATCGAGATGATGGTGAAGCCGATTTCGCGCGCGCCCTTCAGCGAGGCGTCGAAGGCCGACAGCCCGTCCTCCTCCATGTGGCGGAAGATGTTTTCAAGCATCACGATGGCGTCGTCGACGACGAGGCCGACCGCCAGCGTCAGGCCCATCAGCGAGATGTTGTCGATCGAAAAGCCGAACAGGAACATCGCGCCGAGCGTGGCGATCAGCGAGATCGGCACCGCCACGGCCGGGATGATTGTCGCCGTCACCCGGCGCAGGAACACGAAGATCACCATGATGACCAGGGCAATGGTGAGCAGCAGCGTGAACTGCACGTCGCTGACCGCCTGCCGGATCGAACTGGAGCGGTCGTTAAGTAGCTTGATGTCTGCGGCGGCCGGCATCTGGTCCTTGAAGGACGGCAGCATCGCCTTGACCTTGTCGACGACGTCGACAGTGTTGGCGTCGGGCTGGCGCTGCACGGCCATGATGATCGCGCGGGTGCCATCGTACCAACTCGCCGTCGTGGTCGTCTGCACCGAATCGACCACGCGGGTCACCTCGCCCAGCCGTACCGGGTGACCGTTTTTGGTGGCGATGATGATGTTGGAGAAACCGGCGGCGTCGGTCAGCTGCGTGTTGGCGGTGATGGTGAGCTGCTGCTTGTCGTTCTGGAGCACGCCGAGCGGCGTGTTGCTGTTGGCCGAGGCAACCGCCGCCTGCAGCTGATCGATCGAGATGCCGCGTGCGGCAAGCGCGGTCGGGTCGATCTGGATGCGCACCGCGTATTTCTGCTGGCCGAAGATCGAGACCTGCGCCACGCCGTCGATGGTCGACAGCGACGGCGAGATGACGTTTTCCGCGAACGCATCGAGGTCGGTCAGCGGAACCGTGTCGCTGACCAGCGACATCAAAAGGATCGGCGCGTCGGCCGGATTGACCTTGCGATAGCTCGGCGGCGCCGTCATCTGCGGCGGCAATGATTTCTGCGTGCGCGCGATCGCCGCCTGCACGTCGGCCGCCGCCGCATCGATGTCGCGGTTGAGCACGAACTGGATGGCGATCGAGGTCTGGCCAAGCGAGTTGGTGGTCGAGATCGAATCGATGCCGGCGATGGTGGCGAACTGCTTGATCAGCGGCGTCGCCACCGATGTCGCCATGGTTTCCGGCGAGGCGCCGGGCAGCGAGGCCGAGACGTTGACCACCGGGAATTCGGCGCTGGGCAGTGCCGCCACCGGCAGGAACTTGTAGGCGAACAGCCCGCCCAGCACGAGGGCGAACGACATCAGAAGGGTGGCGACGGGCCGGCGTATGCAGAATTCGGAGATCATTGGGCGGCCTCGCCGGCGCTGGTCGCCTCGGCCACCTTGGGCGCAGCGGCACCCGCCGTGGTCTTGCCTTCATGCACCGCGGCGCCGTCCTTCAGCCGTGTCTGGCCCTCGGTGACAACCTTCTCACCGCTTTTCAGCCCCTGGCTGATGGCGCTGTTGTCGCCTTCGGTCAGCGCCACCTGCACCGGCCGCATCTCGACCGTGTTGTCCGGCTTGACCACATAGACGAAAGGGCCCTTCTGGCTTGGCTGCACCGCGACAGTAGGAACCGATGTCATCTGCGGCATGATGCCGGCGTCGAGCACGACATTCACATACTGGCCGGGCCATAGCGAAAGGTCGGCATTGGGAATACTTGCCCGCGTCGCGATAGTGCCCGACGCGGTGTCGACGCTGGAGTCGACGAAATCGAGCGTGCCCTTGCCGATCGGCGTCGGGTCACCATCCTTGGTCAGTGTCACCGCGCCCTGCTGCGGATTGGCAAGCGCCTTGTGCAGCAGGGCGAGATTGCTTTCCGGCAGATTGAAGTTGACCTGCAGCGGGTCCATCTGGGTGATGGTCACCAGCGGGGTCGCCGTGCTGCTGTTGCCATTGCTGACGGTGACGAGATCGCCGACGGCGACGCTGACCGCACCCAGCCTGCCGGAAATCGGCGCCGTGATCGTGGCGAAGCCAAGCTGGACATTGTCGGCGTCGATTGTCGCCTTGTCGGCGTCAACGGTCGCAGCGGCAGCCTTCTGCGCGGCGACGGCCTGGTCGTAGGTCTGCTGCGTGCCGGCCTGCTTGGCAACCAGATCCTTGGCGCGCTGGAGATCGGACTGCGAGCTGGCGAGCATCGCCTGATCCTTGGCGAGCGCCGCTTGATCCTTGGCAAGCTGCGCCTTCAGCGCCCGGTCATCGAGCGAGAACAGAACGTCGCCGACCCTGACCATCTGCCCATCCTTGACGTCGATCGAGACGATCTGGCTGGACACCCGCGCGTTGATGTTGACGACGGCGGGAGACGAGACGAAGCCGATCGCATAACGCCGGATCGGGAAATCGGCTGTCGAGGCGACGGCCGAGAGGATGGAAGCCGAGCGGGCGGCACCGCCGCCACCTGCCGCCTTGTCGCCCGCTGCCGGCTTGCCGGTTGCCGATTTGTCCGCGGCAGCGACCTGCTTTGCGCCGATGAGCTGCTGAGCCTTGCTCAGCGCGTCCGGAGACACATAGAGCCAGGCCGCGCCCGCACAGGCGACGGCAAGCAACGAAAGAACGACTTTTCCACGCATGGTCAAAGGCCCTCTCCACCCGACACGTCGTGGTCCGATGGTTCTACTCTAGCGCAAATCACGGCCCGTTGCCGCGATTTCGCCGAATAGATAGGACGCGCCTTTGTCGGAAAAGGGCCAAAACACGGCATTACGAAGATTTAATGTGCACTGCACAATGGATGTGCAACACGGGCTGAATCCCCATCCGACGGCTTGCGAGCCATCGCCTTCCGGCCTGAGACGACCAGAATGTGCGCGTCTCGACCTATTTGAGCATCGGCCAAAGCGTCGCCGCCAGCAGCACGCCCATGGCGATGTTGAACCATTTCAGCCGTACCGGGTCCGACAGGAAACCGCGCAGCGCGGTGCCGAACCCAGCCCACACCGAGACGCTCGGCAAATTGACGATGGTGAAGGCCACAGCGATCAACACCACCGACAGGAACGGGTGCTCGGCATTGGCATAGACGGCCATGGCGGTGATCGCCATCACCCACGCCTTGGGATTGACCCACTGGAATGCAGCCGCCTCGATGAAGCGCATCGGCCGCGCCTTCGTCTCGCCCTTGCCGGTCAGCGTGCGCGACATGGCGATCTTCCAGGCGAGGTACAGAAGATAGGCGCCGCCGGCGATCTTGAGCGCGGTATGCAGCGCCGGAAACGCCGTCAACACAGCGCCAAGGCCAAGACCGACGGCAAGCAGCAGCACGAGGAAACCCATGCTGATGCCAAGCATGTGCGGAACGGTTCTGACGATGCCGAAATTCACGCCCGATGCCAGAAGCATGAGATTGTTCGGCCCCGGCGTGATCGAGGTCACCAAGGCGTAAACAAGCAGGGCAAGGAAAGCGTCAAGCGACATGGATATCCTCCCCGACAAGTCAGGATCGTTGTCTCTTCGCGGCAACCCGCAAAGGCCCACGGACGGCCCACAGCGGGGCCAGAAGCCTCACTGTGGAAGCTGGCTGGCGCGACCGGCGCCAGCACCGAAGGACTACATCGCCTGCGGGCCGCGGTTCAACGCCGCCACGCCGGTGCGGCAGATTTCGACCAGGCCGAGCGGCTTCATGATGGCGATGAATTGATCGATCTTGGAGCCCTTGCCGGTGATCTCGAAGATGAAATGCTCGGTGTTGGCGTCGATGACGCTGGCGCGGAACGCATCGGCCAGCCGCAGCGCCTCGACCCGGGCCTCGCCGATGCCGGCGACCTTGACCAGCGCCAGTTCGCGCTCCAGCGGCCGCTCCTGGCCGGATTCATGCGAACGCACGGTCAGGTCGACGACGCGGTGCACCGGCACGATGCGCTCCAGCTGGTGCTTGATCTGCTCCAGCACATGCGGCGTGCCGCGCGTCACGATGGTGATGCGCGACAGGTGTTTTTCATGCTCGGTCTCGGAGACGGTCAGGCTCTCGATGTTGTAGCCGCGCCCGGAAAATAGGCCGATGACCCGGGCAAGCACGCCCGGCTCATTGTCGACCAGCACGGAAAGCGTGTGGTTTTCCGGCTTTTCCGTTTCCTTGGCGATAAAATAGGCCGAACCGGTCGGTTGTAGCTGTGCGTTCATGACATGAATCTCGATTTCAAGCTCTTGAGCCAATTCTTTGTTTGCGCAGGGCTTTCTCGCGACAGCCCTGCCTTGGTTCTGCCGGCTACACCAGTTCCCTGCCCTTGGCGTCGATGGCATTGGCCACCGCCTCGTCGGTTGCCTCGTCGGGCAACAGCATCTCGTTATGCGCCTTGCCCGACGGGATCATCGGGAAGCAGTTGGCGAGCGTCGCCACGCGGCAATCGAACAGCACCGGCTTCCTGACCGAGATCATCTCCTTGATCGCGTCGTCCAGCTCGTCCGGCTTTTCGCAGCGAATGCCGTGGCCGCCATAGGCCTCGGCCAGCTTGACGAAGTCCGGCATCGCCTCGGTATAGGAATGCGACAGCCGGTTGCCGTGCAGCAACTGCTGCCACTGCCGCACCATGCCCATATACTGGTTGTTGAGGATGAAGATCTTGATCGGCGCATTGTGCTGCACCGCCGCGCTCATCTCCTGCATCGTCATCTGCACCGAGGCGTCGCCGGCAATGTCGATGACCAAAGCGTCGGGATGCGCGATCTGCACGCCGAGTGCTGCCGGCAGGCCATAACCCATCGTGCCCAGCCCGCCCGACGTCATCCAGCGGTTCGGCTTCTCGAAACGATAGTGCTGCGCCGCCCACATCTGGTGCTGGCCGACCTCGGTGGTGATGTAGGTGTCCATGCCCTTGGTCAGTTCGTAGAGCCGCTCGATGGCGTATTGCGGCATGATCACGTCGTTGTTCATCTTGTAGGCGAGCGAGTCGCGCGCACGCCATTTGGCGATCTGCTCCCACCAGGGGTAGAGCGCCTTCTTGTCGGCCTTGGCGCTCGCCCGCCACAGCCGCACCATATCCTCCAGCACCCGGCCGACATCGCCGATGATCGGCACCTCGGTGTGGACGTTCTTGTTGATCGACGACGGATCGATGTCGATGTGGATCTTCTTCGAGTTCGGCGAGAAGGCGGTCAGCCGACCGGTGATGCGGTCGTCGAAGCGCGCACCGATGCAGATCATCACGTCGCAATCATGCATGGCCATGTTGGCTTCATAGGTGCCGTGCATGCCGAGCATGCCCATCCAGTTCTTGCCCGATGCCGGATAGGCGCCGAGGCCCATCAGCGTCGAGGTGATCGGGAACCCGGTGAGATCGACCAGTTCGCGCAACAGATGGCTCGCTTCCGGGCCGGAGTTGATGACGCCGCCGCCGCTGTAGATGATCGGCTTCTTGGCGCCCGCCATCAACTCGACCGCCGCCTTGATCTTCTCCAGGTCGCCCTGGACCTTTGGCTGGTAGCTGGTGCGTGGCGCGATCTGCGGCGGGACATAGAATCCCTTGGCGAACTGCACATCCTTCGGGATGTCGACGACGACCGGACCGGGACGGCCGGTGGTCGCGACATGAAAGGCCTCGTGGATGGTGGCGGCGAGCTCGTTGACGTCCTTCACCAGCCAGTTGTGCTTGGTGCAGGGGCGCGTGATGCCGACCGTATCGCATTCCTGAAAAGCGTCCGAGCCGATCAGCGAGGTCGGCACCTGCCCGGTCAGGCAGACCAGCGGGATCGAATCCATCAACGCGTCCTGCAGCGGCGTCACCGCATTGGTGGCGCCCGGGCCGGAGGTCACCAGCATCACGCCGGCCTTACCGGTCGAACGCGCATAGCCTTCCGCCGCATGGCCGGCGCCCTGCTCATGGCGCACCAGTATGTGCTCGACCTCGTCTTGCTGAAAAATCTCGTCATAGATCGGAAGGACAGCGCCGCCGGGATAGCCGAAGACATGCTTGACGCCATTGTCCTTCAGCGCCTGCACCACCATTTCGGCGCCCGTCATCTCGCGCCGCTCGTTCTGTCCGTTGCTCATCGGTCTGGTCCCGTACTGTCGCCATTGGGCGTTTGCTGGTCGTTTAGTCGTGTTTCAGGCAATAAAAAAGGCCCCCGAGGGAGCCTGTGTCTTGCGCATGGGGGGTTTTCGCCCGGCGGTTACACCGCCTTGCCCACGCGCTTTCCTACGAGAATGAGTGCTGTTTTCATGGTGGCGGACACTAAGGGCGGGCAAGGCGACCTGTCAACGGGAAAAATCGCGCCGGCGCGCACAGCGTGCCGGCGCGATTGAGGCGATCAGCCCGGCGCCTTGCAGCGGGAAACGCGCGGATCGCAGTTGGACACCTTCCTCGCCTGCATCTTCGCTGGCGGATGGTGAGGTGCCACCCTTGCCGGGCCATGGTGCTGGGGCATGTGCATTGCCATCGCCTGCTGATGCGGCTTCTGTTGTCCGGCACCGCGTGCAGGACGCTGCCCCGAGACCGGCTTGGCCGAACCCGGTTTGGCCGACGATTTGACGACGATACGTCCATCGCCCGCGGTCCTGTCGGCATGCAGCTTGAGCGGATCGGCCTTCACGCCGTTGCCGGCGGCCATCCGCTTGCGCAGGGCGTCGCCAGGCTTCACGACGGCCGGATTGCTGGCAGCCACCGCGCCCGGGGAAATGGCCTTGCCGCCGATCGCAGTCTTGGGGCCCGCCACGATTTGCCCGTTCCCCATTGCATTGCCGGCAAGCTTCTTGATTTCGGCGCCCCTGGAAGCATCGAGACGTGCACTGGCAAACACGCCTTTGGGCGGAGGAACCAGTCTTGCCGCCTTGATCGAGTCGATGACTGGCTTCGGGAGTTGCTGCAGCCGGGGTCCGGCATTGATTGCAACCACCTGGTTGCCAAGCCACACGCGTGGCGCATTGTTGACCGCGACCGTCTGGTTGATGAATGTCGTGTTGCGCACGATGACGACGTTCTCCTGAACCGGCCGCACCACCCTGACCAGATCCACCGCGCCGATCGCCGCCACCGGCACGAAACACCACCAGGCGTCGTCGAAGGCGGCACCGACGTCCGGCGGCGCCGGAGCCCAGCCGACATCATTGCCGCCCTGACGCCAGACCACCCAGGCTGGCGCCCATTGACCGCCGGCGATCCACACCCAGCCGAAATCGGGATCATACGCCCAGCGGCCATAGTGATAGACGACATCGCCGAATGGCTCGGTGGACTGCCAGTACCAGCCATCGTCGGTCCAGACCCACCTGCCTTCGGTGTAGGGCCGCCATTCGGTACGCACCGAGGGAACCCAGACATCGCCGAAGCGGCTGGAGGTTCGCCATCCGCCATAGTTCGAAAGCCTTTCGCGGACGGTGACGGAAATTTCCGCCGCATGCGCCTGTGTTCCGGGCAGCACCAGCGGGCCGGTCACCGTCGCACTCAAGGCCATGACCGCGGCCATTGCTGCAGCACGTCCACGCCGGCCGAGAGAGTGGCGTGAAGACGCTTGGAAAAAGGATATGATAATCATAACGGGCTCCAGAGTTCCGCATCCAGAAAATCCCGGGAACCGCCCTGCTGCCCGCCACCGCTTCCCGGCTTCTCACCGATCGGTTGTCATAGTCCCCGGTGACCGCATTGCGGCATTTGACCATCAACTTCGCGCGACCGGCGCGGCATTCACAAATGGGACGGTCGTTTCCGGCGCCCGGGCGATTGCGAAACGCCGGGTGATCCCATTTTGCGAATAAACCATTGAAACCGCTGGAAACTATGGTGGGGCGTGACGAGGGCCGCCATCTCTGACGATACTTGATCGTCCGGCGGCAAGCCCGTCGGAGCCATCACCATGACGATCTGGATTTCACGGGAGGAAACCTGATGCTCGACAAGCCCTCTAGCAAGAAACTGTCTGACGTACTCGACCAGTTCGGCGCCGCGCTTGCTGCCAATGACATCGAGAAGGCGGTCGATTGCTTTCAAGAAGATTGCTACTGGCGCGATCTCGTTACCTTCACCTGGAACATCAAGACCATGGAAGGCCGCGACCAGGTCCGCGACATGCTGAAAAGCCAGTTGTCGAACACCAGGCCATCGCACTTCGCCATCGCCAAGGGCGAGGACGCGACCGAGAGCGGCGAACTGATCGAGGGCTGGATCAGCTTCGAGACGGAGGCGGCACGCGGCTTCGGCCATATCAGGCTGAAGAACGGCAAGATCTGGACGCTGCTGACCACCATGGCCGAACTGAAAGGCCATGAGGAGCCGGCAGGCTTCGCGCGGCCGATGGGCGCCAGGCACGGCTCGGGCAAGAACCGTCCGACATGGAAGGAAGAGCGCGAGAGGGAAGCCGCCGAGCTCGGCTTCAAGACGCAGCCCTATACGGTGATCATCGGTGGCGGCCAGGGCGGTATCGCGCTCGGCGCACGGCTGCGGCAGCTTGGCGTGCCGACCATCATCATCGAGAAGAACGAGCGTGCCGGCGACAGCTGGCGCAAGCGCTACAAGTCGCTCTGCCTGCATGACCCGGTCTGGTACGACCATCTGCCCTATATCGATTTCCCCAAGAACTGGCCGGTCTTCTCGCCCAAGGACAAGATCGGCGACTGGCTGGAAATGTACACCAAGGTAATGGAGCTGAATTACTGGTCCTCGACCGAGGCCAAAAGCGCTTCCTATGACGACAAGACGAAGGAATGGACAGTTGTCGTCCACCGTGACGGCAAGGACATCACGCTGAAGCCGAAGCAACTGGTGCTGGCGACCGGACAGTCCGGCAAAGCCAATCTGCCGAAATTCAAGGGCATGGAGACCTTCAGGGGCGATCAGCACCACTCGTCGAAGCATCCGGGTCCCGACGCCTATGCCGGCAAAAAGGCCGTTGTCATCGGATCCAACAATTCCGCCCATGACATCGCTGCCGCACTTTGGGAAGCCGGCGCCGACGTGACCATGGTGCAGCGCTCGAGTACCCATATCTCCAGGTCCGACACGTTGATGGAAATCGGACTGGGTTCGCTCTATTCGGAGCAGGCGCTGCAGAATGGCATCACCACCGCCAAGGCCGATCTCATCTTCGCTTCGCTGCCCTACAAGATCCTGCACGAGTTCCAGATCCCGGCCTATGCCGAGATGAAGAAACGCGATGCGGCATTCTACAAGGGACTGGAAAAGGCCGGTTTCATGCTCGACTGGGGCGACGACGAGTCCGGCCTGTTCATGAAGTACCTCAGGCGCGGCTCTGGCTATTACATCGATGTTGGCGCATCGCAGCTGGTCATCGATGGTTCGATCAAGCTGAAGAGCGGCGTCGACGTCGAAGAGATCAAGCAGCACTCGGTTCTGCTCAGCGACGGGTCGGAACTGCCTGCGGACCTCATCGTCTACGCCACCGGCTACGGCTCGATGAACGGCTGGGCCGCCGATCTGATATCGCGCGAAACCGCCGACAAGGTCGGCAAATGCTGGGGCCTCGGCTCGAACACCACCAAGGATCCCGGCCCCTGGGAAGGCGAGTTGCGCAACATGTGGAAGCCTACACAGCAGGAAGCGCTGTGGTTTCACGGCGGCAACCTGCACCAGTCACGCCACTATTCACAATTCCTGGCGCTGCAGCTGAAGGCCAGGCAGGCCGGCTTGGCGACGCCGGTCTACGGGCTGCAGCAGGTGCATCACAAGGGGTAGGCGAGCGCGATTCCGGCGAAGCCGGAAGAAAGGAGGCAGGGCTTGCACCCTGCCTCCTTCCTTTGAGGGAATTACGCCGGCTTACCCGCCGCGAACTGCGTCACCACCCGCTGCAACAGCGGCACGTAATCGCGAAACGTCCGCGTCTTCATGTTGGCAATCTTGCCGCTCTCGTCCCAGATGCGGACCCGGACCGCTTCCTCATGGAACGGGTTCTTGCGGAACTCGGCCACCTCCTCGGCATTCATCGGCCCACCCTGCAGCGACAGCGTGTGCACCGAGGCCTGCGACAGCTTGCCGAAATAAGTCGGATCGGTGGCGCAGAGATAGCGCTTGGCGGCGACATGCAGCCTGACGCATTCGACGATGACAGGTGGAAAGAACGGCGCCAGCACTTCGCCGCCGGCTTCGTCATGATGCTTGTCCTCGACATCCTCGGGCGAATAGGTGCCGAACTCGCTGGTGTAATGGCCAATGTCGTGCAGCAGCGCCGCCGCCACCAGCTCGTCCGGCGCGCCGTCCTTTTCGGCGAACCAGGCGCCCTGCAGCATGTGCTCCGACATGGTGACGGGTTCGCCGAGGTAGGATTCCGCACCCCGGCGCTCGAAGATGTCGGCAATGAATTCGACGATATTGTCCGCGTTCAAATCCTGGCTGCTCATTCCGCCGCCTCCTTGAACCCGTGTTCTATCGACGCGAGCGTCGACAGCAGGCCATCCTTGTCGGCGTAACAGCCCTGCAGCCAGCGCTTGCCGGTTCCGGAAAACGCCCTGCGGGCGTGCATGACGCGCGTGTTGTCGACGATGAAAGCCTGCCCCGCTTCGAGCTTGAACGTCACTTCGAAGGATGGATCCTCGATCAGTTCGGCGAACCGGCGGTAGGCCGCGTAGTACGCCTCCATATCGGCGAAGGGCACGTCGACCGTCGGCGCCAGCGAGCGGTTGTTGAAGCGGATGCAGATCAGCTCGCCATCGGGCCCGAGCTCGATCATCGGCCGCTTCGCCTGCAGCCGCACACCGGAAGAGCCGGCATATTCGAAGCGCGCCGGGCATGAGCTCAGCAGCCGGAAGCCTTCCGGGTTCTCAGCCTGCAGCGCAGCCGCGACGGCAAATCCGTCGACGACGCTGGATTCGCCGCCCTCAACCGTATTCTCGATGCAGGACAGGATCTGCAGCGTCGGCACGGGGTCGCGATAGGGATTGTCGGTATGCGCCTGGAGCCCGAGATTGGTGTAGGCGAGATTGCTCGGATTGACCTCGGCGCGCACTTCGAACCAGCGCCCGTAATTGGTCTCCCTGATATAGCCGAACAGATCGGACACCTTGCACAGCGCTCCGGATTCGGCCGGCAGATCGTCCATCACCGCAAAGCCATAGGTTTTCACCGCCGACAGCCATTGCCCCAGCACAGCGCGATCATGGCTGGCCGCAGCATAGCCGGCGCGCGGCACCGAATTCTGCATCGAGGCCTTGGTCCATCGCACGGTGGCCTCGTCTGTCCAGCCGGGCTGGCGGGCCGCGTCACGATCATAGGCATTGGCACTCAGCCATGCCGCCGGGAAACTCACTGTTTTCTGCTCCGGCACGAAGCTGACTTCCAGGGCGCCGCCCTTGAGCGATGCCGCGCCGATCCTGGTGTCGGCGGGAATGTCGAGGATGGTGATCAGCCGTTGGCCATTGCCGGCGCTGCGCGTCTTGTCGTCCAGCGCATTGTCGCGCAGCCACATGGCGTGAAAGCGGCTGCGCGACCCGTCCTTCCAGCCAAGTTCGATTGTTCTGCCTTCGTCGCCGATCAGCGCCTGGGTGAGCATGGAGATCCGTTCCTGTCCATTGCGTCCCCCGCAGCTGATCCGCGGGGTTTCGATTGCATGTTGATCGCGCGAGAGGCATAATTCAAATTATCATATTTTGGGCAATGACCACGATATACTAATGTCTCGAACCACACCCCTGCCGCCGCTCGACTGGCTGCGCAGTTTCGAGGCTGCGGCGCGGCTGTCGAATTTCACCGCGGCGGCAGCCGAGCTTGGCCTCACCCAGGCGGCCGTCAGCCAACACATCCGCTTTCTCGAGGAGCGGCTGAAGACACGTTTGTTTTCGCGGCTGGCGCGCGGCGTCGCCCTGTCGCCGGAGGGGGCAGCCTACCTCCCCCACATCCAGTCGGCCTTCGCCACCATCGGCAACAGCACCGCGGAACTGTTCGAGCCGCGCGCCGTCCAGACCGTGACCATCCGGGCGCCGATTTCCTTTGCCTTGCTGATGCTGGTTCCGGCGCTGCCCGATCTCGCGAAGGCACTGCCGCGCATCCAGCTCGACCTGGTGACGATCCATCGCCCTACCGATTACGACCTGCCGGGCTCGGTGCTCGATATCCGTTTCGGCAACGGATCCTTCCCCGGCCGCGAAGCCGACAGGCTGACCGCCGAGCGGCTTGTGCCGGTGGCGGCTCCGGGTCTGGTCGGCGACGCAGACTGGACCTCCTTGCCGCTGCTTCTGGTTGCCGGCGCGCGCGAGATGTGGGCGGAATGGTTCGCTGCCGCCAGGCTGGCCGGCCATCCCAGGCGATCGCACCGCTTCGACAGCTTCGTTGCCGCCATGGAAGCGGCCAAGGCCGGCGCCGGCGTGCTTTTGGGCTCGCGGCCGCTGGTCGATGCGGCGCTCGACAGCAAGACGCTGGTCAGGCTTTCCGACTTCGAACTCTCCAGCACATCGGGCCATTTTCTGACCAAGGCGTCGACAGCGCGCCTGACCGGCGCCGAGCAGGATTTCCGCCAGTGGTTGCTGTCGCGCCTCTCCGCGCCGGCTTGACCGGTTACGAGATTTGCCCGATTCGCTTCCAGTAGATCAGCGTGCCGGTCAGCCCGCCATGCGGCTTCAGGGCATAGTCCGGTATCTCACCGGCCAGCGTGAAGCCCAACCGCTCATAGAGGCCTGAGGCGCCCTCCTCGGTTGCCGTGTCCAGAACCAGCAGCGTGCGGCCCTTCTCCACCGCAAGCCTCTCGGCGGCCCGCATCAGGCGCGTTCCCACGCCCCTGCCCCGGTAGTCTGTGCGTGTCATCAGCTTGGCGATCTCGGCCCGGTGCGGCTGGTTGGGCGGACAGTCGAGCAGCAAGGTCACGGTGCCGACCAGGTTTTTGCCGTCCCAGGCGCCAAGCACCGCTCTTTCGCCCCTTGCCGCCGCGGCCAGCGATTTCTCCCAGAAACCCCTCGCCGCCTGCGGCGCCAAGGGATGCATGAAGCTGACCGAACCGCCTGCCGCCACCGTTGCGACCAGCAATTCGGCCAGCCCGTCCTGCGTCTCGGCAGCCGGGGTCAGGGTTGCGATCTCGATCGAGTTCATGTGCGGGATATCCTGTGATTGCGATAGAAGCGGGCGCATTGCCGTCACTCCAGATGGCGCGCGCGGCGACGCTTTCGCGCCGCCTTGATGGCGCTGATGCGGTCGGCATCTTCGTGCCCGAGGTGCCGCCCGCGCTCGAGAATCTCGAGCGTGTACTCCTCGTAGGTCAGGCCAAGCCGCTCGGCTCTGTCCATGCGCAACAGCATGACCTCGTGGCTCGGCGCCTTCCACGCCTTGGCGTGCGCTGCCTGCCAGGCCAGGAAGATATAGGGATCGCCCGTGCCCCATGGCGGGCCCTTGTACTCATCGAGAGGCGGCCCCCCATTGTGGGAGCGCTTTGGTCTCTTTGCCATTGTGTCAGCCTCTGACCAGGGCGACCAGATAGTCGGCGCCGGGCTCCAGGGCATGGAAGGTGCAGTCCGACGGCGCCCCAAGCGCCAGGCAGTCGCCGGGCTCGAGCTTGTGCGCCATATCGCCTTCGATGAATTCGAGCCGCCCGGAAATCAGCCATATCTGTTGCTTGATGAAGGCGTATGAAGCAGCCGGAAAACTGACCCTGGCGCCCGCCGGCAGATGCACCTTGATCAGTTCCAGCGGCATATCGCCAGCCGGCGAAAGATGCCGCCTGACATAGCCGGTATCGGGATCGCGCCATACCGGCTGGTCGGCCTCGCGCAGCAGCCCGCCGCCCTGCAGCTCGGCGCGCGCGATCAAGGTCGACAGCGTCATGCCGAAGGCCGACGCGATGCGCACCAGAAGCGCCGCCGTCGGGCTGGTCTTGCCTCGTTCGATCGTGCTGAGCATCGCCTTCGAGACGCCGGAACGCTCCGCCAGTTCAGCCAGGGACCAGTCACGCATGACCCTTTCGGCGTGTATCCTGCGGCCTATCGTCGAGGAAATTTCGTTCGCTATATCATCCATATGTCTATTATAGCGAAATATTGACGCCGGAGAAGAGCCGCCTTGCGACAATTTTCACAGGCCCCTTAATGCTCTCTACACCATCCGACCTCATCGGGCCTTAACCCCATTCGGGTAGGATCGACTCTCCAGGGAAATGGGGATTGGCCTGTCCATGTATGTCGAACGCGAAGCCTCCGTGGGGGAACCGACCTCGCAGGAGCGCCGCCAGACCGAGCAGAACGACAAGCGCATCCTCGGCAATGTCGTGCAATGCGACGGCGCTCGCGCCACCATCAGCGCCTATGCGGACGATGCCGACGGCGCGGTGACCGGCCTGTGGACAGTCGGGAAGATGATTTCCATCAATCTCGGATCGACGCGAACCGTCGGCCTTGTCTACGCGATCGGCAAGTCGGACCGCGCCTGGAGCAATGAGGGCCAGAACGCCATCGAGGTCAGCATCGAGCTGATCGGCGAAGTCCGTGACGGTGCGGAGCCCGGCGCCAGACCGGTCTTCGACCGCGGCATCACCACCTATCCGCATATCGGCGCCATTGCGCATCGCATCCGCACCCGCGACCTGCAGGCGGTCTATGACCTTGCCGGGCGTCATTCGATCACGATCGGCACGCTCGCGCAGGACGAGACGATCGCCGCCAACATCGCTATCGACGATACGCTGGCGCGTCACTTCGCCATTGTCGGCACGACCGGCGTCGGCAAATCCACCGCCGTTTCGCTGCTGCTGCGCAAGTCGATCGCGGCACGGCCGGATCTGCGCATCCTGATCCTCGACCCGCACAACGAGTTCGCGGCATCGCTGCCCGAATACTGCGTCAGGGTCGATTCCAAAACCTTGGATCTTCCGTTCTGGATGTTCACGCTGGAGGAATTCGCCGAGGTGCTGTTCCGGGGCCGCGAGACCGAGCCGGAAGAAATCGATGCCTTGCGCGACCTGATCCCGGCCGCCAAGAATCTCTACCGCAACCCGAATTCGGGCTCCTATATCAGGCGCGGCAGCGATGCGCTGACCGCCGATACGCCAGTGCCTTACCGCATCGCCGACCTGCTCAAGCAGATCGATGAGCGCATGGGCATGCTCGAAAGCAAGACCGATCGCCCGACGCTCAAATCGCTGAAGACGCGCATCGAATCGGCGGCGGCCGATCCACGTTATCGCTTCATGTTCAACTCGCGCCTGATCGAGGACACCATCCACGAGACGATCGGCAACATCTTCCGCGTGCCGCATCATGGCCGCCCCGTGACCTGCTTCGAGATGGCCGGCATGCCGTCCGAAGTGGTCAATTCCGTCTGTTCGGTGCTGGCGCGCCTTGCCTTCGATCTCGCTCTGTGGAGCGAAGGCAAGCTGCAGCTTCTGTTTTTGTGCGAAGAGGCGCACCGCTATATGCCGGCCGACCCGCGTCTCGGATTCGCGCCGACCAGGCATGCGCTGTCGCGCATTGCCAAGGAAGGCCGCAAATATGGCTGCTATCTCGGCGTCGTCACCCAGCGCCCCGGCGAGCTCGACCCGACCATCCTGTCGCAATGCTCGACCTTCTTCGCCATGCGGCTTGCCAATGAGCAGGACCAGGCGATCATCCGCTCGGCGATTGCCGACTCTTCCGCCTCGACGCTTGCCTTCCTGTCCTCGATGGGCCAGCGCGAAGCCATCGCCTTCGGCGAAGGCGTGGCGACGACCATGCGGCTGAAGTTCGAAAAACTGCCGAGCCACCTGCTCCCCGGCACCGCCAAACGCGAAGAGGCCACGTCGAAGCCGGGCGACGATGTCGATCTGGTGGCGATCGTGGAACGATTGCGCAACGTACCGAAATCAACGCAGCAGGCGATGGCCTTCGCCGAGGTCGTGGATTCAGGCCGCCAGGCCGGCGACCCCGACTACCGCAAGCCACCCGCCGCACGCCCGCCATCGGACGACGATTTCGACATGCGCTACGGCCTCAAGCCCGCAACCTTCGGCCTGCGCCCGCAAAACGATTGAGCTTGCGACCCGGCTGTTCTGCCGGCCGATTGAGAAGCCGCGCTAAGCTCGCGCCCTGCCTGGACCGCTTGGGTAAATCCCGTCAGGGAATTCGTCAGGCTGAGTCGGGTGGTGCTATTTTCGAGAACCGGAGCGGAGCGGACATTTGAGTCCGTGAGCATCGGAAGCGCAGAAAACGGCGCCAGACGGCCAGCCTCACGAATTCAGGGACGGGATTTTAGGCGCAGACGCGGTTGCGGCCTTGCCTCTTCGCCTCGTAAAGCTGGCGGTCGGCGCGGCGATAGAACTCTTCCGCTGTTTCCTTGCGGTCCCAGACGGCTAGCCCGACGCTGGTGGTGATCTTGAGGCGGACATTGCCCGACAGCACCGACATGTTGGCGATCGCCTTGCGGATGCGCTCGGCAAACTTGCCCAGAAGCTCGGCGTCCATGTTGGGCGTGACCACGGCGAACTCCTCGCCGCCCAATCGCGCCACCACATCGTGGTAGCGCGTCATATCCTTGAGACAGCTTGCGACGGCCTTGAGCACTTCGTCGCCGACGTCATGGCCGTGGGTGTCGTTGACCTGCTTGAAATGGTCGAGATCGAGGATCATCAGCCCGACGGGCTTTTCGATGCGCCGGAACTCCTCGAGATACTCCTTCAGCGCATCATCGAAATAGCGCCGGTTCTGCATGCCGGTCAGGCCGTCGGTCAGCGCCGCATGCTCGAGCGTTTCCGACCGCGCGCTGAGCGAGACCGTCATGGCGCGCAGCTTGCCCTCCTCCGTCGCCTGTTTTCGAATCAGCGGATAGATGAAGAAAATGCCGAAGAACAGCGCGGTGGCCAGGAGCACGCCGGTCGCGAACAAGAGCTTGTTGAGATAGATGACCTTGTCCAGACCCGAAGCCGTATGCAACTCGTCGGCGAAGGACTGCAGAAGTCCATAAGCATGCAGCGTCACCAGGCCGGCGGCCAGGATCACGAATATAAAGACGAAAAATGCTGATTCCGCCTTGTGAAAACGCATCTGCTCCCCGTTGGAAAAGTGCCCATCGACCTTATGGCATGGGCGGGCTTACGGAGGGTTAATTTGGACAACCACAACGGGAACCTTTCCTTGCAGGTAAACTTTTCAGGTTGCATCGGAAGCAAGCGCTGAGATCGTGGTTTCCAGATCATCACCGGGGTGCAACCTCAGCCATTCCGGCCCCAATTGATGCCTGAACCAGGTGGTTTGCCGCTTGGAATATTGCCTGGTCGCGATCTTGGCGCGTTCGATTGCCTCGGGAAAGCCAATCCCTCCGGCCATCGCCGCCTGCAGTTCGCGAACGCCGATCGCTTTCATCGCCGGCAATTCGGGATCGAGGCCAAGTGCCGCAAGCCGCTTGACCTCGTCCAGCGCGCCCTTGTCCAGCATTTGGTCGAAGCGTTTGTCGATGCGTCCGACCAACGCCGCCCGATCCGGCTCGATCACCAGGAAATGCGCGCTTTGCCTGTCGATGAGCGGCTGGCCGCGCTCTGCCTGCCATTCCAGGATCGAACGGCCAGACGCATCGAGAACCTCCAATGCCCGCACGATGCGCTGGCTGTCGGTTGGCTTGAGCATCATGGCGGCCGCCGAATCCTCGCGCAGCAGCAGGCTGTGCAGCTTGACGGCGCCCTGCTCCTTCAATTCGTAGCGCCAACGGTCGCGGACCCGTTGCGGAATGTCGGGCATTTCCGAAATGCCCTCGGCTAATGCGCGAAAATAGAGCCCGGTGCCGCCGACAAAAATCGCTGTCCGTTCGGAGAATGTGCCGTCGTCGATCAGTTTCATCACGTCGCGCAGCCAGGCGCCGGTGGAATAGGGTGTCGCCGGATGGACATGGCCGTAGAGGAAATGCGGTGCGCGGGCGAGGTCGGCCGCCTCCGGCCGGGCGGTCAGCACGTCGAGCACCGAATAGCCCTGCATGGAATCCGTATTGACGATCACGCCACCCCTGCGCTCGGCCAGATCGAGCGCAAGCGCCGACTTGCCGCTGGCGGTCGGCCCGGCTATCAGGATCGCGTTCTTCACGCGGCCCTTGCCCGCCTGCCCGCCGGAATGTTCCATGCCGCTCATCGCCACGCTTGTTTCCCGTCCCACTGAGCGCGCTTTGTCGCTGTCGCTTGCGAATATGGCCTCACGGTCGGTCGGCGCAAGCGCTGTTGTCTGGCTGGCTGAAGGTATCGCCTGCGATCTCGTCCTGCCTGAGGCAGCCGACGCCGCCGCTGCGAGTGCCGTCTTGCGCACGGCACTCGCCAGCGAGGCGGTCGACGTGATCGTCCAAGAAGCAGAAACCCGCCGCAAGAAAATCCTGATCGCCGACATGGATTCGACCATGATCGACCAGGAATGCATCGACGAGCTGGCCGACGAGATCGGCGTAAAGGATCATGTTGCCACGATTACCGCGCGATCCATGAATGGCGAGATCGCCTTCGAACCGGCTTTGCGCGAGCGGGTGGCGTTGCTGAAGGGCCTCGACGCCACCGTGGTCGATCGCATCGTCGCCAATCGCCTGACCCTGGCCTCGGGCGGCCGTGTTCTGGTCCGGACCATGCGCGCCAACGGTGCCTGGACGGCACTCGTGTCTGGCGGGTTCGAGGTGTTCACGACGCGCATCGCCGCAATGCTCGGCTTCCAGGAGAACCGCGCCAATCGCCTGCTCGAACAGGACGGCCGCTTCACCGGCCTGGTCGGCGAACCGATCCTCGGCCGCGCCGCCAAGGCCGACGCGCTGATCGAAATTTCAGCGCGCCTCGGCCTGACGCCCGCCGACGCCATTGCCGTCGGTGACGGCGCCAATGATCTCGACATGATCCGCCTTGCCGGTACCGGTGTCGCGCTTCACGCCAAGCCGACGGTGGCGGCACAGGCCAAGGTCCGCATCGATCATGGCGACCTGACCGCGCTGCTCTATATGCAGGGCTACAGGCAGGAGGACTTTGTGCAATGAAACCAATGCGTACCGAGCGCCTGATCCTGCGCAACTGGGAGGATCGCGACCGCGACCTGTTCCACCGCATCAACTCCGACGACCGGGTGATGGAGTTCTTTCCATTCCGCCGCGACCGCGCCCAGGCGGATGCCAAGATGGACGAGCTCCGGGCCTGGACCACGAAGGACGGATACGGTTTTGCTGCCGCCGAGATCACCGCCACCGGTGAATGCATCGGCTTCATCGGTCTCCTCGACACCGATCATGTGCCATCCCTGCCAGCCGGCACCATCGAGATCGGCTGGCGGCTGGCACCTGAGTTCTGGGGCAAAGGCTATGTCACCGAGGCAGCCGAAGCGTGGCTGGCCTACGGCTTCGAGACACTTGGCCTCGATGAAATCGTGTCATTCGCCGTCGCGGCCAACCGCCGCTCCACCGCCGTCATGCAACGCCTCGGCATGAGCGCGGATCCGTCCGGCGATTTCGACCACCCCAGCATTCCCGACAGCCATCCGCATCTCAAACGGCATGTCCTCTACAGACTGTCGCGCCAGGACTGGCAGGCAAGAAAAAGGGCAGCTCGCTAGCCGCCCTTTTTTCAGTGTTGTCGTGTTGTCGATCTTCCGGACCTCAGTCCATCCTGATCGTCACGAACCTGAGCTCGCCGGTCTTCGAGGCCAGCATCAGCAACGCATTCTTGCGCCCCTGTTCCTTCAAGGCGCCGATCCGGTCCATGACGTCCTTGGGGGTAGCAACCGATTCCTGTGCGATCTCGGTGATCACCTCGCCGGGCTGGATGCCGCGTTCGGCGGCGGCCGAGTCCTTGGTGACGTCGGTGATGACGACGCCCGAAACATCGGCCGCAATGCTGAACTTCTTGCGTGTCTCGTCGTTCAGTTCGCCGACCGTCATGCCGAGCACCGAAGCAGTGGAAACGGCCGGAGCCTTGTCGCCCTTGTCCTGATCGGTGTTGCCCTCCTCGGCGTTGGCGGCCTTCTCGCCATCCTCGAGCCGGCCGAGGGTCACTTTCACCGTCTGTTCAACGCCCTTGCGCACGATCAGCACGTCGACCGCCTTGCCGACAGGGCTTTCGGCGACGACACGTGGCAGGTCGCGCATCTCATGAATATCCTTGCCGTCGAACTTGATGATGACGTCGCCTGCCTGGATCGTGCCATTGTCGACCGGGCCGCCCTTGATCACGCCGGCAACCAGCGCACCCTTTGCGGTCGCCATGCCGAGGCTTTCGGCGATGTCGTCGGTCACCGGCTGGATGCGCACGCCGAGCCAGCCGCGCCGCGTCTCGCCGAACTGGCGCAACTGGTCGACGACACCGGACGCGAGCTGCGACGGGATGGAGAAGCCGATGCCGATCGAGCCGCCGGATGGCGAGATGATCGCCGTGTTGATGCCGATGACTTCGCCCGCGCTGTTGAACAGCGGTCCGCCGGAATTGCCGCGGTTGATCGCGGCATCGGTCTGGATGAAGTCGTCATAGGGGCCGGAATTGATGTCGCGGTTGCGGGCCGAGACGATGCCGACCGTCACCGTGCCGCCGAGGCCGAACGGATTGCCGATCGCCATCACCCAGTCGCCGACGCGCATCTTGGTGGAATCGCCGAACTTTACCGCCGTCAGCTTGTGGCCTTTCGGATCGACCTTGAGCACGGCGACATCGGTCTTGGTGTCGGTGCCGACCAGCGTCGCCTTCAAGGTGACACCATCGGAGAAATTGACCTCGATGTCGTCGGCATCGGCAATGACATGGTTGTTGGTGACGACGATGCCTTGCTCGGCATCGATGACGAAGCCGGAGCCCAGCGACTGCACCTTCTGCGAGCCGTTGTCCTTGTCACCGCCGCGGTTCTTGAAGAAATCGTCGAAGAAATCCTGGAAGGGCGAACCCTCGGGCAATTGCGGCATCGGCACCGCGCCCGGGCCTTCGGTACCCTTGACCGTCTGCGAGGTCGATATGTTGACCACCGCGCCGAGCAGGCCTTGCGCCAGATCGGCGACCGAAGCGGGCCCATCGGCGGCAAATGTCGGCGCCGTGAAGGACGGGACAGCGACGGCGCTGACAAGAAGTGCCGCCGCGCCGGCGATGAATGTCCGCCGCGCCGCGCGCAAAATTGTATTGGATGTCATCGAGAAGCCTCCCGGTATTCTTGAAAAGAAAAGCGCTTCGACGAAAACGCCGCGTCACGCCATGTTGGCAAAAAATACGGCACGTTTGCGGCTATGACTATCGGCAGAGGATAAATCATCGCCGCCCTCATGCGCCTCGTACCAGCCAGACGATGCCGACGCCGATCGCGATCGCCGCCAGCCCGGCAATCCGCAGCGCGTTCTCGGGCAGCGACAGCACTTCGGTGGCAAGCTTCCTGGCCAGGCCGGGAAAGCCGCCATAGACCAGACCCTCTATGACGAGGACGAGGCCCATGGCGGCAAGAAAATCCTGCACCGGCCGCTACTGGCCGGTGCTGGGCTGTGCCGCCGGCGCGGCGGGTGCCGTCGCCGGAGCGTTTGGCGCAGGCGAAGCCGGCTTTGCCGGTCCCTCGCTGCCGTCGGGATTGCGGAAGAAGCGGAAGAACTCCGAGTTCGGCGACAGCACCATCGTCGTTCCGGTGTTGTCCAGCGCCGTGCCATAGGCATTCATCGACCGGTAGAAGTCGAAGAAAGCCGGATCGCGCTGATAGGCTCCCGCGAAGGTGGCGCTGCGCTGGGCCTCGCCCTCGCCGCGCAGGATTTCCGACTCTTTTTGGGCTTCGGCGACGATCTCGACCACTTCGCGATCGGCGCGGGCGGTGATGCGCTGTGCCGCCTCATTGCCGCGCGCCCTCAGCCGGGCAGCTTCCGCCAGGCGTTCCGCCTTCATGCGGTCGAAGGTCTGCTGCGAGACTTCGGCCGTGAGATCGGTGCGGCGAATGCGGACATCCTCGATCTGCAGGCCGAGCGATGTGGCATCGGGCCTGAGCTGGTCGCGGACTTCGCGCATCATCACGCCGCGCTCTTCGGAGAGTGCTGCCTCGAAATCACGCAGACCATAGACACGGCGCAAGGCAGCGTCGAGACGCGTCCTGAGCCGGGCCTCGGCCAGTTCGATCTGACCGGACACCGCGGCGCGGAAGACCCGCGGATCCGAGATGCGATAGGCGATGAAGGCATCGACCTCATAGAACTTGCCGCCCGAGACCTGGACGCGAATGTTGTCGAGATCGAAGCGCAGCACCCGGTTCTCGATCAGCTGCACGGTGTCGGCGTCGAAGAACGAGAACGGCGCCTTGAAGTAGATGCCGGGTTCGCTCTTGACGTCGACGATCTCACCGAACCTGAGCACCAGCGCCTGCTGGCGCGCATTGACCACGAAGACCGACGAATAGAGCAGGAACAGGATAACCGCTGCTGCGACGACGATGATGGGAAGACGGTTGGCCATCACTGGTTACCTCCCGTAACGGGGGCGGCCGGTGCCGGCGCTTTCGGCTGCAATGCCGGCAGCGGCAGATAGGGAACGACCCCTTGCCCGTTGCCCTGCTCGACGATGACCTTGCTCGAATCCTTCAGAACCTTCTCCATGGTTTCCAGGTAGAGGCGCTTGCGCGTTACATCGGGCGCCTTGGCATATTCGTCATAGACCGAGATGAAGCGCTGCGCCTCACCCTCGGCTTCCTGCACGACCCGGTTCTTGTAGGCGGCCGCGTCTTCGCGGATCTGTGCGGCCTCGCCGCGCGCCTGCCCGAGCTTCTGATTGGAGTACTGGTTGGCCTGCTCGACGAACTTGTCCTCGTCCTGCTCGGCGCGCTGCACCTCGTCGAACGCATCGGCCACTTCGCGTGGCGGTGCCGCATCCTCGATCGAGACGGCGTTGACGTTGAGACCGGCCTTGTAGCCGTCCAGCGTCGTCTGGATGATCTCACGCACCGAGGCGGCAATGCCCTGGCGGTCGTCGCGGAAGATGTCCTGCGCCGGCCGGCGGCCGACGGCTTCACGCATGGCGCTTTCGGCAACCTGCCGCAGCATGCCGTCGGGATCGGACACATCGAACAGATACGCGCGCGGGTCGGAGACCTGATAGGCCACGGAGAACTGGACGTTGACGATGTTCTGGTCGCCGGTAAGCATCAGCCCGGACGTATTGCCACTTGTCGCGCCGCCGCCGCCGATATCGACGAGCTGCTCGGAAATCTTGGCCGTCTCGACGGTTTCGAGCGGCCACCAATGGAAATGCAGGCCAGGCTGCGACAGTTCGGTCTTCGGCTTGCCGAAGCGCAGTTCGACCGCGACCTCATCGGGCTGCACGGTGTAAACCGCCTTGAACGCCCACAGCACCACAAGTGCAGCCGCGATCAGCGCGAAGATAGCCGGGCTCGCGCCGCCGCCGCCCGGAAGAGCGCGCCGCAGCCGGTCCTGGCCGCGGCGGATGATGTCTTCTAGATCGGGAGGCGAGCCCTGCGGCCCGCTCGGTCCTTTTGGACCCTGCCCCCAGGGTCCCTGATTGTTGCCGCCGCCACCCCATGGGCCGCCGCCACCGCCGCTTTTGTCGTTCCAGGGCATGAATGTCCTTTCGCTTGGAATTCCCTCAAGCGCCGGCATTACGGCGCAAAATCCAGTATTGTTCTTCTATAGGCACGCCACGGGGCGCTTTCAACGCGATGCGCTTCCGACTTCGTCCGATTTGGTCCAGTCGCGACCCTTTGTCTTCCTTCAATGGCTCTTTTTTCGTTCAATGTCTCTCGCGACGCCGCTCGTAAACCGAATAGCGCGTCGGGTGGCTGTCCTTTTCCCCGGCTGGGACGTCCTGCGAGCTGACAATGCGCCAGGAATCGGGATCGATCGGCGGGAAATGCGCATCGCCGTCGACCGCTGCCAGCACATGGGTGACGTGCAGCCGGTCGGCCAGCAGCATGGCCTGGGCATAGATTTCGCCGCCGCCGATGACGCACACCTCGTCGACATCGGCCATGCCGCGCCCGCGCACCGTCGCCAGCTGGATCGCGGCTTCGAGCGAATGTGCCACCTCGACGCCCTCGGCGCGCCAGGTCTCGTCGCGGGTCACGACGATGTTCAACCTGCCCGGCAGCGGCCGACCGATGCCCTCATAGGTCTTGCGGCCCATGATGATAGGCTTGCCCATCGTATCGGCCTTGAAGCGCTTGAGGTCGGTGGAGAGCCGCCACGGGAGCCCGCCGTCCCGCCCGATCACGCCGTTCTCGGCAATGGCAACGTAGATTGCGACATGCATCAATTTTCGTCAGTCGGCTCGAGGATCAGGATGTCGATGTCGCGCTCGGGGTAGAAATCATCCGCCGTCATCTCGAAGGTCGTCGGTCCGGTCTTTTTGACATTGTCGCCGCAGAACGAGACCAGGGCTTTCGGATTGCCCTTGTCGATTGTGAGCTTGAACTTGCCGATCGTGCCGCTGGCCCAGTTGCCGCCGGTGGTCAGGATATAGGCGATGCGGCTCTCGAAATATTTGGGGTAGCCGTCAGGGTCGTCCTTGGCCGCCTTGCGCACCGCATTTTCGAATGTGCCGTCCATGCAATACCGGGTCTTGTAGGCCGCATACTGACCCTGGAATTTGCCGTCGTAGAAGAAGCTGACCGAAGACGTGCCGCCGACGCTCGGCCTGTAGTGGTGGGAAACATGGACGTCCTTGTTGGCCGGAAAGATCGAGCGCCACCAGTAGGTCGAACGCAATTGCCAGAACGGGGTGTAGACCTTGCTCGTCTCGGTGCCGTCGCTGCCGGTGTCCTCGATGATGATGCCGCGGTTGACCCAGTCATCGACAACCGCTTGCGGCAGCTTCGCCAGCGCCGCCTTCGCCGCATCGCCGAAAGGATAGAACGGCACGTTTTGCGCCTTCAGCTCAGCGCTGATGTCGATGCCGAGCGCCAACACCTTCTGCTCGAGCTGCGGCTTTGCGGCGACACCGTCGATCGTCACCTCGAAACCGAGGAAATTATCGCTCTGATTTTCAGGAATCGCCGGGATTTCTTCGGGATTGCCCGATATGTCGGGCATCGGGAAGGCGACGATGGCCTGGACATCCTGATCGGTGTTGTTGTGGAAGACATAGTCGACCGTGACCTTTTCCGGCGAGATGAAAAGGTCCTCGCTTTGCATCGCCACGGCATCGCTGCGCGACAGGATCAGGCCGCCGGTGCCAAGTTCGGCAACCGAATCATTGGCGAAAGCGGGTGCGGACGACAAGGCCAGCACGGCGGTCAGAACATATCGCAACATGGAAGCCCCCTCGGCTGGAATGCCTGCAGGACCCTAGCCGTTTCAATGTGGCGTTCAAAGCCCTTCCGTATCCGCGGACGCACCAAAGGGAGCTGGACTGCGGTCTGGACACGCGCCTGCGCGGTCTGGACACGCGCCTGCGCGGTCTGGACTAACGGGTTCCGATCGGGCAGGAGTTCGCCCATGCGCAAGCTTCTCGTCATCGGCATCGGCGCCGGCAATCCCGACCACATGACCGTTCAGGCCATATCAGGCCTGAACCAGGCGGATGTGCTGTTCATTCCCGACAAGGGCGCGAAAAAAAATGAATTGGCCGAACTGCGCCGTCAGATCTGCGACCGCTTCGTCACCAATCCGAAGTCGCGGCGCGTCGAATTCGACGTGCCGGTGCGCGACCTCCCGGTAGAAGATGGGCCGGCGCCCTCCTACCGCTCGACCGTCGATGACTGGCATCAAGCCATCGCCGCCATTTACGAAGGCCTGATCCGCGACGAGATTGCAGGCGACGGCTGCGGCGCCTTCCTGATCTGGGGCGACCCTTCGCTCTATGACAGCGCGTTGCGCATCCTTGAGCGCGTGCGCCTGCGAGGCGATGTGGCGTTCGAGCTTGAGGTCGTCCCCGGCATCACCGCCGTCCAGGCACTTGCCGCCAGCCACAAGATGGCGCTGAACCGCATCGGCGATTCCGTCCTCATTACCACCGGCCGCCGCCTGACCGAAGAAGGCATGCCGGACAATGCCGGCAGCGCGGTCGTCCTGCTGGACGGCAAATGCGCCTTCAACACGCTGGCCGACAAGGATGTCGTCATCCATTGGGGCGCCTATCTCGGAACGGAAGACGAGATCACTCTCTCCGGCAGAATCGGTGACATCGGCGCAACGATCGAAAAAGTTCGAGAGGAAGCCCGTCGGCGGAAGGGCTGGATCATGGACAGCTATTTGCTGCGCAAGCCCGAATAGGAAGGCAATAGGGGAGTAAGGCAATAGGGCAGTAGGTGAATGACGTTTTGTGTTGTTGGAAGACAGCACGCGAATGCCGCCCTACTGCCCTACTGCCCTACTGCCCTACTGCCCTACTGCCCTACTCCCTCATCCCGCATCAATCTCCGCCTGCAACGCCTCCATATGCGTCGCTGCCGCGGCCGTCGCCGCGCGCTCGATGGCGCGGAAGCGGCTGACCACTGCCAGGCCGACCGCCGTCAACTGTGCGCCGCCGCCCTTGCGGCCGCCGGTCTGTGCCGCCACCAGCGGCTTGCCGAATACCCGGTTCATGTCCTCGACCAGGTCCCAGGCGTGCTTATAGGACATCTCCATGCCGCGCGCGGCGGCCGAGATGGAGCCGAAGGCGGCGATCTGTTCCAGGAGTTCGATCTTGCCCGGCCCGACGCGCCCGTCGGGATCGAGATTTATCCGCAAGCTCAGCGACGGCATCTTTGCTCTCCGCGGTCACATCCCAACGTCATACTAGAAGCTCCCTGGCGAAACCGCTATTCCAAAAAGACATAGCGGGATCATCCATCCGTCTCGGCGGGCAGGCCGGCGCCGGTGTTCGCCCGATCGAAGCTCACCGTCTTGATCACCGCGAAAACCTTGCCGCCAAGATCAAGCTTCAGCGCCTGCCGCGACTGTTCGGTGATGCGGGCAAGCACGGTTGCGCCATTGCAGTCGATACCGACCTCGACCGCCGGTCCCTCGCCGGGGCTCATCGCGGTAATGGTTCCCGGCAGGATGTTGAGCGCGCTGAGACCCCTCGGCTTTTCGGTGGCGATCATCACATCGCGGGCGCGGATACGGATGCGCACCGGCGTACCTGTCTTCATCGCCAGCTGTGGCACCCGGAGCTCGCCCGCAGCCGAGCCGAGCACGGTCATGCCGAAACTCTCGTCGTGATGCAGCACCTTGGTGTCCAGCACGGCGCCGCCCTCGCCGCGCTCCTCCGCCGGCAACAGGTCGAGCCTTTGCATCACCGCCTCGGTCGGCCCGCTGGCAACGACATTGCCCTGCGCCAGCATCACCACGTCGCTGGCCAGCCGCGCCACTTCGGCGACCGAATGACTGACATAGACGATCGGGATTTTGATCTCGTCGCGCAGCCTTTCGACATAGGGCAGGATTTCGGCCTTGCGCGCCTCGTCGAGCGAGGCCAGCGGTTCGTCCATGAGCAGCAGTCTGGGGCTGGCAAGCAATGCCCGGCCGATCGCCACACGCTGTTTCTCGCCACCTGAGAGCTTTGCCGGCCGCCTGTTCATGAGCGGCCCGATGCCGAGCAGGTCGACGACGGCATCGATATCGGCGTAGCGCTCCGCCGGCGGCGTGAACCAGCGGCCGTAGCGAAGATTGCCGGCAACGCTCAAATGCGGAAACAGCCTTGCGTCCTGGAACACCATGCCGATGCGGCGCTTGTGCTTCGGCACGAAAATGCCGGCACCGGTATCGACCAGCACACGGCCGTCAACCTCGATGCGTCCCTTGTCGGGCCGGATCAGCCCGGCAATCATGCCGATCAGCGTCGTCTTGCCCGACCCAGACGCTCCGAACAGCGCCGTCAGCCGCCCGGCGCTTTCGAAGCGGGCGCCGATGGCGAAACCGCCCAGCCGATGGCTGATGTCGACGAGAACGCTCATTCGATGTCCAGCCGCCGGCCGACACGCCGCGCCAGCACCTCCGAAGCCACAAGTGCTGCCATGGAGATGACAATGGAAATCAGCGTCAGGCGGAGCGCCCCTTCATCGCCACCCGGCACCTGCGTGAAGGTGTAGATCGCCGACGGCAATGTCTGCGTCTCATTGGGAATGTTGGAAACGAAGGTGATGGTGGCGCCGAACTCGCCCATCGCCTTGGCGAAGGCCAGGATGGCGCCGGCGATCAGCCCGGGCAGGATCAACGGCAGCGTGATGGTGGCAAACACCCAGAGCGGATTGGCGCCGAGCGTTCCCGCCGCCGCTTCCATCCTACGGTCCACCGCCTCGATCGACAGCCGGATCGCCCGCACCATCAGGGGAAAGCCCATGACGCCGCAAGCCAGCGCCGCACCTGTCCAGCGGAAGGAGAAGACGATGCCGAAATGCTCGGCCAGGAAGGCACCGGCCGGACCGCGCCGGCCGAAGGTGAGCAGCAGCAGATAGCCGGTCACCACCGGCGGCAGGATCAGCGGCAGATGCACCAGCCCGTTGAGAACCGTCTTGCCCCAGAACTGTCCCCGGGCAAGCAGAAGCGCGATCAAGATGCCCGGCGGCAGGCTGGCGAGCATCGCCACCGTTGCCACCTTGATGGACAGCCGGACCGCATTCCATTCGTCGGGAGTGAGGTCCAGCAGCCAGTTCATAGTGCCCCTTGGAACTCAGTTGCTCGGCGCGAGCACGGTAAATCCCTGATCCTTGAACAGCGCGGCCGCCTTGGCCGACTGCAGGCATTTCAGGAAAGCCGGCGTATCCTTGTCCTTCGAATCGGCGGTCTGGGCAACCGGATAGATGATCGGCGGATGCGAATCCTCCGGGAAGGTGCCGATCACCTTGACCCCCTTTTCGGCATGCGCGTCGGTGGCATAGACAATGCCAAGGGCGGCTTCGCCCGTCGAAACCAGTTTCAGCGCCGCGCGCACGTTTTCGGCCTGCGCCACCTTGCCCTCGACCGAGGACCAGACGCCGAGCGATTCAAGCGCGGCCTTGCCGTATTTGCCGGCCGGCACCGCCTTGAAATCGCCCATGGCGAGCTTGCCGTCGCCGATCAGCTTGGCGAGGTCGAAACCCTTCTCGATCCTGGTGTCGACCGCCGAGTCCTTCGGCGCCACCAGCACGATCTGATTGCCGAGCAGCTTCACTTCGGTGTCCGGCTTGGTCAGCTTCTTGTCGGAGAGATATTTCATCCAGTCGAGATCGGCCGAGATGAAGACGTCGGCAGGCGCCCCGCCCTCGATCTGCTTGGCCAGCGCCGAGCTCGCGGCATAGGAGACAGTCGCCGCCTCGCCGACATCGGCCTCGCAGGCCTTGTTCACCGCGTCGAGCGCGTCCTTGAGGCTGGCTGCGGCAAACACCACCACCTTGTCTTCCGCATGCGCTGCCGGCACGACTGCCATCAGCGCCGCAGCCAAACCGCCAATGGCGATCGCCCTCGATCCAAAACCTTTGCGCGTCATGGAAAACTCTCCCTGGTTTGAAATCCGGCCGGCTCGAAGCCTGCTGACCGATATATCCGCATGAATATAACAAGGGAAGGCCCGGCGCCCCATGAAAGCGTCTGTGCGACACCAATTGTTCTGGTAAGACCGGGAAAAGAAACCTTGGAAAGGAAACTCCGGTGAAGATCAGCGCCCGCAACGTCCTCAAGGGAACGATCGCCGAGATCGTCAAGGGAGCCACCACCTCGCATGTCAGGATCGACATTGGCGGCGGCGCCATCGTCACCGCCTCGATCACCAACGAGGCCGTCGCCGATCTCAAGCTCGAAAAGGGCAAGCAGGCCTATGCCGTGGTCAAAGCCTCGGACGTGATGGTCGGCATCGACTGAAATTTGCGGCCTTAGACCGCGATCGGCGCCTTGATCGACGCGTCGGCGACGTAGTTTTCCAGCCGGAAATCCTCGAAACGGAAGGCGAAGAGGTCCTTCACCTCCGGATTGATCCACATCGTCGGCAGCGTCCTCGGCGTGCGCCGCAGCTGTTCGCGTGCTTGCTCGAAATGGTTCGAGTAGAGGTGCGCATCGCCAAGTGTGTGGACGAAATCGCCGGGTTTCAGCCCTGTCACCTGCGCCACCATCAAGGTCAGCAGGGCATAGGACGCGATGTTGAACGGCACGCCAAGGAAGATATCGGCGGAACGCTGGTAGAGTTGGCAGGAAAGCCGCCCTTCCGAAACATAGAACTGGAACAGGCAGTGGCAGGGCGGCAGCGCCATCGCTTCCACCTCGGCTGGGTTCCATGCCGAAACAATCAGCCGCCGCGATTGAGGATTTCTGCGTATTTCCTTGAGAAGATTCGCGATCTGGTCGATCGAGCCGCCATGGCCGTCCGGCCAGGAACGCCACTGCTTGCCGTAGACCGGGCCGAGATCGCCATTCTCGTCGGCCCATTCGTCCCAGATCGAGACGCCATGGTCGGTGAGATATTTGATGTTGGTGTCGCCGGCCAGGAACCACAGAAGCTCATGGATGATCGACTTGAGATGCAGCTTCTTGGTTGTGGTGACAGGAAAGCCGCGCGCCAGGTCGAAACGCATCTGGTAGCCGAAGACGGAGCGCGTTCCGGTGCCGGTGCGGTCGCCGCGGTCGGCGCCGTTGTCCAGCACGTGCTGCAGGAGGTCGAGATACTGGCGCATCGGTTCCGGCTCGATTCGGTTGTCCAGCCATCATAACTGACAGACGGGCGATCGAACACCACAAAGCAGCGCGCAAGCCATGCCCGAAGCCAGTCAGTCCCCAACAACATCACCGGCTGGCGCATGGACCGCGCCAGCCCGGCGAATTGAAGCGCGGCCGTCAGAGGGAGCCGAGCTTACCCAGGTCCTTGGCAACCAGGTAGTAGAAGGTAACCCGGTTCTTGGTATTGTCGGCGGCCATCGCCTTGCAGACCTTCTCGATCGAAGCGTCGGCCTTGCTGTCGTCCGATATGCCGAGCTTCTTGGCAACCCAGCCAGCCTTGACGCGCTCCAGTTCCTTCGGATCGGTGCAAGACACCAGCGAGGAATCGCGGTTCCGAAGCGCAATGCCAAGATGCTTCACGATTTTGTCGACCACGTCGGCACTCGCCGAGGCATCGTATTTCTTCACGTCTGCAAGATAGTCGGCCATCAAAATTCCCCTCGTCGGCGCCACGGATCCGATCGATGAGGGCTGTGGCGCTGCTGCAACTTGTGCGCTATGTCGATAACTCCTCACCGTGGCAAAGCTTCGGTTGAGACCGCGCTCAAGTCAACCCTTCGGACTTGCGGTTTTGACACGGGGACAAAGTGCCATTGCGGCCTTTCATTTCCTGCGATCGCCCCCTATATTCGGTTTGTCGGCTTGACCGACTATGGCGATAAATGGGCGATGAAATAAGCCGTTCGGACCCGGGGGCGGTACCCGGCGCCTCCACCAAAAGCCGCTGTTGACGACAGAGCGGTTTTTGCTGGGGGCGAAATAGGATCGACGAAGGTGTAAAGATCGTACTTTTGCCCGGCATGGTACCACCGTCATCGGGCTAAACCTGTAGTTGCAAATGACAACTATGCGGAAGCACGTCTCGCCGCGTAAGCGGTGCGATAGCTTCAAATCAAGCCCTAGAGGTTCGCACTTCTAGGCGGGGTTCGGAGGTACCTGGCAACAGAAACCTCCACTTCTCCCCTCCTCCGATATCCAGCATGCGCGACGGCAGTTCCGCCGCGAACGCGCCCTGCCGCGTGCTCCCTCGCCATGGACAAAACATGCAAAACGATTCCGATCGATTCTTCGTGCTGACCGGCGGTCCCGGATCCGGCAAGACCACCCTGATCGAAGCCCTGCGCCACGCAGGCTTTGCCGCCTCGGTGGAAGCCGGCCGCGGCATTATCCGCGACCAGTCCGCCATTGGCGGACCCGCTTTGCCTTGGCACGATCGCGCCCTGTACGCCGAGTTGATGCTGTCATGGGAGATGCGCTCGTATCAAATTGCGCAAGAACAGACCGGGCGTCCTGTTTTTTTCGATCGCGGCGTTCCGGACACGCTCGGCTATCTCAGCCTGAGCGGCCTGCCGATACCCGAACACGCCCACGCTGCCGCAGAGCGCTTCCGCTATCATCGGCGCGTCTTCGTCGCCCCGCTTTGGCCGGAGATCTTCGCGCAGGACAAAGAGCGCAAGCAGACGCTCGACGAGGCCGAGCGCACCCACCATGCGCTGGTCGGCGTCTACACGGAACTGGGCTATGAGATGGTTCCGTTGCCGCTGGCCCCCGTCGAGGCGCGGCTGCGCTTCGTGCTGGCGCAAACCGGGCTGTAGCCTTGAAGTCGGACGCAATCGAGCGGGATGCACGATTCAATTCGAATGCATCCCGCTCTGGGGTCTATACCAGTCCCTGGCCGATCTCATCGGTTGCACTGGCGAAGGTCTCGCCGGGCAAGAGCATCTCATTATGGGCTCTGCCCGTCCGGATCATCGGAAGGCAATTGGCGAGTTCGGCAACACGGCAGTCGAAGAGCACCGGCCGGTTTACATCGATCATTTCCTGAATCGCGTCATCGAGGTCGGCCGGCTTCTCACAACGTATGCCGACCGCACCGAACGCTTCAGCCAGTTTGACGAAATCGGGCAAAGTTTCGGAATAGGAATGCGCAAGCCGGTTTCCGTGAAGCATTTGCTGCCACTGGCGAACCATGCCCATGTAAGAGTTGTTCAAGATGAATATCTTGATAGGCGCATTGTACTGAACCGCCGCCGACATCTCTTTCATCGTCATCTGGACAGATGCGTCGCCGGCAATATCGATGACGAGGCTTTCCGGGTGCGCGATCTGCACGCCCAATGCCGCCGGCAAGCCATAGCCCATCGTACCAAGGCCGCCCGACGTCATCCAGCGACGCGGCTTTTCGAAACCGTAGAACTGGGCCGCCCACATCTGATGCTGGCCAACTTCGGTCGTAATGTAGGTGTCGCGATCCTTCGTCAGCGCGTAGAGACGCTCGACCGCATATTGCGGCATGATCACCTCGTTGCTCATCTCGTAAGAGAAGGAGTTGCGCCCGCGCCAGCGCGCGATCTTTTTCCACCATTCGTCGAGGCGCCTTCTGTCAGGGTTTTGCGGCAGCGCACGCCATGAGCGAACCAGGCTGTCCACCACCTTGCCGGCATCGCCGTGGATGCCGACGTCGGCACGGACGGTCTTGTTGATCGAGGAGGGATCGATATCGACATGGATCTTCCTTGAGCTCGGTGAAAAAGCCTCCACGCGCGAAGTCACGCGATCGTCAAAGCGGGCGCCGATGCAGAGCATAACGTCGCACTCATGCATGGCCATGTTCGCCTCGTACGATCCGTGCAGGCCGACCATTTTCAGCCAGTTCTTGCCGGATGCCGGATATGCGCCAAGCCCCATGAGGGTCGAAGTGATCGGGAAATCAGTCAGTTCGACAAGCTCCCGCAGCAGTCTCGATGCCTCCATGCCGGAATTGACGATGCCACCGCCGGTATAAATGACTGGACGACGGGCATTGGCCATCAACTCTATCGCCTTGCCGATCTCGTTGATGTCGCTCTCCACCGTCGGCCGACAGCTCTTCAGTGCAGCAGCATCCGAGGGCGGCGTGTACACGCCGGTGGCAAACAGGACGTCCTTTGGCATGTCGACGAGGACAGGTCCCGGTCGTCCGGACTTGGCGATGTGAAAAGCCCTGTGGATCGTTGACGCCAGTTCGTTGACGTCCTTGACCAACGAATTGTGCTTGGTGCAGGGCCGCGTAATGCCGACCGTGTCGCATTCCTGAAAGGCATCGGAGCCGATCAGCGTTGTCGGCACCTGTCCTGTCAGGCAGACGATCGGCACCGAATCCATAAGCGCATCCTGCAGTGGCGTTACCGCATTTGTCGTGCCTGGACCGGATGTGACGAGCATGACACCGACCTTGCCCGTAGACCGTGCATAGCCTTCGGCGGCATGGCCCGCACCTTGCTCATGGCGCACGAGGATATGCTTGATGCCATCCTGTTGGAATATCTCGTCGTAGATCGGCAGCAAGGCGGCGCCAGGATAGCCGAAGACATGCTCTACGCCATTGTCTCTGAGTGCATGGAGAACGATCTCCGCGCCTGTCATGCGCTTGCTCGCGGTTTGAATAGGGTTCTCGCCCGTCATGGTTCTGATCCGTGGTGTATTGCGTGATGAGGATGATTGACGGGGCATCGCCCGGATTTCGGGCATAAAAAAAGGCCCCGTCAGGAGCCTGTTTACCGCGCATGGGTGGCTATCGCCGGATGGTTACACCATCCTGCCCATGCGCTTTCCTACCACCACGAGAGCCGTTGCGATCATCATGACCATCGCTGCTACAGCCGAAACCGGGCGTCGTCAACGCCTTTCGGACGGAACTGTCCGCGCCCAATGGCAAAGAGGCCGGCATGAGCCGGCCCCTTCGTTCTCATCGAAAGTCTACTACTCGGCCGGCGCCTCGACGGCCTCGCGAGAGCGGCCGAGCGTGACCTTGGCCAGCGTGAAGGAAATCACCGCGCAGAGCGTGATGCCGGCCACCATCGGCAGCGGCGTACCGTCGAAGAACACGCCGGCAACACCCATGGCCAGTGCGCCGATGGCGAAATGCAGCGTGCCCATCAGCGCTGACGCCGTGCCGGCAATCTGGCCATGCTCTTCCATGGCCAGCACCGACGTGGTCGGAATGACCAGACCAAGGAAGCCGTAGCCGACGAACAGCAGCGCCGCCATCACGTCGAGCCGGTCGATGCCCGTCGCCATCACCGCGAACAGCACCACCATCGTCGTGGCATAGCCGGTCACCGCAACGCGCACCACGCGCCTCAGGCCGAAGCGCTCGGCCAGCAGCCCCGTCATCTGCGACATGCCGATGAAGGCGACCGCGTTGATCGAGAAGAACACGCTGTAGACCGAAGGCGACAGGCCGTAATGGTCGATCAGGATGAACGACGAGCTCGACAGATAGACGAAGAAGCTGGCAATGCCGAAGCCGGCAATCGCCGTCAGGCCGAGGAAGTTACGGTCGCCCATCAGGAAGCGGTAGGCCGACAGCGCGGTGCCGAAGGAGGACCCGGCGCGATCTTCCACCGGCCGCGTCTCCTTGAGCGAGGTCGCCAGAAGGATGGTGGCCAGCAGAGCCGCGCCCGTCACCGTCCAGAACACGGCACGCCAGCCGAAATTCTCGATGATCACGCTGCCGGTCAGCGGCGCCAGGATCGGCGACACCGAAAATACCAGCATCAGCAAGGACATCAGCTTGGCAGCCTCATTGCCGGTATGCAGGTCGCGCACGATGGCGCGCGGAACGGCCATGCCGGCGCTGGCGCCAAGCCCCTGCAGGAAGCGGAAAGCGATCAGCCATTCGATGGTCGGCGCCATTGCCGAACCGATGCCGCCGACCATGAACAGCGCAAGGCCGCCGTAGAGCGGCAGCTTGCGGCCGACCATGTCGGAGATCGGCCCGACGACGATCTGGCCAAAGCCCATCGACAGGAAGAAGATCAACAGGCTCATCTGCACGGCAGCGGTGCCGGCATGCAGATCGGCGCCGATCGACGGCAGCGCGGGCAGATACATGTCGATGGCGAACGGGCCGATGGCGGACAACAAGCCGAGCACGACCGCGATGCGGAGGAATTTGGGACTCATGATAGAGGCTTCTTTCAAATCTGGTTGCCGCCGCCAGGCGGCGTCTAACCTAGGACGTTCCATCCCGTGAGATTCCGACACATCGAGAGCGAGTTCTGTTCGTCTCTCTCATGCGAAATCTCTTAATCTTGTGTCCACAAATTTAGACACTCTTGTCTAAATCGTCAATCACCTCTATATAGTTTTTTATGAAGCTGCACGTTTCTCCTGACATTTTCCCGCCACGCGGTCATGAGGCCAAGCGCCTGTCGATCGTCGACTCCGCCGCCACCGTGTTTTGCCGCGAAGGTTTCGCCGGCGCCAATATCGACCTGATCGCCGCCGAAGCCGGCGTCTCGCGCCAGACCATCTACAACCATCACGGCGACAAGGAAAAACTGTTCGTCGCTGTGGTCCGTGATCTGACCGAACGTTGCAATGCCGGAATCTTCGCCACCATTGCCACCTTCCCCGATCAGCCGGGGGATCTCGAAGCCGACCTGATCGGCTTTGCGGTGCGCTTGAATCAGAATTGCATCTGCAACCGCGATGGAAAATTCCTGCGCAAGCTGATCCAGACCGAAGGCGAGCGCTATCCCGAACTGTTTGCCGAATGGCGCGAACAGGGACCGGGCAGGACATGGCCGGCAATCGCCGCCCGCTTCGCCCGCCTCGCCTATGGCGGCTATCTCACGATCGAGGACCCGGACGTGGCGGCACGCCAGTTCCTTGGCCTCGTCAATGCCGAACTGCAGACCACCTTCATGCTTGGCGGCTCGCCGCGCGAGGACGAGGTGCTGCAATCCGCGACCAATGGCGTGCGCACCTTCCTGCGCGCCTTCGGCAAGCGCCGCTCCGCGGCATCGTCCGAAAAGCAAAGCGCGCTCGCCAGCGCCTGAGCGATCAAATCGCTGGCAATAGTCTTCGCTTCCGCGCGAGGGTGATCTATATGCGGTTTACGCCGCGCTCAAGCTTGATTACAGCTATGCGGACGATTCAACGGAACCCGACCGCCACATGGCCGACGACCACATCCGCTACGACATTCTGGCCCAGGAGGCGTTGCGCGGCGTCATGCGCAAGGTCCTGGCCGAGGTCGCGCGCACCGGCCTCCCCGGCAACCACCACTTCTTCATCACCTTCCTGACCGGCGCGCCGGGCGTACGCGTGTCTTCGCGGCTGCGCGAGCGCTATCCCGAGCAGATGACCATCGTCATTCAGTTCCAGTATTGGGACCTGAAGGTGACCGATACCGGCTTCGAGGTTGGCCTGTCCTTCTCCGATGTGCCGGAAAAACTCGAAATCCCGTTCTCGGCCGTGCGCGGCTTCTATGATCCCTCGGTCAATTTCGAACTCGAATTCGACGTCAAGACGGATGGTGCGGCAGCCGATGAACCGGCTGCGCCAACTCCGGAGCCGTTGACCATCGTCTCCGAGAAAAAGCCGAAGGCCGAGAAGAAGGCCGCCGCGGAGGCGGAGAAGAAGCCCGCGGCCGCGGACGCCGCCACCAAGGGCGCCGAAGTGGTCTCGCTCGACGCCTTCCGCAAGAAATAGGCCGGCGACTTACGCCGTGGCCGAAATCGTCAATCTCCGCCAGGCCCGCAAGCAAAAGGCGCGGGATGAAAAGCTGCGCGCCGCCGAACAGAACCGCGCCCTGCACGGCCGCTCCAAGGCCGAAAAGGAACGCGATCGCGTCGCCGCCGACAAGAGCGAAAAATTCGTTGCCGGGCATCGTCGTGAAAAGCCCGGCGACCCCGGCCGTCAATGAGCCCGGTCGAAAAGCGTTCGGTGACCATTCGCGGCCACCGCACCAGCTACTCGCTTGAAAAGCCCTTTTATGACGACCTCGTCGCGATCGCGGCGACCAGAGAGCTGACGCTCGCTGCTCTTGTCGCCGAAGTCGACGAGACGCGGCCCCGCGACACCAACCTGTCCTCGGCGTTGAGGCTCCATGTGCTGGAGTGGGCGAAGCGAGGAGAGAGTATCTAAAGGCTTTCGACCGCGTCGTCCTTTTTCCTGCGTCTGGTGCCGAAGCCAAGCAAGGTCGAACGCTCGCGCTCCTCGGCCTGTTTCCTGGACCGCACGCGCATCAAATCCTTCCAGCCGACATAGCCGACCAGCAACGAGCCTTCGCGAGTGACGACGGGCAGATGGGAGACGTTGGCCATCAGCAGCTTGTCGGAGAGGCCTTCGAGATATTCGTCCGGATAGGCCAGCGTCACCTTGCTGCCGGCCAGCAACGCGCCAAGCGTGGTGGTGCGGTGCGTGCCGGCGCGTCTCCAGCGCAATATCGCCGGCGGATCGATGAGGCCCAGCACCTGACCGTTCTCGTCGACCACCGGGAAACTCGGATGCCGTGTTTCCGGCGCCGTCAGGAAGGCTGCTGCGCCATGCAGCGTCATCGTCGCCGGCACGCTTTCGACCTGCGACGTCATCACCTCGCGCACCCTGGTCAGGGCGAAAGGGTCGACACGGTATTCGCGAACCAGATGGTGTCCCCTTCTGGCGATCTTTTCGGTCAGGATCGAACGCTTCATCAGAAGCACGGTCACGGCATGCGCCGCGGCGCAGGCGGCAATCAGCGGCACCAGCATATGTGTGTTGCCGGTCAGTTCGACGGCGAAGAACGTGGCGGTCAGCGGCGCGCGCATCGTGCCGCCCATGGTGGCGGCCATTGCCAGCAGCGCCCAGAAACCCGGATCCGCGGCAGGCAGAACGCCGGCGAGCACAGCGCCCATAGCCCCGCCCATGATCAACAGCGGCGCCAGCACACCTCCCGACGTTCCCGAGCCGAGCGCTACCGACCAGATGATCGCCTTGACCACCAGCAGCAGGAGTGCCGCCGTCGCGACGGTGCGGCCATCCAGCATGTCGGTGATGTTGTCATAGCCGACACCGAGCGCGTGCGGTTCGATCAGCCCGCCTATGCCGACCACCAGGCCGCCAAGCATCGGCCACCACATCCAGTGGATCGGCAGCTTCTGAAAACCGTCCTCGCAGGCATAGACCATCTGCGTCAGCAGTCCCGACAGAAGTCCTGCACAAACGCCGATCGCCACCCAGCCGGCAAGGCCGACAAAAGACACCTCCATGCCGCCCTGAAACGGAAAGATCGGCCCGGGCAGATGCAGCATGGTGCGCTCGACCTCGGCGATAACAGCCGCGACCGCCACCGGAATGAAGCTGCGCGGGGTCCATTCGAATAGCAGCAGTTCGACCGCCAGCATGATGGCGGCGATCGGTGTTCCGAACACCGTGGTCATGCCCGCTGCCGCACCAGCCACCAGCAGGGTCTTGCGCTCGTTGTCGCTGACCGGCAGCATCTGCGCGATCAGCGAGCCGATCGCGCCGCCTGTCATGATGATCGGTCCTTCCGCGCCGAACGGTCCGCCGGAACCGATCGAGATCGCCGACGACAGCGGCTTCAGGATCGCCACCTTGGCGTCGAGTTTCGAGCGCCCGAGCAGGATCGCCTCGATGGCTTCGGGAATGCCGTGGCCGCGGATCTTCTCGCTGCCATAGCGCGCCATCAGGCCGATGATCAGCGCACCGATCACCGGAACGAGGACGGCGGCAAGCCCAAGCGGCGTGTTCTCGAGCTTCAGGTCGGCAAGCGAGAACTGGCCGAAATAGGCAATGTTGGTGGCAAGCCGGATCAGCTTCAAAAGCGCGATGCCGGCAAACAGCCCGGCTGTCGCCACCACCACGGCAATGGCGGCGACGAGCAGCACCCTGGGATCCGTGGTGAAATCGCGCAGGTGCTCCGGGTTCGAATGATGGGTCTTCATGGCAGTTGCTTCCTGGCGGCGGCCGTATGTCTGGGATGCGGCACGGTCGAAGCGGCCAGCCGGGTTTGTCGGTGGCTATGTATCGTAACACGATATAAATATTCAAGCCGGTTTCGCCCGAAATCCGTTTGAGCTTTCGCCGGAAAACGAACACATGTCTGATATGTCGCAGCCACGAGAACAACGTCCCGCCATCAGCCAGGCCGATTACCAGCGGCTGTCGGAGTTTCGCTACCTGATCCGCCGGTTCCTCGAATTCAGCCAGGTCCAGGCGGAAGACGCCGGCCTGACCCCGCGCCAGCATCAGGCGCTGCTGGCGATCAAGGGATTCCCCGGCGGCGGCCCGGTGACGGTTGGCGATCTCGCGGAACGCCTGCGCATCCGCCACCACAGCGCCGTCGAACTGGTCAACCGTCTCGGCGAGGCAGGGCTGGTCACAAGGGATCAGGACAAGGACGACCATCGCCGCGTGCTGCTGCAACTGACCGAGCGCGCCGACGATTGCCTGGCCGAGCTGTCGGCGGCGCATCTCGACGAACTGTCACGTATCGAACCGATGCTGCGGCGGCTGCTCGATCGAGACCACGGGTAATCGACTACTACTGCAGCGACTTCAGCAGATTGTCGATCGTGAACGGATTGGACTTCGGCTTGGCCGGCGGCGGATTGTCGTTGGCCTGCGGCAGCGGCGCCCGTTCCACCTTCGGAGGCTGCGCGGCCTTGCGTTCGGCTTCGAGCCTTGCCTTTTCCTGCGAGGCAATACGCATCGCCTCTTCCGCCTTCTGCCGCTCCTGCTCGGTCTGCGCCTTGGCGGCCTCGTCGGCGGCCTGCTTTTCGGCAGCCGCCTTCGCATCGGCCTTGGCTTTGGCATCTGCGTCCGCCTTGGCTTTCGCCTCCGCATCGGCCTGAGCCTTTGCGTCCGCCTCAGCCTGAGCCTGTGCATCCGCTTCGGCCTTGGCCTTGGCGTCAGCTTCGGCTTTGAGCCGCGCTGCTTCCTCCTGCCGGCGCAATTCCTCGGCCGCCTTGTCGCGAGCATCCTGCAGCGCAGCGTAATAGCGCACTTCGCGCCGCAGCCGCTGCTTCTCGAGCAGCGCGGCCTGCATCGCCTCGACGCGCTGCTGCTCCTTCTCCAGCGCGCGCTGGGTCAGGAACTGCGCCAGCGGCTCACTGTCGAATGCTCGTTTGACCGCGCCGAACGGCCCCTCGGCGGTGAAATTCACAACCGGCTCGGAGCCGACCAGCGCCTCGTCGCCAGGCTGATAAGTGATCGCACCCTTGGCCGACACCGTGGCCGCGTTGAGATCCGCCGTGATGTCGGCGGACAAGGTCGCCGCTGGATTTTCCAGGCTGACCGGCGGCGCCCGCAGCGTGCCGCCGGCAACCGTGAAGGCTATGTCGGCATCGCCAGCGGCAAAACTGCCATCAGCGGCGATCTCGGGCGCGAAGCCGGCGGTCTTGGCCGCATCGATGTCGCGCCCGATCGCATCCGCCTTGGCGAGGAACGCACTGAACGCATCTGGATTGAGGCCAGCAACTTTCACGCCCTTCAACGCCGCAGTTCCGGAGCCTGACAAGGCAGCCACCATCCCTTCGACCGATTTGCCGCTGCTTGACAGCGCCGTCGAGAAATCGCCGATGCCGCTGATGCCGGCATCCGGCAGCACGGTCGCCAGATCGGCGCCCGCCAGTTTCATCTGGCCAGAGAACAGCCCGGTGCCGTTGTTGTTCTTCAACTCGAATAGGCCGGTCAGCGCTCCGCCCAGCAACTTCGCCTTGAGATCCGAAACGCGGATGCCTTCCTGGTCGAGCTTGAGCGAAAAGGCGGCGTCATAGGCGGTGGCGAACCGGCCGGCGGCCAGTGCTGCCGTCGTCAGGTCGAGGTCGGCGGTGAATGGCAGGCTGGATTTCTGGCTGAACGGCGTCGCCGGCCACACGCCACCCTTGCCTGCCCGGTCTTTGGCTGCGCCCTCCTTGTCGGCAAGAAAGGCGGAGTCGCCGAACAGCGCCACCGCCAGGGGATCGAGGTCGAGTTCGTCGAGCGCCAGCGCCCCGGCCAGATGTGGCACGCCGTCCTTTACATCGATATTGACGTCGCCGGACACCGCCGCTTCGTTGATGGCGCCGCTGAGTTCGTCCAGCACCAGCAGGCCGTTGCCGTAGTCGCCCTGCGCGGCGAGCGACGTCGACATGCCCGCCCCCATGCCTGGCAGGCCGATGCCCGACGTCATCAGCCATGGCTCGATGTCGGCGGCATCGAGGCTGAGCTTGCCCTTGGCGGCGAGGCCTTGCTGCGTGTCGGCGATCGTTCCCTCGAAACCGGCCTTGAAGTCATTGCCGGCAAGGCTGAAATTCGTCGCCAGGCCGCCGCCAAACGTGCCCTTGGCCTGAATATCGGTGTTTGCCTCGCCCAGCATGCCGAGCGGCAGCGCCGGCAGGCCATAGAGCGCCAGCAGCGCGGTGGCATCGGGATTCTTGGCGTTGAAGGTCAGCGCCACCGGCGCTTCGAGAAGCTTGTCCACCGCCCCCTTCCCCGACAGCGACGCCGAAAAGGCCGAGCCGCCCGCCTTGCCTTGCCCGCTCACCGCCAGGCCTGTGGTGCCGTCGCCATTGTCGGCTGCACTCGCCACCAGGTCGATGCGCGCATCCTGGAACAGCTCGGGATAGGCAGCAGCACGGCTCGACAGTCCCCTGAGCACGGCACTGTCGGGATAGTGCTGGGCGGCGACATCGATCAGCGGCTTCAGATCGACGGCAACCACCGACGCATCGAGCTTGCCGGTCGGGCTCGCGGGGAAATCCTTGATCCGGCCCGTGGCGCTGATCGAGGCGCCGGCCAGCCCGCCCACCGAAAGCCGGTCGATTTCGAGCAGCCCGTCGCGCAGCCTGAGCGCCGTGTCGACCGTGTCGGCGGTCAACCCGCCGGCGTTGACCGGCCCGGCCTTGATCTGGAAATCGAGGTCGCGGTCGGCAAAGCGATTGGCGCCCTTGTCGCTGACGAAGATCGAGGCGAAGGCCGCCAGCCCGTCGACATCGAGATCACCGCCTTCAAGCCGCATCAGCACCGAGGGCTTGGCATCGTCGGGCTGGCTGGAATCGATGCGGCCGGAAAACTTCGCCTTGCCCAGGATCAGTTCGAGATCGCTGAAGGCCTGGCGCTTCTGCGAGAGGTCGACCTTGGCCTTGAAGCCGGCGGCCGGCAGGCGGCGGATCGCCTCGTCGACATCCTTCGACAGCCAGGCGGCAAAGCCGGAAGGTTGGGCCACGGCCAGCAGCAGCGAGCCGTTGAAGCCGAAATGACCCTCCAAATTGAGCACGAGCATGCCATCCGCTTCCAGCGTGGTGCGGCCGGGCAAGGTCGCGGCAAGCGATTTCACCGACCAGCCGCCATCGACCGGCTCGGCGGAAAGATGCACGTCGCGCACCGTGGTGTCGCCGACCACCACCGCCGGCAGCTTGACCTCGACCGTGCCGGGGATGGTCGGCTTCGGCATATCGAGCAGCGCTTGCTCGAACGCCGCGATGCGCTGGTCCAGCGTCAGGCCGGCGCCGGCTTCGGCGCCCACCGCCTCGTCGAACTGCACCTGCGCGCCATTGGCCTCGATGGCGAAACTCGGTTTCAGCCCGAGATCGACAGAAGCCTTGCCATCGGCGGTGTAGGGGTTGTCGAGCGGCCCGGTCTCGAAGCGGAATTCGTCGACCCCGAGTTTCTGGTGGTCGAGCGAAAATTTGCCGTTCAGCCGAAAGCCCGGATCGGGCTTACCGGCCGAGACTTTCACCGTCTCGCCATCGGTGCCGCGCAGCTCGGCGCTGTTCTTGTCGGCACCGGAAATCTTGAACTGGCCGGAGTAGACGGCGGCTCCATTGACGATGCCGGCATTGCCGTCGGTCTCGATGACCAGCGGATACGCGTCCGGATCGGCCTTCAGCCGAAACCGCATCTGTCCTGAGCCTTCGGCCTTGCCGGTGGACGCGGTGACCGCGGTGCGCAACCCGTCCAGCCGCAGCGTGCCGTCCATGCGCCATGGGCCGGCCAGCGACTTGGCCGAGACGGTCGAATTGATCTCGGAAAACAGATGGCTGCGCCCGCCAGCGGCATGGCGAACTTCGATCTGACCCTCCGTCACCGTCAGCTTCTCGATCGAGATCTGGCTGGGGTCGAAGGGCGAGGACGGCCGCATCGCCCAGTCGACCGTGCCGTCATTGGCGATATTGATGGTCGCTTTCGGCCGCACCAGCCGCATGTCGAAGATCAGCACTTCACCGCGCAGGAAGGGCGCCAGTTCCGCGTCCATTGAAAACGTCTCGACCGTCATGGCCGGCTGGCCGTTGGGGCCGCCGGCGACGGCGACATTCGAGAAGGTCACCGAGGGAAACGGCAACAGCCTTGCCGTGGCGTCGCCCTGCACGGTCACCTTACGGCCGAGAATGGCGCTCGCCTCGCGCTCGAAGTCGGCGCGGTAGCCGGTCCAGTCGATAAAATACGGCACCACCAGCGCCGCACACAGCACCAGCACGAACAGGCCACCGAAGATCACGAACAGGCGTGCGAGCATCAGCTCCGAACAGGTTGGTTGAATTTCCGCCGCACTCTACCCGCATCCGCGTGTCGATAAAGAGGCAATTCATCCAGTTGCGCGATCTCCGGTGATCTGAAACAAATCCCGGCGAAGCGGAGAAATCGGATGTCGGGCAAGAACTGGGATCGCGTGCCGATCGATGCGCAAAGTGTCGACGCTCCGCTGTCGCTTTCGGCGGTCTTTCTTGTCGTCGCCGTCGCCAGTGGGCAGAGCGCGCTCGCCAAGGTTGCCTCCGTGCTCGGCGGGCTCGACGATCTCGTCAAAAATGTCGGATTCCGCGACCTTTCCGGGCGGCTGTCGTGCATCGCCGGCATCGGCCGCGATCTCTGGGATCGTCTCTCTCCAGACCGGCGGCCGCTGGAACTGAAACCGTTCGCGCCGATCAAGGGTGCCGTTCATTCGGCGCCTTCGACCGCCGGCGATCTTCTCTTCCACATCCGCTCCGAGCGACCCGACATGTGCTTCGAGTTCGAGCGCATCCTGCTCGACAATCTCGGTGACGGCGTAAGCGTCATCGATGAGGTTTCCGGCTTTCGCTATTTCGATGCGCGCGACCTGCTCGGCTTCGTCGACGGGACCGCCAACCCGACCGGCCTCGACTTGCCCGCCTCTGCGCTTGTCGGCGATGAAGACGCCGACTTCGCCGGCGGCAGCTATGTCGTCGTCCAGAAATATCTCCACGACATGCAGGCCTGGGCGCGCATTCCGACGCCCGAGCAGGAAGCGATCATCGGCCGCACCAAGATCGACAACATCGAAATCGACGATGACGATGCGCCGCGCAAATCGCACAAGTCGCTGGCCACCATCGAGGATGCCGCCGGCAACGAGTACGACATTTTGCGCGACAACATGCCGTTCGGCAGGCCGGGGCAGAACGAGTTCGGCACCTACTTCATCGGCTATTCCAGATATCTTTGGGTCACCGAAAAAATGCTGCAGCGCATGTATGTCGGCGAGCCGCCGGGCGCCTACGACCGCCTGCTCGATTTCTCCACGCCGCACACCGGCACGACATTTTTCGCGCCAACCCGCCCCATGCTGCAGACGCTTGTCGAGGGCGGACAGGCGAAGCCTGCCGCACGGTAGGCAGGCGTCCTCAACGATTTCAGCCCGCGATCACCGCGAATTCAGCGTGCGTCGCGCTTTGCCTGTGCCACCTTGGCCGCCCTGCGCTGCCGGCCGAGTTCCATTGGCCGGACCAGATCCGGCGCCCTCTGGTTCGCCACCGGCCGCATACCCCTGCGCGCGGTGCGCGAGTTGAAGGCGGGGCCGTCCGATGCCGCCCCTTGCTTCATCACCAATGCCTTGCGCGCATTCTCGATCAGCGAAACGCTGGCGGCCAGTTGCCGGCGCCGCTCGGCCTCGCCATTCAGGCGCCGCATGGCCATGGCCAGCACCGCAAGCTTGAGCTGCGACCCGCCATCAGCCTTCGAAGGCGTAGCGCCCTTCGCCGCGCCCTTGCCCCGGATCTCACGCCGGCGGCGGTGTGCTTCGGTCTGCGCCTTGTCGCGCCGCTCCCGCAACAGCTTGACCAGGCCGGCAAGATCGGCGTCGGAGAGCTCCTGCACCGCCGGATGGTGAGACTTCTCCACCAGATCGTGTTCGTCGGCACTCAGCGCGCGCGCTTCTTCCTTGCGTGAAATCGCCATGGCATCCTCCTCCGCTGGCACGCCTGTTGGCTTCAGGCCCTGCTACCGGCCAAGCCTCGGCCCGAATGGTGGCGCGGTCAAGACTGGCCGCCTACGAACCTTGCGTCGGAAAATCGGTTAGTTTCCCGGCAAGATCTTGCCCGGGTTCATGATATCAAGCGGATCCAGCGCCTGCTTGATGGTGCGCATGATGTCGACGCCGTGGCCGAGCTCGTGGCGCAGGAAGCCGATCTTGCCCTGGCCGATGCCGTGCTCGCCGGTGCAGGTGCCGTCCATGGCGATGGCCCGCATGTTGAGCCGCGCGACGAATTTTTCCGACAGCGCGATCTCCTTGGGATCGTTCACATCCATCAGCACAAGCACGTGGAAATTGCCGTCGCCGGCATGGCCGACGATCGGCGCGATCAGGCCCATCTCGGCGATATCGGCCTCGGTTTCCATGACGCATTCGGCAAAGCGCGAGATCGGCACGCAGACATCGGTCGACAGCCCCTTGGCGCCGGGCCGCAGGGTCAGCGACGACCAGTAGGCGTCGTGCCTCGCCTTCCACAATTTGGTGCGCTCCTCGGCGACGCTGGTCCACAGGAACGGCCCGCCGCCATTCTCCTCCGCGATCATGCCGAAGGTCTCGGCCTGTTCGGCAACACCGGCATCGCTGCCATGGAACTCGACGAACAGGCACGGGCTTTCGGGATAGTCGAGCTTGGAATAATTCTTCATCGCCCGCATCTGCAAGGCGTTGACCAGTTCGATGCGCGCCACCGGGATGCCCATCTGGATCGTCGCGATAACCGCGTTGCAGGCCGCCTCGACGCTCGGAAACGGGCAGACGCCACCCGAAATCGCCTGCGGGATGCCTTGCAGCTTCAAGGTCAGCGACGTGATGATGCCGAGCGTGCCTTCCGAGCCGACCAGCAGCCGCGTCAGATCATAGCCGGCCGAGCTCTTTTTCGCCCGCTTGCCGGTCGTCACCGTTTCGCCGTCGGCCATGACGGCGGTCAGCGACAGCACGTTCTCGCGCATCGTGCCGTAGCGCACCGCGTTGGTGCCGGAGGCCCGCGTTGCGGCCATGCCGCCCAGCGAGGCATTGGCGCCGGGATCGATCGGAAAGAACAGGCCGGTGTCGCGCAGGTGCCGGTTCAAATCCTCGCGGGTGACGCCGGGTTCGACCGTGCAGTCGAGATCCTGTGGATTGACGGCCAGGATACGGTTCATGCGCGAGGTGTCGACCGATATGCCGCCGCCGGGTGCGTTGGTGTGACCCTCCAGCGAGGAACCGACGCCGAAGGCGATCACCGGCACGCGGTGCGCCGCACAGGCGCGCACGATCTCCTGCACCTCGGCCGTCGTCTCGGGGAACGCAACGCCATCCGGTGCCTGCGTCGGAATGTAGGTGGTGGTATGTGCATGCTGCGAGCGGATCGCCTGGCCGGTCTGGAATCGCTCGCCGAGCTGCTGCTTGAGGATGCCGAGCACCGCAGCGATGCCTTCCTCGTTGCGTTCGACCGGGTTGAGGTCGCTCAGAGCCATGAATTCCTCCGCGAATGGACCAGTGTCCACGCTTGTTATGCGATTATGGATGCGTAGTCTTACCCGCCACGCTCTGTCCAGCACCAGAACAAGGAAGTTTCGATGCCCATCCCCACTCCCTTCGTCTCGAAACCCATGGACATCGAGAAGGACTGGATCGACTACAACGGCCATCTCAACATGGCCTATTACAACGTGCTGTTCGACCGCTGCTCGGACGACGCCTTCGAGGCAATGGGCATGGGACCGAACTATGCCAGGGATCGCCGCCTCACCATCTACACCGCCGAAGTCCATGTCTGCTACGTGCAGGAGCTGCATCTCGAGCACAAGGTCACGGTCTCTTTCCAGCTCATCGACCATGACGACAAGCGGCTGCGGGCCTATCAGGAAATCCGCCATGTCGACGGCTGGCTGGCCGCGACTTCCGAATCGCTGTCGCTGCATGTCGACATGTCCGGGCCGAAGGTGGCGCCCTTCCCCGCCGATGTGCTGGCCAGGGTCGAAGACATGCGCGCCGCCCATTCGGCCCTGCCGATGCCGGAACGGGCCGGCCGCTCGATCGGCATCAAACGCAAATAGGGCGATGCCGACACGTCTCGTTTCCGGCTTCAAAGCCACACCGGCGATCTAAAATCGCAGAACCTTGCCATCGACCGGCGGCGGCGCTTGAAGCGGCGCGGCGCCCTCGTTAACCTTACCAAGGTTTTAACGGGAACAAGCCATTTGAGCCGTTGCGCGACTCAGCGGGCCGGTCGAAAACGATCTGCATCGAGGTAGCGACACGGGCGGCGCGGCGCCGGTTCGAGGAAAGTGCATGAAAACCGACATCAAGGTCGAGGTGGACAGGTTGGCTGCCGATCCGCGCATCACCGACTACGATTTCTGGCGCTCGCTCAAGAACGTCAACAATGAGATCTTCCACATCGCCAACAACAACGAGCCGATCCCGTTCGACATGATCCGCTGGCGCGCCATCCTGAAACAGGCGCGCATGAAGCGCGGCCACGCATAAGGTCCTCGAACGGAACAATCCCCGCAGGTCAAGCCTGGCGCCTCAACGCCGCCAGGGCCGAACGCGCCACCACCGGCGAGGACTGGATGATCGCCGTGTTGGTCATCGCGTAGGGAATGATGCGGTCGATCACCCGCTCGAGGTCGACCACCGACCCGACATGCGCCAGCGCGATGAAACAATCCTCTCCGGTTACGCGGTCGCATTGCACGATCTCCGGCAGTTCGCGGATGATCTCGGCCACGACGGCCAACTGCCCCGGCACTGGCCGGATGCGCAGCCATGCCGACAGCGGCAGGCCGAGTGCCGTCGGGTTGATCCTGACCGAATAGGCCTCGATGACGCCGCTTTCCTGCAGCCGCTTGATGCGCTCAGCCACACTCGGTGCCGACAGGCCCACCGAGCGTGCCAGCTCCGCCGTGCTGGTGCGCGCGTCCTTTTCCAGCAGGCGCAGGATCTTCATGTCGGCGGCATCGAGATCGGCGCTTTCAGTTCGAAGGCGCTTCATGGAAAACTCCTTTATTCCGGGAGAAAGATAGCCGAAAGAGCTAATCATCATCTATATAAATAGGCAAATCTGCCTGCGATACTGATCCGATGGATGATCAAACGCAAGCTCTCGCGGCGACCCCTGCCCCGGGCAACTTCACCCTGGGCAAGCTAACGGAAAAACTGCCGCCGCATGTCTGGTTCGGCGTCAGCGCCGTCTTCCACTATCTCGGGCCGGCCTTCGCCGTGCTGCTTTTCCCGCATGTCGGCGTGCTCGGCATGGCGTGGCTGCGCATCGCCACGGCAGCACTCATCTTCGCACCCCTGACCCGTCCATGGCGAAGCTTCGCACGCGCCGATGGCACGACGCGGCTGCTGTTGCTGGCCTTCGGCGCCTGTCTGGCGGTGATGAACTGTTCGTTCTACCTGGCGCTCGACCGACTGCCGATCTCGCTGGTGGCGGCGATCGAATTCGTCGGCATCATCGGCGTCGCGGCGATCGGCCTCAGGAGCACGCGCAATCTCGCCGCCCTTGCCATCGCCGTCGCCGGCACCTTGCTGCTCATCGATGTCAGATGGTCCGACGATCCCATCGGGCTGTTCTGGGCCATCCTCAACGGGGCGCTGTTTGTCGGTTACATCGTACTCGGCCATCGCGTCGCCGCTTCAGGCGCCGGCAGCGGCATCGCCGGCCTGGGTGCTGCCATGGCGATCGCCTTCATCGTCGTGCTGCCGATCGGCTTCACCGATGCGCTGCCGGCCTTTTTCTCACTGCCGCTGCTGCTCGCCGCCATCGGCGTCGGCATCTGCTCGTCGGTCATTCCTTACATCTGCGACCAGCTCGCCATGTCGCGGCTGCCACGCGCGAGCTTCGCGCTGATGCTGTCGCTGCTGCCGGTCACCGCGACGCTGATCGGCGTCGTCGTGCTGCGCCAGATTCCGGGTTTTATCGATTGCCTCGGCATTGCGCTGGTGGTCGCCGGCGTCGCCTTCCACAAGCCGGCATCGGCCGGCTAACTCCGGAGGCCTGATTCTCGGTACGAACTGCGACAGGAAGGCTCAAGATTGAACCAAATCGGCGTCTGATCCGTTGTCACCCGCGAAAATGGCTTGGAGTGACAGAATGGAATGGAAACGGACCAGGGAGCCTGCCGACGCATGGCACATGACGGACGATCTGCATGTCGAGCACGGCAAGGGCGATCCGTTCGCGGCGGCTATCCGCGCCACCCGCATGTCGATGATCATTACCGATCCCCGACAGCAGGACAATCCTATCGTGTTCGCCAATGACGCTTTCCTGCGACTGACCGGATATGAGCGTCATGAGGTTCTGGGCAGGAACTGCCGCTTCCTGCAGGGACCGAAGACCGACAAGGCCGCTGTCGAACAGATACGCGCGGCGATCGTGATTCCCGCCCCTCATCGCCCAGTCGGGCACTTTTCCCCGTCACTATGCGGGGAAAGGACACCGGTGAGGGGCGGCGCGACCTCTGAAAGATCGCGTTACCCTGTCGCCCCTACTTCGGCAGCGCGTAGGCCATCACATAGTCACCCGGCTTGGTGCCGACCGAACCGTGGCCGCCGGCGACGATGACCACGAACTGGCGGCCGTCGGCGACCGTATAGGTCATCGGCGTCGATTGCCCGCCGGCCGGCAGCCGCGCCTGCCACAGCTGCTTGCCCGATGTCAGGTCGTAGGCGCGCAGGTAGTCGTCGACTGCGGCCCCCAGGAAGGCGACGCCGCCAGCGGTGATCATCGGCCCGCCGATGCCCGGCACCCCGACTTTCAGCGGCAGCGGCAGCGGCGTCATGTCGTAGACGGTGCCATTGCGGTGCTTGTAGGCGATCTTGCCGGTCCTGAGATCGGCACCGGCGACATAGCCCCAGGGCGGCGCCTGGCAAGGAATGCCGAGCGGCGACAGGAACGGTCCCATCACCACCGCATAGGGCGCGCCCTCGTTGCGGTTCAGCCCCTGTTCGCTGCCCCGCCCTTCGTCCGGCGGCGGCACCTGATCGCGCGGGATCAACTGCGACTTGAACGCCAGATAGGTCGGCATGCCGAACAGCACCTGCCGGACCGGGTCGACGGCGACGCCACCCCAGTTGAAGGTGCCGAAATTGCCGGGGTAGATCAGCGAGCCCTGGACGGAAGGCGGCGTATAGCGACCCTCATAGCGCAGGCCCTGGAATTCGATCCGGCAGGCCAACTGGTCGAACATGGTGAGGCCCCACATGTCGGCGCCGGTCAGCGGCTTCGGCATGAAGGTGAGGTCGGAGACCGGCTGCGTCGGCGATGTGTGGTCGCCTTCGATCGCGCCGCCGGGCGCCGGCACTTCGCTGACCGCGATGACCGGCTCACCGGTGCGGCGGTCGAGCACATACAGATCGCCCTGCTTGGTCGGTCCGACCAGCGCCGGCACCACCGTGCCGTCGGGTTTGGTGATGTCGATCAGGCTCGGCTGCGCCGGTACGTCCATGTCCCAGAGATCGTGGTGCACGGTCTGCCGCACCCATCGGACCTGTCCGGTGTTGAGGTCGAGCGCGGTGATCGACGACGAGAACTTCTCGACATTGGCACTGCGCCCGGCGCCGAGCTGATCCGGCGTCTGGTTGCCGAGCGGCACGTAGAGCAGGCCGAGCTTCTCGTCGGCGCTCGGCGTCGACCACATATTGGGCGAGTTGGCGGTATAGGTCTGGCCGGCCGGCAGCGGCATCGTCTGGTCCGGATTGCCGGAATCCCAGTTCCACACCAGCCCGCCGGTGGCAGCGTCGTAGGCGCGGATGACGCCGGACGGCTCCTGTGTCGAATAATTGTCGTTGACCGCGCCGCCGACAATGATCTTGCCGCCTGAGATCAGCGGTGCCGAGGTCGAGTAATAATAGCCCGACTTCGGATAGGGCATGTTGGTCAGAAGGTTCAGCGTGCCGCCCTCGTCGAAAGCCGGACAGATCTGCCCGTTGGCGGCGTCGAGCGCGATCAGCCGCGCGTCCGAGGTCGGCAGGTAGACGCGGGTCGCACAGGGCTGCCCGGCGGCGCCGGCGGCATCGGCGTAATAGGCCACGCCGCGGCAGGTCTGGTGCTGGCGGTCCTTGTCGAGCTTGACCTTGGGATCGAAGCGCCATTTCTCCTTGCCGCTCGCGGCATCGATGGCGATGGCGAAATTATGCGGCGTGCAGATGTAGAGCGTGTCGCCGATCTTCAGCGGCGTCACCTGATAGGTGGTCTCGCCGACATCGTCCGGTCCCTTCACGTCCCCGGTCTGGTAGGTCCAGGCAGGCTGCAGCTTGGCGACATTGTCCGGTGTGATCTGGTCGAGCGGCGAGTAGCGCTGGCCGAACTGCGTGCGGCCGTAATAATGCCACTCGCCGGCCGGCACGTCATTGCCGAGATTGGCGTTGGCGACCACCTTGTCGGTGCCGAGTTCGCCGGCAATGTCCTTCGGATCTGAAGTCATCGAATAACCGGCGACGGCCAGTGATGCCAGCACGGCAAGGATCAGCGGCGCGCGTGCGTCAGGGCCGACAAGACCCCGTCTCGCCCACGGCGTCAGCAGCCACAAAGCGAGAAGCACGATGACGCCGCCGCGAGGCCCGAGTTCCCACCAGTCGAAGCCGGTTTCCCAGACCGCCCAGGCCAGCGTGCCGAGCACGATCGCCGCGTAGAGCCACAGTGCGGTGGACCGGCGCCGGTAGAGCAGCCAGGCGGCGATCAGGAAGGCAAGGCCAGCAACGACATAGTACCAGCTGCCGCCCAGCATCGCCAGGCGGATGCCGCCGCCGCCGAGTGCCAGGCCGATGAGGAAAAGAATGAGGGAGGTGATGGTGACAGCCAAGATGATACTCCTTCGACTGTTGCGCTTTGCCACGCCAAGGACAGCCCGATGTCCCGTTCCTGCCCTGCGCACAGCTTTCTCCTGCCCGCCCCGCCTGTCAAGCTGGCCCACACGCCAAGGTGGCAATTCATCTTGCCTGCGGTCGGCTTATCGAGCAGTCTCCGTCGCAGCATCACCGTGGAGTAGACCGAGTCATGCCCTTCGTCTTTCCGCCATGGATGCGCATTGCCGGCGCGCTGTTCGGCTTCGTCGTGCTTATGGCTGGCAGTCAACCCGCGCCGGCACAAACGCTCGAGGAGATCAACAAGGCAAGCGGCTTCCACGAGATGCTGGCCGGCCTCGGCCCAAGCATAGTCGCCGGCATCAAATCCGTGCCGGGGCCAGAAAAAGTCAAGGAAGCCTTGTCCGCCGCCGCTGAAGGCGCTTTTGACGCTGACAGGATGGAGAAAGCCGTAGAGGCGCGGATGACGGGCCGATTGCAGCCCGTCGATCTCACCGATCTGGCTGCTTTCTTCGATTCACCATTGGGCAGGCGGGTCACAGCCCTGGAGATCCAAGCGTCCGATCCGCAAGCCGTGGGGCGCAAGAAGATCGAAGGTCCGAAAATCCTTGGAGGACTTCAGGCGGGAGATCCGGCACGGCTCGCGTTGTACCGGAAAATCGTCGACGATACCAGCGCCGTGGACATGGCTGAAGCGATCGCATTGAACATGGGCTATGCGATGGTTTCGGGAATGCTCGCGGCAGCCGGGCAGCCTTTATCGGATCAGCAGATAATGGTGCTGGTGCATAAGCAGGCCGGCAACCTTCGTGAAAAAGCCGAAAAGGGGATCATGGAAGGAAATGCTTTCGCCTATCGTGACTTGTCGCTCGACGATCTCAGGCTTTACGCGGCATTTCTCGCGTCCCCTGCGGGCAGCCATTACTACGACCGGATGCAGACGGCACTCGGCGCCGTGATGACCGATGAGGCGCGTTCGTTAGGGCAGCGATTTTTCGTCGCTCTCGGCTACCGCAAGGCCTGAACAGCCCATACATCCTTGCCGCTAGCACTTTAGCGGAACAAAACGTAGACAGTTCTGGTCTTTCGCCACCGAATCACTACATTCGGGGGCGATGTCCGGCTTTTCCGAAGACATGCCCTTTTTCGACGAACCCAATGCGCGGCCCTCGGCCCCGTCGGGTATCGCCGCGCGCGCCATGGCTGCCCGCAGCGGACACAACAACGCACCCGACTATCTGAAGGGCCTCAACCCGGAGCAGCGGCTAGCTGTTGAAACAACGGAGGGCCCGGTTCTGGTGTTGGCCGGCGCCGGCACCGGCAAGACCCGCGTGCTCACCACCCGCATCGCCCACATCCTCGCCACCGGCAAGGCGTTTCCGTCGCAGATCCTCGCGGTGACCTTCACCAACAAGGCCGCGCGCGAGATGAAGATCCGCATCGGTATCCTGATCGGCGAAGGCAATGTAGAGGGCATGCCGTGGCTCGGCACCTTCCATTCGATTGGAGTGAAGCTGCTTCGCAGACATGCCGAACTCGCCGGTTTGCGCTCCGACTTCACCATCCTCGACACCGACGACGTCGTGCGGCTGATCAAGCAGTTGATCCAGGCCGAGGGGCTGGACGACAAGCGCTGGCCGGCCAAGCAGTTCGCCCAGATGGTCGACGGCTGGAAGAACAAGGGGCAAGGCCCCGCCGACATCGCCGAGGGCGACGCGCGCGCCTTCGCCAACGGCAAGGGCCGCGAACTCTACAAGGCCTATCAGGAGCGGCTGAAGACGCTGAACGCCTGCGATTTCGGCGACCTGCTCTGCCACCCGATCCGCATCTTCCGCGCCAATCCGGACGTGCTGAAGGAATACCATAAGCGCTTCAAGTACATCCTTGTCGACGAGTACCAGGACACCAACACCGCCCAGTACATGTGGCTGCGGCTGTTGGCGCAAAGGCCTCAAGGCAAGCCGATCTCCCCCCTTGAGGGGGAGATTGGGCGCTCTTCGGCCGAAACCCGCGCCACCGTAAACATCTGCTGCGTCGGCGATGACGACCAATCCATCTATGGCTGGCGCGGCGCCGAGGTCGACAACATCCTGCGTTTCGACAAGGATTTCCCCGGCGCCACCATCATCCGGCTGGAGCGCAACTACCGCTCGACCGCGCACATCCTTGGTGCCGCCTCCCACCTCATCGCTCACAATGAGGGCCGCTTCGGCAAGACGCTGTTCACGGATCGCAACGATCCCGAGGATGGCAAGGTCAATGTCCACGCCGCCTGGGATTCCGAAGAAGAAGCCCGCGCCATCGGTGAGACCATCGAGGCCTATCAGCGCCAGAAGCACAATCTCAACGACATGGCTATTCTTGTCCGTGCATCCTTCCAGATGCGGGCCTTCGAGGATCGCTTCATCACACTCGGCCTCAACTACCGCGTCATCGGTGGCCCGCGCTTCTACGAGCGCCTGGAAATCCGCGACGCCATGGCTTTCTTCCGTGTCGTCGCGCAAGGCGCCGACGACCTCGCTTTCGAACGCATCGTCAATGTGCCCAAGCGCGGCTTGGGCGAAGCCACCATCCGCCAGATCCACGACACCGCCCGTGCGCTGCGCATCCCTATGCTGGAGGCCGCCGCCAAGCTCGCCGAAAGCGACGAGTTGAAGCCGAAGCCGCGCGCCGCCTTGCGCGAAGTGGCGGCCAATTTCGAGCGCTGGCAGAAGGCGCTGGAAACCACGCCGCACACCGAACTCGCCGAGACCATTCTCGAAGAGAGCGGCTACACGGACATGTGGAAGAACGACCGCTCGGTGGAAGCCCCCGGCCGGCTGGAGAACCTGAAAGAGCTGATCCGCTCGATGGAGGAGTACGAATCGCTGCGCTCCTTCCTCGAGCACGTCGCGCTGGTCATGGACGCCGAACAGAATGCCGGGCTCGACGCCGTCTCGATCATGACGCTGCATTCGGCCAAGGGCCTCGAATTCGAGACCGTGTTCCTGCCCGGCTGGGAGGAAGGCCTGTTCCCGCATCAGCGCGCGCTCGACGAAGGCGGCCGCTCCGGGCTGGAGGAAGAGCGCCGCCTCGCCTATGTCGGCCTGACGCGGGCCAAGAAGAACCTGCATATCTGGTTTGTCTCCAACCGCCAGATCCATGGCCTATGGCAGTCGACGATCCCGTCGCGTTTCCTCGAGGAATTGCCGAACGCCCATGTCGAGGTCGCTGAAAGCGGCAACTCCTACGGCGGCTACGGCAATTCCTATGGCGGCGGTTCCTTTGCCTCCGGCCGCGGCGGCCAGGGCGCAGGACGGCAGAACCCCTATGGCGCCTCGCGCTTCGACAATGTCGGCGCCGACAGCGAAAAATCCGGCGCCTTCTCCAACACCTATGCGACGCCGGGCTGGCAGCGGGCGCAGGCCAACCGCACCGAGGCGACCGACCGCAACTGGGGCTCGCGCTCGGGCCATCAGGTCGAGCGCATCGGCTACGGCGAGACGGACAGCGGCTACGGCGCCGGCCGCACCTCGGTCAAGGGCCGCACCATCGACGGCGAGCTGGTCGCCAAATCCGTCTCCGACAAGCCGTCCGCCTTCAACGTCGGCGACCGTGTCTTCCACCAGAAATTCGGCAACGGCAACATCTCGGCCATCGAAGGCAACAAGCTGACCATCGACTTCGACAAAGCCGGCCAGAAACGCGTGCTGGATGGATTTGTGGCTGCGGTGTGAAGATGGCGTTTTCCCCGCGGAAGCCTCACCTTCGTCATCCACGGGCGAAGCAAGGAGGGTAGCGACGCGGCGCAGACCCGTGGATGACGAAGTGATTGATGTCTACGCCGATCGTCAAGGCATGCGGTCCGCCAACGAAACAGCCCCTCACCGATACCGCGCCTGATTCCACTTATGACCGAGCAGCGACAGGATGATGATCAGCCCGTTGAAGAACTGCACATAGAAACCGCTCAATCCCGCCGCCACGACGCCGGTCTGGATGAAGGACACGGTAACCGCGCCGATGGCGCCGCCGACGACAGTGCCGATGCCGCCCCAGGTCGGCGTGCCGCCGACGAACACCGAGGCCAGCACCGGCAGGAGATAGCCGTCACCGGCGGTCGGCCACCAGGTGAAGTTGATCATCACCGAGAAGGTGCCGGCGATCGCCGCACCGATGCCGACGAAGACGAACACTTTCACCCGCACGCGCTTGACGTCGATGCCCATCTGCTGGGCGCTGTCGGGATTGTCACCCACCACCCTCACCTGCGCGCCGAAACGATGGCGGTTATAGAGCATCGCCGACAGCACGACGAAGCCGATGGCCCAGAAGATCTGCACCGGAATGCCCAGGAGCTGGCTGGAGAAGATCGTGTAGGCCCAGCTGTCGCTGAGGCTGGTCAGCGCCATCGACTTGCCCTCGTTGATGATCTGGATCAGGCCGCGCAACAGGAAATTCATGCCCAGCGTGGCGATCAACGACGACAGCCCGCCATAGACGACCAGCGAGCCTACGAGGAAGCCGAGCAGCATGCCGGTGACGAGTGCCGCGGCGATGCCGAGAAACGGATCGTAACCGGCCTGCACGACCAGCGCGAAGACCCATGAGGCGAAGCCCATCGTTGCCGGAAACGACAGGTCGATCTCGCCGCAGGTGACGACGAAGACCAGCGGCACCACCACGAACAGCGCAACGGGGAGCGTCGTCAGCACCGAACGGTAGAGATACCAGGTGGTGAAAACGGTCGGGTTGGCGATCAGGAACACCGTCATCATGACGATGAACACGGCGAGCGTGCCGAGCGCGGCACGGTTGTCGAGGATGAAGCCGCGCATCCAGTGATCGGATGGGTGTTTCCACTCTTTCTGGGCACTGGGGCGTGGAATGCCGGCGGACGGCTCGTGCAGGTCGGGCTCCATGGTCTTGCTCATCGTGCTCTCTGCTCCGCGTCGCCGGCATCGTGCAGCCCGGCCAATCCGCCGGGATGCGCAACCTCTTCCATGAAGTTGATGAGATCTTCGGCCGACTTGACCTCGCTGCGGTCGGTCGTCAGTGCGATCCTGCCGCGATCCAGCACCACGAAGCGGTCGGCGATGTCGAAGACATGATGGATGTTGTGGCCGATGAACAGGATCGAGCGGCCGCTCGCCCGCACCTGGCGCACGAAATGGAATACCTTGGCGGTTTCGGTCAGCGACAGCGCCGTCGTCGGTTCGTCGAGGACGATCAGCTCGGCCTGCTTGTAGATGGCGCGGGCGATCGCCACGCCCTGGCGTTCGCCGCCCGAAAGCTGGCCGACGATCGACTGCGGCGTGAACACTTTCGAGGTGAAGCCGATCTCGCGCATCAGCCGGCTTGCCTCCTCGATCTCCTTGTTGACCCTGAGAAAGCCCAAGAAGCCGGTCAGCTCGCGGCCCATGAAGATGTTGCGAACGATGGTCTGCTGCACGGCCAGCGCCCGGTCCTGGAACACCGTCTCGATGCCGGCTTCGCGGGAACGCGCCGCGCTCCACCCGGTCACCGGCTTGCCACGCACGAGGATTTCGCCGCTGGTCGGCTTGACCACGCCCGAGAGGATCTTGATCAGCGTCGACTTGCCGGCGCCATTGTCACCGAGCAGGCCGACCACCTCGCCGCGGTCGACGCTGAGATTGACCCCACCCAGCGCATAGACCTGGCCATAGGACTTGCTGATGTCGCGCAGTTCGATGAGGCGTTCGGCCATCGGATCCTCGCTTTCATTGTCTCGTGCCGGCGGCGTCGCCAGCGGTCCCGCCGGCCGGGGCCTGAGATCCCGGCCGGCGGCTTGGGAGGTCAGCGCAGCGCCTGCTTGGCGAGCTCGGCGACGATCTCGTAATTTTCGGGCGTGACGAAGCCGGCGCCGGTGTCGACATTCATCGGCGCCAGCCCCAGCACAACCTGCTGGCAGAGGCTGAGGATCGGCAGATAGCCCTGCAGGAACGGCTGCTGGTCGGCGGTCAATTGCACCCAGCCACCCTTGAAACCCTCGACGATCTGCGGGCTGGTGTCGAAGCCGAAATTGAAGATCTCGCCCGCCTTGCGTCCGGCCGCCTGCATATAGGTCGAGACATTGCCGAGCATCTGCCCGCCGGGATAGCCGACCGCCTTGACGTCGGGATTGTTGAGCAGCGCCGCGGTGATCACCGGAATAGCCAGATTGGGATCGGACGCCCATTCGCCGCTCGGCGGTGAGGACAACTGGATGACCTCGACGCCGGCTTCCTTGAGCGCCGCCACCGTGCCACGTTCGCGCGCGCCGCGACTTTCGTTTTCGAACGGACCGATCATGATCGCCTTGTCGCCGGCCTTCAGCTTGCCCAGTTTGAACGCCTCGGCGCCGAGCGCGCGGCCCTGCTGTTCCTGCTGGGCGCCGACATAGCCGCCGCCGAACGCTTCCACCACCTTCGGCACAGGCACGTTCTGGTACATCATCTTGATGCCATCCTTGTGCGCCTGTTCGGCGAGCGGCATGATCGATGCGTCGCCCGGATGGCCCATCATGGCGATGCCGTTGGGCTTGACCGCGACGGCCTCGCGCAGTTGCTGAACCATCTTTTCGATGTCCCACTGGGAGAAGATGTAGTCGACCTTCGGCCCCAGATCGGCCTCTGCCTGCTTGGCGCCATTGTAGACGATGGTGCCGAAAGCATCGCCCTCGGCGCCGCCGACGAAGAAACGGATGTGGACGTCCTTGCACCATTTGGCGTCGAGCGCCTGCGCGGGCAAGGTGGAGATCGCAGCGGCAAGCACCGTGGCGGCGGCCACGACGGTCGAGCGCAGAACTGTCCTTCTCATCGTCATGCTCATGCACTTATCCTCCCTTTTTGTCCTCGCAAGCGAGGGGTTTCGACATTCGCTTCGGCAATGTGCGTTGCAGACATCCCGGCCGGCTCCTCCCGCCGGCCGATCCTCACATCGGGTTCGGCAGGTAGCTGGCCCCTCCCCGGCATTGCTTGAGATATTCCAGCGCCCGCACCTGCCCGGTGATTTCGAGATCGCCGCGATAGACAGGGTCGTGCCAGCCTTCGATGTCGATGGCGCCCTTGTATCCGGCCAGCCGCAATTCGCTGATCACCCGCGTCCAGTCGCTGTCGCCGAAGCCCGGCGTTCGCATCTGCACGAAGGGCAGCCGGCCGAACACGCCATGCTCGCGGATGACATCCCAGCGCACCGTCGCGTCCTTGCCGTGGACATGGAAGATGCGCGGCGCCCATTTGCGGATCTGCGGCATCGGATCGATCAGATAGACGAGCTGGTGGCAGGGCTCCCATTCCAGCCCGAGATTGTCGTCCGGCACTTCGTTGAACATCAGCTCCCAGGCGTCCGGATTGTGGGCGATGTTCCAGTCGCCGGCGGCCCAGTTGCCGTCCATCGCGCAGTTCTCGAAGGCGATGCGCACGCCCTTGTCGGCGGCGCGTCTGGCCAGCGGTCCCCAGACCTCCTTGAAGCGCGGCAGGCTGTCGGTCAGCTTCTTGCCGCGCAGGCGGCCGGTGAAGCCGCTGACCATCGAGGTGCCGAACAGATGCGCATTGTCGATGACCGTCTCCCAGGCCTTGAGCACGCCGCGATCGACCTCGCCGTCTTCCAGCGGATTGCCGAACACGCCGAGCGAGGACACGGTGACGTCGGCATCGCCGATCGCCTCGCGGATCTGGCCGGCCAGCCGCGGCAAATCCTTGCCGCCCAGCGTCTGCCAGAAGAAGGGCTGAATGCTCTCGAAGCCGAGCGGCAGGATCTGCTTGATGTAAGCCGCCGGGTCGTCGAGATTGGCCCGCACCATGGTGCCGATCCGGATGTCGAGAAGCGGGTTCGGCGTCATTGTGCTTCCTCTGCGATTGTCACGCGGCGGCCGGTCTCGGCGCTTTCGATGGCGCCAAAAACCATGGCCAGGCTCTTGATGTTGTCGCCGCCGCGCGTTTCCGGCTCGGTGCCGGTCTCGATGGCGTGCATGAAATCCTGGAGAATGCCGAGATGGCCGCCGACGCGATCGGACGCATCGAGCGGCGGCACCTCGATCGGCTGGGTTTTGTCGAACATTCCCTCGCGGCCCGGCATCACTGCTTCTGCCCTCAAATCGTCATGACCGTCCCAGATGAGGCTGCCGCGCTCGGCAACGATGCGCCATGCACTTTCCCAACTGGTGCGGAAGCCGGCCGCGCACCAGCTGCCGGCGTAGGTGAAGACCTTGCCGTCGCCGAGATCGAAGACGGCGCTGGCCGAAGATCCCTGCCTGTACCAGGAACTGGCCGGCTCCCATTCCTGGCAATAGACGCCGGCCGGCTCGCCATTCACCATGTAGCGAGCGGCGTCGAAGGTGTGGATCGCCATGTCGAGCAGCAGCACATGGGCCATCTCCTCGCGAAAACCGCCGAAATGCGGCGCGACGAAGAAGTCGGCGTGGATGCTGGTCGGCGCACCGATGGCGCCGGAGTCCAGGAACCTCCGGATGCGCCTGACATTGGCGACATAGCGGCGGTTCTGCACGACCGCATGGATGCGCCCGGCGCGACGCGCGGCCTCGACGATGGCGCGCGCATTTTCCGGACTGTCGGCGAGCGGCTTTTCCGTCAGCAGATGGCAATTGTGCGCAAAGGCGGACAGCGCGACCGCGCGCCGGGCGGCGGGAACCACGACATCGAACACCGCTTGCGGTTTGATCTGATCGAGGACGGTATCGAGGCTGCTGCCGATGACGGCATTGGTGAGGCCGTATTCGTGCGCCCGCGCCCGTGCCCTGTCGGCATCGAGATCCACAAGGCCGACAATGGCGAGCCCGTCGACTTGCTGCGCGGCATCGAGCCAGGCCTTGCTCATCGCTCCGCAGCCGACCAGGACGGCATTGATCATCCGGCGCTCCTCCTCCGCTCGGTCCCTCCAGACCGATCGTCACGGCATCCACGGCATGACCGTAAACGTTTTTCCGTAAACGTTTACGAGAACACACCCGAAGGCGTAGAATGTCAATTGGCCGCTCGTGAAAATCGTCCTGTCGCCTTGGCCTGAGCGGCTACCGGTGCTAGCCAAGCAAGGGGAGTACAGTCACTTGGCATCCAGCATTCATGACCTTGCCCGTCACCTGAACATTTCGATCGGCACGGTGTCGCGGGCGCTGAACGGCCGCGCCGACGTCAATGCCGACACGCGCCAGCGCGTGCTCGAGGCGGCCAGGACGCTCAACTATTCGCCGAACCAGTCCGGCCGCAGTCTGCGGCAAGGCGCCACCCATTCGATCGCCTTCATGCTGCAGCCGCATCCGGGCGACCAGCAATATGGCGAGCCGTTCTTCATTCCGTTCCTGATCGGGCTGCAGGCCAGGCTTGCGGAAAGCGGGCTCGACCTGACCGTGGTCATGGGCGCGCCGGGCGACTACCAGCAGGAGCGCCTGCGCCGCGTCGTCGAGACGCGCCGCGCCGATGCGGTGCTGCTGGCCTGGACGCGGCGCGAGGATGAACGCATCGACTATCTCACCCAGGCCGGCTTTCCCTTCGCCACGCTCGGCCGCAGCCGCTCCGGAACCAAGTCCTACCCTTCCCTCGACCTCGATTTCGAGAAGGCCGGCGCCGACGCGGTCGACCGCCTCGTGGCGCGCGGCCACCGCCGCATCGCCGCCGTCCGCCCGTCGCTCGACCTCAATTTCGGCTATCTGTTTTTGGCCGGCTATCGCAAGGCCTTGCGGCGGCACGGCATCGAGGTCGACCCCGAGCTGATCGCGTCCGGCTTCATCAACGAGGCCGGCGGCTACGGGGTGACGCCGCAGGTGATGCGCTCCAAGGCTCCGCCGACCGCCATCATCTTCAACAATGACGCGATGGCGCTGGGCGGCTGCAAGGCGCTGGCAGAGATGGGCATCAGGCCGGGCCACGACATGGCAGTGACTGTCATTGTCGACACGCCGCTTTGCCGCTATTTCTCGCCAGCCCTGACCGCCTTCCGCCCGGCGCTGGAGCCGATGGGACAACGGCTCGCGGAAATGCTGCTGGCGTCGCTTCCCGCCTTCGCCGGCCCGGAGGGTCCGCGGATCATCCGCGAGGTCTGGCCGCTGGAGCTGGTCGCGCGCGACAGCGATTAATCGCAGCAGCAGGACCTGGCGAATTTGTCAAACGCTGAGCCAGGGTGTGTTGAGATTCAGGTTCAGGCCGAGCCGAAAATGATGGCTTTTGAGAACCGGAGCGGAGCGGACATTCGGGTCCGTGAGCACCGGAAGCGCAGAAAGCCGTCGTTTGCAGGCCGGCCTCACCTGAATATCGACATACCCTAGTCCACCTTCTTCTCGCCTCGCTCCCCGGCCTTGACGATGTCGCCCGTGGTGAACAGGATTTCCTTCAGTTCCGCTCGCCAGTCCTTCTTCTGGCGCAGCAGGAATTCGAGATCCATGCCGAAATGCTTGAACTCCTCGCCCTGCGCGTTCTTCATGATGGCGCGCGCCTGCGGGTCCTTCTCCACCGACATGCGCTGTTCGTACCAGCTGATCGCTTCCGCCTCCTCGATCAGCGAGGTGATCATGCGGGCAAAGGTCCGCACCTCCTGCGACAGTTCTTCAGGCGGTTCGTGATACTGGTCGAAACCCATGTCGTCCTCCCCTCAAACAGCACACCGGTGCGCAGTGCACCGGCCGCAGCCTTGAATGCGCGGGAGGCGCTATAGGTTCCGGATCACGCCACAACCAGGGCGATCAGCGGGAGCCAGCCTCAAGACACCGGCGCCGCTCCGCCCTCTGCCGTGCGCCGCGCGATGAACTCGTCCAGCACGCCTGATGTGGCGACGGCCGAGGTCGGTGGCGCGAAATCGGCAAGCACCCGCCTCCAGACGCCGGTGGCGCGCTCGCTCGCCGTCTTCGAGCCGCTTTGCGTCCAGTTGCCGAAATTCGACCAGTCGGCCACCAGCGGTTCATAGAAGGCGGTGCGATAGCGGGCCATGGTGTGGCCGGCCGAGAAGAAATGCCCGCCCGGCTGCACCTCGGCGATAGCTTCGAAACCAATCGTGTCGGTGTCGCCGGGCGTCGCAGCACAAAGTTCAGCCACCGTCTGCAGCGCCTCGATGTCGGTGATCAGTTTCTCGAAGGAGACACTGAGGCCGCCCTCCAGCCAGCCGGCAGCATGGATGCACATCGTCGCCCCGGCCAGCACCGAGCCCCACAGCGCGAACTGCGTCTCGTGCGCGGCCTGCGCGTCGGAGATGTTGGCCGCACTGCCGCCGCCGGACCGCCAAGGCAGCCCGGTGAAGCGCGCCAGTTGGCCGGCGCCCAGCGTCGCCTTGACGTGCTCGGGCGTGCCGAAGGCGGGCGCGCCGGATTTCATGTCGACATTGGAGGAGAACGAGCCGTAGACGACCGGCGCACCCGGCCTCACGATCTGCGCCAGCGTCAGCCCGGCCAGCGCTTCGGCATGCTGCAGCGTCAGCGCGCCGGCGACCGTTATCGGCGCCATGGCGCCCGCCAGGCAGAACGGCGTGATGACGGAGACCTGCCCCGCGCGAGCGAAATCGATGATGCCTTGCGCCATCGGAATGTCGAGCTGACGCGGCGAGTTGGTGTTGATGACGGTGTAGCAATGCGCGCTTGCCAGAAACTCCTCTTCCGACAAGCCGCGCGCCAGCCGCAGCATCTCGAACCCGTCCTCGACTTGCGGCGTTCCGCGCGCGAAGACGAACGGGAGCTTGTCCGACAGCGTCAACTGCGCGCGGTTGACGGCATAGTGCCGAAAGCGGTTGTCGACATCCTGCGGTTCGATGCAGGGCCCCAGCATATGCAGCACATCGAAATGCTGCACCAGCCGCATCAGATCCTCGAAATCCGCCAGTGTTCCCGGCCGCCGGCCGCGCTCGAGATCGGTGACGTTCGGCGCCCCGCACCCGGCCAGGAAGGTCATCGAGCCGAGCTCCAGCGTCAGATCGCGGGCGCGCGAACCGGCGTAAGCGTGGATCGACTTCGGCGCCGAGGCGAGTGCCGCCGTCACCATGTCACGGCCGATGCGCACCATGTCGGTGTCTGGATCGACCAGGGCGCCGGCATTGGCAAAATGCTCACGCGCTTGCGGCAGCAGCACCTTGATGCCGAGCTCTTCCAGCACCCGCAGCGCCGTGTCGTGGATCGAAGCCACCTGGTCGTCCGAAAAGATCGGCTGCGGCAGGAACGGGTTCTTCAGCGAATGGTAATTGGGACGGCGGCTGCTTTCGCTGCCGGCCTCGCCCGTGCGTCCACGCCGGCGCTCGCGCCTGCCGTCCCGTGCCGCGTCATCGACCATCGGAAATCCTCCTCATTGCCGCATTGCCTTGCCCAGGGGATCGTAGGGCGAGGCCGCGACGACACGCGCCGGCCGTTCCTCACCCACGACATGCACGGAGAGCGCGGTGCCCTCGCCCGCGAAATCGCGGTCGACCAGAGCCAGCGCCAGGCTCTTGCCGACCGTATAGCCATAGCCGCCCGAGGTGACGAAGCCGACGCGTCGGCCCTGATGCCAGACAGGCTCAAAACCGCTGGCATCGGCGTCGAGCGCATCGATTTCCAGCGTCACCAGGCATTGGCCGCTGCCGGCCTCCCGCTGTTTCAACGCTGCTTCGCGGCCGATGAAGTCGCTCTTGCCGAAAGCGATGAAGCGGTCGAGACCGGTCTGGCCCGGCGTATAGCCTTGCGTGAATTCACGCGACCAGATGCCAAAGCTCTTCTCCAGCCGCAGCGCATTGAGCGCATAGTAGCCGATTTCAGCAAGGCCCAGATCCTCGCCCGCAGCCAGCAGCGTGTCGCGCAGAGTGGCGTGCATGGTCACGGGGCAACTGATTTCGAAGCCGAGTTCGCCCGCGATCGACAGCCGCGCCACACGTGCCTGCACCATACCGATGTCGAATGCGCCACAGGCCATGAACGGCAATGCTGCGCTGGAAACATCCTGATGCGTCGTGCGCTCCAGAATCTCCCGCGCATTCGGCCCCGTGAGCAGGAAGCCGCTCATCGTGTCGGAGAGGTCGGCGATGGTGACGCCCTCCGCCGCATGGCTCTCGAACCAGCGCATGTGGAATTCCCGGAGATAGTAGGAGCCCATCAGCCAATAAGAGCCGCCGCCCCAGTTGAAGACGGTGAGGTCGCCCTTCAGCCGTCCGTCATGGCCGAGCATCGGCGCCAGGCCGGCCCGCCCCGGCTTCGGCAATCGGCAGGCGAGCAGCCGGTCGAGCCACGCCTCCGCACCCAGCCCCGACACCGCATAGCGCGCATAGGCCGAGATATCGACGAGGCCGGCGGCGCGCCGCACCTGCAGCGCCTCCTCGCCGACGATGTCGAAGGCGTTGGAGCGCCGCAGCGTCGTGCTCTCGGCAAATCCCATCGGCGCGAAATAGGCCGGGATTTCCAGCCCCCAGGAAGCCGTCCATTCGCATCCCGCCGCGCTCATGCCGTCATAGGCGCCGGGGCGTTTCAGCGGCCGGCCGGCGGGCAGCCGTTCATTGGGAAAGGTCATGACGAACCGGCGCGAATAGAACTGGCGCGTCGTCTGCCTGAGATATTCGCGGTTGGCGGCGAAGGCACCGTAGCGAGCGATATCCATGCCGAAGATGTCGGCCTGCGGTTCGCCGAAAATCATCCATTCGGCCAGCGACTTGCCGACGCCGCCGCCCTGGCTGAAACCGGCCATGACGCCGCAGGCAACCCAGTAGTTCTTCAGACCACGCACCGGCCCGACAATCGGATTGCCGTCCGGCGTGAAGGTGAAGGCGCCGTTGACCCATTTGCGGATACCGGCCGTCGCCAGGCAAGGGAAGCGCTCATGCGCCTTGGCGAGTTCCGGGCTGATGCGGTCGATGTCTTCCGGGATCAGCTCTATGCCGTAATCCCACGGCGCTCCGTCCATGTTCCAGTGCTTTGGGTTCTGCTCATAGACGCCAAGCAGCACACCCTTGCGCTCCTGCCGCAGGTATGAAAAGCCGTCGAGATCGACGGCGATGCCGATTTCCCTGTCAAGTGCTGCGATCTCCGGAATGTCATCGGTGATGAAATAGTGGTGCTCCATCGGCGTCACCGGCAGGTCGACGCCGGCCATGCGGCCGAGCTGCTTCGCCCACAGCCCGCCGGCATTGACGACATGCTCGGCGATGAGGGTGCCCTGCTCGGTGATGACGTCCCAGCGCCCGTCGGCACGTGCTTTCAGCTCGACGACCCGGTTGCGCAAGATGATGTCGGCGCCGCGCTTCTTCGCAGCACCCGCATAGGCATGCGTGGTACCGTACGGGTCGAGATGGCCTTCGTTGGAATCATGCAGGCCGCCAAGAACACCGTTGACGTCGACGATCGGGCAGATCGCCTTGATCTCGTCGGGCGTGACCAGGCGCGCGGTCTCGATGCCGACCGACTGGAACACGGCCCAGGCTGATTTCAACCACTCCCAGCGCGCGGGATCGCTGGCGATGTTGACGCCGCCCGTCATGTGCAGGCCGATATCCCAGCCGGATTCGGCCTCGATCTCCCGGTAGAGATTGATGGTGTAGTCCTGCAGCGCCGCCACGTTGGGATCGGCGTTGAGCGCATGGAAGCCTGCCGCCGCGTGCCAGGTCGAACCGGCCGTCAGTTCTGCGCGCTCGATCAGCGCCACATCGCTCCAGCCGAACCGCGTCAGGTGATAGAGCACCGAGGCTCCGACCACGCCACCTCCGATGACGACTGCGCGGTAGTGCGACTTCAAGGCTTCCCCTCCACGGTTGGTCCGAAGACTGGAGCATATATCTACTAGACATAAGTGTCCAGCGCCGGCGCGCGCATCGTTTTTCGTCGACCGCCAGCATGCACTGCGCGCTGTCACGCAAGCATCATGTTCGCGCCGTAGACCGCATTTCGGGGAGGCTTGCGCAGCATCATCGATGTCGCACCTCTTTCAGTTTTTCGTCCCGCGGCCGCTCCGGCACATCCGTCACAAAGAGGATTATCCATGAAGCACCTGTATCGACCCGCGTCGCTTGGCGTCGCGCTGGCCTTGTTCACCGCCTTGGCGCCGGCGCTCGCCGACAGCACCGCGACCGTCGGCGGCCTCGTCAACAAGGGGCTGGTCGGCGTCGGCCGCATCCCGGCCGCTCAGCGCGACAAGTTCGGCGAGACCTTCGGCTCGGGTTCCGGCATGGCGATCGACGCATCAGGCTGGACGCATGACACCGCCGGCTACAGGGGTTCGCTCTGGCTGTTGCCGGACCGTGGCTACAATGTCGTCGGCACCACCGACTACCGGCCGCGCCTCAACACGATCGCCATCGAATTTGCTCCGGTCGCACCGGGCGCGGCACCTGCTGCCGGCCAGGAGCAGACGGGCGTCAAGGCAACGCTCGCCGACACCATGCTTCTCACCGACAACAAGGGGGCTGATGCCACAGGCCTCGACCCACTCAACGGCGTGCGCGCGGCAAGCGGCGACATGCCGATCCTGCCGCAAGCCGACAATGGCAAGCTGGCGCTCGACAACGAGGCGATCGTGCGGCTGCCCGATGGTTCGATGTTCATCTCCGACGAATACGGCCCGAACATCTATCGGTTTTCCGCCGACGGGCATCTGCTGTCGGCAACCCAGCCACCGGCCGCCTTCGTGCCGATGCGCCACGGCACGCCGAACTTCGCCTCGGACAATCCGGGACCCGGTGCCGCCGAGCCCGATCCGAAGGACCCCGAGACCGGCCGCCAGAACAACCAGGGCCTGGAGGGAATGGCGATGACGCCGGACGGCAAGTTCCTGATCGCGGTGCTGCAATCGGCGCCCCGGCAGGATGGCGGCGATTCGCCCGCGACGCGCCAGAACACGCGTGCGCTGGTCTATGACGCGTCCGACCTCGCCCACCTCAAACTGGCGCATGAGTATGTCGTGCCGTTGCCGGTGTTCAAGGATGCCAAGGGCAAGACCAAGATCGCCGCGCAGAGCGAGATCGTGGCGCTCTCCGACAAGACCTTCCTGATGCTGGCGCGCGACAGCGGCAACGGCCAGGGGCTGAAGGGCGACACCTCGCTGGTGCGCCAGATCTTCGTCGTCGACGTCTCGGCCGCGACCGACATCGCCGGCGGCGCCTTCGATGCCGCCGACAAGCCGCTGGCGCCCAAGGGCGTGCTCGACCCGTCGGTGATGCCGGCCAAGCTGACGCCGTTCATCGACATCAACGACAAGGGCGAACTCGGCCGCTTCGGCCTGCACAATGGCGCGCCGAACGACAAGAACAACCTGTCGGAGAAGTGGGAGGCGATGTCGGTGGTCAGCGTTCTCGATCCGAAGCTGCCCGACGACTACTTCCTGTTCGTCGCCAACGACAACGACTTCCTCGCCCAGGACGGTTTTCAGGTCGGCGCACCCTACAAGGCGGAAGACGGCGCCGATGTCGACACCATGTTCCTAGTCTATCAGGTCACGCTGCCGGGTCTCGCCGGGAAGTAACCACCACTGCCCAGGCGGGCGCGCTTGGCGCGTCCGCTGGGGCTCGCGGCTGGGCATGAACGAAGCAGCGGCTTTCAGTGCGGCGCGTTCGCAAGGGTGCATCTCGGTCCCGCCTGCGATATCATCGTGGACTGGATCCAAATCACCATCCGCCGAGCTACCCGCCATGGACGAAAAAATGCCCGCGCGCCGGCGCACCGGCGACCTGACCAGCGGCCCTATCCCGCGCACGCTTCTGCTGTTCGCCCTGCCGGTGCTCGGCTCCAACGTGCTGCAGTCGCTCAACGGCTCGATCAACGCCGTCTGGGTCGGCCGTTTCCTCGGCGAATCGGCGCTGACCGCCACCTCTAACGCCAACCTCGTCCTGTTCCTGATCCTCGGCACTGTGTTCGGCATCGGCATGGCGGCCACCATCCTGGTGGCCCAGTCGGTCGGTGCCCGCGACCTGCCCGAGGCGCGCCGCATCGTCGGCACCAGCGCGACGTTCTTCTTCCTCGTCTCGGTTGTCTTCGCGGTCTGCGGCTGGATCTGGGTCGACGCCATTCTCAACACGCTCGGCACACCGGCCGACGCCTTGCCGCTGGCGCGCTCCTATCTGCGCATCATCTTCGTCGCCGTGCCGATGATGAACCTTCTGTCCTTCGTCATGACCGTGCTGCGCGGTGCCGGCGATTCACGCACCCCCTTCTTCTTCATGGCGCTGGCCGTCGTCCTCGACATCGTGCTCAACCCATTGCTCATCGCCGGCATCGGACCGTTTCCCGAACTCGGCATCGCGGGCTCCGCCACGTCCACGCTGATCGGCCAGACGGTAAGCGTGATCGCCATCCTGATCGTTCTCTATGTGCGCAAGCATCCGCTGCGGCTGGCCGGCGCCAATCTCGCTCTGTTGCGGCCCGATCCCACCTTGCTGCGCATCGTCGTCTTCAAGGGCGTGCCGATGGGCCTGCAGATGATCGTCATTTCGGCGGCGGCACTGACGGTGATGGGCATCGTCAATTCCTACGGCTCACAGGTCGCCGCCGCCTACGGCATCGCCGCCCAGCTGTGGACCTACATCCAGATGCCGGCGCTCGCCATCGGCGCCGCCGTTTCCTCGATGGCGGCGCAGAATGTCGGCGCCGGGCGCTGGGACCGGATCGGCCGCATCGCCGCCTCCGGCGTCGGCTTCAACCTGGTCCTGACCGGCGCGCTGGTTGCCGTGCTGTCGGTTTTCGACCGTTCGGTGCTGAGCCTGTTCCTGAGCCGCGACAGCGCGGCGATCGACATCGCCGTCCACATCAACAATGTCGCCTCGTGGTCGTTCATCCTGTTCGGCATAACCATCGTGCTGTTTGCCACCGTACGAGCCACGGGTGCCGTGATGCCGCCGCTGATCATCCTGGTCATCTCGGTGCTGGTCGTGCGCACCGGCTTTGCCTATTTCATGCGTGGCGTGATCGGCGAGGAAGCGCTGTGGTGGAGCTTCCCGGCGGGTTCGATCAGCTCGCTTGTACTGGCGGCGGCCTACTATCGTTTCGGCCGCTGGCGCACCACGCACATGATCGAGGACAGGCCGGCCGCCGGCGAGCCGCCGGACACCGGTCTTGGCGTGCCGCGCGAACGCGCGCATCTTTCGCCTGAAACACCGAACGGCTGAAGCCCGGTTCCGCTGGACCGCTCCAGGCCCTCAACGCCGTTGTTGTTTCAGCCCAAAAGCCAGCGCCACCAACGCAAACACCACGATCATGCCGGCGAACGCCAGGCTGGCAGCGACGGGACTGGCATAGTTCGAAACGATGCCGATGCCGATGACGGGCAAGGCGTTGCCGACAAAGCAGCAGATGAAGAAGCTGGACACCACTTCGGCGCGACGATCCTTGGGCGCGATCTCGTTCACCACTTGCAGGCCGCCACGGTAACCAAGCGCCGCCGCAACGCCGCAACAGGCCGTCGCAGCAACCATCAGTGCCATCGAGGCCAATATCTGCGCCGCCATCACCAACGAGACGCTTGGGATCATCAATGCCAGCGCAGCCAGCATCGCCTTGTTGCTCTTCATGTGCATCAGAACGACAATGCTGATCGCGGTGACGATCGCCAGCTCGAAGAACAGCGCGCCGGCGACGGCATGGTTGGTCTCATGCAGCTGCTGCGCCAGGATGCTCGGCGCCAACGCGGCGTAGAACCCGACCAGCGCCATCGCGCCGAAGCCGGTCACCGCCGGCGCGACGAAGCGCGCACGGATTTCCTCCGGGACGGAAAGTCGCGGCCGCAAGGAGATCCCCCCGAGGCCGTCCGGCTTCGCCACCGTTTCGCGAATGCGCCAGACCAGGATCGTCACCACCACAAGTGCTGCCAGATAGACGATGAAGATCAGCCGCAACGGCCATGGCTCGTATTCAGCCAGAAATCCCGAAATCAGTGCGCCGAGGCCGAGGCCGAGGAAATTGGTGCTGGTGGCAATCACACTGGCGCGCGACTTGTCCGCGCCGGGAAGAAGCTCGGCAATCCACGCGGTTCCGGTCCCCGCGCCGACGCCGATGCCAAGCCCGCTCAGGATGCGGGCGACGTCGAGCGAGACGACGTTTACGGCAAACAGGAAGACAAGCGCACTGACGATGGCGACGAGCATGGCCGCCAGGCTCGCGGGCCGGCGTCCGACAATATCGGAGACGCTGCCCAACATCAGAAGTGCCGCCAGATTGCCGACGACATACACGGCGTAGATCAGCGTCAGGGTGATTTGTGAAAAGCCGAATTGCTGCTTGTAGACGATGTAGAGCGGCGTCAGCACCGTGCTGCCGGCAAACAGCACCGCAATCATCGCGGCGACGGTGGGGATTGCGAGAGCATCGCCACCTGCCCCTTCGTGCGTATGCGCAAAATCGCGAATGGCCATGGCCAACCTCGTCACCAATTTCGGGGATCGAGGATCTAACGCGGTTTCATCCACGACGTTCCAGCCGACAGGCAGGCTCCTGACAGCACGGTGGGCATTGCTTGAGCGGGATGTCCGCCGGCTGAACAGGCTCGGATCGGGGCCAGCGGCTCCGATCCGTCATCTATCGTTCAATCGGTCGGCGTTACCTGCAAGCAAAGCCGGGCGCGATCTTGCACTTGCCAGGACGCGGCCTGTGCGGCGGCCGATGGTGCGGAGGACGGTGCGGCTTGTGCCAGTGTGGCGGCCGATGCGGCGGACGCACGATGATGATTGGCGGGCGAACGATCTGGGAGCGTTCAAGATAACCGGCGCTGGCCCAGCCGCTCACGCCGCCGCCATGGATTCTACACCAGCCCGGCTGGCAGCCGGTGACATTGACTCTGAAGCCGGCGGGCAGCGTTCCCACTTTGGCGTATCCCGCTCCCGGCCCGCTGCGGACGTTGAGGTTGGTCGAGGTGTGAGCGCTGTAGGCGAAGGCCGCGGCGGACGTCCCGAACACCGCGGCCAGGATGGTCGCGGCCACAAGCAGAAAACGAAATCTCATCAGTCCCCTCCATTCGAATCCCGGCCGTTCACCTGCTCCGGCCAAGATTGCCCTGCAAGAGGAGCGGCCAAGCCAAGAAAAGTCAACAGGTGGGCGGCCGTAACCGTCCTGGCCAACGGGACTGATGCCGGATTTTCCTTGGACATGGTTGAGGAATTTCACGGTTGCCATTTATTGGCTCCTCAACATCCGCTAGCGTTTACTCTCTTTCGGCAATTCATCGCGGGCAAAGGTGGAATCCATGGGCAAAGGCAGGGTCGAGGCATTCACCGATGGCGTCGTGGCTATCATCATCACCATCATGGTGCTTGAGTTGAAAGTGCCGCATGGCGAGGATTTCTCCGCCTTGGTGCCGTTGTGGCCGATCTTCTTCTGCTACGTGCTGTCCTTCATCAATGTCGGCATCTACTGGAACAATCTGCACAACATGTTCCACACCGTTCAGCGGGTCGACGGGCGCGTGCTGTGGGCGAACCTCAATCTGCTGTTCTGGCTGTCGCTGATGCCGGTGACCACAGCCTTCATGGGCGAGAACCACTTTGCGCCGGTGCCGGTAGCAGTCTATGGCACCGACCTCGCGCTATGCGCCATCGCCTACACCATACTCGCCGCCGCGCTGCATCGCCTGCACGGCAATGATACCGCCTTTGCCAAGGCGCTGGGTAATGACCGCAAGGGGAAGCTCTCGCTGGCTGTCTATATCGTGGCCGTCGTGCTGACCTTCGTCAGCCAGTGGATCGGCGTCGCGCTCTATGTGCTGGTCGCGATGATATGGCTCGTACCGGATAGGCGCTTTGCGCGGGTGATCGAAAAGTAGTTGTCTTCACACATTTTCAAGGTAGAGCGCTGCACGGCTTTCCCAAATTGCCCTACTTGCGCATCGCTTTCAGTTTTTCCGCCACCGATGCAGCGAGGTCGGCATAGAGCTCCTCCAGCCGTTCCGCGGCCTTGATGATCGAGAAATCATGGCCGAATTTTTCCAGCGCCATGCGCAGTTTCTCAACGAACTCGGCTTGTTTCTCCAGCGCAGAAAAGAGTGTCTTCACCTGCGCTTCGCTGATGTCGGGATTGGCCATCATCTGCGGCACCTCGCGGCCCATCTGGTCGCCAATGGCGGTCTGCTCCTTCAGAATTGCAACCCAGTCCGTCAATCAGGAACCTCCGTTTGTCCCCAGGCCTAAATCTCTGTTGCGGGGACAAAGGGCAACATGCGCAGCCTCGGCCGGACTGGTCAACCCGACAAGACGAGCAGAGGCTTGCACCGGCCCGTTCCGGCGTTAAGTTCGGCGCCATCGAACAAGGAATCCATCGCCCATGATCACCGACGCCGAGATCCAGACCGCCCCGCCCGCGCTTGCTCCAGGCAATGCCGCCGTGATCACCGGCGCTGCCAGCGGCATCGGTCTGGCGGCCGCCAAGCGGCTTGCATTGCTAGGCATGAAGATCGTGCTGGCCGACATTGGCGGCGCGCGGCTTGACGACGCCTCGCGCGCCGTTTCCGCGATTGCCGGCGACGATGCCGTGCTTGCCGTCGCCGCCGACGTTTCGAAGGCGGATGAGGTGGACCGCCTCGCCGAGAGGGCGTTCGGCGCCTTCGGCGGCGTGTCGCTGCTGATGAACAATGCCGGCGTGGGCGACAACCCCGGAAAGCCGTGGGAAAACCGCGATGCCTGGAAACGGCTGCTGGACATCAATTTCTGGGGCGTTGTGCATGGCGTGGAGGCCTTCGCGCCGCGCATGCTGGCCTCGGCCAGGCCGGGTCTGATCGTCAACACCGGCTCCAAGCAAGGCATCACCACACCGCCCGGCAATCTTGCCTACAATGTCTCCAAGGCAGGAGTGAAAACCTTCACGGAAGGCCTGGCGCACGCGTTGCGCAACGAACCCGGCGCCCATGTCGCTGCCCATCTGCTGATCCCCGGCTTCACCTTTACCGGTCTGACCGAGGGTGCGACGGAAAAACCGGCCGGCGCCTGGACCGGCGAACAGGTTGTGGATTTCATGCTGGAATCCCTGGCCAGAGGCGATTTCTACATCCTGTGCCCGGACAATGAGGCGGCCCGGCCGCTGGATGAAAAGCGCATGGCCTGGGCGATCGGCGACATCATCGAGAACCGCCCCGCTTTGTCGCGCTGGCATCCGGACCACAAAGGCAGTTTCGCAGCCTTCATGAAAGGCTGATCTTCAGGCCGCTTGCTTTTTCGACCCGCGCTTCTGCGCCACGGCCTTCTTCGCCGCGATGTCGGCGATCTGTTCGTCATGCCGCTTTGCCGCACGCTCGCATTTGGCGCGGATTTCCTCGACTTCGGATTCGGTCAGATGCTCGATGCCGATGAAATGGTTGTGGCCCTTGCCGACCCGGATCAGTTCGTCGAGCTTGGCCTGGATCGCCGCGCCGTCGCGGTTCTGAGTGTTCTGGATCAGGAAGACCATCAGGAAGGTGATGATGGTCGTGCCCGTGTTGATGACAAGTTGCCAAGTGTCCGAAAAGCCGAAGAACGGACCGCTCACCCCCCAGGCGATGATAATGAGGCAACAGACGGCGAATGTCGGCGGCAGGCCGGCTATGCGGGCGACCCAGTTGGCAACCTTGGTGAAATGCTTTTCCATCTATCGAAATCCTCGACGCTGCGGCGCGATGAGAAACAATCAGCGACCGCTTCAGGTTCCCGATGCGAACAAATACCTCAGGTACAATTGCCTACACGCATAGGGAGAATAGTCCGGAAAACACACCTTATGGGTTCAATGCCACAGTACTCCTGCAGGCAAGAGTGCCTGTTCCTTCCGCTTCACAGCGGTTTACCTCCAGCCCCTTCCGCTGCGCCACCCCCGCATGGCGGAAGGGGTTTCAGTCCGGAGAGCGCGGAGCATGGTTTCCCGAAAGCGCCGACCGGCAGAAGGACAGACGGTCGCTCCACTTTCCCGCAGATTGCTTGGCAGCGCCGGCCTAGGCCTGCTGATGGCCTGCGCGGCCGTGACCGCCAGGGCAGAACCATCAACAGCACCGGCTGCCGAAATAGCGACCGATCCGACAATCACCGGCAGTCTCGAAAGGCATTGGACCAACAACGCGCTGGACAGCGACCATGCGGTCAAGGACTGGTACACACTGTTGCGCGGTTCGCTGCAGCAGCAATGGGGCGACAACGACGCCAACGCGAAATTCAGCGCGGACTTCCAGGTAACGCATTACGACAAGACGTCGATCGAGGACGACCGCGGATTGTCGCTGTCGGCCGAGGCCTTCCGCCGGCTCGGCCCGGGTCTCGAACTGAGGGGATCGCTGAGCTATCGCGTCTCCAGCACCGGCGACAATCTGGATATCGGCCCGCTGACGCTGGGTACGCGCGAGTTCAAGCAGGTCTTCGGCGCCCAGACACAACTCGGCATCGACCTCGGCAACGCCACATCGCTGATCCTCGAGGCCGCCGACAGCTACGAAAAGCTCGGCGCGACGCATTTCCAGGAAGATCTCATCTTGCCGGCGAAGCTGCATGCCGACCGCAATCTCTTCCAGTTGGCGGCTCGGGTCACCCGGACAGTTGGCCAGCTTGCCTTCGGCGCGTCCGCGTCTGCGCTCTTCGCCAGCGTCGAGGAAATCGGTTACCCGCCGCTGTTCCTATCGTTCAACGCCTATACGCTGCGCGCCGAGGCGGCCTACAAGGCCACCGGCGGTTCGACGCTCGGCGTGGCGCTGGGTGCGCAGTTCCTGCGTGGCGCCGATAACATCTACCAGCGCTGGCGTCCGACCTGGCAAGTCACGTTCGGCAAGCCTCTGCCGCACGGCTTCGAGCTGCGCGGCACCTATTTCGGTCGCTACGAAACGTCCGAAACCGACGACCCCCTGGCTTCGTGGCTGCAGCGCGCGGAATTGGAACTGGGCATGAAGGTGCGCGAAAACCTCGGCATCGCTTCCGGCATCTTCTATGAGCTCAAGGACAATTTGCTCTACGAGAACCAGGAGCGCCGCAAGGGCGTCTATGCCGAAGCGACGTACAACGCGACCAAATCGATGGCCATTGTCGTTCGCGTCGACGTTTCCGAGACCTTCAAGACCGTGATCGACGAGCGCGAACACACGGTCGATGCATTTGTGGGCCTGCGGGCGAAGATCTAGCTCATTCCCGCGCTTGACTGGGTAGGCCCACAAGCGGAGGCAGGAGGGTGTTGAAGACCCTCCTGCCCACGACACGTGACATAAGGATGCCCGTGACTTTCCTGCTCAGTGACGGCCGCCCAGCTTGTAGCTGTTGCCGCCAAGGACATTGACGCCGATACCGCTGAGAACGCCGGTAAGGACGTTGGTCTTGTTGCCGTTCAGAATGCCCTGGACGACATTGCCGCTCAGGATGTTGTTGCCACTCAGGATGCCATTGAGCGCGGTCACCTGGCCGACACCGATGGACGGCGACACATTGATCAGGCTACCCGAGCTACCTCCCCAGCCGCCGGCATAGGCGCCGACAGTCGAGAACGAAACCATAGCAGCGGTGAGTACAAAAGCGAACTTCTTCATGACTTCTCTCCATTGTTGCTAGTAGTGTTTTCTTCGACTTCTTACGACTTACCCCCGAAACGAGTAGTGCATTTTGCCGAAAGTCTTGCAACCTTGGAGTGTTTAATTTCACGGATACAATCCGTTTTCCATTTCTTAACTTTAATATTTTACGTTAAGAAAATTGGTTACCGTCGACGTCTTGAGCTGGTCAGACGGCGTCGTTTTCCCAACGATCGAGGAATGCTTCGATCGGCATTGCCTGCATGTCGGGAACCGCTCTGGCGAGCTTTTCGACCGGCCAGTTCCACCAGGCGAGAGCTTCGATCCGCGCCGCGATATCCGGAGCGAAGCGTGGCCGGAGAGCCTTCGCCGGCACGCCGGCGACGATCGCGTAAGGCGGCACATCACGCGTCACCACTGCGTTGGCGCCGACCACCGCGCCATTGCCGATGGTGACCCCGGGCATGATCACCGCGCCGTGGCCGATCCAGACATCATGGCCGATGGTCACGGCTTTCGCCTGCCGCCGTTCGCGGAAGGCGGCATCGACGCCCAGCCAGCGAAAATACTCGTTCGGCCGGTAGCTGAGCTTGTGCTGGGTCAGCCGCTCTATGGGATGCTCCAACGCATTGATGCGGCTGTTGGCGGCGATCGAGCAGAATTTGCCGATCGTCGTGTAGATCGCTTCCGAATGGCGTTCGAAATAGGAGAAGTCGCCGACGGTGACCTCGCGAAGCACCACCCGCTCGCCGATCGAGGCATAACGCCCAAGCTTGCACGCCTTCAACTCCGCGGTCGGATGGATGCGTGGCTCGGGGTCTTTCGGGACGAGATCTTCGGAACGGTCCATGCCGGCGGCTTTACCCCTAGGCGATTGGTCCCGCAAGCGGGGCCAATCGTCCGTCAGATCGTTTCCCGGCAAGGATTCGCCCAGGCGATTGGTCCCGCAAGCGGCGCCAATCGTGCGCCCGGGAAGGAACTGAATCGCCTATTGCGGCTTGCCTTTGCTCCACACCACGTTTTGGCCGTAGAGCGGCACGGTGGTGACCGACATTTTCGCCGAGCCGTTCTGCACCTGGCGCGAATGCGAGAGATAGATCAGCGTCTCGTTGGCCTTGTCGTAGATGCGGTTCACCACCTGCTTCTTCCAGATCAGGCTGATGCCTTGCTTGAACACTTCCTCGCCGCCCTCGCTCATGTCGATGTCGCCGATGGTGATCGGGCCGGTCTGGCGGCAGGAGATCGAGGAATCGGACGGATCCTCGAACCAGTTGCCCTTGTGCAGGCGATCGATGATGCCGCGATCGAAATAGGAGACGTGACATGTCACGCCCTCCACCTTGGGGTCCTTGATCGCCTCGACGATGATGTCGTTGCCGAGCCAGTCGACGCCGACCTTGCCGACTTCATCGGCCACGGCGGCCCCGGCACCTAGGACAACGCACGCGGCCAAGGCACCGCCGATCAGTCTTCGCCCAATCAGTCCGTGCCCAATCAGTCGTTGCAAGGGACCCTCCTGCGGTTCGAGTTGCCGGTCACAGGTGGGGCGAGCGGCCCGGCTTTGCAAGCAGATAGGTCGACACCGCAGCGGTTGCGGCAACGCGGCACTTTGCCTGTGCGGGGCCAAACCGCTAAGACTGTCACACAGGCGCGGCATTGAGCCGGCGCGACGATTTCTGCAGACGGACTTTTCTGATGATGCGTTCTATCCTGGTCGGTATTCTCGTCCTGATGGCGGCCGGCATCGGCTGGCTGACCTTCGACTGGTATCGCGGCCACTATGGCGGCGAGCCATTCGGGGCCGCCTTTACTCTGGTCGACCAGAAAGGCGCGCCGATCACCGAAGCCGCCTTCCGGGGCCAGCCCAGCGTCGTCTTCTTCGGCTTCACCCATTGCCCCGAGGTCTGCCCGACCACACTGTTCGAACTGGCCGGCTGGCTGAAGACGCTCGGCGACGACGGCAAGAACCTGCACGCCTATTTCGTATCGGTCGATCCGGAGCGCGACACGCCTGAGGTGATGAACGCCTATGTCAGCAATTTCTCCGACCGTATCGTCGGCATCACGGGCGCTCCGGACAAGGTCCATGCCATGGCCAAGTCGTTCGGCATCTATTGGAAGAAGGTCGACACGGGCGACGGCGACTACACGATGGATCATACCGCCTCGGTGCTGCTGCTCAACGCCAAGGGCGATTTTGCCGGCACAATCGCCTACGGCGAAAGCGCCGATACGGCCATCGCCAAGCTGAAGCGGCTGGCGGCGAAAGGCTGATTACCATTTCATGACCCAGACGCGCCTTTACTTCACCACCGGAAAGATCGAGTCCGTCAGCATTTTCGCGGCGCTTGAGGCGGCCTTCGAGGAAGAGGGGCTGCCGATCGCCGTGCTGGAGGTCGACGAGGACAAGGACATCCACGAAGTATCGCTCTATGCCGATGGCGACATCGATGCGGTCGAGACCCGCTTGAAGGACATCCTTGCCGGCCTTTCCCTGTCGAAGCCGATCGAGCGCGAGCCCCTGCCCGACATCGACTGGGTGGCGCATTCGCTGGAAGAGCTGAAGCCGGTGCGTGCCGGACGTTTCTTCGTCCACGGCGCACATGACCGCAGGAAACGCCACAGCGGCGAACTCGCCATCGAAATCGAAGCCGGCCTTGCCTTCGGCACCGGCCATCACGGCACCACCGCCGGCTGCCTGGAAATGCTGGAAAGAGTGGTCCGGCGCGAACACCCGCGCAATGCGCTCGACCTCGGCACCGGCAGCGCGGTACTGGCGATCGCCGTCGCCAAGCTGGCGCACATTCCGGTGCTGGCCACCGACATCGATCCGGTGGCGGTGCGGGTGGCTGCCGCCAATGCGCGGCTCAACCACGTCAAGGCACTGGTGGAAACAGCAACCGCGCCCGGCTTTCACCATCCGATCTTCGGCAAGCGCGCACCCTTCGATCTGATCGTCGCCAACATATTGGCGCGGCCGCTGATGCGGCTGGCGCCGCAAATGGCCCATCATATCGCACTTGGCGGCTCGATCGTGCTGTCGGGCATCCTCGAGCGCCAGCGGGACGCGGTCATCTCGGCCTATGTCGGCCAGAATTTCCGCCATGTCAGAACCTTGCACCGCGAGGGCTGGGTGACGATCCACCTGAAGCATTAGACCGGCACCGACCGAGCCTGGACCAAATTCCCCCAGTTGTCAGTCCGGCGATGCTGTAGCAGGTTGCGCGCAGCCGGAAATCGATTCCGATTTCCGCGACCGTACGCTACGGTTGCGCGGACATGCAGGAGGCCCACCATGTTCCAGACCTTCGATTCCGCGGGCGACCCGGCCGTCGGCGAACCGCGCGTGGCGCTGCTGCGCCAATGGCTTGAAGCCAACGGGCTGGACGGCTTCATCGTCCCGCGTGCCGACGAGCATCAGGGCGAATATGTCGCCGATCGTTCGGCGCGGCTGAAATGGCTGACCGGCTTCAGCGGCTCGGCCGGCGTCGCCATCGTCCTGCGCGACCGCGCCTTCGTCTTTGTCGACGGGCGCTACACGCTGCAGGTGCGCAGCGAGGTCGATCTCGACGTCTTTTCAATCGAAAGCCTGGTCGACAATCCGCCGGCTGTCTGGCTGAAAGACAATCTTGGCAAGGGCGCACGGCTCGGCTTCGATCCATGGCTGCACACGATCAGCGAGGTCAAGGCGCTGCAGGCCTCAGTCGACAAGAACGGCGCCGTACTGGTGCCGCTCGACAAAAACCCGATCGACATCATCTGGAAGGATCAGCCCGACGCGCCGGTGGCTCCCGTCGAGCTCCACCCGATCGGCTTTGCCGGCGAGCTCGCCAAGGACAAGCTGGCGCGGCTGGCGGCGGCGATCGCCAAGGACGGCGCCACCCATGCGGTGCTGACCGACCCCTCCTCCATCGCCTGGGCCTTCAACATCCGTGGCGGCGACGTGCCGCACACGCCGCTGGCGCTCGGCTTCGCCATCCTCGCCGCCGATAGGTCGCACCAGCTTTTCATGGATAAGCGCAAATTCTCGCGCCAGGTCGCCGCCTACCTCACCCAGCTCGCCGAGCCGCATGAGCCCGGCGAATTCGAAGCCGCGATCACAGCGCTTGCCAAGAGTGGCGCGAAAATCGCGCTCGACCCGGTGCTGGCGGCTGACCGGCTGCGCATGCTGGTCGAGGACAATGGCGGCGCCGTCATTGCAGCAGCAGATCCTGCCCGAATCCCGCGCGCCACCAAGAACCAGGCCGAGATCAACGGCTCGCGCGCCGCGCATCGCCGTGACGGTGCGGCCGTGGCGAAATTGCTGTGCTGGCTGGAGCGGCAAAAACCCGGCTCGCTCGACGAGATCGCTGTCGTCACCAGGCTGGAGGAACAGCGCCGGCGGACCGGCGAGGAAACCCAGATGCCGCTGCGCGACGTCTCCTTCGACACCATTTCGGGCGCCGGCCCGAACGGCGCCATCATGCATTACCGCGTGTCGCGCGCCACCAGCCGCAAGCTGCAGGCCGGCGAGCTGTTCCTGCTCGATTCCGGCGCGCAGTATCAGGACGGCACCACCGACATCACCCGCACCGTGCCGATCGGCCAGCCGACGCAGGAGATGCGCGAACGCTTCACCCTGGTGCTGAAAGGCATGATCGGCATTTCCACCTTGCGCTTTCCCGCCGGCACGCGCGGCTCCGAGATCGATGCCGTCGCGCGCATGGCGCTGTGGAAGCACGGCTGCGACTTCGCCCACGGCACCGGCCATGGCGTCGGCTCGTATCTGGCCGTGCATGAAGGCCCGCAGCGTATCGCCCGCACCGGCACCGAAAAGCTGCTCGAAGGCATGATGCTGTCCAACGAGCCCGGCTACTACAAGGAAGGCTCCTACGGCATCCGCATCGAGAACCTGATCCTGGTGACGCCGGCGCAAGAGATCGAGGGCGGCGACATCGCCATGCACGGCTTCGAGACGCTGACGCTGGCGCCGATCGATACCAGGCTGGTGCAGTCGGACCTTCTGACGCGTGACGAGTTGCATTGGCTGGACTCGTACCACGCGCGCGTGCTGGCCGAGATCGGCCCGATGCTCGACGGCGAAACGCTGGCCTGGCTGGAGAAGGCCACCGCGCCGCTGCCGCACGACGCGAAGATTTGATTTTTCTGAGGCGCCGAGGGCGTGTCGAGATTCAGGTCAGGACGAGCGAAAACGATGGGTTCCGTGAACCGGAGCGAAGCGTACTTTTGGGTACGTGAGCTCAGTTCTACCGCGACGCGGTAGAACGGGGAAGCGCAGGAAGCCGCCGTTTGCAGGCCGTCATCACCTGAATATCGATACGCCCTACCCGACGAACTGCCGCGCCACGATCAATACCGCCGCGCCCGCCAAAAACATCGCCATCAACCCACCGCGCAGCGAAACCACCGCGGTGACCACCAGTGCGGCCCATTCCGCCGGGCCGGCGTTCAACAGCTCGGGCGCTACCAGCGTCGTCAGCACCGCCGCCGGCACGGCATTGAGGCCGGCCTCGACGCGGGGATGGATGGTATCGAAGCGCGATATCACCAGGTGCCCGCCGATGCGCGTGAGATAGGTCGCGATTGCGCCGGCGATAATGATCCAGAAGGTCGTGCTCATGGCCGTGCCTTTACGCCGCTATGGTGGGGAGGCAGGATGACCGCCAGCAGCACACCGGCAACAGCGCCAATCGAGACATGCCAGGGCGAGCCCACGGTCTTGTAGGCGATGATGGAGGCGGCAGCGCTGGCAATGACCACCGGCAGCCACAGAGGCCGCTTGCGGAAGCCCAGCACGAGACCGAGGAAATAGATCGGCAGCAGGAAATCGATGCCCAGCGCGTGCGTGTCGGGGATCAGCTTGCCGAACAGCGCACCAAGCGCGCTTTCGACGATCCAGAACAGATAGACAGGCAAGCCAAGTCCCAGATACCAGGCAAAGCCGACCGTCTGGCCGGATTGCGCCCTCGCCTCGGCCACCGCGAATTGCGGATCGGTGAGGATGAAATAGCCTAGTACCTGCTGGATGACAGGCCAGTGCGCGATGCGCCGGCCGATGCCGGCGGAATAGAGCACGTGGCGGAAATTGACGGCGAAGATCGACAGCACGATCAGCCACGGCGCCACATGCTGGCCGAACAGCTGGATGCCGACCATCTGGCTGGCGCCGCCATAGACCAGCGCACTCATCAGAAAGGCTTCCAGGACCGAGAAGCCATTGTCCACGGCGAGCGCGCCGAACAGCACCGCAAACGGCGCCGAGGCCACCACCACAGGCATCGACAGCCGCACGCCTTGCCAGAAATCGCTTCTGTCGCCGCTCTCGGAAATTACGTCCGTCGCCATCAACCACTCCTGATGCATGTCGCCCAAAAGGGGATAACGACATGCACAACAACAAGGGAAGCGCGGTATGTAGGTGGCGCGGCTTGCCGTGTCACACGAATTCGCTTGAGCCAAACGATCAGCGGAAATGATCGCTGGATCGGCTGAGTTAGACGCTTATTCCTTCAGGATCTTGCCCTCGATCGCCCTGCCCCAGTCGAGCAGCGGCTTGGCGCGCAAGGTGAAATCGACGAGTTCGTCGACCAGATCAGCCGTATGGATTCCCGCGGGATCGATAACATGCTGGACGACAAAATGCCGGTTGCGGATGGCGGCGACAAGGTCGGCATCGCTGATTTCCTCGAAGCCGCGTGGCGTACGCTTCATGCGGCCTTCGGTCTCGAGTTCAAGCCGGTTCTTCTTCAACGCCGCCACCAGGGCACGAAACCTGTCCGGCTTCGTCGCGATGGCTTTGCGCATCGCCAGCAGCAGCGCCGGCTCCGGCTGCCACCAGGCAATGTCGGCGAAGCAGCGCTCAAGCCCGATATGCACGTAGAACACGCCCTGCTCCATCTTGGTGCCGTCGGGCGACAGGATGGCCGATAAATGCCTGTTGTAGGGCCGCTTGTCCTTGGCGAAGCGCACGTCGCGATTGATGCGGAACAGCGACTTCTTGCGATCCCCGCGCAGGCCGAGACCCGCCTTTGCGAAGCGCTCGGTCAGCGCGTCGACGAGATCACTGAGCGGATCGCGCAATTCCTGTTCGAACAGGTCACGGTTCTCCAAAAACCACTCTCGGCTCTGGTGGAAATCCAGCGCCTTGAGGAACGGAATGGCTTTTGGGCCGAACCCTTTGAATGCGCCGTCCATCAGGCCTTGCCGATCCGCGCCAGCCAGGCATCTTCGTCGATGACCTCGATGCCGAGTTCGCTGGCGAGCTTGAGCTTGGAGCCGGCACCCGGCCCGGCGACCACCAGATCCGTCTTCGCCGAAACCGAGCCCGCGACCTTGGCGCCGAGGCGCTCCGCCATCGCCTTGGCCTCGGAGCGTGTCATCTTTTCCAGCGAGCCGGTGAAGACGACAGTCTTGCCCGCGACCTCGCTATCGGCCGAGACGTTGACGATATACGGCTTCGGCTTGACTTGGCGGAGCAACGCATCAAGCACGTCGTCATTGCGCTCATTGCCGAAGAAGTCGCGAAGCGCATCGATCACCGTGTCGCCAATGCCGTTGACCGACGGGAAGACACTGTGCGGATCCTCCGCTGCCGCTGTCTCCTTGCCGACGCGGATCAGTTCCTCGATGGTCGAGAAGGTGCGGGCAAGCACGGCGGCTGTCGTTTCGCCGATATGGCGGATGCCGAGCGCGAAGATGAAGCGATCGAGCTCCGGCTCGCGGCGCGAATCGATGGCCGCGAACAGCTTGTCGAGGCCCTCATAATTGCGGTCCTCGACGCTGCGCACGTTCTTGCGCGTCTTGCCCGATGCGGCCTCGCGCTGCCTCGCCTGTTCCTCGCGCCGTTCCGCCAGCGCCCTGGTGACAGCCGGACGGCGATCCCTGAGCGTGAAAATATCGGCGGCGGTCCTGATCAATCCCGCATTGAAGAAGGTATCTATGTTCTCGGCACCAAGGCCTTCGATGTCCAAGGCACCGCGCGACACGAAGTGGCGCAATCCTTCCACCGCCTGCGCCGGGCAGATCAGCTCGCCGGTGCAGCGGCGGCGGGAATCTTCCTTGCCGGTCTTCTCGTTGATCTCGCGCGTCGCCGGCGAGCCGCAGATCGGACAGGTGTGCGGGAATTCGTACGGCACGGCATCGGCCGGCCGCTTGTCGATGACGACGCTGACGATCTGCGGAATGACATCGCCTGCCCGCTGGATCACGACCGTATCGCCGATGCGCACGTCGATGCCGTCGCGGATCGGCTGGCCGGTCGAGTCCAGGCCCTTGATGTAATCCTCATTGTGCAGCGTGACGTTCTCGACCACGACGCCGCCGACCGTGACCGGCGCCAGCCGCGCGACCGGCGCCAGCGTACCGGTACGGCCGACCTGGATGTCGATCTTCTGCACGGTCGTCATCGCCTGTTCGGCCGGAAATTTATGCGCGATCGCCCAGCGCGGTTCGCCGGTGACGAAGCCCCAGCGGCGCTGCAACTCCAGCTGGTCGACCTTGTAGACGACGCCGTCGATATCGTAGCCGAGCGCCGAGCGCTGCTCCTCGATCCGATGATAATGCGCGATCAACTCCTCGGCCGATTTCGCCCGCACCATCAGCGGACTGATCTTGAATCCCCACTCGGCGAATTTCTGCACCGAATCATACTGGGTCGGAGCCGGATCCGCTGTCGTGTAACCCCAGGCATAGGCGAAGAATTTGAGGTTGCGGCTGGCGGTGACGGATGGATCCTTCTGGCGCAGCGACCCGGCCGCCGTGTTGCGCGGATTGACGTAGTCCTGGCCGCCGACGGCTGCCGAGCGCTGCTTCAGCGCCTCGAATTCCGCATAGGTCATATAGACCTCGCCGCGGATCTCGATGGTTTCGGGCCAGCCCGAGCCTTTCAGCTTTGCAGGGATGTCGGCGATGGTCTTCAAATTGGCGGTGATGTCTTCGCCGACGGCGCCGTTGCCACGCGTTGCGCCCTGCACGAACACACCGTTTTCGTAACGCAGCGAAGCCGATAGCCCGTCGATCTTCGGTTCGGCCGTGAACGCAATGTCGAGTTCCTTGTCGCGATCGAAGAACCGCCGCCCGCGTTCGATGAAATCCGTGACATCATCGTCTGTATAGGCCTTGGCAAGGCTGAGCATCGGCACGGCATGGCGCACCTTGGTAAAGCCTTCCGCGGGCGCTGCTCCGACCCTGAGCGATGGCGAATCCTCGCGCACCAGCGCCGGAAAGCGCTCCTCGATGGCAAGGTTGCGCCGCGCCAGCGCATCATACTCGGCATCGGTGATAACAGGCGCATCTTCGGTATGGTAGCGCCGGTCGTGCTCGGCGATCTCTTCCGCCAGCCGCTTCAGCTCGGCTTCGGCCTCGCTCTCACTGAGCGAATCGACAGGTTTTTCAGCCATGCTTTCCTTCCCCGGACGGTGGCCCGCCACAATAGATCAGGATTTTGGGAAAATCATTCCTGAACAGCAGGATGGAGCCATATCCTGACTCGATCCCTGATACCTGTTGTTCTTATGCCGCCGTGGTGTTTTCACGCAGCAATCGCTCGGCGGCGGCGCGCGCCTCGTCGGTGATGGTGGCGCCGGCCAGCATGCGCGCGATCTCTTCCTGCCGCGCCGGCCGGTCCATCTCGGCAATGCCGGTGGCGACACGGTCGGTGGTGCCGGATTTGGAGATCAGGAAATGCGTCGCCGCGCGTGCCGCGACCTGTGGCGCATGCGTCACCGAGAGCACCTGGACGCGCTTCGACAGCCGCGCCAGCCGCTGGCCGATCGCGTCGGCGACAGCGCCGCCCACCCCAGTATCGATTTCATCGAAAACCAGCGTCGGCGCCGAGCCGCGGTCGGCCAGCGCGACCTTCAACGCCAGAAGGAAGCGTGAAAGTTCGCCGCCGGACGCCACTTTCATCATCGGCCCGGGCCGCGTGCCTGGATTGGTGCGCACCCAGAATTCGATCTGGTCGATGCCCTCTTCCATGCGGCTCTCGGCCTCGCTCTTCATTTCCACGATAAAGGCGGCGCGTTCGAGCTTGAGCGCCGGCAATTCCGCCATCACCGCCTTGGTCAGGCCGACCGCCGCCGCGTGGCGAAGCGAGGACAGCTGCGCGGCGGCAATGTCGTAGGTCTCGCGTGCCGCGGCGGCCTGCTTTTCCAGCCCGTGCAGGCGCTCCTCGCCGGCATCGAGATCGGCAAGATCGGCCGACATCGTGTCGCGAAGCTGCGCCAGATCGTCGACGGCGACGCTGTGCTTGCGCGAGGCCGCGCGCAGCGAGAACAGCCGCTCCTCCGCCTTCTCCAACCGCTGCGGATCATATTCGGTGGCGCGCAGTGCTGCCTCGACGCCCGATTGCGCCGCGTCGAGCGACAGCATCGCCTCGTCGAGCGATTTGACGACGTCGTCGAGCAGGCCGGGCGCCTCCGTCACCTTACGCTGCAGTCGTCGCAGCAGGCTGGCCAGTTGCGGCAAGGGCGAGGACGGGCCGGACAGCACATCCTGCGCATCATGGATTTCGGAAGCGATCTTCTCGGCCCGCATCATCGACGCCCGCAGTTCGGCGAGATCCGTCTCCTCGCCCGGCTGCGGATCGAGCTTCGTCAACTCCGCCACCGCGGCGCGCAAATAGTCGGCCTCGCGCGCGGCCGCCGCCACCTTGGCGCGGTGGCGCGACAGCTCCTGCTCGCAGGCGCGCCAGTGCCGCCATGCCTCGCCGGTCGAGCGGACGGCGCCGAGATGGCCACCGAAAGCATCGAGCACCTCGCGATGCGCGCCGGGATCGACCAGCGCGCGTTCATCGTGCTGGCCGTGGATCTCGACCAGCGCGCGCCCGACATCGCGCATCAGCGTGACGCTCGAAGGCTGATCGTTGACGAAGACACGGGTGCGGCCGTCCGCCGTCTGCAGGCGGCGCAGGATGATGTCGCCATCATCCTCGATCGCATTGTCGGCAAGCAGCGCACGCGCCGGATGATTGCGCGGCACGTCGAAGACGGCGATGACCTGGCCTTGCGCCGCGCCATGGCGCACCAGCGACGCGTCGCCGCGCGCACCGAGCGCCAGCGACAGGGCATCGAGCAGGATGGATTTGCCGGCACCGGTTTCGCCGGTCAGCACCGAAAGACCCGGCTGGAAGTCGATATCCAGCTTCTCGATCAGGACGATATCGCGGATCGACAGTCTGGAAAGCATCAGAACCCGAATCTAGAACGGCACGCGACCATTTGCAGTCGCAGCGCCGCACTATCTTTTTGTTTGAGCACCGGATCAATCCGAAAAGCGCTGTGAACGCTTCAGTCGATGCTCATACGTCAGGCGCCGGTGATCATCTTTCCGGCCTTGGATATCCACGACCCTGCATTTTCGCGCGGTGCAAGCCCATTGCTCTGCAAGAGCTTGTAGGAATCCTTGTACCACGGGCTGTCAGGGTAGTTGGTGCCGAGCACGGCGGCGGCCGTCTGCGCCTCCGAAGTCAGACCCATCGCGTAATAGCTTTCGGTCAGACGCGCGAGCGCCTCCTCGACATGGCGCGTGTTGGAATAGTTCTCGACCACGGTGCGGAAGCGCTTGACGGCGGCGATGTATTCACGCCGCTCGAGATAGTAGCGGCCGATCTGCATCTCCTTGCCGGCCAACTGATCGTTGGCGAAGCGGATCTTTTCCTTGGCGTCGTCGACATATTCCGATGTCGGCCAGCGCGTCACCAGATCCTGCATCGTCTGGACGGTCTGACGCGCTTCCTTCTGGTCCTGCGTCACGTCCTTGATCTGGCGGTAGTAGCTCAAGCCGATGATGTACTGCGCATAGGCGGCGTCATCGGTCGACGGGTAAAGCGTGAGATAGCGCTTGGCCGAGCCGATAGCCTCATCGTAATTGCCCTGGCGATAGTCGGCGAAAGCGCCCATCACCATCGATTTGCGGGCCCATTCCGAATAGGGATGCTGGCGGTCGACGGCGTCGAACTTGCGGCTCGCCTCCTGCAGGCGCCCGGCATTGAGATTAGCAAGGCCCTGGTTGTAGAGAACATCGGCCGGCTCGGTCTGGTCGACATAGGTCGACAGGTCGATATCTTTCTCCGACGACATGCAGGCCGACAGGAAGAGCGATGGAACAACTACTGAAAGCGCCAGGAAAACGGCCCTCTGCGGTGCTTTCAATTGACCAACTCGCTTGAAGAACATGATTGGATCTCGCCCTTTCGGCGCTATTTCAATGCCAGTTGCATGCCATTGTTTCAAAACTGGTCCCCACTTTTGAACGACATGCACTAATCGACGGCAGCAGCCATAAACCATAACCGCCTTGCCCGGCAACGCTATCTCCGGCCAATCGCACATTTTTGTGGCGGCCGGACGCAGCTTGGACATCAATGCAATTTCACTGGCGGGTGGTGCATTCCTGCAACACGCGCTATCGCCCATGGAACCCGAAAAACCTGGGAAAATCAGATCATCCAGGGCGCGTAGAGCGGCGCGTTGACGGCGTTCATCTCGGCGCTGCGGCCACGCTCCCGGCGCGTCGTCTCGACGATCTCGAACGCCGTGCGATCCGACAGCAGGCGGCGCAGGGCCGCGGCATTCATCCTGTGACCGCCGCGATAGGAGCGGAAGCAGCCGATGAAGCGGGCGCCGGCCAGCGCCAGGTCGCCCATGGCGTCAAGCGTTTTATGGCGCACGAATTCGTTGGGATAGCGCAGGCCGCCCATATTGATGACGCGGTTGTCGTCGCCGATCACCAGCGAATTCTCCAGCGAGGAGCCGAGCGCATAGCCTGCAGCCCACAGCCGCTCGACATCCTTCATGAAGCCGAAGGTGCGGGCGCGCGCGATGTCGCGACGGAAAATATCGGCATTGAGGTCGGAGGCAAACAGCTGACGGCCGATCGCCGGGCTTTCGAAGTCGATCTCGATCTCGAAACGGGTTCCGTCATAGGGCCGAAACTCCGCCCACGAGGCGCCGTTCTCGATGCGGACCGGCTTGATGACCCTGATATAGCGGCGCTTGACCGAAAGCGTCTCGATGCCCGCCTGGTCGATGGCTTCGACGAACGCCATGGCGCTGCCATCGAAGATCGGAACCTCGGAACCGTCGATCTCGACAGCGACATTGTCGATGCCGAGCCCAAACAGCGCCGCCATGATGTGCTCGACCGTGGCGATATGCTCGCCGGCGGGATCACCAAGCATGGTGCACAGGTCGGTGGCGCCGACTTCCGAGACCAGGGCACGAAACTCGCGGCCCTGCTCGGCACCGTTGAAAAGCTGGAAAACGATGCCGGTGTCGGCATCCGCCGGCATGAAGCTGATGGACACTTCCTTGCCGCTGTGGACGCCGGTGCCGGTAAGCGACGCGCGCGTCTTCAATGTCGTCTGATAGTCGTGCAAGACAATCCCCATAAGCCCGTAATGCCTAGGTCCGCTTCTCCAGCCCGAGGGCGCGGCTCTTGTGTGAATCGGCTGGCAGGGCGACTTCCCCCGAAATCCCGGCAAACCGATGATGGTAGGCAGCGAAGATAATGTCCCGTCAGGGAGACTCCAAATCACGGTTTCTTACTCTGTGTAACCGCGAACTGGAATGGGTGCGACTTTGTAAGTTGTTGAAATCACATCATTTAAAACGTTAACAGGCAAGCGATTCCTCGCTTGCCTGTTAACAAATGTTACAGTCCGTTTACCAATCAGTTGGCCTGCCGGCGCAGGAACGCCGGAATCTCCAGCTGATCGTCTTCCTGAGTCGTCCTCACCTGCGGCGTCAGGCGGCCCTGATCGTCGAGTTGGCCACGGCGCGGCGCATAGAGCTGCGCATCCTGGCTGGCGAGGCGGCGCACTTCGGGCGCGGCCTGGCGCAGCTTGGGCTCGCGCGGCTGCGCCGGCTGCAGCCTTGCGGGTTCTTCCTCGCGGCGGGTCAGTCCGTTGGTCAGGCGCTTCAGCAGGCCCATCGGTCCGCTGTTGTTCTCGTGGTCAACCGGGCGGCTCTTGGCATCCACCTCGGCCTTGACGACCGGCGGGAAGTCCTCGACGCGCGGCATACGCTGAGGCGCCATGGCAACAGGCTGCGGGGCTTCGCGCAGCATCTCGCGCGGCTGCGGGGCCGGCTGCATCTGCTGGACCACCGGCTGCGGCATCGGCTGTGCTGGCGGCGCCTGGAAGATTTTGCTCTGCGGGCGGAAATCTTCTGCGTGAGCGACAGGAGCCGGGCGCGCCTGCGCCATCGCCGCGGCATTGGCTTCGGCCAGTTGGATGGCTTCGGCGACAGGGTCGACAGCGCGTGGCTCGTAGGCCGCCTGCTGAACAGGCGCCGGGCGAGCCTCCGCGATCTGAGCCACCGGGCGGCTGACCGGCTTCGGAGGCGCTGTGCGGATCGAGATCGGCGCAGCGGCGATTTCAGCCGCCGATTTGTCGATGCCGGTGGCAACCACCGAGACGCGGATGACGCCTTCGAGTTCCTCGTCGAAAGTGGCGCCCAGGATGATGTTGGCGTCCTGGTCGACTTCCTCGCGGATACGGGTCGCCGCTTCGTCGACTTCGAACAGCGTCAGGTCGCGGCCGCCGGTGATCGAGATCAGCAGGCCCTTGGCGCCCTTCATCGAGGTCTCGTCGAGCAGCGGGTTGGCGATCGCCGCTTCGGCGGCGGCCATCGCGCGGCCCTCGCCCGAAGCTTCGCCGGTGCCCATCATCGCCTTGCCCATCTCGCGCATGACGGAACGGACGTCGGCGAAGTCGAGATTGATCAGGCCTTCCTTGACCATCAGGTCGGTGATGCAGGCGACACCGGAATAGAGCACCTGGTCGGCCATGGCGAAGGCATCGGCGAAGGTGGTCTTGTCATTGGCCAGCCGGAACAGGTTCTGGTTGGGGATGACGATCAGCGTATCGACGCATTTCTGCAATTCCTCGATGCCGAAGTCCGCGGTCTTCATGCGGCGCTGGCCTTCGAAGTGGAACGGCTTGGTGACGACGCCGACGGTGAGGATGCCCTTTTCGCGCGCTGCGCGGGCAACGACGGGAGCAGCACCGGTGCCGGTGCCGCCGCCCATGCCGGCTGTCACGAAGCACATATGGGTGTTGGTCAGGTGATCGAGGATTTCATCGATGCACTCTTCCGCCGCCGCACGGCCGACTTCCGGCTGCGATCCCGCACCGAGCCCCTCGGTGACGTGAGCGCCGAGCTGGATCAGGCGGCCTGCCTTCGACATGGTCAGCGCCTGCGCGTCGGTGTTGGCCACCACGAACTCGACGCCGCGCAAACCGGCGGTGATCATGTTGTTGACGGCATTGCCGCCGCCGCCGCCGACACCGAACACGGTGATGCGCGGCTTAAGCTCGGTGATGTCCGGCTTTTGCAGATTGATGGTCATTGTCTCCGTCCTTTGCCTTTCACGCCGCTTCGCCGCCGCGGCCGCCTATGGGGCTGTCCCCGTCAATTTTAGAAACTGTCTCTCAACCACTGACTCATGCGATGCAGTTTTCCGCCCGTTCCGGTCATTTTGAGACCGGAAATTCCTTTCGCCGGATGGCTCTCGAAGCTCGCCATCTGCGGGTAGATCAGAAGCCCCACCGCGGCCGAGAAGGCCGGCCCCTTCGCCGCTTCCGGCAGGCCGGCCACGCCGAGCGGGCGGCCGATGCGCACATTTCGTCCCAGGATGCGGCGCGCCGCCTCCGGCAGGCCGGCAAGCTGGCTGGCGCCGCCGGTAAGAACCACACGCTTGCCCACTGCATTGCCATAGCCGGACTTGTTCAGCCGGTCGCGCAGCAGTTCGAGCGTCTCGTCGATGCGGGCGCGCACGATACGCGTCATCACCGAGCGCGGGATCTGCAAGGGCACGTCGCCATCGTCGCCGATCGGCTGGATCGAGACCAGGTCGCGATCGTCGGCGCTGCCGGGCAGCGCCGAACCATGCATCACCTTCAGCCGTTCGGCGGCATCAAGCGAGGTCGACAACCCCTTGGCCATGTCCAGCGTGACATGATTGCCGCCGATGGCGATGGCATCGCCATGGACGAACTTGCCTTCCGAAAACACCGAGATCGTCGTCGTGCCGCCGCCCATGTCGATGCAGGCCGCACCCATTTCCAGCTCGTCGTCGACCAGCGCCGCCAGCCCGCTGGCATAGGGCGTCGCCACCATGCGCTCGACCGACAGATGCGAACGGTTGATGGACAGCTCCAGATTGCGCATCGGCGCGGCGTCGCCGGTCAGCACATGCATGTCGACGCCGAGTGCGTCGCCGACCATGCCGCGCGGATCGCGCACGCCGCGTTCGGCATCCAGCGAGAAGCCGACGGGAAGCGAATGGATCACTTCGCGCTCGGCCTTCAGCGCCTGCTTGGCGCCAGCACCGAGAACGCGCTTGATGTCGGCCTCGTCGGCCTCGTGGCCGCCAAGATTGATGGTGGCGGAGAAGGCTTCGCTCTTCAGCCGGCCGGCCGTCATGTTGACGATCAGCGAATCGACCGTCAGCCCGGCCATGCGCTCGGCTGCGTCGACGGAAAGGCGGATGGCATGCTCCGCCCTGTCGAGATCGACCACGACACCCGACTTCACGCCTTGCGACTTCTGATGGCCGATGCCGATCACCTGGATCCGGTGCGAACGGCCGCGCAGCAGCTTGCCGTCATCGCACGGCTTGAGCTTGGCCACCATGCAGCAGACCTTGCTCGAACCGACATCCAGCACCGTCAGGGTGCCAGACCGGCGCGACGCGGCATCGCCAGGACTGCCAAGCCAGCTCATATCTTCGTCTCCGGCTTGCGCTTCAGGCTCTTGGGTTTCTCGTTGAGGGCGGCTTCGCGCTGCGTCGCCGCTTCCGCCGTCAACTGGACGACCAGCCGGTCCGTCAGGCGCATGTCGACGGCGGCGATGTCGCGCGACAGCAAACCGTTGTCATGATCCATCTTCACGAGTTCGGCGAGGGCCTGATCCTCGTCGTCCTCGGGAAGCTTGATGGTGATGCCATTGTCCAGCTTCAGGTCCCAGCGCCGTTCGCCGACACGGATATAACCTTTGATCCGGTTCGCGAGCTCGGGATATTTTTCGACCTTGGCCAGGAAATCGGGCGCGCTCGCCGGCGCGCCGGTGCCGATCAGCAGCGGCAGAAGCACCTGCTTGCCGCCCGAGAACGGCGCGATCATGGCGCCATTCCTCTCGATGACCGAAAGCTCATCACCCTGCTGCCAGAGCGCGAAAGCCTCACGCTCCTCGACACGCACTTCCAGCGTATGCGGATAGACCTTGCGCACCGCCGCGACCTCGATCCACGGCAAGGTCGCAATTCGTTCCCGCGCGGCCTCGGCATTAAAGCCGATCAGCGACGTCCAGCCGTCGAGTTCAAGCCTGTCGAGTATATCGATTTCCGAGGTCTGGCGATTGCCCACCACCTTGACCTGATCGACGGCAAATCCGGTACGGGCGGTGATGCTCTGCACGATACCGTCGACATGACCGCCGAGATAGGCGCCATAGGCACTGCTCGAGAAAATCAGCATGGCCGACATCATGGCCGCGGAAAAGCGCGGCGCCTGGAATTCCCCGACACCGAGGCGCGCCATAATGCGCACCGGGCGGCGCAGCATCCGCGGCAGCACGAAATGGTCCAACGGCAACGACAGGCCGAACAGCGCCGGACCGGCCGCGCCCCTCTCCCTACCCTGTCCCCATTTCAACGCAGACACGAAGCGTCCTCCACCATCCAACTCAACAAATCGCCAAACGAGTGCCCGGCCTGGGCGGCGATTTCAGGCACCAAGGACGTCGGCGTCATACCCGGCTGGGTGTTGACCTCGAGCCAGACAATCTCGCCGTTTTCGGAATGCCGATCGTCATAACGGAAGTCCGACCGGGAAACGCCCCGACAGCCGATCGCTTGGTGAGCCTTGAGCGCCAGTGTTTGTATTTTTTGGTAAATATTCGGTGAAACTTTTGCGGGGCATTCGTGCTTTGATCCCCCGGCGACATATTTTGAATCATAGTCGTAGAAGGAATGGCCGGTCGGGATGATCTCGCAGACCCCCAGCGCCACATCGCCCATCACCGCGCAGGTCAGCTCCCTGCCGTGAATGTAGCGCTCGACCATGACGGTATCGCCATATTTCCATTCCGACGAGCCAAGAACCTGCGGCGGATGCGACTGACCTTCATGCACGATGACGACGCCGAAGCTTGAGCCCTCATTGACTGGCTTGACCACATAGGGCGGCTTCATCGGATGCTTGTTCTGGATGGCGAAGCGGCTGGCGACCTTCGATTCGGCGACCACGATGCCGACTGCCTTGGCAACCCGTTTGGCCTGCTCCTTGTTCATGGCCAGAGCCGAGGCGAGCACGCCGGAATGGGTGTAGGGAATGCCGAGATATTCGAGGATGCCCTGGATGGTACCGTCCTCGCCGAAGGGGCCGTGCAGCGCATTGAAGGCGACATCGGGCTTGAGCTCGGCAAGCACGGAGCCGACATCGCGCCCGACATCGACGCGGGTGACCTGGTAACCTTCCTTCTCAAGCTCATCGGCGCAAGCCTTTCCGGAGGACAGGGACACGGGCCGCTCGGACGAAAAACCACCCAGCAGGACGGCCACATGCTTGTTTTTCATTCCCCGGCATCCCCTCTCTCACGGCGGACCAAAACCAGATTTTCCGCAACATTGAGTCAGAGTCTCCCGGCAGGTTGCCCCCCAGACGGAAAACGCTGAAAACGCGTCGAACGACTCAAATCAGGAAACGCTTTCGAGCAGAGAATCAGAGAGTTGATTCACTGGCAAGTGCTTACGATTCCGAGAGATTCACTTTCTGAGAAAATGGATGCGAAAAGCGTGTCGTTGAGTCTTTGCGGCAACGGTCGCGGACCGTTTTTCGCCTCGTTGAAGTTCATGCATCACATGAACTTCAACACGCGCTAGGTGTGTCGAGATTCAGGTCAGGCCGAGTCGAAAACGATGGCTTTCGAGAACCGGAGCGGAGCATCACCTGAATATCAGCGCACCTTAAAGGAGCTGCCCGAGAAACTCCTGAACGGCATGCCCTGGCCGGAAATTGCCGATGCGCTTGATTTCCCATTGCAGCCGGATACCGGAATTCTCCAGCACCCGCGTGCGCACCGTCTCGCCGAGATATTCAAGGTCGTAGCCGGTCGCGGTTCCGGTGTTGATCATGAAGTTGCAATGCATCGGCGACATCTGCGCGCCGCCGATCATCAGGCCGCGGCAGCCCGCTTTGTCGATCTCCTTCCAGGCCGATGTGCCGTCGGGATTCTTGAAGGTCGAGCCGCCGGTCTTCTCGCGGATCGGCTGCACGGTCTCACGATGGTTCTGCACGGCCTCCATCGCAGCCTTGATGGTCGCCCTGTCCTCGGCAAAGCCTTCGAACACGGCGGAGGTGAAGATCAGCCCGGAGGGAGCCGCCGAATGGCGATAGGCGTATCCCATATCGGCATTGCTCAGCGTCTGCACATTGCCCTTGCGATCGAGTGCTCGCACTTCGATGACGCGCTCGCGCGTCTCGACGCCATTGGCGCCGGCATTCATTCGCAGCGCACCGCCGATTGCACCCGGAATGCCGTGGTAGAAATGAAAGCCGCCAATGCCGGCCTCGAGCGCCACCGCTGCGACGCGCTTGTCGGGGGTAGCAGCTCCCGCCTTGATCCTGATTGGCGAAATCACCTCGGCATCGCCGAAACCCTTGGCCGAAAGCCGAATGACAAAGCCCTCGATGCCGCCATCGCGGACCAGAAGGTTGGAGCCGACGCCGACGACCGTCAGCGGTATCTCTTCGGGAACGGCTTTCAGGAACGCGGCAAGGTCCTCCTCATCGGCCGGCTGGAACAACGCTTCAGCCAGCCCCCCGGCACGGAACCAGGTGATCTTGTCCATCTCGGCGTTCGGCGTCAGGCGGCCACGCAGGCCGGCAAGCCGGTCGCCAAGTCTGTCGATCAGGGCCTGGCCGTGCATCATGAGACGGTCCCGCCAAGCTCCTTGGGCAACGCATAGGCCCATTGGGTGATGTTGCCGGCTCCAAGGAAGACGACGAAATCGCCCGGCTTGGCCAGATCACGGACGATGGGCGCAATCGCCGCCGGGCCCTCGATGTAGCGCGCGTCGCGATGACCGCCGGCGCGGATGCGCGACACCAGCGCGTCCGAGCTGACGCCGTCGATCGGCTCTTCGCCGGCCGCGTAGACCGGCGCCACCATTACTGTGTCGGCGTCGTTGAAGCAGGTGGAAAACTCGTTGAACAGATCATGCAGCCGGGTGAAGCGATGCGGCTGGGCAATGGCGATGACACGACCCTGGGTGGCGCTGCGCGCCGCCTTCAGCACCGCCGAGATCTCGACCGGATGGTGGCCGTAATCGTCGAATATTTCGACGCCGTCCCACGAACCGGTATGGGTGAAGCGGCGCTTGACGCCGGCGAAGGACGACAGGCCCTTCTTGATCGCCTCGGCCGACAGGCCGAGTTCGTGCGCGACCGCGATTGCTGCCGTCGCGTTGGAGACGTTGTGACGGCCGGGCATCGGCAGGCGCAGGCCTGCTATGACAGTCTGGCCGCCGGTCTTGCGGTCGCGGATCACCACGTCGAATTCCGAAATGGCACCTGACATGCGGTGATTGGTAAAGCGCACGTCGGCCTGCGCATTCTCGCCATAGGTGATGACCCGGCGGTCCTCGATGCGGCTGACCAGCGCCTGCACTTCGGGGTGATCGGTGCACATCACGCCAAAACCGTAGAACGGAACGTTCTCGACAAACTGGCGGAACGCCTCGCGCACCTTGTCGAAGCTGCCATAGTGGTCAAGATGCTCGGGGTCGATGTTGGTGACGACCGCGATCTCGGCCGGCAGTTTCAGGAAGGTGCCGTCGCTCTCGTCGGCCTCGACCACCATCCATTCGCCGTCGCCCATGCGGGCGTTGGTGCCGTAGGCATTGATGATGCCGCCATTGATCACGGTCGGATCGAGCCCGCCCGCATCGAGCAAGGTCGCCACCATCGAGGTCGTCGTCGTCTTGCCATGCGTGCCGCCGATCGCCACCGCCTGGCGAAAGCGCATCAGTTCGGCCAGCATCTCGGCCCGGCGCACGATCGGCAGCAGCTTTTCGCGCGCGGCCTTCAGCTCAGGGTTGGATTTCTTGATCGCCGTCGAGACGACCACCACCTCGGCATCGCCGAGATTCTCGGCCCTATGGCCGACGAAGCATTCGATGCCCTTGTCGCGCAGCCGCTGCACATTGGCGCTTTCGGCCTGGTCGGACCCTTGCACCTTGTAGCCGAGATTGTGCAGCACTTCGGCAATGCCGCTCATGCCGATGCCGCCAATGCCGATGAAATGCACAAGGCCGATGGTCTGCGGCATCTTCATGCTTGCGTCCCCTTCCTGAAATCCGAAACGGTTTTTTTGGACGCAATAGCCTCTGTAAGATCGGCGAGCAACCGTGCCGCGTCCGGCCTGCCGGCCGATTTCGCACCCGCCGCCATCGCCGTCAACCGACCGGGGTCGTCCATCAGCCCGCCGACAAGCGCTGCGATGCGTTCGGACGAGAGCGAGGATTGCGGATGCACTTCGCCGCCGCCGGCAGCGGCAAGGGCCGCCGCGTTCGCCGCCTGATCGTGATCGAGCGCATGGGGATAAGGCACCAGCAGCGCCGGCCGGCCGATGACGGCGATCTCCGAGACGGTCGAGGCGCCGGAACGCGAGATCACCAGATGAGCGGCCGCCATGCGTGCCGCCATATCGGTGAAGAAGGGCGAGACCTCGACGGCGACGCCAAGGGTGGCATAGGCCGCCTTGACCCGCGCCACGTCATCGGCGCGCGCTTGTTGGGTAATGACCAGCCGTTTGCGCTGGGCGTCGGAAAGCAGCGCAATGGCTCCCGGCACGGCGTCGGAAAAGAATTGGGCGCCCTGGCTGCCGCCAAAAACCAGCAGGCGGAACGGTTGATCCCCGGCAGCTGCCGCATAGGCAGTCTTGGCCGCTTCCAGCACCGCAGGCCGGACCGGATTGCCCGTCGTCACCGTCTTGACCCCGGCAGCACTGCTGTCCTGCGGCAGGAAGCCGCCGGCGATGGCGTCGACACGGCCGGCCAGCGCCCGGTTGGCGCGCCCCATCACCGCGTTCTGCTCATGGATCAGGGTCGGTACCTTGCGCCGTGTCGCCGCGTAGAGCGGCGGCAAGGTTGGATAGCCGCCGAAGCCGACGACGGCATCCGGCTTGATCCTGCCAATGACGGCGGAAGCCTGGCGCACGCCGCGCCAGATTTTCCAGAAGGCACCAAGCAGGGCAAAAGGGTTTTTCGAGCCCATCGTCGCCGACTGGATCGGGTGGACGGCGGCAGCCGGAAAATGGCCGGCGAAACGCTCGGCACGGTCGTCGGTCGCCAGGTGCACCGACCAGCCGCGCTCGTTCAGCTCATGCGCCAGCGCCTCGGCCGGGAAAAGATGCCCACCGGTGCCGCCTGCCGCGAGAAGGATGACGCCTCTGGCCATATCACTCCGCCGGCACGGCGCGTTGCGACAGGCCAAAGCCCATCTGCTTGCGCTTTTCCGGCCGCTTGCGTGTCAGCGCCAGCACCATCCCCATCGAGATGGCGATGGCGATCTGCGAGGAGCCGCCATAGGAGATGAACGGCAGCGTCATGCCCTTGGCCGGCACAAGCTGGAGGTTGACGCACATGTTGATGACCGCCTGCAGGCCGAAGACGGTGACGAGGCCGCCGACCGCATAGCGGGTGAAATCGTCATGCTCCTTCAGCGCCGTGTTGAGGCCGCGCAGCACGATGAAGGCGAATATCGACATGATGAAGAAGCACATGATCAGTCCGAACTCTTCGCCTGCGACCGAGAAGACGAAGTCGGCATGGCTGTCGGGAATAACGCGCTTGACTGTGCCCTCACCTGGTCCGACGCCAAACCAGCCGCCATTGATCAGCGCGTCGCGTCCCATATCGACCTGGAATGTGTCGCCTTCGCCGGTAAGAAACTTGTCGATGCGCAAGGCAACGTGCGGGAACACCGTATAGGCGGCGAAAACGCCGCCGACGCCGGCGGCACCCAGCGCAACGATCCACAGCCAGGGCAGCCCGGCCATGAAAAACATGATGCCCCAGGTGCCGGTCGTCAGCATGGTCTGGCCGAGATCCGGTTGCGCCACCAGCAGCGACACGACCAGTACCAGCAGCAACATGGCGAACAGATTGCCGGGAATGTCGGGCTGGCGCTTGTGCTCAGCGAAAAGCCAGGCGCACATGATGACGAAGGCTGGTTTCAAAAATTCCGACGGCTGGATCGACAGGCCGGCAAGCGACACCCAGCGGCGTGCGCCCTTCACCTCGACGCCGATGTAGAGCACCGCCACCATCAGCACCAGCATCAGGCACAGCATGATCAGCGCCATGCGCCGGATCTGCCTGGAATCGAGGAACGATACAGCCAGCATCACGCCGAGCGCCGGTACGGTGAAGATGATCTGCCTGGTGGCGAAGTGGAAACTGTCGAGGCCGATGCGTTCGGCGACCGCCGGGCTCGCCGCGAAGGACAGCACGATACCGAGGCCCATCAGCGACAGGAACGCCGCCAGGAACCAGCGATCGATCGTCCACCACCAGGTCGCAACCGGACTTTTGTCGAGACGGCTCTGCATTATCGTGCCCCTCCGATGGGTTTCACACCCTCGATAGCATTCGCAGCTTGCCTGAAGGCTTCGCCGCGAACTTCGAAATTCTTGAACTGGTCGAAGCTGGCGCAGGCCGGCGACAGCAGCACCACCGCCTCGCCGCTGTCGTCCTTAGCCGCATCATGCGCGGCGTGCTCGACCGCCGCGGCCAGCGTGCCTGAAATCTCGTAGGGCACGGCCTCGCCCAGCGTCGCCGAAAACGCCGGCGCCGCCTCGCCGATAAGATAGGCCTTGGCGATGCGCGGGAAGAAGCCGCGCAAGGGTTCGATGCCGCCTTCCTTGGGCAGGCCGCCGGCGATCCAGTAGATGCGCGCGAAGCTGGACAGCGCCGGCGCCGCAGCATCGGCATTGGTCGCCTTGGAATCGTTGATGAACAGCACATGGTCCTTGCGGCCCACCTGCTCCATGCGGTGCGCGAGGCCGGGAAAGCTTTCCAGCCCCGACTGGATCTCGCCAAGCTCCAGCCCGACCTTGAGGCAAGCGGCGACCGCAGCCAGAGCGTTCTGGGCATTGTGCTGGCCACGCAAGGAGCCGATGCCTTCGAGGAAGGCGACACGGCTGTAACGGCCGTGCACAGCTTCCATCAAATTGCTGCCATCGGCGAAATAGCCGTCGGTCAGCGGCAGGCGCTTGGAAATGCGGATGACATACCGCCCCGCCCGCTCCAGCCGCTCGGCAATCTGCGCGCACCAGGAATCGTCGATGCCGACGATCGCCGTCTCGCTGCCGGCCACCAGCCGCTCCTTGATCGCGGCGTAGTGCTGCATGGTGCCGTGGCGGTCGAGATGATCGGGCGTCAGATTGAGCAGGATGCCGGCCGTCGGATTGATCGAGGGCGCGAGATCGATCTGGTAGGACGAGCATTCGACCACATAATGCCGATCGGGCTCGGGCGGATCGAGCGTCATCACCGCGCGGCCGATATTGCCGCCCATCTGGGCATCGCGTCCCGCGGCTTTCAGGATGTGCGCGGTCAGCGCGGTCGTCGTCGACTTGCCGTTGGTGCCGGTGATGGCGATGAAAGGCGCTGTCGGCGCGCTCAGCATTCGCTCGCGGCAGAAAAGCTCGATGTCGCCGATGATCTCGACGCCTGAGCCGCGCGCCAGTTCCACCGTCCAATGCGGCTTGGGATGCGTCAGCGGCACACCAGGCGACAGCACGAAGGCCGAGAATTTCGCCCAGTCGGCGCCGCGCAAATCAGCGGTCGCGATACCGGCAATGGCGGCCTTGGCCACACTGTCGGGATTGTCGTCCCAGGCCAGCACGTCCGCGCCGCCCTCGATCAGCGCGCGCGCCGTCGCGATCCCCGAGCCACCGAGCCCGAAGAGCGAAACGCGCTTGCCTGAAAAGGATGCGGCGGGGATCAAAGGGCTTCCTATCTCAGCTTGAGGGTCGACAGGCCGACCAGCGCCAGGATGACGGCGATGATCCAGAAGCGGATCACCACCTGGCTTTCGGTCCAGCCGAGCTTTTCGAAATGATGGTGGATCGGCGCCATCAGGAACACCCGCTTGCCGGTCATCTTGAAGTAGCCGACCTGGATGATGACGGACAGGATTTCGACGACGAACAATCCGCCGACGATGACCAGCACGATCTCATGCTTGGTGGCGACCGCGACGGTGCCGATCAGGCCGCCCATGGCCAGCGATCCGGTGTCGCCCATGAAGATCGCCGCCGGCGGCGCGTTGAACCAGAGGAAGCCGAGGCCAGCGCCGATGACCGCGCCGAGCACGACCGCCAGTTCACCGGTGCCGGGCACGAAATGGATCTGCAGATATTCGGCGAACACGGCGTTGCCGGAGAGATAGGCGATGACGCCGAAGGAGGCAGCCGCGATCATGATCGGCACGATCGCCAGGCCGTCAAGGCCGTCGGTCAGGTTCACCGCATTGCCGGCGCCGACGATGACGAAGCAGGAGAACGGAATGAAAAACCAGCCGAGATTGACGATGAATTCCTTGGCGAAGGGAAAAGTCAGCGACGACGAGAACGGCGCCTGGCCATTGTGCATGATCACCCAAGCGGCGATGCCGGCGATGACGAATTCCAGCGCCAGCCGTGCCTTGCCGGAAAAGCCGAGATGCGACTGCTTGGTGACCTTCAGATAGTCGTCGTAAAAGCCGATCGAGCCGAAGCCCAGCGTCACCAGCAGCACCACCCAGACATAGATGCTCGACAGGTTCGCCCACAAAAGCGACGAGCCGATGATGCCCGACAGGATCATCAGCCCGCCCATGGTCGGCGTACCGGCCTTCTTGAAATGTGTCTGCGGCCCGTCGGCGCGGATCGGCTGGCCCTTGCCTTGCCGCAGCCGCAGCGAATTGATGATGGTCGGTCCAAAGATGAAGACGATCAGCGCCGACGTGATCAGCGCGCCACCGGTGCGGAAGGTGATGTAGCGGAAGACATTGAAGACCGAGACCTTGTCCGCAAAATCGACGAGCAGTGTGAACATGCGCTTTCGTCCCCCGACCTAGGTCTGTTTTCTGGTTGTCGATTCAGCCGGGAATTTGCCCAGCAGCGCATCGACCAGTTTTGCAAAACCGATGCCCTTCGACGATTTGATCATCACCACGTCACCCGGCTTGAGCGCGGCAAGCAGCACCGGCTTCAGCTCCTCGACACCGGCGCGGTATTCCGTCTTGATCTCAGCCGGCAGCGCATCGGCCAGCGCCCGCATTTCCGGACCGCCGAGGAAGACGGTCTGCGTGCCCGTGCCGACGATGAGATCGGCAAGGGCCGCATGCAGCTTGGTCGAATGGTCGCCGAGTTCGAGCATGTCGCCGAGCACGGCGATGCGGCGGCCCTCGCCCGTCGCCGGCGTCGCGTTGAGCAATGCCATGGCTGCAGCCATCGATGCCGGATTGGCGTTGTAGCTCTCGTCGATCAGCGTGATCGACCCGCCGGGGTGGCTCGAAGTCGAGCCACCGGGATGGCGCAGCACATGGCGCTTGCCGCGCCCGCGCTCGGCGGAGAGATCGGCCAGTGCTGAAGCAACCTTGTCGAGATCGGCGCCGACCAGATGCGCCGCACCCAGCACCGCCAGCACGTTCTGCACCATATGGCGGCCGGGCGCGCCGATCCGCGCCGGCACTTCGTGGCCGCCGATCCTGGCGATGATGTCGGAATGATCGGCATGCAGTTCGCATTTGGTGAGCTTGAAGGTCGAGCGCGCATTCTCGCCGAAGCCGTAGACGTGCTCGACACCGGCGGCATGGGCCATCTTGTCGAGCAGCTTGAAGCGGGCATCGTCGCGGTTGAGGACGGCGGCCCCCTCGGGCTCCAGCCCCTCGAAAATCTCGGCCTTGGCCTTGGCGATCTCGTCCAGATTGCGGAAAAAGCCGAGATGCGCCGCCGCGATCATGGTGACGATGGCGACATGCGGCCTCACCATCTTGACCAGCGGACGGATCTCGTCGGGATGGTTCATGCCGATTTCAAACACGGCATAGTCGCAATCATCAGGCATCCGCGCCAAGGTCAGCGGCACGCCCCAGTGATTGTTGAAGGACTGCGCCGAGGCATGCACCTTGCCTACGGCTTGCAGCACATGGCGCAGCGCTTCCTTGGTGGTGGTCTTGCCGGCCGAACCGGTCACAGCGATGATTTTCGCGCTCGAGCGGGCGCGCGATGCAACTCCAAGCTTTTCCAGCGCGACCAGCACGTCCTCGACGACGATGATCGGCGCTGTCAGCCGGCCGAGCGACGGCAGCTTGCCTTCGGCCACCACCAGCACGCCAGCGCCAGCCTTGATGGCGGCGGTTGCGAAGTCATGGCCGTCCATCGCCTCGCCCTTGATGGCGAAGAAGGCGTCGCCCGGCTGCAGGCTGCGGCTGTCGATCGAAATGCCTGAAATCCCCTCCGGCATCGGCCCGAGCGGCCGCCCGTCCATGGCGGCAACCAGCGCTTCGGAGGTCCACAGCAAGCTCATGCTGCGCGCTCCGTGAGTGCCGCGCGGACTTCCTCATGATCGGAGAAATGCAAGGTCTCGGAGCCGATCGTCTGGCCTTCCTCGTGGCCCTTACCGGCCACGATCAGCGTGTCGCCGGCATGCAGCATGGCGACCGCTTCGTGGATCGCCTGGCGCCGGTCGCCGATCTCGATGGCACCTGGAGCAGCGGCCAAAATAGCGGCACGGATCGTTTCCGCCACTTCGGAGCGCGGATTGTCGTCGGTGACGATGACGACATCGGCAAGCCGCGTCGCGATTTCGCCCATGATCGGCCTTTTTCCCCGGTCGCGGTCGCCGCCGCAGCCGAACACGACGATGACGCGGCCGGTGGTGAACGGCCGCACCGAAGCCAGCACGTTTTCCAGCGCGTCCGGCTTGTGGGCATAGTCGACATAGACCGGCGCGCCATTGCCGGTGGTGCCGACGAGGTCGAGCCGGCCCGGCGCGCCCTTCAGTTTCTCCAGCGCTATCAAGGCTTTGGCGACAGGTGTTCCCGTGGAAATGGCAAGACCCGCCGAAACCAGCGCGTTCGAAATCTGGAAATCACCGGCCAGCGGCAGGTCGATCTCGTAGAGCACGCCGTCGGCCTCGACTTCGGCCCGCTGGCGGTGGCGTTCGTGCTCGACCCGCTTCAGCCTGAGGAAGTCGCCATGGCGGCCGACCGTCAGCACATTGAGCCCGGCAGCCTTTGCGGCCACGGTCGTCGGCGCCGACCATGCATCGTCGGCGAAGATCACGGCCGGCGCGCCCTTCGGCAGCAACGTGTCGAACAGGCGCAGTTTGGCGCGGTGATAATCCTCGATGGTCGGATGATAATCCATATGGTCGCGGCCGAGATTGGTGAAGCCGCCGGCGGCCAGCCTCACGCCGTCGAGGCGGCGCTGGTCGAGCCCATGGCTGGAGGCTTCCATCGAGGCGTGGGTGACGCCGGCATCGGCCAATTCCCGCAGCAATTGATGCAGGGCGACCGGATCGGGTGTCGTCAGCGAACCATAGTCGTTGCGCCCAGGCGCCACCACGCCGGTGGTGCCGATCGAAGCGGCGGCATAACCGGCTTGCTCCCAGATCTGCCTGGTGAAGGCTGCGACCGAGGTCTTGCCGCTGGTGCCGGTCACCGCGACCATGATCTCAGGCTGCTTGCCGAAATAGCGTGCCGCACTCTGCGCCAGCGCCAGGCGCGGATCGTCGACCGCCAGCACCGGAACCGGGAGCCCGGCAATGGTGCTGCCCTTGCCCGCCACGATCGCGGCCGCACCGCGCGCGGCGGCATCTGCGGCATAAACGGCACCGTCGGCCTTGGTTCCGGCGAGCGCAAAAAAGACAACGCCCGCTTTTACCTGGCGGGAATCCGAAGAAATCCCTGTAACCTCCAGATCGACGGAAGCTATTCCCTCGACGGGCAGGATACCGGCTAGATCTCTGAGCTTCATCGAGTCCCGTTCACCGCAACAAAATAGCGCGCTGTTGCCGGCGCGCCCTAAGAATCACTGATAGGAAACCAGCGTTGCACCATTTTCATGGCTGAAATCTGGCTTCACGCCAAGCATGGCAGCTGAACGCCTGATGATATTGCCGGCCATAACCCCAGCATTCGCGGCCGCGACATCCGTCATGCCGGGCTTTTCCGGGTGCGGGGCATCGGCAATGGTAAACACCAGATACTGCGGATCGTCCATCGGGAAGGCGGCGACGAAGGTGTTGAAATTCAAGTCCTTCGAGTAGCGGCCATTGATGACCTTCTCGGCGGTTCCGGTCTTGCCGCCAACGCGGTAGCCGGGGACTCTGGCGTTTCTGGCAGAGCCCTTTTCGGCATTGAGCGAATAGAGGTAGCGCATGCCTTCGACGGTCTTTTCGCTCACCACTCTCTTGGCGGTGGCCATCGCTTCCGCCTGCGTCCGCACCAGAAAGGTGGGGTTCATCAGGAAACCGCCATTCATCAACGCCGCGCAGCCCACAGCCGCTTGCAGCGGCGTCGTCGACACGCCATGGCCGAAGGCGATGGTGAATGAATTGACCTGTTTCCAGACCTTCGGTTCAGTCGGACGGGCAGTCTCCGGCAATTCGGTCTGCATCCTGTCCAGAATGCCAAGGCGATGCAGGAATTCGCGATGCCCCTCGATGCCGACCATCTCGGCTTCCCTGGCCGACCCGATGTTGGACGAGTAGAGGAACACCTCCGGCAACGACAGCACACGGTTCTTGCCGTGGAAATCGTGAATGGCCTGATGGCCGACCCGGATTGGATGCGAAGCATCGAAGCGGCTCGCCATCGTCGCTTTGCCGGAATCGAGCGCCATGGCTGAAGTGAAGCTCTTGAAGGTCGAACCCATCTCGTAGAGGCCCGCCGACATGCGATTCAGCCGGTCCTTGTCTTGTGCGTTGTAGGGATTGTTCGGATCAAAATCCGGCACCGAGGCCATGGCCACCACTTCGCCGGTCTTGACGTTGAGCACAACGGCGCCGGCGCCCATGGCACGATAGCGCTCCAGGCCGGCGGCGATCTCGTCGCGCACGACATGCTGCACGCGCAGATCGATCGAAAGCTTTACCGGCTTGAGATCCTTGGCAATGGCAAGGCCCGACGCCTGCAGGTCGCTCAGCCCCTGCTCGTCGACATATTTCTCCATGCCGGAGATGCCCTGGTTGTCGATGTTGGTGAGCCCGACAATGTAGGACGAGGTCTCGCCGCTCGGATAGAAGCGGCGCTTTTCGGTGCGGAAGCCGAAACCGGGAATGCCGAGCTGCATGATGTCGGACTGTTGCTTGGGCGTCAGCTGCCGCTGCAGCCAGACGAAACCGGCGCCGCTCTTCAGCTTATGGTAGGTCTGCTCATAGTCGATGTCCGGAAGCACCGTCGACAGCTTCTCGATCGCCTCGTCGGCGTCGACAATCCGGCGTGGTTCTGCAAACAGCGACGCCGTCTTGATGTCCGTGGCCAACACTTCGCCGTTGCGGTCGACGATGTCGGGCCGCGATGCCGTCACCCGGCTCTGCGGACCGCCCGACATATCGGGGGTCTGGAAGCCGAGATAGACCAGCCGCCCTGATATGGTCGAGAAGATGCCGAAGAACACCGCCATCGTCATGACGATGCGCGTCCTGCCCTTGCCGCCGGTCGCCTTGCGGGCGCCCTCGACCACGATCGATCCATCTTCACTCGTCCTGGCGCGACGTTTCAGCAGTTTACCGATCATTGGGCGATGCCTCCGGTCACCACGGGATCCCTGCCGTCCGACGGCGCCTTGCCGCCCGAACTATCAGCCATGCCGCCCTGGCGTCCCGACAAGATGTCCTGGATGTCAAGGGATTTGGCCGGCAGGTCGCCGACACCGCCGATCTGGCGGGCGCTGACCGGCTCGAGTTCGAGCTGCGACTTGTAGAGTTCGGCGAGCTTCTGCAGCCGCGACGGCTGGGTAAGCAGGCTCCAGTCGGCCTTGAGCAGGTCGATCGTGTCCTCCTCATAGCGTATCTGCGCATGGATCTTCTGCACGGCGGCCAATTGTTCCTCGGCCTCGCGCTTGGCCTTGTAGGTAAGGGCCGCGACCGCAACCATGACGGCGATCAGGACAATGTCGCTGGTACGAAACACTTAGCTACCTCTCCCCCGGCCGGTCGATACCGGGAAGCTTTGGAAGGCCGAAAATCGAAAAGTCGCTGCTGCGCGCCGGCGCCTCGGTGCGGACCGCCGCGCGCAGCCTGGCCGAACGGGCGCGCGGATTGGTCGCCACCTCGGCATCGCCGGCCGTCACGCCGCCGCCCGACTTGCGGAACGTCGCGGTGCGCGCATGCGCCTCGGGCAGGTGACGCGAGCCGGTCGCGACATCGGCCCGGTCGGCGATGAAACGCTTGACGATGCGGTCTTCCAGAGAATGGAAGGTGACCACGGCGAGCCGTCCGCCCGGCTTCAGAGCGCGTTCGGCCGCAAACAGGGCCTTGGCCAGTTCGCCAAGCTCGTCATTGACAAAAATGCGCAGCGCCTGGAAGACGCGCGTCGCCGGATGGATCTTGTCCTTCGGCGCCCGGCCGATATGCGTCTCGATGGCGTCGGCGAGTTCCAACGTGCGCTCGAACGGGCGCTTTTCGCGGCGCGCCTCGATCATGCGGGCAATGCGTCCGGCATGGCGCTCCTCGCCGAGGAAGCCGAAGATGCGGGCAAGATCGCCCGGCTTGAAGGAATTGACGACGTCGGCGGCGCTGAGGCCCGATTGCGCCATGCGCATGTCGAGCGGCCCGTCGGCGCGGAACGAAAACCCGCGCTCCGCCTGGTCGAGCTGCATCGAGGACACGCCGATGTCGAGCACGATCCCGTCGGCGCTCTCGACATGTTCGTCCAGCGTCGAGAACGGCGCCTGCACCAGCCGCAGCCGACCACCCGACTGCACTTCAAGATCGCGCCCGGCCGCAATGGCATCCGGATCGCGGTCGATCGCCACCACGGAGGCGCCTGTCGCCAGAATGGCCCTGGTGTAGCCGCCGGCGCCGAACGTGCCGTCGATGATGAGGTCGCCCTGCGCCGGCGCCAGTGCTTCGAGCACTTCGGCAAGGAGGACCGGAATGTGGCGGGCCGATCCGCCAACGGCGTGCCCATCTACGGCGCGAGGAAGGTCATCGCCGTGGCCTGCCGTCATTCCGGTCGCTCCCCAGGCTTCGTCCCCTGCCGAAGCTGCAAAAGCCGTGCCCGCGCCTGCGCCCCATAGGCGGCAAGCCGTCCCGGCTCCCAGATCTGAAAGAAATTGCCGCGCCCGACAAAGGCCACTTCCGCCGAGATGCCGGTGTGTTCGCGAAGGAAATCGCTCATCGTGATGCGGCCGTCCTGGTCGAGTTTCAAGAAGGTTCCGTCGCCATGGCAGAAGAACGACATATCGTCCGCCGTCTGCAGGAAGGGATCCTCGAGCGCTATGCGCTGCTCGTAGCGGTCGAGCAGGTCGAGCCCGCCGACATCCATCGCCGGCAGGTCCAGGCAGCGCAGCGCATAGAGTTCCGAATAGCCGCGCTTCTGCACGACGGCACGGAAATGCGCGGGAACGGACACCCGCCCCTTCGCATCGATCCTGCTCACCGTGTTTGACAGAAACCGGTCCATTAAACGCTACAGCCGCTTGCGCCGCCGCACCCCTCTGCATCTTGTCGCACGCGCCGCCGCAGCGCGTTCCCTGCCCCGTATCAACCTCGTCCGCACAGCCAAAAACCAGCAAACGTGCAGCCGCCGCGGCTGCCCGATTGGCGTACGCTTTACCCTGACACGGAACGAAGGCTTTGATGTCTGGATGGGATATCATGGGGCACTATGGGCGTCAACGGGAATAGGCTTCACAAACACGCGCGCCGCGACCAATGAGAGCAGCCGTGACGACACGTCTCGTCTTTATGGTCTATTAAGCCTAACGAAGCGTTTAGAGCCGCCTGGCCCAACCGGACGCGCCTTGCCGCGAGCCGCTGCCGGGCATAGCGTCTCGCCACATCCAGCCGGTCACCAACAGGGTCTGAAATTCGATGTCTGAAACAGCAAAGTCACGCGCTGCAGCGCTTCCTCACCTGCGTCGCAGCGGGCTTGCCATGGGCGATTCCATTCCCCTGCCGCTGACCATGGCCGCCATCTTTCATGCGCCCGGCGATGCCACCGGCTTCAACCAGTACGGGCGATTCAGCAACCCGACCTGGGACGCGGTCGAGCATATGCTGGCCCATCTGGAGGACGCGCCCTGCGTCGCGTTCCCTTCCGGAATGGCGGCAATCTCGGCGGCGTTTTTTGCCGTGCTCAAGGCCGGCGACCGTATCCTGCTGCCATCGGACGGCTATCACACGACACGAGCGCTGGCCGAGCGCTTCCTCAAGCCGCTCGGCATCACCTATGATGCCAGGCCGACTTCGACCTTCCTCGATGGCGGCTTCGATGGCTATCGGCTGGCATTTGTCGAAACCCCTGCCAATCCGGGGCTGGATATCTGCGATATCGCCGCCGTTGCCGATGCTGTCCACAAAACCGGCGCGATTCTTGTGGTCGATAACACGACCATGACACCCTTCGGCCAACGACCGCTCGACCACGGCGCCGATATCGTCGTTGCCGCCGACACCAAGGCACCCAATGGCCATTCCGACGTGCTGTTCGGCCATGTCGCCAGTCGCCATGCCGATATCATCGCCGCCGTGACCGGCTGGCGCGAAGTTTCCGGCAGCATTCCCGGTCCGTTCGAAGCCTGGCTGGTGCACCGCGGCCTGGAGACACTGGATGTGCGCTTCGATCGCATGTGTTCCTCGGCGGAAGTCATCGCGCGGCGACTGCAGGGCCACAAGGCAATCAGCGGCCTGCGTTATCCCGGGCTTGAAGGCGACCCGTCGCACAACCTAGCCCGCGCCCAGATGGAGCGCTTCGGCTTTCTCATCTCGTTCGAACTCGCCTCGGAAGACAAAGCCGAGGACTTCATCAACAATTGTGCCCTGATGCAGGCCGCGACATCCTTCGGCGGCGTCCACACCTCCGCCGAGCGGCGCCTGAAGCGAGGCGATGCGGTCTCCGCCGGTTTCGTCCGCCTGTCGGTCGGCTGCGAGCCGGTGGAAGAGCTCTGGAAAGCGATCGAGACGTCGCTGGACGGGATCAGCGGCTCCCGGCTCGGATGAACGGCCGGCCAGGCTTGAATCAACAGGCGCGCCCGAGGGCGCAACCTGCTGATTTCAAGAGATTTCTCTTGATATCGGGGGAGAGAAATTGCCAGCTGGCCTGTAAGCCGGGTTCTGTATGGCCCTCGTCCCTTGCGAGGCGAGAACGTGGCGGCCATTCATCTTGGGCGCATGTTGCCATGCGCCTCACGCAACCTACCCGGACGGTGAGCCGGAAACAGCCCTCGAGGGTTTCCCCTCGCACCGTCCCTATTCGGTCTTGCTCCCGGTGGGGTTTACCGTGCCGCTCCTGTTGCCAGTCGCGCGGTGGGCTCTTACCCCACCCTTTCACCCTTGCCCCGAATCCGGCAAGCCGGATCGTGGCGGTTTGCTTTCTGTGGCACTTTCCCTGGGGTCGCCCCCGCCGGCCATTAACCGGCACCGTGTTTCCATGGAGCCCGGACTTTCCTCACCCACGACCTTTCGGCGTTTGCGGGTGCGGCCGCCCAGCCAGCTGGCAGAGCGTATAAAGGGGTTCACGCCCGAAAACGCAAACGAAAAAGCTGACTTATGCGGGCGATCCAAGCGCAGCCATCTGCACCTTGACCTTGCCGCAATAGGCTGCCGACACGGGGTTCATCCGCGTTGCGGCGTGTCCGGCATTGTATTTCAGAATGGTGCCGCAGGTCGTGCCGCCACCGAGGCTCCGTGCCATGGCAAGGTATTTCATGCCGTATTTGATGTTGGTGTCGGGATCGAACAGGCCCTTGGCGGAGCCGCTATAGCCCATCATCCGAGCCGTGGCCGGCTTGATCTGCATCAGGCCGATCTCGCCGGCGCTGCCGACGATGTTGGGCCGGTAGTTGCTCTCGATCTTGATGACCGCCGAGGCGAGCGACACGGGCACGCCTTCGATCGCCGCATAGCGGGCAACGATTGCGGAATACTGGCCGCTGCTCGCCACCGCGGCCGTCGACTCCGCCGCGTTCCTGAGGCCGATCGATGCCGTTCTCGTCATGTCGACGGTCTTGCGGCCGCGCTTCGTCTGCCTTTTGGCGATGGACTTCTTCGCTTTGGACCAGCTTGCCTTTTCCGCTTTGGCGGAAGCCCGCTTCGTCTCCGCTTTGGCGGATGCCTGCTTTGTCGCCTTGGCGTCGTGGCCTGCCTTGCCGCTTTTTGCGGATACCACGGGAAACCCTTGATCGGCCCGCGGGCTGAATGACGCTGCATGCGCCGCACTGAAGGCAAAAGTCATTACGCCGGCAGCAAGAGCTGCCGTTAAAACGGTAAATTTCTGCATGTGATCCTGTCTGTCTGAACCGCGCGAAGATGTTCACGCAGCAACGCCTAACCAACGTCGGAACAACCCGGGGGGCTTGGGGTCCGACATCTACACGTCAGCCGTTTGACGCCCGAATTGGTGTCAAACAAGGCCAGGCAAGTCACTTTGAGTGACAGCCTGTAACTTAAGGATTGGAAAGAATTGCTTGAGAGAGGTCTCCCGGGGATTAGCGCTTCACGGAAGCAAGCAGCCTTTGCAGCGTCCGCAGCGTCGAACCGTCGGCAACGCCGTCCACCTTGCGCGGCCGGAAATGCCGTTGGAAGGCTTCGACCACCGCCTCCGTCTGCCGGTCGAAAACGCCGGATATTTCAACGCCATAGCCGTAGAGCGCCAGCATCGACTGCAACGCTTCGATATCGCCGCCGGTGTCGCCGGTTGTCAGAGTGGCGCCTCGCCTGACGGGGGCGGCCGTAACGAGATGGCCGACACCGGCCTCGAATAGCGTCCGCCACGGAAACTTCTCGCCGGGATCGATTTTGCGCCCCGGCGCAACATCGGAATGCGCGAGTACCCGCTCGGCGGCGATCGAATGCCGACCGGCGATCCCCCGGCACAGCCCGATCACGGCATCGATCTGCCGCCGGGGAAAACCGGGATAGCCCAGCGAATGCCCCGGATTGACGATCTCGATGCCGACGGAACAGGAATTGATGTCGGCGCGTCCGAACCACGAACTCTTGCCGGCATGCCAGGCGCGGTCGCTTTCCCTGACCATCTGCACGATATGGCCATTCTCGTGGACCAGATAATGCGACGAGACCTCGCTGGCCGGATCGCAAAGCCAGGCCTCGGCCCCGGCGCCGGTCGCCATGCCGGTGTAGTGCAGCACGATCATGTCAGGCCTGGGTGTCTCGCGTCGCGGGCCGAAATTCGGCGATACCCTGACTTCGGCACGTGGCTCGTCGGGCAGAAAGCCGCTCATGCGTGGCGCAGGCCCCGCTCGATCATCTCGTAGGCGGCGTTGATCGCCGCCACCCTGGTGGTCGCGATCTTGATGAATTCCTGAGGCAGGCCGCGCGCGATCAGCCGGTCGGGATGATTGTCGGAAACCAGCTTGCGATAGCGTTTCCTGACCTCTTCGAACGGCTTGCCGCGCTCGATGCCCAGCACGACATAGGGATCCCCGGCGCCGAGATTGACGTGCCGGGCCATGATGGCTTCGTAATGCGCTTCGTCGATGCGGAAAATCTCGGCGATGCGGTGCAGGAAATGGCCTTCGCGCTCGTGCACCAGCCCGTCGGCCTTGGCGATATGGAACAGACCGTCGAGTATGTCTTCAAGCATCACGCAGTTGGAATGGCCCGAACCGCACATCTGGGCCATCCGCTCGGCATAGGTTTCGAAACCGGCCACGTCGCGCTGGGCGAGATCGAACAGCCGCGCCACATTGCGCGTCTCCTTCGGCGGCACTTCGAATATCTCCTGGAAGGCGCGCACCTCGTCCTGGGTGACGATGCCATCGGCCTTGGCCATCTTGGCCGACAGCGCGATCATCGCCACCGAAAAGGCGACACGCCGGCGCAAATCCGCATCGCCGGAGAAAACCGTGCGCACGGCCTCGACGACGTCGGCGACACCCGACGAGGTTGAGGATGAAACGCGGGTGATGAACTCGCCGAGGCGATCCCAAATCGACATGGCCTGCTTCTTAGAGCCACCGCTCCCTCCTATCAAGCCGGGACAGTGCCGCAGGCTTTGCGCGACAAATCGATCTGACGCGCAAGAGGGATTGGCCCACGGCGCTCGGACGACATGAGGAAGGCCGGCGCGAGCCGGCCTTCCTCATTCATCACACGAAGTACTGCTTGCTCACTACTGCGCGGGCGCAGGAGCTGGTGTTGCCGGAGCCGGCTCGGCGGGCTTCTCGGGTGTGATGCTCTTCGTGGTCGAATTATCCGTTGCCGGAGGCGTCGCGGCCGGCGGCGTGGCTTCCGGGGTGGCCGGCTTCATCGGTTCCTCGGCGGCCGGCGGGTTGGTGCTCTGGGTGGTGGTGTTGTCCGTACCGCTGTCACTGCAGGCGGCGACGCCAAGCAAGGCCAAACCGGAAACGGACGCGAGAATGAGCTTTTTCATTTGTCTCTCCTTCAACACACGCTCACGTTGCCGTGAGCGGTCGAAGGACAAATGCGTCAGCCGGCCATGAGTTTCGTAACGTTGCGTTTCCGCATGTAACATCGTCTGGTTCATTTGCGATTGCCGCTCAGGCCGTAGCGAACTAACAGCATGTGCCGAAACACCGATCGAACAGAAGAGCGCCAGGGGCTGTCATGACCGAAAAATGGGATTTCTGGATCGACCGCGGCGGCACATTCACCGATATCATCGGCCGAGATCCGGAAGGCGGGCTGCACCCGCGCAAGCTTCTCTCCGAAAATCCCGAAGCCTATAACGATGCCGCCATCCAGGGCATTCGCGACCTTCTTGGCTTGTCGGCCGGCGACACGATCCCGAGCGGCCTGATCGGCGACATCAAGATGGGCACCACGGTCGCCACAAATGCGCTGCTGGAGCGCAAGGGCGACCGCGTGCTTTTGCTCATCACCAAGGGCTTCCGCGATGCGCTGAAGATCGCCTACCAGGCGCGCCCGGACATCTTCGCCAAGGAGATCATCCTTCCCGAACAGCTCTACGAGCGCGTCATCGAAATCAACGAGCGTGTGCGCGCCGATGGCTGCGTCGAACAATTGCTCGATATCGCCGCCTGCCGGCCGGCGATCGAACAGGCCAGGGCCGATGGCATCGATGCGGTCGCCATCGTCTTCATGCACGCCTGGAAATACCCCGAGCACGAGAAGGCCGTGGCGAAAGTCTGCCGCAAACTCGGTTTCAGCCAGGTCTCGGTCAGCCATGAGGTCTCGCCGCTGATCAAGCTGGTCGGCCGCGGCGACACCGCGGTGGTCGACGCCTATTTGTCGCCGATCCTGTCGCGCTATGTGCAAAGGGTGGCGGGAGAGTTGGGTGCGGCGCCAAGCTCCCCCCTTGTGGGGGAGAGCGATCAATTTCCCCGCCTGATGTTCATGATGTCGTCGGGCGGTCTCACCGCCGCCGACATGTTCCAGGGCAAGGACGCACTGCTGTCAGGACCAGCCGGCGGCGTCGTCGGCATGGTCGAGACGGCCAGGCTCGCCGGCTTCGACAAGGTCATCGGTTTCGACATGGGCGGCACCTCGACCGACGTCGCTCACTATGACGGCGAATATGAGCGCGCCTTCGACACCGAGGTCGCCGGCGTGCGCATCCGCGCGCCGATGATGCGCATTCATACCGTCGCCGCCGGCGGCGGCTCGATCCTGCACTACGAGGCCGGCCGCTTCCGGGCCGGGCCGGATTCGGCTGGCGCCAATCCCGGCCCGGCAGCCTACCGGCGCGGCGGCCCGCTCGCCGTCACCGACGCCAATGTGATGCTGGGCAAGCTGCAGCCCGATTTCTTCCCGGCCATTTTCGGACCCGGCCAGGACCAGACGCTCGACGTCGAGACGGTACGGGCAAAATTCGCCGCACTCGCCGCCGAAATCGGCGACGGCCGGTCGCCCGAGACTGTCGCCGAGGGCTTCGTCACCATCGCCGTCGAAAACATGGCCAATGCTATCAAGAAGATCTCCGTGCAGCGCGGCTACGACGTCACCGAATATCTCTTGAACTGTTTTGGCGGCGCCGGCGGCCAGCACGCTTGCCTGGTCGCCGATGCGCTCGGCATGGAAGCGGTGCTGATCCATCCCTTCTCAGGTCTTCTGTCGGCCTATGGCATCGGCCTGTCCTCGGTCTTTGCCTCGCGCCAGCAGGCGCTGCTGAAACCGCTTGCCGAAGAGTCCAGAACGGAGATCGGCAACCTCATTGCCATCTTGAGAAAAGCCGTTGTCGCCGAACTCGCGGCGCAAGGCATCGGCGAGGATACGGTCGCCACGAAGCCGGTGCTGCACATTCGCTACGACGGCACCGACACGACACTGCCGGTGAATTTCGAGGCGGATTCGATTTTCCAGGCCAGGCGCGATTTTGAAATCGCCCACAAGGCGCAGTTCGGTTTCGTCTATGACGACAAGCCGATGATCGTCGAGACCGTCGGCGTCGAAGGCACCGACACCGGCGGCACTGGGCGCGACGAAACTGAATCGCGAACCGAAGACCTTGCCGTAAGCCCTTCACAGACCCGCGAAATCTTCACCGAGGGAGAGTGCCGCACTTCACCCATCTTCCGCCGCGAGGCGCTGAAGCCGGGAAACAGGGTTGCGGGACCTGCCTTGATTATCGAGCCGAACCAGACAATCGTCATCGAGCCGGGCTGGCTGGCCGAAATCACCGCCAGGAACCATGTGCTCCTGCGCCGCGTCGAGAAAAAGCGCCGGCAGGCAGCGCTCGGCACCGAGGCCGATCCGGTCATGCTGGAGGTCTTCAACAACCTCTTCATGTCGATCGCCGAGCAGATGGGCGTCACGCTGCAGAACACCGCCTATTCCGTCAACATCAAGGAACGGCTGGATTTTTCCTGCGCCGTCTTCGACCGTACCGGCGCGCTGGTCGCCAATGCGCCGCACATGCCGGTGCATCTCGGCTCGATGGACCGCTCGGTCGAAACCATCATCCGGCTGAATTCCGGCGACATCCACCCCGGCGACGTCTTTGCCCTCAACGCACCCTATAATGGCGGCACGCATCTGCCGGACATCACTGTCGTGACGCCGGTCTTCGATGATGCCAAGGAAAGAATCCTGTTCTGGGCCGCCTCGCGCGGCCATCACGCCGATATCGGCGGCACGGCACCCGGCTCGATGACGCCGCTCGCCACCACGGTCGACGAGGAAGGCGTGCTGTTCGACAATTTCCGCATCGTCGACCGTGGCCGCTTCCGCGAGAAGGAGCTGGAAACGCTGCTCACCGATCACCGCTATCCGGCCCGCAATCCGCACCAGAACATCGCCGACCTCAAGGCGCAGATCGCCGCCAACGAGAAGGGCGTAGCCGAACTGCGCAAGATGGTCGCCCATTTCGGCCTCGATGTCGTCGAGGCCTATATGGGCCATGTCCAGGACAATGCCGCCGAAAGCGTGCGCCGCGTGCTGGAGCGGCTGCCGGATAGTTCTGAGTACGAATACCCGACCGACACCGGCCAGATCATCAAGGTGAAGATCACGGTCGACCGGCAAAAGCGCGAGGCGACGGTAGACTTCACCGGCACCTCGCCGGTGATGAAGAACAATTTCAACGCGCCCGAGCCGGTGGCCCGCGCCGCCGTGCTCTACGCCTTCCGCGTCATGGTCGAGGATATGATCCCGATGAATGCCGGGTGCCTGCGGCCCATCAACATCATCATTCCCGATGGCTGCATGCTGAAACCCGCCTACCCCGCCGCCGTCGTCGCCGGCAATGTCGAGACCTCGCAGCATGTCACCAACGCGCTGTTCGGCGCCATGGGCGCCATGGCCAACGCCCAAGGCACGATGAACAACCTGACCTTCGGCAACAAGACGTATCAATATTACGAGACGATCTGCTCCGGCTCGCCGGCCGGCCAGATGAACTCGGGCCGCGGCTTTGCCGGCACCTCCGGCGTCCACACCCACATGACCAATTCGCGCCTCACCGATCCCGAAGTGCTGGAGCTGCGCTTTCCCGTTCTGCTCGAGGATTTCCACATCCGGAAAGATTCCGGCGGCAAGGGCAGATGGAGCGCCGGCGACGGCACCAAACGCACCATCCGCTTCCTCGAAAAGATGGAATGCGCGATCCTGTCCTCGCACCGCAACCGGCCGCCGCAAGGGCTGGACGGAGGCGGCGACGGCGAGGTCGGCTCGACCAAGATCCGCCGCAAGGACGGCACGATCGACCTGCTGAAAGCCTGCGACCAGACCGTGCTGCAGGCAGGAGACGCCGTCATCCTGACGACGCCGACGCCGGGGGGATTTGGCCGGCGATGACCTCGCCCCCGGGCTGCTAGCCGGCTGCTGTCATCCATCTGTCATCGCCGAGCGCTACCCGCTTGCGGCAAAGCAAATGGGGAATCACTTTGCCATGACGGACGTTTCCGCAGATCTGGTTTTTCGCCGCGGCAAGGAAGTTGGAAAGGCCGTCTATCAGAACCGCCCGCTGTCGAAGGCCGGCATTTCGGAGCGGCTGTTCGCCTTCCTGTTCTCCGGCCTCGTCTATCCGCAGATCTGGGAAGACCCCGATGTCGACATGGAGGCGATGCAGCTTGGCCAGGGCCACCGCGTCGTCACTATCGCCTCCGGCGGCTGCAACATCCTGGCCTACCTCACGCGCTCGCCGGCCCGGGTCGACGCCGTCGACCTCAACACCGCGCACATCGCGCTGAACCGCATGAAGCTGGAGGCGGTGCGCCATTTGCCATCGCAGGGCGACCTGTTCCGCTTCTTCGGCGCCGCCGACACCAGCCACAATTCGAGAGCGTATGACCGTTTCATCGCGCCGCATCTCGATCCTGTCAGCCGTCACTACTGGGAGCGCCGCAACTGGCGCGGCCGCCGTAGGATCACTGTGTTCGACCGCAATTTCTACCAGACCGGCCTGCTCGGCCTGTTCATCGCCATGGGCCATCGCACGGGAAAATTCTTCGGCGTCGACCCAGCCGGCATCATGCAGGCCAGGAACATCGGCGAGCAGCGCCGCTTCTTCAACGAGGAGTTGGCGCCGGTCTTCGACAACAAGCTTTTGAGATGGGCGACGTCGCGCAAGGCTTCACTGTTCGGCCTCGGCATTCCACCGGCGCAGTACGATTCGCTGATCACTTCTGGCGACGGCACCATGGCCAGCGTGCTGAAAGCCCGGCTGGAAAAACTCGCTTGCGATTTTCCGCTGGAGAATAACTACTTCGCCTGGCAGGCCTTTGCCCGCCGCTATCCGAACCCCGGCGAGGCCGCCCTGCCCGCCTATCTCGAAAAGCAGAATTACGAAACCATCCGCGGCAATGTCGGCCGCGTCGCCATCCACCATGCCAATCTGATCGAGTTTCTCGCCGGCAAGGATGCAGGCGCGGTCGACCGCTTCGTTCTGCTCGACGCACAGGACTGGATGACCGACGATCAGCTCAACGCGCTGTGGGCGGAAATCACCCGCACGGCTTCGGCCGGCGCCCGCGTCATCTTCCGCACCGCCGCCGAGCCCAGCCTGCTGCCGGGTCGCGTCTCCAGTTCGCTGCTCGACCAATGGGACTATCAGGACCAGGCTTCGCGGGAATTTTCGGCCCGCGACCGCTCGGCCATCTATGGCGGCTTCCATCTCTACGTAAAGCGCGCGGCATGAGCACCAGCGAGCTGCCGGCCAGCCCCGAATTCAAGGCCAATCATGCCGAACTGATGGACGGCGTCTACCGCTGGCAGCGCCACATCTACGACCTGACCCGCAAATACTACCTGCTCGGCCGCGACCCAATGATCTCGGGGCTCGACGTGCCTGTCGGTGGCACCGTGCTGGAACTCGGCTGCGGCACCGGCCGCAACGTCATCCTCGCCGCCCGTCACTATCCCGACGCGCGCTTTTTCGGCCTCGATATTTCGGCCGAAATGCTGGAGACGGCCGGAAAGGCGATCGACCGCGAGGGCCTGTCCGGTCGCGTCATATTGGCTAGGGGCGATGCCACTGATTTCGATGCCTGTGCACTTTTCGGCGTCGAACGCTTCGATCGTGTCTTCGTGTCCTATTCGCTGTCGATGATCCCCGGCTGGGAAAAAACAGTATCGGCGGCACTTGCCGCCCTGTCGCCGAACGGTTCGCTGCACATCGTCGATTTCGGCCAGCAGGAAGGCCTGCCCGGCTGGTTCCGCGCACTGCTGCGCGGCTGGCTGAAAAAATTCCACGTCGCGCCGCGTGAATCGCTGCGCGAAGTGCTGGAATCGGAATCTCGGCGAACCGGCGCAAGCTTCCGTTTCCGCACGCTTTATCGCGGCTACGCCTGGCTGGCGGTTATCGGGCCGCGCGGCTAGCCAAGGTGAAACCGCCATTTGCAGGCCGACCTCACCTGAATGTCAATGCACCTTAATGGAGTGCCTTCACCAACGCCCCCACCATCGTCTGCGGCCGATAGCCAAGCTTGGCAGGCGTCAGCCCCAGCCGCACCACCACCAACTGCTCCGAGGGAATGATGGCAACCGTCTGCCCGTCATGGCCTTCCATCCAGTACGTGTCCTTGGGCAGGCCTGCCGCGACGCCGGCGCCGGGGTTTTCCTCATCGCCCGGGGCCTCGATCCACAATTGGCCCTTGCCGTAGACCTTCGAGGCGGATGCCGGCTCTCGCATCCAGTCGACGAAACCGGCCGGCAGGATCTGGTTGCCGTTCCACACCCCGCCTTGCAGCAGGAACTGGCCGAAGCGCGCCCAGTCATGCGCGGTCGCGTAGAGATAGGACGAGCCGACGAAGGTGCCCTGCTCGTCCGTTTCAAGCACCGCGCTGTGCATGCCGAGCGGCTCGAATAGCGCCGTGCGCGGCCACGTCAGCGCCCTGGCCTTGTCGCCGACCGCGTCCTGCCAGAGGCGCGACAGCATCACCGCCGTGCCGCTCGAATAGGAAAACTGTTTGCCGACCTCTGCAGCCAGCGGCTTGGATTCGGCAAAGCCCGCCATGTCAGGTTCGAGATAGAGCATGCGCGTGACGTCGGCGACGTCGCCATAATCCTCGTTGAACTCCAGCCCGCTCGACATCGCCATCATGTCGGCAAGGCTGATCGCGGCGCGGCCGTCCGCCTTCCACGGGGCAAACAGGTTTTTGTTGTCGAAAGCCATCTTGCCGTCCTTGACCAACGTACCGACGATGGCGGCATTCACCGTTTTGGTCATCGACCAGCCGAGCAGCGGCGTCCTGGCGGAAAAGCCATCGCCGTAGCGCTCGGCGACGACACGGCCATTCTTGACCACCACCACCGCGCGCATGCCGGTGCCGATCAGCGCCGCATCGTCCAGCAGCTTGGCAACAACCGGATCCTGTGATGCCTCGACCCGTTCGCCTTGCGGCCACAGGTCGCCCATGGTGACTGCCGAGGGCCCCGCTTGGATCGCGGTCCGCCGCACCTTTCCTACGTCGCCGTCCGGAACCGAAGCGCAGCCAAGCCCGTCGCGGGCTACGGCGACGCTCTTGCCGAGGAAACCGAACAGGCCGGCAGACACCGTTCCCCTGTTCTTGTCCACCGAAACCCGCATTAACCGCAGCAGGGGATGCCCGGGTGCCTGCACGTCGACGGCCAGCACCTCATTGGGATCGCGGCCGGCGATAAAAACGTTCGAACAGACGATCTTGGCCGAGTAGCCCGAGCCAACCCTGATCAACTCCGGTGGCGCGATATAAAGCCAGGCAAAAAGTGCTGCGATCACTAGGACGATCAGGCCAAGCAGCCATTTGACGATCTTGACCACGATCCGCATTTATTTCCTCCGGGCCCTGCGCGACCCTTATGTCATCGATTTGCCGCCATTGCTTCCGCAAATCACAATGCTTGTCGAGCGTCATCAACGGATTATCAACCATGATCGGCGATCACAGGATATGCTGAGCGATGCTGTGGGGCGATCGTTCGGAGGGGGCCCGATCACAAAGCAGGCCAACAGTGTAAAGACCCATCAGCGACCGGCTGAATCCGGCTCGGGAATTGCGATGCGCCGTCTTGCGGGCCTGATCATGCTAGCGCTGCTTGGTGCTTGCTCGACCGTCGACGATCTCTCGCCGCTGTCGCCATCCGCTTCGAGCAGCCCGACGGTTACCGTGCGCGCGCCGCGCTTTGCCGACTCCAAGCCGCATGAATGGGAGAGCGGCGCGCCGTGGAACTATGCCGTCCACGGCACCGATGTTTCCAAATACCAGACCTCGGTCGACTGGCCGGCTGCCAGGGCGAGCGGCATCTCCTTCGCCTTCATCAAGGCGACCGAGGGCGGCGACCGTTTCGACGAGTATTTCAGCGAGCATTGGGCGCGCACGAAGGCCAACGGGATTCCGCGAGCCGCCTATCATTTCTATTATTTCTGCACCCCGGCCGCCGTTCAGGCGCGCTGGTTCATCCGCAACGTCCCCGTCGATCGCTCGGCGATGCCGCCGGTCCTCGACATGGAATGGAACCCGCAATCGCCGACCTGCAGGCTGCGTCCCGACGCCGCCACGGTGCGCGCGGAGATGACCACCTTCCTCGAAATCGTCGAACGCCATTACGGCAAGAAGCCGATCATCTACACTTCCGTCGACTTCTTCGACGACAACGGGCTGTCAGGGTTCCGCGGCTATCCCTACTGGCTGCGTTCCGTCGCCGGCCATCCGCGTGAGAAATACGGCAGCCACCCCTTCACCTTCTGGCAGTACACCGGAACCGGCATCGTTCCCGGCATGACCGGCAAGTCCGACATCAACGTCTTCAACGGCAGCGAAGCCGCCTGGAACAAATGGCTGCGGCAGAACACCCGTTGACGTCAGGTTCAACGGCAGCACCGCCCTGGATCAAAAGCACTCCAGCAGAGCTTCCGTTGAACCGGTTTAACGGCAGCACCGCCCTGGATCAAATCACTCCAGCAGAGCTTCCGTTGAACCGGTGCAACGGCAGCACTGCCCTGCATCAAATCACTCCAGCAGAGAAGCTGCCGCAGAACACCGTTGACACCGGGCCTGCCGCCTGCTTTTCGACACAGCCAGCGATAAAGAGTGCAACCGCCGGTAATTCAGGGCGTTGGGCTTCCCGGGGGGGAGCACAACAAATGACCCCCTGTTCGTTTCGAAAGGAAGCTGATGCGACTGCGTTCCAAAGTCCTCGCGGCTGCGCTGACCCTGTGCGCCACGGCCTTGCCGGCGATGGCGCAGGAATGCGGCGGCGACTTCGAATCCTGGAAGCAGGGCGTCGCCGCGGAAGCCAAGGCGGCCGGCGTAGGTGCAGTGGGTCTCGACGCCCTTGAAGCGGCAACCTTAGATGACAAGGTGTTGGCGCGCGACCGCGCCCAGGGCGTCTTCACCCAAACCTTTGTCGAGTTTTCCAACCGGATGATCTCGGCCTATCGCCTGAAGCAAGGTGCGGCGAACATGAAGAAATACGCGGATGTCTTCGCCCGCGCCGACCAGCAGTTCGGCGTCCAGGCGCCGATCATCGCCGCCTTCTGGGCGCTGGAGACCGATTTCGGCGCCGTGCAGGGCGACTTCCACACGCTGAGCGCCTTGGTGACGCTTTCCCATGATTGCCGCCGGCCGCAGCTCTTCCGGCAACAGCTGGTGCCGCTTCTGGAACTGATCGATCGCGGCGTGCTGCCGGCCGATGTCAGGGGCGCCTGGGCCGGCGAGATCGGCCAGACGCAGATCCTGCCCTCCGACTATCTGGCACGCGGCGTCGACGGCGACGGCGACGGCAAGATCGACCTGCGCGGCAGCGTGCCTGATGTGATCATGACCACTGCCAACAAGGTGCTGTCGCGCGGCTGGAAACGCGACCAGCCCTGGATCCAGGAAGTCCGCGTGCCCGAAGACATGCCGTGGGATCAGACCGGTCGCACCAACAAGCTGCCGCTGTCGCAGTGGGCGCAATGGGGCGTCACCTACCCCAGCGGCGCGCCGCTGGTCGATAACGGCCTGAAAGCAGGCCTCGCGCTGCCGATGGGCCGCAAGGGGCCAGCCTTCCTCGCCTACGACAATTTCGACGTTTATCTCGAATGGAATCAGTCCTTCACCTATGCGCTGACGGCAGCCAACCTTGCCGCACGGCTGGCAGGCGCGCCGCCGCTGGACCCGCGCAATCCCGAGACCGGTCTCAACAATGAGCAGATGAAGGCATTGCAGACCAAGCTGGAAGCCAAGGGCTACGATGTCGGCACCGTCGACGGCATTTTGGGTACCAACACCCGCGAGGCGATCCGCAAGGAGCAGACGCGGCTAGGTTTGCCGGTGGATGGCTGGCCGACGCCGGAGCTGTTGGGAAAATTATAGGGCAATAGGGCAAATTAGCCCGAAGCAGTGACTGCCGCCACCCCTATTCCCCTATTCCCCTA